>CAYSNW010000001.1:0-195548 GCA_964432415.1 uncultured Caulobacteraceae bacterium
CGCCGTCGCCGGCCTGCGCGCCTCGGGCTTCGCCGAGGACGCCCGCGCCGTGACCCTGGAAAGCCTCGTCGCCCTCGCCCGGCCCTGAGCCATGGTCCTGCCCGAACAGGCCGAAGCCTTTCTGGAGATGATGGCGGTCGAGCGCGACGCCGCGGCCAACACCCTGGCCGCCTACGGCCGCGACCTCGCCGACGCCCACGCCTTCCTGGACAAGCGCGGCGGCCTCATGGGCGCGGACGCCGAGGCCGTGGAGGCCTACTTCACTGAGATCGCCCGCCAGGGCCTGGCCGCTTCCACCGCCGCGCGCCGCCGCTCGGCGCTTCGCCAGTTTTACCGCTTCGCCCTGACCGAAGGCTGGCTCACCCAGGACCCGTCGCGCCGGATCGAGGCGCCGAAGCAGGGCCGCCCCCTGCCCAAGGTCCTGACTCGCGAGGAGGTCGCCCGCCTGATCACGGCGGCGGCGTCCAGGGACGGCGCCCAGGGCCTGCGGCTTGGCTGCATGGTTGAGCTGATCTACGCCTCGGGCCTCCGGGTCTCCGAATTGACCGCGCTTCGGCTGGAGGCGCTCGCCCGCGATCCGGCCTATCTGATCGTGCGCGGCAAGGGCGGCAAGGAGCGGCTGGCGCCGCTGAACGACACTGCGCGCCAGGCCATCAAGGCCTACCTCGAGGTCCGCAAGAGCTTCCTGCCCAAGGGCGATGCGGCCAATCCCTGGCTGTTTCCCTCCCGCGGCGCCGGCGGGCGCCTGACGCGCCGCCGCTTCGGCCAGCTGCTGGAGGAGGCCGCTCACCTCGCCGGGATCGACCCGGCCCGGGTCAGCCCCCACGTCCTGCGCCACGCCTTCGCCACCCACCTGCTGGAGGGCGGCGCCGACCTTCGGGTGGTCCAGACCCTGCTCGGCCACGCCGACATCGCCACCACCCAGATCTACACCCACGTGGCCTCCGACCGCCTGCGCGAGGTGGTCGAGAAGGGCCATCCGCTGGCGAAGAAGGATTAGGCGGCCGCCGGGGGAGCCGCACTGCGGTCGACGGCCTCGTCGGCGCCCGGCGGATTGAACCGCTGTGAGGTCAGCAGCGTCGTCTGCAGCACCTTGCCGGCCGCCACATCCACCTGGTTCGAGCGGAACGAGACCATCACCCCCTCGACCGGGCGGTAGTCCTCCATCACCTGTTCCAGCAGCTTCTTCTTGGCGTCGAGGTCCGGATGGATGGCGCGCACGTCGCGCTCGCGCCCGACCTGCCAGCTGACCGGATCGATGTAGCGGAAGGTCTGGAAGCCGTCGGCCATGTCGACCTGGATGACGTAGTAGTTGACGCCCGCGACCGTCTCGCGCCCGGCCAGGGTTAGTTTGTGGCCGTGGGCCGGGAAGGCGTGCAGGCCCAGCAGGTTGAAATGGATCCCGTGCATCAGGGCCTTGGCCCCGTCCGCGCTCGAGCTCCCGGCGGCGGGCTTGTCGCCGGGCCAGGTCCAGGCTCCGGCGGCGTCGAGCCCCTCGCTCCACACCCGCTTGTCGCCGGCGAACACGTCGATGCGCATGCGCGGGGTGAGCGACGCGCGGTAGCGGGCGCGGACCGTCGATCCGCCCTCGGTGATCTCCAGCGCCACCGCGCAGGACTTGACCTGGTCCAGGGCCGCCGCGCCGCCGCGGGCGCGGGTGTGCCGCTCGATCACCTGCTCAAGGCTGAGGTCCGAGGCCGCCAGGGCGGGCGAAGCCGCCAGGCCCAGGCCGGCGGCCAGAACTCCACGTCGATGAATGGTCATGCGGCGCCCTCGGTTTCCGGGACGGCAGCCTAGCGAACGGGACGCCGGGTCTTCAGTGAATTCGCCTCAATGTTCGATGACCGAAACCGGTGCTCACGCGTTCCCGATTCGGCCAGCTTGTCCGCCGAGCGCCTAAGCCCTAGTTTCCGCCGCGTCTGACGAGGTTTCAGGATTACATGGCAGCGGTGCGCCACTATCTCGAGTTCGAGCGTCCTATCGCCGATCTCGAATCCAAGATCGAGGAGCTGTCCAAGCTCTCGGAGACGGCCGGCCCCGGCGCCTTCGACAGCGAGATCGAGGCCCTGCGCGCGCGGGTGAGCGTGCTGCGCGAGGAGGCCTACGCCAAGCTCGACCCCTGGCAGAAGACCCAGGTCGCGCGCCATCCCGAGCGGCCGCATCTGATGGACTATATCGGCGGCCTGATCACCGAGTTCGTGGAGCTGCGCGGCGACCGCAAGTTCGGCGACGACCAGGCGATCGTGGGCGGCCTGGGCCGCTTCCGCGGCCGTCCCGTGGTGGTCATGGGCCACGAGAAGGGCTGGGACACCACCACCCGCCTGAAGCACAATTTCGGCATGGCCCGCCCCGAAGGCTACCGCAAGGCCGTGCGCCTGATGGACATGGCCGATCAGTTCCAGATCCCGGTCCTGACCTTCGTCGACACCGCCGGCGCCTATCCCGGAATCGGCGCCGAGGAGCGCGGCCAGGCCGAGGCCATCGCGCGCTCCACCGAACGCGGCCTGGTCCTGGGCGTGCCCTTCATCGCCACGGTCACCGGCGAGGGCGGCTCGGGCGGGGCCATTGCGCTGGCCGGCGCCAACCGGGTGCTGATCCTGGAGCATTCGATCTATTCGGTGATCTCGCCGGAGGGCGCCGCCTCGATCCTGTGGCGCGACGGGGCTCGGGCCAAGGACGCGGCGGCCGCCATGAAGATCACCGCCGAGGACCTGCTCAAGCTCAAGATCGTCGACCGCATCATCGACGAGCCCCCTGGCGGCGCCCACTCCGACCCGGAAACCACCCTGCAGACCGTTGGCGACGTGATCGAGGAGGAGCTGGAACGCCTCGACGCCCTGTCGCCGGACGAACTGCGCAAGCAGCGCGCCGACCGCTTCTACGCCATCGGACGCACGGGCCTGAGCTGATGCGTCCGGGGGCGACGCTCGGTCTCGCCCTGACCCTGTTCGCCCAGGCCGCGGCCGCGACGCCGGTGGGGCCCGTCGATCGTCCGGCCCGTCCCCAGATCGAAAGCCGCTACACGCCGGAGCTTCGGGCCTGCCCCGGCCTGCAGAACTCGACCCAGGAGATGGTCGACTGCTTCGTCGCCGAGGCGGGCCGCCAGGACGTGCGCCTGAACGCGCTCTACCGCAGCGCGCTCAAGGACCTCAGCGAGCCCCAGAAGCAGCGGCTGCGCGCGTCCGAGCGGGCGTGGATCGCCTACCGCGACGCCTGGTGCGCGGCCCAGCGCGACGACGAGGCCTGGGGCACGCTCTCCCGCGTCGTCCAGGCCCAGTGCGTGGTCGACGAGACGATTCTGCGCATCATCGCCCTGGAAGCCTTCCCGCCCGCGACCTGAACCTTGGAACCGGAAATGCTCTAGGATCACGCGATTCCGGAGCCCGCCATGTCCAGTCCGCTCGCTGTTCTCCAACTCGGCCTTCTTCTGCTGGGGGCGCCGACCGCCGCCGCCGCCGATCGGCCGGATCTGAGCGCCTATTACAGCAAGGCCTATCTCGCCTGCCCCGCGCGCGACTCCGAATCCATGGCCGACGGGGCGTGCATCAACGCCGAGCGAAGCCTGCAGACGGCGCGGATGAACGCGGCCTACCGCGCTGCCCGCAGCCGGCTCAACCTCACGCAACGCCGCCGCCTGGCCGCCACCCAGCGGGCGTGGAAGACCTATGCGGGAGCCTGATGTTCGTCCTTTGACGACCCGGAGTTCGGCAGCGCCGCCAAATACGACATGGGACACTGCCAGGTAGACCAGATCATTCTGCGCACCCTCGAGCTGAAGCGCTATCCGGACTACTCCGGCTGACCCCCTGAACGGTGATCTTCCGGCCCCTTGCCGCGGCTGCTAGGCTTCGCGCGTCTCGGGGAGGATTTCGCATGCGCCATCTGATCGCCATCGCCATCGCCGCCACGGCCCTGGCCGGCGCGGCCCGGGCTGACTCCTTCAGCTGCGTGTCGGACCAGTCGGGTCCTGACTGGCGGGTGCGCCAGAGCGCGGGCTATGTCGACGGCGCCCTGGCGGGATCGGCCATGATCATCGACATCTGGGGCAGTCCGTCCCTGAAGGACCCGCACGGGACCTTCGACTTCAACACCATCGTCGGCGGCCACGACCCGCTGATTGGCTGGGTGCGCCTGGCGTCGTTCTTTCCCGTTGGCGGCGCGGGCGCGAGCCATGTTTCGGTCGACGTGAGCGGGCCCGAAATCTACCGCCCGACCGACTCCATGCTCGCCGGCATCGACGGCAAGGCGACCCCGCCGCCCCTGGCCCTGGGCATGCGGTTGGTGGTCGACGGCAAGCCCGCCCTTTCCGGCGCGGCCACGGTCGGCGCCCCGCCGCGCGACTTCCCCACCCGCGCCGCCCGGGTGGCGACCGCCAGGCTCGGCGATCTCAAGGGTGTCAGCGGCAAGGATGCGGAGGCCACCGACCTGACCATGAAGGTCTATGGCGCCAGGTCCATTCGCGGCGAGGTCCTAGATCCCGAGGGCAAGGTCGCCGCGAGCTTCGACCTGCGCCCCGCCTCGGTCCAGGCCGCCATGGCCGCCCGCGCCGCCGTGCGCGCCGAGAACGAGCGCAAGCTGAAGGCCGGCGAGTGCCGCAAGGTCGGCTAGCTCAGAGGCGCTCCAGCTAGAGCTTCGCCAGCCGCCCGCCGTCGACCACCAGGGT
Organism: uncultured Caulobacteraceae bacterium; assembly: GCA_964432415.1. Taxonomy (GTDB): domain Bacteria; phylum Pseudomonadota; class Alphaproteobacteria; order Caulobacterales; family Caulobacteraceae; genus JAFECT01. The sequence continues at coordinate 4,664 of CAYSNW010000001.1, forward strand.
CGTGCCGTTGACGAAGGCGGCGTCGTCCGATCCCAGGAAGGCTATCGCCGCGGCGATGTCCTGCGGGCGGCCCACGTCGGCCTTGTCGATCTTCTCGGCGCCGGACTTGATGTTGGGATTGTCCCACAGCATCGGGGTGTCGATCGCCCCTGGCAGCAGGGTGTTGACCCGTATCCCCAGGGCCCGGCCCTCGATCGATCCGGTACGCGACAGGGACACGGCTCCGGCCTTGGCGGCGGCGTAGGGCGCCGCATCCGCGCTGGTCATCACCGCGTGGATCGAGGCGACGTTGACGATCGACGAGCCCGGCTTCATCCGCCTGAACCCGTGCTTCATGAAGTGGGCGCAGCCCAGCAGGTCGACCTTCAGCACCTTGATCCAGTCGTCTTCCGAGAGCTCCACAATGGGCTTGAAGGTCATCAGCCCGGCGTTGTTGACGATCAGGTCCAGCCGCCCCCAGCGCTTGATCGCTTCGTCGCAGCAGGCCTCGACCTGGGCCTCGTCGGAGACGTCGCAGACCACCACGGCGCTTTCCGCCACGTCCTTGAGATCGGCCTCGGCCTTGGCGGCGTGGCCGGCCTCGGGGCGCAGCACCGCCAGGATCACCCGGCAACCCTCGCGGCCCAGCCGTTCGACGGTGGCGGCGCCGATGCCGCCGTTGGCGCCGGTGACGATGGCGACCCGGTCTGTGTAGCGTTTCATCATCCCCCCTCAACGGCGCAGACGGGAAGAAAGTTCGTCAGGCGACTTTCGCCAGCGCTTCGACGAATTCGTCCACGCTCTCCGCCGTCGTGGCCCAGGAGCAGACGAAGCGGATCGAGCCGTCGGAAAAGTCGCTGGCCGCCCAACCCGAGGCCAGCAGCCGGTCGTGGGCGTCCGCCGGCATGCGCACGAACACCAGGCTGGCCTCCACCGGATGGGCCAGCGGAAAGGGGGTGCGGGCCTTGATCCCCGCCGCCAGCCTCTGGGCCATCCGGTTGGCGTGGGCCGCGTGGCCCTCCCAGGCGCCGCTTTCCAGCAGGCCCATCAGCGGCGCGGTCAGCAGCCGCGCCTTGGACGCGGTCTGTCCGGCCTGCTTGATCCGGTGGTCGACGCGCCGGGCCAGTTTCGGATCGAAGATCACCAGGGCCTCGACCGCGCCGGCCCCCGCCTTGGCCCCGCCGAAGCACAGCACATCGACGCCCAGGCGCGCCACATCCGCCGGGTCGAAGCCGGCCGCCGCAGCATTGGCCAGCCGGGCGCCGTCCATGTGCACCTTCAGGCCCTTCAGCTTGCAGGGCTCGATCAGGTGGCGCAGCTGCTCGGCGGAATAGAGGGCGCCGTATTCGGTGGCCTGGGTCAGGCTCAGCGCCCCGGGCGGCTGCACATAGGCAGGCTCCGGCTCGGCCAGGGCGGCCTTGAGGGCTTCGGGATCGATGCGCGCATGGGCGCCGGCCAGCCGGGTCAGGCCCAGGCCCTGTCCGAAGAAGCCGGGCGCCCCGGTCTCGTCGGTGACGATGTGGGCGTGCTCGTGAGCCAGGACGCTCTCGAAGGGCCGGGCCAGCATCGCCAGCGCCAGGGCGTTGGCGGCGGTGCCGGAGATCAGGAACCGCACCTCGGCGTCGGCCTGCAGCCGCTCGCGGATCAGATCGGCGGTGCGCGCGGTGATGGCGTCCGACCCATAGGAGGAGACCGCGCCCGCATTGGCGGCGATCAGGGCGGCCAGGGCTTCGGGCGCGAGGCCCGCGGTGTTGTCCGAGGCGAAGTCGTGACGCATGCGCTCGCGTCTAGACGGTTTCCGCGGGACGGGAAATGGCTAGGCCCGGCCGACCGGGGTCTCCAGCCGTCGTTCCACCCCGTTGGCGGACGGGTCGTCTGTGGGCGCGGCGATACCCACCTGCACCGGGAACGGGATTTCGACGCCCGCCCGGTCGAAGGCCTCCTTCACCGCCTTGCGGAGATCCAGCCCGGTCTGGAACCAGTCGCCGGGCGCGGTCCAGGCGTAGAGGGTCACCTGCACCGCGAAGTCCTTCAGAGCGGTGACCCCGCAGAAAGGCGGCGGGTCCTTGAGCACCTTCGGGTGGGCCAAGGCCGCGTCGAGCGCGACCTTGAAGACCTGGTCCAGGTCCATGCGGTAGCCGACGTTGAAGTCCAGCTCCGTGCGCCGCCGTCCATAGGTGGTGCGGTTGATCAACACATCCCCAACCGCCTTGGCGTTGGGCACCACGACCTTGCGGTTGTCCTGGGTGGCGAGATCGGTGTGAAACAGGTCCAGCCGCCGCACCGTCCCGACCGTGGTCCCCAGCTCCACCTGGTCGCCGACGCGGTAGGGTCGCAGGATCAGCAGCAGCACCCCGGCGGCCACATTGGATAGCGCCCCCTGCAGGGCGAGGCCGACCGCCAGGGAGGCTGCGCCCAGCACCGCGATGATCGAGGTGGTCTGCACCCCCAGCCGCTGCAGCACCGCGATCAGCCCGACGAGGGCCACGATCCAGCGGGTCAGCTCGCTGCCGAACTGCTGCAGGGTGGAGTCGTGCTGGGAGAAGCGCAGCCGCCCCAGCCCCTGGGACACCAGCCGCGAGGCCCATTTTGCGGCGAACACGGTGGCGACCAGGATCAGGGCGGCCAGGCCCAGATTGACCGCGAAATCCCCGGCCACGTCGGTGAACTTGGCCCAGGTCAGGGTCTGGGGCGCCGCCAGGGGCGCGGCGGGCGCCCTGGCCGGATGAAGCACGTCGAGAGGAAACGCCATCGCTGGGGAAACGCGCGGGCGCCGGTCGGGGGTTCCCACAAGCCGCGGTCGCGCCTCGCCGTCAGGCGAGAAGAAAGGGATTCACCACCAAGGACACCAAGGACACCAAGAAGAACACCAAGCCGATTTCCAGCGTTGGCGCCGACCCCTTGGTGTCCTTGGTGTACTTGGTGGTCCAAGCTTTCCTGGGAAAGCCGCTCCGCGGCCTCACGCCCGTCCCCCACCCGCCTCGATGCGCTCGAGCAGCCCCTGCACCGTCTCGATGGTGTCGGCCTCGCGCGCGGGCTTGTCCCAGCGGATGCGGCTGATGCGGGGAAAACGCATGGCCACCCCGCTCTTGTGCCGGGTCGAGCGCTGCAGGCCCTCGAAGGCCACCTCGAACACCAGGCCGAACTCCCGGTCGGCGCGCACCGAACGGACGGGTCCGAAGCGCTCGAGGGTGTGGTCGCGCACGAACTTGTCGATCAGCTTCAGCTCCTCGTCGGTGAAGCCGAAATAGGCCTTGCCCACCGGCGCCAGCTGGCCGTCGTCGGTCCAGACCCCGAAGGTGTAGTCGGAATAGAAGCTCGAGCGCTTGCCGTGGCCGCGCTGGGCGTACATCAGGACCGCGTCGATCAGGTAGGGATCGCGCTTCCACTTGAACCACAGCCCCTTGGGCCGCCCGGCCTCGTAGACCGAGTCCTTCCGCTTGAGCATCAGCCCCTCGGCCGCGGCGCCCACCGGCGGGTTCGCCCGAAGCCGCGCCAGCTCCTCCCAGCTCAAGAACGGCACCAGTTCCGACAGGCTCAGCCGCTCCGACGGATTTGCGGCGACGAACGCCTCCAGCCGCGCCCGTCGTTCGGTGAACGGCAGGCCGCGCGTGTCCTCGCCCGCATCCGCCATCAGGTCGTAGGCCCGGATCGCGGCGGGAAAGGCCTTGACCAGCTTGGGGTCGGCACTCTTGCGGTTCAGCCGCTGCTGCAGGTCGCCGAAGGGCGCCACCGCCCCGTCGCGGATCACGAGCAGCTCCCCGTCCAGCGCGCCCTCAAAGGACAGGTGATCCATCAGGTCGGGGAAGCTCTTCGAAATCTCGTCGCCGGTCCTGGAATAGAGCTTCTTGATCCCTCCCTCGCAGACCGCCTGCACCCGGATGCCATCCCACTTCCATTCCGCGGCGAAGTCGGCCGGGTCGAGCTTTGCGAAGTCGACCGCCTCGTCGATGGCGTGGGCCAGCATCACCGGGCGGAACCGGCCCGGCGCGTCCGCCGCCGGACGCTCGCTGAAGCCCTCCAGCCAGGCGAACAGGTCGGCGTAGGGCGCGGTGACCGCGTGCCAGACCTCCTCGATCTCGCCCACGTCGACCGGAGACAGGGGCTCGCCCTCTTCCGCAGCCTCGCCCGGGCTCGGCGGCAGCGGCTTGTGCTGGGGGCGGATCATCGCCGCCGCCGTCTTGGCCAGGCGCGCCGACAGGCCGATCCGCAAGCCGCCGGTGACCAGCTTCAGCAGGGCCCAGCGCCCGGTGGCGTCCAGCCCGTCCAGCCAGCCCTCGATCAGCCCTTCCGCCTCGCCGCGTTTCGCCTGCAGCAGGGCCTCGACCACCTCCGACAGGGATGGTTCGCGGTTGGGCCGGCGCGCCGGGTCCTGGGGCCAGATCAGGGCCACGGTCTCGGCGAGATCGCCCACATAGTCGTAGGACCAGCCCAGCAGCACCGGATCGACCCGCGCCTCCACCGCCTTGCGGATCATCGCCGGCTTGGCCACCGAAAAGGACAGCTCGCCGGTCAGCGCCGCCAGGGCCCAGCCCCGGTCCGGGTCGGGGGTCTGGCGCAGGTAGTCACGCACCAGGGTCAGCTTGGCGTTGCGCGAGCCGGTCAGCGACAGCCGGTCCATCAGCTCCGCGAAGGCGCGCACGGTCTCAGGCCTCCGCCCGCCGCTTCGCCAGCACGACCAGGCCGACGAGCGCCACGCCTGCGAACCCCGCCCCCGCCTCGAAGGTGGCGGCCGCCCCCAGCCTCTGCCACAGCAGGCCGGCGAGCGCGCTGGCGATCAGCGCCGCGGCCCCGCCCGCCAGGTTGAACAGGCCGAAGCCGGTGCCGCGCAGCTCAGGCGGCGTGCGGTCGGCGACCATGGCGGCCAGCAGGCCCTGGCTCAGCCCCATGTGCAGGCCCCAGAGCGCCGTCCCGACCAGGGCGCCGGCCAGGTTGGCCCAGAAGGCCAGCACCAGGTCCGCCGCGATCAGGGTGAGCAGGGCCGAGACCAGCAGCCCCCGCCGCCCGATCCGGTCCGACAGGCTGCCCGCGGGCGTCGCGACCGCGGCATAGACCACATTCATCAGCACCAGGACGATCGGCGCGAAGGCGAGCATCAGGCCCCGGTCCTGGGCGCGCAGGATCAGGAAGGCTTCGGAGAACCGCGCCAGGGTGAAGATCGCGCCGAACCCCACCACCGCCCAGAATCCCAGGCCCAGCCGCTTCGCGTCCGACAGCCGGATCGGGATGCGCGCCCCCTTGTTGGGGACCGTCGACGGCTCTTCCACGCCCGCGATCAGCAGCACCACCGCGATGGCGGCCGGGACCAGGGCCCACCAGAACACCGAGCGCACGTCGCCGGCGAGGGCCGCCATCAGACCGATGGCGATCAGCGGCCCGATCACCGCGCCCAGGGTGTCCAGCGACTGCCTCAGGCCGAAGGCCGCGCCGCGCAGCCCCTCCGGCGTCACGTCCGCGATCAGGGCGTCGCGCGGGGCGCCGCGCACCCCCTTGCCGACCCGGTCCGCGATCCGGGCCGCGAACACGGCAGACGGGCCCATGGCGAGGGGAAACAGCGGCTTGGACAGGGCCGCGAGGCCATAGCCGATCACGGTCAGCAGCTTTCGCTTGCCCAGCCGGTCGGAAAGCCAACCGGAGAACACCTTGACCACCGAGACGGTGGCCTCCGACACGCCCTCGATCACCCCGACCAACCCCATGCTGGCGCCCAGCGTCCCCACCAGGAACACGGGCAGCAGGCCGTGGATCATCTCCGACGAGATATCCATGAACATGGAGACCAGGCCCAGCGCCCAGACCGTGCGCGGGACCGCGCGCCAACCGCGCGCGCTCGTCGTCATCGGGCTCATGGTTGTTGTCTCGCCATGCGCTCGACCTTATGCGTCGGGGACTCCCGAAAGGCGAACGTTCCCATGCCGATTCTGTTCACCGTCGGATACCAGGGCCTGACGCCCGACACTTTCGTCGAGGCGCTGCGCCGCGCCGGGGTCTCCACCGTCGCCGATGTGCGCGCCAAGCCCTTCTCGCGCAAACCCGGCTTTTCCGGCAAGCGCCTGGCTGAGACACTGGAAGGCGAGGGGCTGGGCTACGTCTGGCTCCAGGCTCTGGGGTCGCCCGAACCGGCCCGCGACCTCGCCCACAAGGGCGACATGGCCGGTATGCGGCGCCTGTACGCCGCGCATCTGGACAGCCCCGAGACGGCCGACGCCTACGCGACCCTGCGCGGCCTGGCCCTGGACGAGGACGTCTGCCTGCTCTGCTTCGAGGCCGACCCCAACGACTGCCACCGCCTGACCCTGGCCGAACGCCTCACCGCCGACACGGGGCTCCCGGTCGAGCACCTGCGGCCGCTGGACGACAGCCGGCTCCTCTGAGGGCCGCGGAGCGGCAACCAGAAAGAAGATTGGACCACCAAGGACACCAAGAACACCAAGAAGAAACACCAAGGAGCTGTCCGGCATGGGCGCCGACCCCTTGGTGTTCTTGGTGTCCTTGGTGGTGAAAACTCTTTCCTGCCTTACGGCAGATGAAGTCTACGCCGCTTCCCTGAGCCGCTCGCGCCCGCCCGTCGCCGCGCGGCCGAGCACCGCCGCCAGCTCCTTGAAGTCGATGGGCTTGTTCAGATAGGCGTCCGCGCCCGCGGCGAAACCCGCCTCGTGGTCCTCTACCCGCGCCGAGGCGGACAGCACCACCACCGGCGCATCGCGGTTCGGACCCTCGCGGTCGCGCAGCAGGCGCGTGGCGGTCAGGCCGTCCATCACCGGCATGTTCACGTCCATCAGGATCAGGTCGAAGGGCTGCTGGGCCAGAAGCTCCAGCCCCAGCTCGCCGTTCTCCGCCGAGATCGCCCCGTGACCGGCCGAGGTCAGCCAGGCCTCGATGATCATGCGGTTGACCGGATGGTCCTCGACCACCAGCACCCTGAGCGACTGGTCGTCGGTGATCTCGGCGCTGACCGCCTCCACCGCGCGGGCCTGGGACCAGGCGCGCACGTCGGCCTCGATGGTCAGGATGAAGGTCGAGCCCTTGCCGACTTCCGACTGCACTTCCAGCTCCCCGCCCATCAGCCCGGCCAGGCGCCGGCAGATGGTCAGGCCCAGGCCCGTGCCGCCGAAGCGGCGGGTGGACGAGGCGTCCAGCTGGGTGAAGGGCTGGAACAGCCGCTCCACGTCCTCCGGCGCGATGCCGGGCCCGGTGTCGGACACCGCGAACACCAGGCGCGCGCGGGTCTCGCTCAGCCGCTCGGCGTCGACCTTCAGCGACACGGCGCCGCTGGCGGTGAACTTGATGGCGTTGGACAGCAGGTTGTGGACGATCTGGGACAGGCGGGTCGGGTCGCCGACGACCACCGCGGGCGTCGTGGGCGCCATCTCGACCTGGTAGTCGATGGTCTTTTCCTTGGCCCGGGCCGTCCAGGTGCCGCCGACGCGCGAAACCAGCTCGTTCACGTCGATCTCGATGGCCTCCAGCGCCATGCGGTCGGCCTCGATCTTGGTCAGGTCCAGGATGTCGTTGAGCAGCGCCAGCAGGCTGTCGCCCGAGTTGCGCACGATGGAGACATATTCCTTCTGGGTCGGATCCAGCCGGGTGGCCGACAGCAGCTGGGCGGCGCCCAGCACCCCGTTCATCGGGGTGCGCAGCTCGTGGGAGATGACGCCCAGGAAGGCGCTCTTGGCCTTGTTGGCCGCGTCGGCGCGGTCGCGCGCGGTCTCCAGCTCGTCGATCAGGTGCGACTGGTGCTCCTGGAAGGCGGTGATCTTGGTCTGGGCCACCAGGCCCAGGATGATGTGCACGCCCAGGCCCGACCACATGAAGGGCATGACCGCGGCGAAGGACCAGAACTCCGGCTTGCCCCACAGGGTGGAGCCCAGCCCGAGAACGACCAGCGTATAGGGGCTGGAGATGATGAAGGCCTGCCGCGGCGAGTGGCGCAGCTGGGTGAAGACGAGAATGTAGCCGCAGGCGATGTAGGCCATGGCCAGGGGCTTGCCGAAGGGGGCGTCGGACAGCCAGGCCAGGACGGGGGCGGCGGCCCAGAAGGCGCCGGTGATCAGGGCCACGGCCTGGAAGGTGGCGCCATAGTCCTTGCCCACGTTGCGGGCCAGGCGCCGTTCGAACCAGCTGCGCACGCCGCCGGCGGCCATGGTCAGCACGAACCAGACCGCCGCGGTCGCCCAGCCGGCCGTCGGCCACAGGCCGATCGCCCAGCAGGCGATCACCCAGTAGCGGACGTATTGCGTCTGAACGATGGTCTGCAGAACCTGCGCCGCTTCATTGGGCGCCTTGCGGCGCGCGGCGTCATTATCGGCCATGTCGTGTCCCCTCCCGAACCCCCGGGAAGCGTGCACTTTAGGTCCAAGGCCCTAAGACAGAATGAACGCTCACGTGGCGCCGCCTGCGCTCATTAGGTGCTGAATTTGCTACGCTTCGAGCCACGGGTGCGGCAGGACCGCACAGGTGCGCAAACGGTCACTATTTCAGGCTTCTCCCGGCGCCAGGGCCTTGATCGACAGGGCATGGACCGGCCCCGCCAGCTCCTCCTTCAGCGCCGAATTGATCCGCCGCTGCCGCTCGACGCGGCTCAGCCCCTCGAAAATCTCGCTCTCGATCACCAGATTGAAGTGGCTCTCGCCGCCTTCCCGTGCGCCTGAGTGTCCGGCATGGCGGCTCGAGTCGTCGATCACCTCCAGACGGGTGGGCTTCAGCGCCGCCTCCAGCTTCGTCCGGATCGCTGAGGCGACCGGTCCTTCGGAATTCATCGCGGGTTTCCTTGATGGCGTCGCATTCGGCCCTACACTTCAGATCATGAGCGGCGCTTTTCAATACCGTCCCAAGTTCGTCGACATCCGTGTGCGCCCTCCCAAGCCCGAGGAGGAGGCCGCGGAGGCCGCCGCACGTGAGGACGTCTGGCGCCTGAAGCCCGGCGAGACCCACTGCGACTGGCCCGGATGCCCGCGCGCGGGCGCGGCCAAGGCGCCCAAGTCGCGCGACCTGCCCGGCGAATACTACTGGTTCTGTCAGCCCCACGCGGGCGAGTACAACAAGAACTGGGACTTCTTCGCCGGCATGAGCGAGGGCGAGATCCGCCGCCGCCAGGAGGACGAGAAGTTCACGGGCGGCCGGCCTACCTGGCAGTTCAAGGCCTCGCGCTTCTCCCGCGAGGCGGCCTCCTTCACCGCCAAGATGGGGACCGGCGAGGGCTATGCCGATCCGCTCGGCATCTTCCGCGCCCGCAAGGCCGCCAGCGAGCCCCGCGCGGCGGCGCAAGGCAGGCTGCTCGGCAAGATCGAACGCCAGGCGCTGGGCGACCTGGACCTGGACGAAAACGCCGACAAGGCGAAAATCCGCGCCCGCTACAAGGAGCTGGTCAAGCGCTGCCACCCGGATTCGAACGGCGGCGACCGCTCCGCCGAGGACAAGCTCCAGCGCGTGCTGAAAGCCTACAAGACCCTGCAGAAGGCCAAGCTGGCCTAGGGGGGAGCTTTCCTGACGGAGTCCTTCCCCCCTCGAGGGGGAAGGTGGCCCCCGAAAGGGGGTCGGAAGGGGGGCGGCGCTGCGGCCGGCCCTGAGAGCTGCGTCCCCCGGCTCCCCGTTTGAACTCGAGGTGGATGCGCCCACCCCTCTACGCCGGCGCGGCCACCCATCCGGCTCCTGGCGTCCCCACCTTCCCCCTCGATGGGGGAAGGCGCGAAGAACCAGCGCCATCCCCGTATCGGCAAGCGGTGGGGCAAGGAACGCACACCGGCTGCCGCCTCGAACGCCCTTGAACCTAATTCGCGTTGAACCGGGCGGGTCCCGCCCCTAAAGAACCCTCGTCATGTCCCCGAACGCCACACCCTCCGCCACCGACACCCCCGTCGACGCCCTGCAGAAGCTCCAGCCGACCAAAAGGGTCTCGGTGCGCGAGGTCTTCGGCGTCGATTCCGACATGATGGTCCCGGCCTTCGAGACCCGCGATCCGCACGTGCCGGACCTGGACGACGCCTACCGCTTCGATCCCCAGACCACGCTGGCCATCTGCGCCGGCTTCGCCTTCGACCGCCGCGTGATGGTCCAGGGCTACCACGGCACCGGCAAGTCGACCCACATCGAACAGGTGGCCGCGCGGCTGAACTGGCCCCTGGTGCGGGTCAACCTCGACAGCCACGTCAGCCGCATCGACCTGGTCGGCAAGGACGCCATCGTGCTGCGCGAGGGCAAGCAGGTCACCGAATTCCGTGAGGGCATGCTGCCCTGGGCCCTGCAGCGGCCCATCGCGCTCGTCTTCGACGAATACGACGCGGGCCGTCCCGACGTGATGTTCGTGATCCAGCGCGTGCTGGAGCAGTCCGGCCGCCTGACCCTGCTCGACCAGAACCGGGTGATCCGCCCCAATCCGTATTTCCGGCTGTTCTCCACGACCAACACCATTGGTCTGGGCGACACCACGGGCCTGTACCACGGCACACAACAGATCAATCAGGGCCAGATGGACCGCTGGTCGATCGTCACCACCCTGAACTACCTGTCCCACGACGTGGAGCAGGAGATCGTCCTGGCCAAGGCGCCGGAGTGGAAGACCGCGGACGGCAAGCGCACCGTCGCCGCCATGGTCCGCGTCGCCGACATGACCCGCAACGCCTTCATGAACGGCGACATCTCGACCGTGATGAGCCCGCGGACCGTGCTCACCTGGGCCCAGAACGCGACCATCTTCGCGGGCGATGTGGCCACGGCCTTCCGCCTGACCTTCCTGAACAAGTGCGACGAGCTGGAACGGCCGACGATTGCCGAGTTCTACCAGCGCGCGTTCGGGACCGACCTGCCGGAAAGCGCGGCGCGGGTGAAGGTGGCGTAGGGGGGCGAAGGGCGCTTCATCCGACGTCCTGCAATCGCAATCCTCAAACCGAACCCGCAGCGTAGCGTATGCGTCCGAACCACTTCGGCGCGAATTTGCACGACCTATGGTATAGCATCCAGGCTTGCCTTGCTTGTCAATATCTGCCCAAGCGAGGGCGAAGGCTGCGGTAGGTCAAATGGTTTTCCCCTCACGCCTTCATGTAATCCGACCGAACCAATCAGTAAGCGTGTCAAAGGCGTGGGGGGGTGAGCGGTGAAATCGTCTGGCAGATACTATAGCCGCAACAATATAAACTCTTTGAGCGGAATTTCAAAATATATAGATAGCGTGGTGGCGATGAGCTACAGCGCCATGTATATCCCGCTCTTGATGTTTGTTAACCCAGTTCGCTCCGGACTCTTCGTCGCAGCGGTCCGCGGTCAAAATCTTGGGCCGCAACTGGCGCTATTGCTTGGCTCATTCTTGCTGCCGTTCCTAATCTTACCTGTTGAGCCGGCAATAATTGGGCGAGTAATTGTAAATGCCCAGGACAATCTCATCATAGTAGGTAGATATGTTATTGGCAGTGTCGGAATCTTCTTTATTCTCGATTTAGTTACCATCGCAACGTCGTATTTGTTTATCAAGGCCTACCCGCGCCGTGCTGAGAAGCGGCGAAGGCGGTTGAGATTGTTACGAATGCTTAGATACGCTGTATACGCTGCGTGTGTTTGGTTTTTTCTTGCTGAATGTCTCAAAGAGGCTCTGTTAAATTCGCTAAGCAGCAACGGAAACGTTATCATTCCGCCTTTGTCTTATTGTATCCCTTACTTGGTCGGAGCTGTAGGACTTTACCCGGCTGTTGCTCTATGCAGTTCGCACACACCATATCTTAATGAAAGAAATAAGTCTGCTGATTTATATAGAGTTATTCCAGTAATATTATTGGTATGTGTAACGGGAGTCGCGATAAGCTTTTGGATGTATGCGGCAAAATTTCAAGATCTTAAAGGTAGATTTCGTCAGGAAAACGATTTTAATCGAACAAGTGGGGAGGTCTTGAGGTTGCGCTGTGTTTCTTACGTAGACAGGTTGTTGGTAAATTTTGCTGTAAGAGCACCGGCCTCGGACGATATATTCGTCCGTGTGTCAGATTTCAAAATATCAATCAACAAGACAGCCGAATTAGGGTTTGAAATACATCACGAAGATAATAGTGAAGTGCTAACTAAGATCGACAAAGGAAAAGCCCTCCCATTCGTCACTTCGCTCCCGTTAACGCCAGATGATCAGTCACGTGTGCAGCATGCTGACAAATGTGCCATATCATTGAGCTACGAATCTCGCCCAACATTTACACTACGAGGAACAGCGAATATTATACACGAAACGCCCCATTAGTTAAGGTGGCGCGAAACTGGATGCGATATTGGAATTGTCACAGCGCCAGCACAGCGGGATGCCGTGACACAGACGTGTGGCGTTACCTCCGATGGAGTTAGGAAATGGCGCAGTCTCACTTCGGAACCTGTGAAGACGGCGGCTTTAACGACGCCAGCAAGACCTACAAGGCCGATCCCACCCTTGAAACCTACGTTCGGCTTCGGCGCGCCGATCCGTCCGAGGAGATCGAGGTGGCCGTCATCGGCGGCTTCGAATCCCTGTTCCATATGCGCGCCGAGTTCGAGCGCTATGGCCTCGATTCTGACCTGCTGGCTGGCCTCCTCGATGCCGATCAAGGCGCAATAGGCGAAATCGCGCTTTGTGTAATGGAGGCGATGATAACGGCTCGTCAGCGCGAGCGGGCGGGCGAAACGCAGCTGTCCAGTCGAGGCGAGGCGATCCCGCTGAAACTGGTTGATTGGATCATCTGTTGCGCGCTCGACGCGCTGAGTTGGAACGACGATCTTTATCTTCCGCGAGACCTGATTGTCTTGATTAGGGAACGGCTGTCCGGGTCCAATCCGCTCTACGAACAAATCAGCCACGTACGCATCATGAAATCGCACGCTGGCCAGATAGCCGGTCAGCTTAAGGCTCAAGGGATCACCCCCACTTTCAAGCTCGTCGGCAACTTGATGGGCGTGGCGGGGAGTACCGTGCTGCGCTGGTTCGAGCCGGGTGAATTCGAGCAGGAGGCCGAGAAATGGGGTCGGGCCTGCGACGAAACCGGCAAGCTGCGGCCGTTGTAGTCATGGCCTCGGACGTTGCGCCGGATTCCTGATGCGCAACGGCGGATTACCGACACATTGGCAATTCAGACCCATGGACATGCCCTGCTGTGATGCCCAAACCCACGAGACTGACTCTCCCAAACCCACGAGACTGACTCTAAGGATTCCCCGACTCCTCGATGCCGTTGCGGAGGGGCCGCTCGCGGTCACGTTCCTATTCGTCATTGCATTGGCGCTCATCGGCGCGGCGACTTGGATACGAACAGGGCATTAACTGCCGACGCACTCCGCGCCGGGACCCCGGGACACAATTCATCTCGTTCTTCGGCTTGACTACCTCCATCAACAAGACCGCCCCAAGTGGACCTTGGTCGCAACTGACCACTATCCTGGTCAACCTCGCCCAAGGGAATCCACCTCCATGACCACCCGCCACGCTTCCTGCGGCTGCGGCCAACTCCGCCTCACCTGCGAGGGCGAGCCCCCGCGCATCTCCATCTGCCACTGCCTGGAATGCCAGAAGCGCACCGGCAGCGTCTTCGCAGCCCAGGCCCGCTTTCCCCGCCAGGCCGTGACCATCGAGGGCCGCGCCAGCCGATGGACCCGGACCGGCGACAGCGGCGGGTCGGCGACCTTCGGCTTCTGTCCGGTGTGTGGCTCCACGGTCTACTGGCAGCCCGCGGCCATGCCGGAGGCGATCTATGTGGCGGTGGGCGCCTTCGCCGACCCGAACTTTCCGCCGCCCTTCGTCTCGGTCTACGAGGATCGGGCGCACCCCTGGGTCATGGCGATCAGCGAGCTTGCGATGGAGCGTTGGGGCTAGGCGCGGCCTCTCGCAATTTCCGTCTCCCACCCCCTTGAGCCGTACCCTGGGTCCGGGTCCAGACACCGTCCGAGACCGCTGAGGAAACGGACATGACCACCCCCACCGCGCCCCGCATCGAGCCCTGGGCCGCCATCGGCCTGATGATGCTGAGCTTCATCGCCCTGGAGTTTGCGCTCCCGCCTCTGCGCCAGGCCCTGGCGCCGCATTTCACCGCGCCGCGCGACATCGTCGCCGTGCGTGCGGTGAGCAGCATCGCCCTGGTCTGGATCCTGTTCGCGGTGGCCTGGGGCCTGCTGCGCCTGCGCGGACAGCGGCTGGGCGACATCGGCTGGGGCCGGCCCGCGCGGCTCCTGGGCTGGGTGCTGGCGGTCCTGTTCGCCGCGCTCTACGGCGGCGCCACGGTGACCAACATGGCCCGGCTCGGCGCGCCGGTGCTCGGCGACTGGTCCTTCTTCCGCATCGCGGTGGCGGTGGGGATCGGGGTCTCCGCCGGGATCTGCGAGGAGACCGTCTTCCGCGGCTTCGTGATGAAGCAGGCGCGCGACGGCGGCGCCCACTGGTCGGTCCAGCTCCTGCTCTCCGCCCTGCTCTTCGGCCTCGCCCACATCGGCTGGGGCTCCATGGGAGGCCACGTGAACATGGGCCAGATGATCGGGGCCATGGCCGCGACCTCGATCCTGGGCCTGATGATGGCGGCGACCTACCTGGCCTCGGGACGCAGCCTGACGTCCGCCATCCTCGCCCACGGGGCCATCGACCTGCTGATCGAGCCCTGGCTGCTGCTCTACGCCGTCACGGGGGGCCACTTCTGACCCCGGAGCGCCCTCAGCGTCGCTTGGCGCGCACCTTGGCCACCACTTCCGCGACGGCGTCCACCACCGCGTCCGGCTTGTCGATCTGGATGTAGTGGCCGGAGCCCTGGACCAGGCGGTTCGAGCCGTCGCTGGACAGGGCGGCGACCTCGTCGTGCAGCTGGTTCCAGACCTTGAACTCCGCTTCCGCCTCCGCCTTGGGCAGGTTGTTCGACAGCTCGGTGCGGGTCAGCACGATCAGCGGCATGGCGCCGAAGGCATGGCGCTGGGCGACCACCTCCGGCGAGTCGCGCTCGATGAAGGACTCGATCTCGGAATCGAAGGCCTGGTAGTGCGCCGTCGACTGCATGGCCTCGAAGTCGGCCGCCAGCTCCGGCGGGAAGGTCGAGGGCGCCTTGCGCACGCAGTCGGCCTGGAAGGTCTCCGCCTTCAGCGTCGGGTCGGCGCAGTGGCCGGAGAAGCGCCGCGCGTTCTTCACCCCCGCTGCGCCCGTGGGCGAAACCGCCCCGATCCGCTGCAGCTGACCCTCCACCGAGGGGTCGACCAGCACCATGCCCGCGACCTCGTCCCCGTGCAGGCTGGCGAAGAGGCGGGCGTTGTAGCCGCCCATGGAGTGGCCGACCAGGACGTAGGGCCCCTCGATCTTCGCGGCCTTGAGCAGGGCGCCCAGGTCGGCGACCTCGGCGGCCGTGTCGCGCGGCGCCGGCCCCGGCGGGCTCTTGCCCATGCCGGCGCGGTCGTAGGCGCAGACCCGGGTGGTCTTGGCGATGCGGCCCTGCACCTTCCACCAGGTGTAGGAGCTCTCGCTGATCCCGGATTCCAGCACCACGGTGGGCGAGCCCCGGCCCAGGCAATAGAGGTTCAGTGTGCGCCCGCCCGCGATGGCCACCTGGCGGGCGTCGCGATGGTAGGCCGCGTACCAGGACGCGCCCTTGTCGTCGGGGGCCGGGGCGGGCTCGGCGGCCGCGGCGGCGCCGGCAAGGACCAGGAGAGACAGGACGGCGGCGGTACGCATGGATGGGGTCCCCCGGGGACGGCCAATGAACGGCTCACCCTAGGGCGCTGGCGCCGCCGGCTCTGCTTAATTCGGCGTAAGGTCCGCTCGGCGCGGCGAACGGCGGCCGCCAGCCTAACCGTCGCCCTGCGCCGCCCTGAACACCGCCAGCTGGGCCGCGAACGCCCGCTGGTAGGCCGGTCGCGCCTCGGCGCGGGCCACGTAGGCCGCCAGGTTCGGGTGTTCGCTCAGGAGGCTGGACGCGCCCAGGCGGAACAGGGCCGACACCATCATCAGGTCGCCGGCGCTGAAGTCGCCCTCGAGCCAGTCGGCGTCGCCCAGGCGGGCGGACAGCTGCGCCAGCCGGGGCCGCAGGCGGTCCTCGACCAGGGGAATGCGCTGGGCGGCCCAGGGCTTGTCGCCCTCGAACAGCCTGGCGTGCGTCGCCTCGACGATTGGCGGCTCCACGGTGCTCAGCGCGGCGAACATCCACATGATCGCCCGCGAGCGCCCGTTCGCGTCTGCGGGCAGCAGGCCCGCGTGGCGCTCGGCGATGTGCAGCACGATGGCGCCCGTCTCGAACAGGGCGAGATCGCCCTCCTCATAGGTCGGGATCTGGCCGAAGGGATTGAGCGCCAGGTGGGGCGCCTGCTTCATCTGCTCGAAGGTCACCAGCCGCACGTCATAGGCCTGGCCGACCTCCTCCAGCGCCCAGCGCACGCGCATGTCGCGCGCCAGGCCGCGGCCCCGATCGGGCGAGGCCTTGAAGGCGGTGATGGTGGGAGTCATGGGCAGGCTCCTTCTCTCTGCGGCGTCTTCGCCTCTCCAGGACGAACGGCCGGCGAGTTTCCCGACAGGACCGTGGCGTCGATTCCTGCCGCGCCCGCGGCCCGATTGGTCGCAATCGCCCCCTCACAGCCAGCCGGATTTGGTTCGTCGCTTACGTGACCGAGCTTTTGGGGAGAAGCGCTGTGAACCGACGTCCATGGGCCGGGCTGGCGATCGTGTGTCTCGCCGCCGTCGCCCTCTCCGCCCAGGCCGCGCCGGCGCCCGCCGTTCCGCAGGATCCGATCGTCGTCAACGATCCGGCCTTCATGGCGGTTTTCAGCGAACAGTACAAAGCCGCCTTCGGCGAGGGCGCCATGCCGGCGAAGTACAAGCAGCTCTCGGGCGTCTCCCTTTCCGTGGTGGTCAAGTGCGAGGAATGCATCCAGTACCATGTCCGGGCGGCCATCAAGCTCGGCGCGAACCGGCAGGAGATCGTCGAGGCGCTGCGCATCGGACTGCTCACCGGCGGTTCGGCGGGCATGCCGGCCATGGGCGCGGCCTATGGCGTCATGGATGAGATGAAGCTGAAGTAGCGGCGAGCGGCGTTCCGGCCCTCAGTCCGTCAGCCCCTCGGCCGCCGCCAGGGCGACGTCGTCCTCGCCGCCCCGGCGCAGCGACCGGGCCGCGTCCCGCAGCATCACGGCGGCGGCATAGACCACCACCACGATCACCAGCCAGCGCAACCATTCCACCGGCATGTCCTTCACCACCAGGGCCGCGACCAGCACGGCCAGCAGCCCGCTCAGGCCGAAGCCGATCGCGATGCGCAGGTCGGCCACGCCCCTTTGGATATGCCGGGTGCTGATCACCGCCGCGGCCAGGGCGCCGCCGGTGGCCATGATCGGAAACACCAGGTGCGGGTCCATGCCCATCAGGCTGAACATCACCAGCGATGGCGCGTAGTGCCCGACCCCGAAGTTCAGCAGCACCCCCATGACGAAGCTGGCGGCCACGGCGGCGGCCATCAGGGGCAAGGGGAGGGAGGCCGCGACCCCGCCCGCCGGCAGCAGGTGCAGGTTCGAAGCGGCGTAGAGCGCGGCGGCGATCAGCAGGGCTATGGCCACCACCGCCTGCACGATCCAGATCCTGACCCCGGTCACCAGCCTGGCGCCCCACAGCCCGCCGGCCAGCAGGGCGACCGAATAGGCCGCGACCAGCAGGGTGTCGACGTGCACGCCCAAGAGAACCATGAAGATGCCCGCCTGCAGGATGGTGGGCAGGGTCAGGGCCACGATCAGGGTGCAGGGGATGCGCCGGTCGGGCATGCCCACCCGGATCTTCAGCCAGGCCATGGTCGGGGCGAAGGAGCCGATCCCCAGGGTGTCGAAGAAGTTGACCACCGCCCCGACGGCGGCGGTCTCCCAGCTCAGCGTGAACGCGCCTTGCGCGATCGCGCTTCGGACCAGCACCGCGGCGTAGCCGAGCGCGGCGAGCGCCAGCAGGAAGAGGATGATGCTGAGCATGGTCGCCCCCCGGCGGAACCTGTGGGCCAGAGTGCGCAGCAATTGGCGGCGGCGTCGAGGGGCCCGGGACGGCGCCCCCGGATGGCGTTACGGCATCGCCCGTATAAGCTCCCGCTTCCGTGGGGCAGGGGGCGCGCGATGAGCGACGGTTGGGTGGAGTCGGCGCAGGCCTGGATCGCCGACATGGGCGAGGGCGGCGACTGGGGGCGCCGCTTCGTCCTCGATGGACCCATGCTGGCGCGCGTCGCGGCCGCCGCACCGGCCCGGGCGCTGGACGTCGGCTGCGGCGAGGGCCGCTTCTGCCGGATGCTGCGCGACGCCGGCGTCTCGGCTGTCGGCATCGACCCCACCGTCGCCCTGATCGAGCACGCCCGCCGCCTCGACCCGTCGGGCGACTATCGCCTCGGCGCCGCCCAGGCGCTGGACTTCGAGGACGCGGCCTTCGACCTGGTGGTCAGCTACCTCAGCCTGATCGACATTCCCGACCTGGCCCCGGCGATCGCCGAGATGGTCCGGGTGCTCCGCCCCGGCGGCCGTCTGCTGATCGCCAACCTGACCAGTTTCAACACCGCGGCGCTGGAGCTGGGCTGGATCGAGGGGCCGGGAGGCCGGCCCGTCTATGCGCTCGACGCCTATCTCGACGAGCGCGCGGTCTGGTGCAGCTGGCGCGGCATCCGGGTGCAGAACTGGCACCGGCCGCTCGGCGCCTACATGGGCCTGCTGCTGGACCAGGGCCTGACCCTGACCCATTTCAGCGAACCGGAGCCCCAGGGCGCCGATGCGCACGAGACCGAGCGCTATCGCCGCGCGCCCTGGTTCATGATGATGGAATGGCGCAAGCCGAAGGGCTAGGTTCGCCCCGCAACGGCGGGGGTCAGCCATGTCTGCGCTCAATCAGGCCTCACTGCGTCGAGGCGCACGCGCCGCGGCGGGGCTCGTCCTTCTGCTGGCGGCCCTGTCCGCGGGTCCGGCGCTGACCCGGGGCAAGGCGGTCAAGGCGACGCCCCTGCCCAGCCTCTGCCACGCCGGGGAGACGCCCCTGTTCCAGTGCGCGACCAGCAGGAAGGCGGGCGCCAAGCAGGTCGCGGTCTGCGCCTCCGACACGGGCGGGGCGGTCCAGTACCGCTACGGCGCGTCGGGTCATGTCGAGATGGCCTTTCCGGCGACGCCGGACGCCTCGTCCCTGAAGTGGGCGTCGACCGGCTACTCCGGCGGCGGCGAATTCCAGATTCATTTCAAGAATGCTGGCGTCACCTACGTGGTCTATTCGCGGATGACCCGCACCAACTTCAAGGCGGGGGAGCCGAACAATCCCGTGGACGACCTGGGCGTCACCGCCTTCACGGGCGAACACCTGATCTCCAACCGCGCCTGTTTCGGAACGCCGATCGCCGGCGGCCACAACGACTGGATCGACGAGCAGCACACCCGGCGCCTGCTCGGCGAAGGTGAGTTCCAGGATACGCCCGGCTAGACTCGAACCATTGCGACCCGCCGCCGGTTACCCCGGCGCGCCCCCAAGGAGCCTCCCCTCATGAAAACCTTCCTCGCCCTCTACAACGGGACCCCCTCGTCGGACCGGCCCATGCCGGATGAGGCGACCATGGCCAGGGGCATGGCCGCCTGGGGCGCCTGGATGGCCCAGCATGCCGCCTCGGTGGTCGACCAGGGCGGACCCGTGGGCAAGACCAAGCGCGTCGGCAAGGACGGGATCACCGATATCCGCAACGAGGTCGGCGGCTTCATCACCGTGCGCGCCGAGTCCCACGAGGCGGCGGCGAAGATGTTCGAAGGCCACCCCCACTTCATGATCTTCCCCGGCGACCGCGTCGAGATCATGGAGATCCTGCCCATCCCGGGGCAGTGAGGGGAGCGGGGAGCGCGACGCCAATTCCTCCCCTTCAGGGGAGGGGGACCGCGGAACGCGGTGGAGGGGACTACCTCAACGCTCTGCCGGTGAGCCCCCTCTCAACCCCGCCTTGATCGCAACGATCACGCCTTCGACATCCTCAAGGACATCCTGGGCCGCAAACCGCAGCACGCGAATGCCCTGCCCATCGAGCCACGCCGTACGCCGCCGGTCGTAAGCGATCTGGTCCGGGTGATCGTGCGTCCACCCGTGCGTCGAGACAGAAGAAGTCCAGGATGTACGGCCCGACAGGATGCTGCCGCCGGAAGCGCCAGCCGGTCTGCTTACCGCGCAACCGGTCCCAGATCAGGACCTCGGGCAGGGTCATGCGGCGGCGCAGGTCACGGGCGCGGTCGATGGCCTTTTTGGGTGCGTACAAGCAGTCCCCTCCACCGCCTTCGGCGGTCCCCCTCCCCTGAAGGGGAGGAATTGGCGGCCGCGCTGTCAAGGCGGCGATGTGTTGAACTCGCCGCGGTCGGGCTTCGCAGGCGCGGCGATTCGTGATGGCCTGCGCCGATGGACTTCCTCGACACTGTCCTCTCGCGGCTGAGGCGCGCGGCGACCACCGTTCCGACCCGGCGCGACGGGCTCGAGCTCGCCGTGGTGCTGGCGATCGTCGCCGGCGTCGCGGGCCCCTTCGGCCTGTTCACCGGCCTGCTCTACCTCGACCCCAAACCGCTCGCCGCCATCGCCCGCGCCGCGGCCATCGCCTTCTTCCTCCCGGCGCTGGGCGAAGAGTTCTTCTTCCGCGCAGCCCTGATCCCCGACCACTCCGAGGCGCCGCGCGCGCTGAAGCCCATCCTGATCTCCACCGCCCTGTTCACCGCCTGGCACGTGGTCGAGACCCTGTGGCTGCCGGCCGAGCGCACCCTCTTCACCCGTCCCGACTTCCTGGCTTGGGCGGCGTGGCTGGGGCTGGGTTGCGCCATCCTGCGCCGCCGCTCGGGCTCGATCTGGCCGCCGGTGATCCTGCATTGGGTGACGGTCGTAATCTGGATCGGCTGGCTGGGCGGGACGGGGCTCGGCTGAGGAGGAAATCATGGCTGAAACACCGGCAGTCCAGGCCCTCGAGGCGCCCGAGATCGCCGCCTGGCGGTCGCTGTTCGACGTGGCGCCTGGACCCTTCGCCGAGGCCGTGGGGCTGGAGACGGCGATGTGGGGCGACGCCCTGTTCACGGTCTCGGCCCGGATCGACTCCACCCAGTTCAACCGGCTGCAGATGCCCGCCAGTGCGCCTGAGCCCGGCGACGACCGCATCGCGCGCGCCGTCGAGCGCTTCCGCGCCGCGCAGCTGAAGCACGTCTTCGTCCAGATCGCCCCGGGACCGCACGCGGCCGCCGAGGAGGCCCGCGCCCGGGCGGCGGGCCTGGTCCCCTACCACCGCGCCTGGGCCAAGTTCTGGCGCGGGCCCGAGCCGGTTCCGGCCGTCTCGACCGATCTGCGCATCGAGGCGGTGACCGGCGCCACCGCCGAGGTCTTCGGCCGCACCACCGCGCTGGGCTTCGGCATGCCCGACGCCATGGCCGCCTGGCTGGCCGCGGCCGCGTGCGCGCCGGGCTGGCGCTGCTACCTCAGCTACGACGGCGATCAGCCCACCGGCGGCGGCGCCCTGTTCCTCGACGGCCGGGGCGGCGCCTGGCTCGGCATGGGCTCGACCCTTCAGGGCGCGCGCGGCCGGGGCGGTCAGTCGGCCATCCTGGCGCGGCGGATCGCCGACGCCGTCGACGCCGGCGCCCGGGTGCTGGTCACCGAGACCGGCACGGCGGTTCCGGGCCAGCCCCAGACCAGCTACCAGAACATTCTCAAGGCCGGTTTCCGGGTCGCCTACGAGCGGCCGAACTGGACCTGGGCGGCGACGTGAATAGGGTGTTCCCATGAAACACATCGGCATCCTGGGCCACAGCGCCGAGGGCTCGGCCCTCTGCTACCTCACCGTCTGCCACGAGGGCTCGCGGCGGATGGGCGAGCACAATCACCCGGAGACCACGCTCTCGATCCTGCCCATGTCCGACAGCCTGCCGGCCTGGGAGGCGATGGACCTGGCCTTCCTGCGCGGCGTGCTGAGCTCGACCTGCGGGCGGCTGGAGCGCGCCGGCTGCGACGTCTTCGTCTGCCCCGACAACACCGCCCACATCGCGCTGGAGACGGCGGGCGAACCCATGCCCCTGCCCGGCCTGCACATCGCCGAGGTGGTGGCCGACGAGGCGCTGGCGCGGGGGTTCAAGACCCTGGGCGTGCTCGGCACCCGCTGGACCATGGACGGGCCGGTCTACCGCGGCGCCCTGGCGCGGCGCGGGATCGGCTTCGCCATCCCCGAGCCGGACGAGCGGGCGATGATCAACCGGGTGATCTTCGACGAGCTCTGCAACGGGGTGCTGCTCGACGCCTCGTGCCAGGCCTATGTGCGGGCGATCGAGGGGCTGCAGAGGGCCGGCTGCGACGCGGTGGTGCTGGGCTGCACCGAGATCCCGCTGCTGATCGGCCCGGGGGATTCGCCGCTGCCGACCCTGGATTCGACGCGCCTGCTGGCCAGGGCGGCGGTGGAGGTGGCGGTCGGGGAGCGCGCCATGCCGACCTGGCGCGGCGGGGCGGTTTCCGCTTGACAAATCGGCGAATGTTCGCTATTTGTTCCAGCTTTCTTTCTAACCTTCTCCCCTTGCGGGAGAAGGTGGTCCGGAGGACCGGATGAGGGGTTTCGCGACTTTGAAAGATCAGCTGTCAGTGACGGATGCCCGGTTCGGAGAACGCAGCGCGACCCCTCATCCGGCGCTGCGCGCCACCTTCTCCCGCAAGGGGAGAAGGTCAGGTCCAACCCTCACCGTTATCTACGGCGATCAACGGTCGAAATTACACCTCAGGCGCAATCACCCCAACCACCCCAACCACCGATAATACGGTCGATTAACGGTGGTTTTACGGGGTCAGCCCACCGCCGCCTTCTGCATCGCGAACAGCTCCGCGCACCCCAGGCTCGCCAGCGCGAACAGCTGGTCGAACTCGCCGCGCGAGAAGCCGCGCTTCTCCCCGGTCGCCTGGATCTCGACGATGTGGCCGTCGCCGGTGAGCACGAAGTTGGAGTCCGCCTCGGCCGCCGAATCCTCCTCGTAGTCCAGGTCCAGAACCGCCTGGCCCTGGTGGATGCCGCAGGAGATGGCGGCCACCTGGTCGGTGATCGGGTCGGTCTTGATCACGCCTTCCTCGCGCAGGTAGCGGCAGGCGATGGCCAGGGCCACCCAGGCGCCGGTGATCGCCGCGGTGCGGGTGCCGCCATCGGCCTGGACCACGTCGCAGTCCAGGGTGATCTGGCGTTCGCCGAGCGCCTTCAGGTCCACCACCGCGCGCATGGAGCGGCCGATCAGGCGCTGGATTTCCTGGGTGCGCCCCGACTGCTTGCCGGCCGCTGCCTCGCGCCGGCCGCGGGTGTGGGTCGAGCGCGGCAGCATGCCGTACTCCGCCGTCACCCAGCCCGCCCCCTTGTTGCGCATCCAGCCCGGGACGTTCTCCTCCACCGTCGCGGTGACCAGCACCCGGGTATGGCCGAAGCCGATCAGGCACGAGCCCTCGGCGTAGCGGTTGACCCCGGTCTCCAGGGTGACGGGACGCAGCTGCGTCGGGACGCGGCCGGAGGGGCGGGCAGGCGTAGTCATGAGGGCTGGCTCCGAAGGGGGCGCTTATAGGCCGCCTTGCGCCGGCGGCCCCGCGCCTTATCCTGTTTTCCAAGAGCATGTCATGCAAAAGTGGCCCCCACTTTTGCGCCCGGACATGCTCTCAGCGTAGGGTACGGAGCACGATTCAACGATCCGATGTTTGCATCGGATCGCATCGTGCTCCGGGGCGTCCACGTCCCTATATCCACGGAACATGACCAGCTTCCTCAACGCCACCAACCTGCCGCCGCGATCGGCCACCCTGTCGGAGCTGGACGAGCGCGCCCGCGACATCTTCCGCCGGGTGGTGGAGACCTACATCGAGACCGGCGAGCCGGTGGGCTCGCGCACCGTCTCCAAGGGCGGGGTGGCGCTCTCGCCGGCCTCGATCCGCAACACCATGCAGGACCTGACCCAGCTCGGCCTGCTCTCCGCGCCGCACCTGTCCGCCGGCCGCCTGCCCACCCACGCCGGCCTGAGGCTGTTCGTCGACGGCATCCTGGAGGTCGGCGACATCGGCGACGACGAGCGGCGCGAGATCGACGAGCGCCTGGCCGGGCGCGGCCGCAGTTTCCAGGACGCCCTGGACGAGGCCTCGTCGATCCTCTCGGGCCTGGCGGGCGGCGCGGGCGTGGTGGTCACCCCGGTGCGCGACCTCGGGGTCAAGCACGTGGAGTTCGTGGCCATGGGCCCGGATCAGGCCCTGACCGTGCTCGTCTTCGAGGACGGCGCCATCGAAAACCGCCTGATGCGCCTGCCGCCCGGGGTCACCCCGGCGACCCTGCAGGAGGCGTCCAACTTCCTCAACGCCAAGCTCAAGGGCCGCACCCTGGCCGACGCCAAGGCCGAGATCTCCGGCGAGATGGAGCGGGCCCGGCGCGAGCTGGACGCCACGGCGGCCGGCCTCATCCACGACGGCCTGGCCGCCTGGAGCGGGGGCGAGGGCTCCGAGCGCGCCCTGATCGTGCGCGGCCGCGCCAACCTGCTCCACGAGGCCGGGGCCATGGAGGACCTGGAGCGGGTGCGCATGCTGTTCGACGACCTGGAGCAGAAGGAGCAGCTGATCGGCCTGCTCGACGACGTGCGCGCGGCCGAGGGCGTGCGCATCTATATCGGCGCCGAGACGCGGCTATTTTCGCTTTCGGGTTCATCCCTGATCGCGGCGCCCTATATGACGGGCCGACAGAAGGTGGTGGGCGCGATCGGCGTGATCGGTCCCACCCGCCTGAACTATGCCCGCGTCATCCCGTTGGTGGACTATACCGCCCGGGTGCTCGGGCGGCTGCTGGACGCCTGAACGCAACGACACGAAACGAAGTCATGACCGACGAAACCGATTTCAACGAAGCGCCCACCGAGGAGTCCGTCGAGGCGGCGATCGAACGCCTCGAGGCCGAGATCTCCGAGTGGAAGGACCACGCCCTGCGCGCCGCGGCCGAGGCCGAGAACGTGCGCCGCCGGGCCGAGCGCGAGATGAACGACGCCCGCGCCTTCGCCATCCAGCGCTTCGCCAGCGCCCTGTTCGGGGTGGCCGACAACCTGGAGCGGGCCCTGGCCGCCGCGCCCCAGGACGCGGTCGATCCGGCGCTGAAGAACCTGGCGCTGGGCATCGAGATGACCGAGAAGGCGCTGCAGACCGCCTTCGAGTCCAACGGCGTCAAGCGCATCGCGCCCCAGGCCGGCGAGAAGTTCGACCCGCACAAGCACCAGGCCATGATGGAGACCCCGTCGCCCGACCACGCCCCCGGCTCGGTCGTCCAGGTCATGCAGCCGGGCTACGAGCTGTTCGGCCGCATCGTGCGCCCGGCCATGGTGGTGGTCGCGGCCAAGGGCGGCGAGGCCCAGGCCTCC
The DNA here is from genome assembly GCA_964432415.1 of uncultured Caulobacteraceae bacterium. Taxonomy (GTDB): domain Bacteria; phylum Pseudomonadota; class Alphaproteobacteria; order Caulobacterales; family Caulobacteraceae; genus JAFECT01. The sequence goes on from CAYSNW010000001.1 coordinate 29,966, forward strand.
GCGGCCGCCGAAGCGGGCGCCAACCCCTACGCCAAGGCCGGCGCGGCGCCCGGCGAGGGCGAGGCGGTCGACACCAAGGCATGAGATTCCTGAATTCGGGATAGCGGCGTTTCGCCACGCCCCGATCTCTCGCCAACCCTTGTCGCATAACGGTCACAACCAGTCCGCCGCCCGTGACACAACGTGCACGGCATGGATAATGACTCAACCGAAGGGCGTGCCGCCTAGGCGCGCCCTTTTTCATTGGATATGCCCGGTCTCGAACATTTGTTTTTGGAGTCGCGCATGCAGCCGTCACGCGCCGAAGTCATTGATGCCGAAGTGGGCGCCCGGGTCCGCGCGCGCCGCCGCGAACTGCGCATGAGCCAGTCGAAGCTGGGCGACCGGCTGGGCGTCACCTTCCAGCAGGTCCAGAAGTACGAGCGCGGCTCCAACCGCATCTCGGCCTCCTCGCTGGTGCTGATCGCCGAGGCCCTGCAGTGCCGCCCCGCCGACCTGCTCGGCGCCGACGACGGCGCCCAGGCCGTCGACTGGACCCGCTTCCACGCCAACGACGTGCACGCGGCGCTGGACGCCTTCACGGCCATCAAGTCGCCGAAGCTGCGCCGCTCGGTCCTGGAACTGATCCGCACCCTGGGCGGCGGCGAGGACTGAGCCATTTCTTGCTCGCCGTAAGGCGAGAAGAAGGTTTCACCACCAAGCACACCAAGGGGTCAGCGCGAACTCACCGCCCGCTCTTGGTGCTCTTCTTGGTGTCCTTGGTGTGCTTGGTGGTTCAGGCTTTCTTGAACAGCCGCTGCGCGGCGATCGTCAGAACTTCGTCTTCAGGTTCGCCACCAGGCCGTAGCCGGTCTTCTGGCCGGCCACATTGGACTGGTCGAAGGCGGCGACGCCGGCCAGCGAGACCCAGGTCGCGCGGCCCAGCGACCGGTCGGCGCCGAGGCGCAGGTCCATCTCCCGGCCCGAGGGCGTGGCGTCGAAATGGCGCCAGGACCAGGTGGTCGGATCGGTGTACTTCGCCGGCACGTCCGCCAGCAGGGCGTCGAAATGGCCCTGCTCGACGCGAAGCGGCTGGCTCAGGGACAGGTGCAGCGAACTGCAGCCCTGGCCGGCGCCGAAGGCCCAGCACGGCGCGTCCAGCCCCAGCCGCCAGGACGAGCTGAGCGCGTCGCTGGACAGGAAGCGGCCCTGCAGCGTGGTGCGGCCATAGCTGAAGTCGGCGTCGAACTGCATGCCGCGCGGCAGGGCCCAGCGGGTGGCCACGCCCATGAAGCGGGTCTCCGAAGGCAGGGCGAAGGCGCTGTCGCTGTCGATGAACGAGCCCAGCGGACCCAGCCGCTCGCTCATGCGCCCGCCCGAGATGGTGGCGTCGACCAGGCTGTTGTGGAAGGTCGCGGCCGCCAGGGCGTAGCGCGAGCCGTCCTCGCGCACCGGGCTGAACATCTTCTGCCGCTTGCCCGATCCGGCCTCGGCCGAAAACGACCAGCGCTCGGTCAGGGCGTAGTCGGCGCGCACCGCCTGTTCCGGGCGGGCGAGGGCGCTGAAGGCGTCGCGCGGCTGGCGGGCGAAGGCCTGGGTCGCCCCGGTTCCGGCCCAGGTCGAGAAGGACAGGCGACCGGCCGTGACCGTCATGCTCACGTCGGCGGGCTGGGTGTTCTCGGTCCACAGCAGGGGCTGGCGGCCGACCTGCAGGGTGTCCTGCACCGGGCGGCTGGAGACGATCGACAGATGGGCGCCGTCGCGGTCCAGGTCGAAGCCCGCCTGCTGCAGCTCCGGCGAGGGGGCGACGTCGACCAGCTGGCTGCGTTCACGCGGGTACTGGGATCCGGCGTTGACCACGAACAGACGGTCGAAACTGTCGTGCACGGCGGTCTTCAGCGCGCCGGTGCGGGTCAGGGCGTCGCCGTAGGCGCCGCTCATCGCCGTGCCGGGCGAGGTCCCGATGTAGATGGTGGTGCCGTCGGCCAGGGACAGGGCGGTGGCCCCGAGGGGCGCGAAGGCGTTGGTCAGGTCCATGGCCCCGACGCCGTAGGTGGAGTCGGTGCCGCTCGCGCCCATGTCGCGCGCGGTGCGCATCAGGATGGCCACCGCCTGGCGCCCGGTCAGGGTCGGGAAGTACTGCAGCAGCAGGGCCACCGCCCCGGCCACGTGCGGCGCGGCCAGCGAGGTGCCTGAGGCCGATGTGCAGGTGGTGCCGCTGCAGTCGGTGATCACCTGGCTGCCGGGCGCCATCAGGAAGTCGTCCTGGGCGCCGGAAGTCCCGGCCTTGTTGGAGAAGCTGGCGATGTCGCCGGTGGTCTTGTCGATGGCGCCGACCGCGATCACCAGGCCCTTGTAGCGGGCGTCCCCGGCCCAGCGCGCCGGCCAGCTGGGGTCGGCCGCCGACTCGTTGCCGGCGGCGACCACCACGACCACGTCATGGGCCACCGCATAGGCGAGCGCGTTCTGGAAGGTGATCCCGTCCGGATCCGGGCCGCCCAGCGACATGTTCACCACCCGCGCCCCGTGATCCACGGCGTAGATCAGGCCGGCGGCGGTGTTGGTGTCGGAGAAGGAGCACTTGTTGTCGCCGGTGGTGCACGATCCGGTCGAATCCGCCCGGATGGCCAGGATGGTCGAGTTGTAGGCGACCCCCACGGTGCCGAAGCTGTTGAAGCGCGCCGCGATCACGCCCGCGACCAGGGTGCCGTGGTTGTCGTCTCCGGCGATGGGGCGGCTGTGGGTTCCGACGATGTCCACCGAGTCGGAAGAGACCGCGCCCACCAGGTCCTGGCGGGAGCCGTCCACGCCCGTGTCGATCACCGCCACGGTGATGCCTGTGCCGGAAGCGCCGAGGCCGAAGGGGACCTCGGCGTGGATCGCGCCCAGGCCCCAGTTGCGCGTGAACTCCGAGGAGGTGGGGCTCGGTCCCGGCGGGGGCGAGGGGGGAGGCGGCGGGGGCGGAGGAGAGGGCGGGGGAGGCAGGGGCGAAACCGGCGGGCTGGAGCCGCCGCCGCCGCCACCGCCGCCGCAACCGGCGACCGCCACCGTGGCGGCCGCCAGCAGGCAGGCGATCTGCGCCCGGCGAACCCGGGCCTGCATGGCCTTCGCCTCAGCCGAACTGGAAGACTGATTCATCGATCGCCCCAACTACAACGCTACGCCACGCCCGGTGCGCGCACCCACGGATCGTCTCAGTTATGTTCCGGTCTTTGTTGAGAATTTGTCCTTTGCGAACCGCGCCGGTGCGCCAAGGCGCCACAGCGGGCCTCCCATTCCGAAGCCATAACCTCGGGAACTATAGACGCCGCGCGGTCGGGGACGAACAGCGTTCTTGCAACAGGTCCGGCGGAAATCGAGGCCGGGCGCGAAAAACCCCGGCGGAGCGATCCGCCGGGGCAAGGGTCGTCCCTCTGGGAGGAAGGCGAAGCGACGGGCTTCAGCGGCGCGCCAGACGCACAGCGGGCTGGCGCTCATGCAGGGCATAGAGTTCTGGCCGGTCGATCTGGCCAAGCGCCCGGTCGAGCGCCTCGGCGCGGCAGCGGTCGGCCGTCGTTTGGCTGGCGAGACCCGGACCGTCGCCTGGACACACCGCGCGGGCCGCGCGCCGCAGACGGACGTACAGGTCGGCCACCGAGGCGGGGTTCGCGTAGTCGACGCCGCGGGTGGAGACGACCCGGGTCGGCACGGGCTCGTCGGCCAGGGCGGGGCCGGCCAGGCAGAGGGCGAGAAGGGCAAGGGAAAGCAGACGGGGCATGACAGGTCTCCGGACAGTTGCAGCCTCGGGGAGGAGGCGCGCCTCCCTTGCGGCGGCCCGGAGACAGCGGCGTGTCGGGTCCGAAACGTTTCGGTCAAGCTTCGGTGGCGGGATTGTGTCGTTCGGGCGGAGGCCGGATCAATCCGACGCCGGCCGGGCTCGGCGCAGGGTGAGGTTCAACCGCCCGCCGCCGGGGATCAGGCTCGAGCCGCCCTCGAACACCCGGTCGATCCCGTGGCGCGCCAGCCGCGCCGGCCCCGACAGCACGCAGACGTCGCCCGAGCTCAGCCGCACGGACGCCGTGGGCCCGCCGCCGGCCGGACCGATGCGGAACTGGGCCGGATCGCCCAGCGACACCGAGACCACCGGGAAGCCGAAGTCCGCCTCGTCCCGGTCCTGGTGCAGGCCCATCTTCGCGCCGTCGCGGTACAGGTTGACCAGGCAGGCGTCGGGCGGAACCTCGCAGCGGCCGAGGTCGCGCCAGATGTCCAGCAGCGCCTGCGGGATCGGCGGCCAGGGCTGTCCCGTCTGGGGGTGCAGGGGCTGGTAGCGGTAGCCCGCCCGGTCCGAAACCCAGCCCAGCGGCCCCAGGTTGGACATCCTGACCGAGAAGGGCTTGCCCCCGGGCGTCACCGGCCGGACCAGGGGCGCGGCCTCCAGCGCCTCGAACACCGCCGCAGCCAGCTCGGCCTGGGCAGAGGGGTCCAGGGCAGCGGGGTAAAGCCGGAAACCTTCCATTGACCGCATTTAACTTTCCGGCCGGCGCCGGGGAAGGCTAACCAGCGACGACGTGAGCGCAGCCATGCTCATCCGCCGTAATCTGGGGACCTTTCATGCGCCTGCGTTCGTCGATCGCCCTGGCCCTCGCCGCCTCCGTCGCGACCTGCCCCCTCGCCGCCGCCGCCGCCCCGAAGCACCTGGCCGCGAAGGCCGGCCTGCGGACCCTGCCTGGTCGCCTGCCGGCCGAGGTCGTCCCTGTGTCCTACGAGGTCTTCATCGATTCCGACGCCGCGAAGCTGACGTTCCGCGGCAAGGTCACAGTCCAGATCGAGGTCCGGGCCGCGACCCGCCGGCTGGTGCTCAACGCGCTCGATATCGCCTTCGACAAGGCCGAGCTGGACGGCCGCGCCATCGGCCTGCCGAGCCTGAACGCCGCCGACCAGACCGCCGCCTGGAACCTGAAGGCTCAGCTCAAGCCCGGCCGCCACAAGCTGGTCATCGACTACCGCGGCAAGATCTATCAGGAGGCCGCGGGCCTGTTCGCGCTGGACTACGACACGCTCGACGGTAAGCGGCGCGCCCTGTTCACCCAGTTCGAGAACTCCGACGCGCGGCGCATGGTCCCCTCCTGGGACGAGCCCGGCCGGCGCGCGACCTTCTCCCTGTCGATCCGGGTCGACGGCGACCAGATGGCCATCTCCAACACCCCCATCGAGGCCGATCTGCGCATCCCGTCGGGCCGGCAGCGCTCGGCGGATACCGGGCCAGTCAGCCACTTCATCCGCTTCAAGACCACCCCGAAGATGTCGTCCTACCTGCTGTTCCTGGCCATCGGCGACCTGGAGCGCACCACGGCCAGGGCCTCGGACGGGACCGAGATCGGCATCGTCACCCGCAAGGGGGCGGCGGCCAACGGCGCCTTCGCGCTCAAGGCCGACCAGGAGATCCTGCCCTGGTACAACGACTACTTCGCCCGGCCCTACCCCCTGCCCAAGCTCGACCAGGTCGCCGGTCCCGGCTCCAGCCAGTTCTTCGGCGCCATGGAGAACTGGGGCGCGATCTTCTACTTCGACAAGGACCTGCTCACCGACCCGGCCACCACCACCGAGGCGCGCCGCCAGCGCATCTGGCGCGTGGTCGCCCACGAGACGGCCCACCAGTGGTTCGGCGACCTGGTGACCATGAGCTGGTGGGACGACCTGTGGCTGAACGAGGGCTTCGCCAACTGGATGGAGTCCAAGGCCGTCCAGCACTTCCACCCGGAGTGGCGCCCCGAGGTCGACGCGGTCAACGGCCGGGAGAAGGCCATGGGGCTGGACTCCCGCGAGGGCTCCCATCCGGTGGTCCAGCACATCGAAAACGTCGACCAGGCCGCCCAGGCCTTCGACAACATCACCTACGACAAGGGCGAGGCCGTGATCCGCATGATCGAGGCCTATGTCGGCGACGACGCCTGGCGCACGGGGGTCCGGCGCTACATCAAGAAGCACGCCCTCGGAAACACCGTCTCCGACGACCTCTGGGCCGAGATGGAGGCGGCGTCGAACAAGCCGGTCAAGGCCATCGCCCACGACTTCACCCTGCAGACCGGGGTGCCGCTGGTGCGGGTCGTTTCCCAGGCCTGTTCCGCCGGCAAGGCCACGGTGAGCCTGGAACAGGAGCGTTTCGGGACAGACACCGTGTCGAAGCAACCGCAGCGCTGGCATGTGCCGGTCACCGTCCGGCTCGCCCCGCCGGTCATCGCGCCCACCGAGGGTGATACGAGCCTGGTCAGCGTCACCGATCGCAAGCTGATCCTCGACCAGGGGCGTGGCGCCGTGACCCTGCCCGGCTGCGAACCCGCGATCGTGAACGCTGGCCAGACCGGCTATTTCCGCGTGCTCTATTCCGGCGACCACCTCGCGCGGCTGGGCGCGCGCTTCGCGGCCATCGGTCCGGCCGACCAGCTCGGCCTGCTCAGCGACAGCTGGGCGCTGGGTCAGGCGGGCTATGGCCCCATGGCGGACTATCTCGACCTTTCCCGCCATGTGCCGCTGGACGCCGACCCGCTGGTCTGGGGCCAGGTGGTCGACGCCTACGGCGCCCTCGACGAGCTTTATGCCGGTCAACCCGGCCAGGCCCGCTGGCGCGCCTTCGGCCGCAAGGCCCTGGCCCCGCTGATGGCCAGGGTCGGCTGGGAGGCGAAGGCCGATGAGGCGCCCAATGTCGCGACCCTGCGCGAGAACCTGATCCGCACCCTGGGCGCCATGGGCGACCCGGCGGTGATGGCCGAGGCGAAGAAGCGCTTCGACGGCTGGCTGGCCGATCCCAACAGCCTGGATGCGTCGCTCAGGGGCGCGGTGCTCAAGCTGGTCATGAGCCGGGCCGATAGAACGACCTGGGAGCTGGTCCACGCCCGCGCCGTGGCCGCCACCAACCCGCAGGAGAAGGAGGACCTCTACGTCCACCTGGCCGACGCGGCCGACCCGGCCCTGCAGAAGCGCACGCTGGAGCTGGCGGTCAGCGACGAGCCGCCGCCCACCACCGGCCCGGACATGATCCGCACCGTCTCCCTGCACGACCCGGACGGGGCCTTCGCCTTTGCGCTCCAGCGCCTGCCGGAGGTGATGCGCCATATCGAGGGCTCCTCCAGCACCCGCTATGTGCCCTCCCTCGCCCAGGGGTCCGCCGATCCGGCCACGCTTTCGGCGCTCAAGGCCTGGGCCGACAAGAACGTCGCCGCGGCGGCGCGCCGTCCCGTGAATGTGGCGCTTTCGGCTATCGCCTTCCGCGTGGAAGTCCGGCAGAAGCGCCTGCCGGAGGTCGATCGCTGGTTGGCGGAGCACGCCGGCAACTGAGTTTCAGCCCTCCGGGGGTGAGACAACCACACCTATCGTGGGGTTGCTCCCCTTGCGGAGAGCCACCGGTTTCCCATATCGACCCCGAACGGCTGTCGTGACGTCGCGACAGTCCAACACCTTGGTTTGAATCGAAAACGGCAATCAGGGGACGGCCCCGCGCGGCGCTTGATGAGAGGCCGCCGACCCCGTCCGCCAACGGAGTGAAGACAGGACCCATGAGCAAGATCATCGGCATCGACCTCGGCACCACGAACTCGTGCGTCGCCATCATGGAGGGCAAGGCCCCGAAGGTGATCGAAAACGCGGAAGGCGCGCGCACCACGCCCTCCGTCGTCGCCATCCAGGAGGACGGCGAACGCCTTGTCGGCCAGCCGGCCAAGCGCCAGGCCGTGACCAACCCCGCCAACACCTTCTTCGCCATCAAGCGCCTGATCGGCCGCAAGTTCGATGACCCGGTGGTGGCCAAGGACAAGGGCATGGTGCCCTACGAGATCGTCAAGGGCCCGACCGGCGACGCCTGGGTGCGCGCCTTCGGCAAGGACTATTCGCCCCAGCAGATCTCGGCCTTCATCCTGGGCAAGATCAAGGACGACGCCGAAGCCTTCCTGGGCGAGAAGGTCGAGAAGGCGGTCATCACCGTCCCGGCCTACTTCAACGACGCCCAGCGCCAGGCCACCAAGGACGCGGGCAAGATCGCGGGCCTGGAAGTCCTGCGCATCATCAACGAGCCCACCGCGGCGGCGCTCGCCTACGGCCTGGAGAAGAACGAAGGCAAGAAGATCGCGGTCTACGACCTGGGCGGCGGCACCTTCGACGTCTCGATCCTGGAGATCGGCGACGGCGTCTTCGAGGTGAAGGCCACCAACGGCGACACCTTCCTTGGCGGCGAGGACTTCGACCTGCGCGTCGTGGATTTCCTGGCCGACGAGTTCCACAAGGAGCAGGGCGTCGACCTGCGCAAGGACAAGCTCGCCCTTCAGCGCCTGAAGGAAGAGGCCGAAAAGGCCAAGAAGGAGCTGTCCACGGTTCCGCAGTACGACGTGAACCTGCCCTTCATCTCGATGAATGCGTCCGGTCCGCTGCACCTGAACCTGAAGCTGACCCGCGCCAAGCTGGAAAGCCTGGTCGACGACCTGATCTCCAAGACCATCGGCCCCTGCGAGCAGGCGCTGAAGGACGCGGGGCTGAAGGCCGGCGACATCGAGGAGGTCATCCTGGTCGGCGGCATGACCCGCATGCCCAAGGTGGTCGAGGCGGTGAAGGCCTTCTTCGGCCGCGAGCCGCACAAGGGCGTCAACCCCGATGAGGTCGTGGCGCTGGGCGCCGCGGTCCAGGCGGGCGTGCTGCAGGGCGACGTCAAGGACGTGCTGCTGCTGGACGTGACCCCGCTGACGTTGGGCATCGAGACCCTGGGCGGGGTGTTCACCCCCCTGATCGAGCGCAACACCACCATCCCGACCAAGCGCTCCCAGACCTTCTCCACCGCCGACGACAACCAGTCGGCCGTGACCATCCGGGTGTTCCAGGGCGAGCGTCCGATCGCCTCGGACAACAAGCTGCTGGGCCAGTTCGACCTGGTCGGCATCCCGCCGGCGCCGCGCGGCGTGCCCCAGGTGGAGGTCACCTTCGACATCGACGCCAACGGCATCGTGCACGTCACGGCGAAGGACAAGGCGACCAACAAGGAGCAGTCCATCCGCATCCAGGCCACCGGTGGCCTGTCGGACGCCGACATCGAGGCCATGGTCAAGGACGCCGAGGCCCACTCGGCCGAGGACAAGAAGCGCAAGGAGCTGGTGGAGGCCAAGAACCAGGCCGACGCCGCCGCCCACAACGCGGAAAAGGCTCTGAGCGAACATGGCGACAAGATCGGCGCGGACGACAAGGCCGCGATCGAGGCCGCCATCGCGGACCTGAAGTCGGTGCGGGAGAGCGACGACGTCGAGGCGATCAACGCCAAGACCCAGGCTCTGATCCAGGCGTCGATGAAGCTGGGCGAGGCCATGTACAAGGCTCAGCAGGAAGCGGGCGAGGCCGGGGCCGAAGGGTCGCAGCCTGCCGCCGACGAGGGTGTGGTAGACGCCGAGTTCGAGGAAGTGGACGGCGACGATCACGCCAAGCGCGCTTAATCGCTTCGCTTTCAGTAACGAGGTCGGCCATCCATGGCGCGTGACTACTACGAGGTTCTGGGGGTCTCCCGGACAGTCGACGGGGCGGAGCTCAAGTCCGTCTTCCGCAAGCTGGCCATGGAGCACCACCCGGACCGCAATGGCGGCTGCGAAGACGCCTCGGCCCGCTTCAAGGAGCTGAACGAGGCCTATTCGGTGCTGTCGGATCCCGACAAGCGGGCCGCCTACGACCGCTTCGGCCACGCCGGGGTCAACGGCCAGGGCGGCTTCGGCGCCGGGTTCGGCGGCCAGGGCGCGGGCTTCACCAACGTCAACGACATCTTCTCCGAGGTGTTCGGCGACGTCTTCGGCGAGATGTTCAACCAGGGCCGGCGCAACTCCGGCCCCGTGCGCGGCGCCGACCTGCGCCACGACCTGGAGATCAGCCTGGAGCAGGCCTACCGCGGGGCGGAGGTCACGGTCACCGTGCCCACCACCATCTCGTGCGAGGTCTGCGACGGCTCCGGCGCCAAGCCCGGCACCCAGCCGTCCACCTGCACCACCTGCGGCGGCCAGGGCCGGGTTCGCGCGGCCAACGGCTTCTTCGCGGTGGAGCGGACCTGTCCGCGCTGCGGCGGCGGCGGGCGGGTGGTCACCGACCCCTGCGTCAAGTGCCACGGCCACGGCCAGATCCGCAAGGATCGCAAGCTCGAGATCCGCATCCCCGCCGGCGTCGACGACGGCGCCCGCATCCGTCTGGCGGGCGAGGGCGACTCGGGCGCCCGCGGCGGCCCGCGCGGCGACCTCTACCTGTTCCTGTCGGTCGCGCGCCACGAGCTGTTCGAGCGCGACGGCCTGGACCTGCTGGTCGGCGTGCCGGTGCCCATGTGCACCGCGGCGCTGGGCGGCGAGATCGAGGCGCCCTGCCTGTCGATCGGCGACTGCACCGACTGCCGCATCGAGGTGAAGGTCCCCGAAGGCGCCCAGACCGGCAAGACCGTGCGTATCAAGGGCCGCGGCATGCCGTCGCTGAACGGCCGCCAGCGCGGCGACCTGGTGGTGGAGCTGTTCGTGGAGACGCCCACGAACCTGACCGCCCGCCAGAAGGAGCTGATGCGCGAGCTGGCCGGCAGCTGCGGCGAGAAGCAGCATCCCCAACACGCGGGCTTCTTCAAGAAGGCCAAGCGCTTCTGGACCGACATCACCGGCCAGGAAGGCGGCGCGGCCTGACCCGGGCCTGCGGCTTTCGGGCTACAGCCAAGGCGCGGCAAAACTCCTAGGTTGCACCTGAAGCGGCAGGCCGAGGGCCCGCCCGTCCCCGGGAGTTGTCTCATGTTCAAGCGTCTGTCCGCCGCGCTCGCCTGCGGCGTGCTGCTCCTCGCCTCGCCGGTGCTTGCGCCTCAGGCGCGGGCCGAGGCCCCGATCAGCTGGACGACCGCCGCCCATCCGGAACTCGGTTTCAAGGTCGATTTCCCCGGTGACGTCCTGCCGTTCAACATGGACAGCGAGGTCCCGGCCACCGCCACCAGCAAGGGCGGCAAGGTGGTGATCAACATGCTGCTGTCCGTCCAGGGGGCCGAGGGCGCCTACGCGGTCATGAAGATGGACATGTCGCAGACCGACACCAACATGGTCGGCGCCGACGCGGCCTTCGACCAGGTCAAGGGCCAGATGAAGGGCGGCGAATTCATCTCCAACACCTCTGTCGCCACCGCCAGCGGCCCGGCCCACGACGTGGTCCTGCGCAAGGATGGAAACCTGATCCGGGCGCGGATGTTCTTCCAGACCAAGGTCATCTACATGGTCATGGTCATGCGCAAGAAGGACGACCTGGAGGCCTTGAAGGACGCCGACGCCGAGCATTTTCTCGGCAGTTTCGCCCTGATCGGGTCCTGATTCCCCGATACCACAGGCCGTATCGCGCGCAGGGGCCCTCGGTGTAGGCTCCACGCGACACGGGAGACGCCATGCACGCTCGAACCCACGCCGGCCTGCTCGGGGCCCTGGCGGCCGTCGCCATCGCGCTGCCCGCGACGGCCCAGGCGCCGACCTGGAAGACCTACCCCTATCCGGATCTCGGCTTCGCGGCGGACTTCCCGGCCGAGCCGGTGCGCCAGGACGACCAGGCCCAGACCGCGCGCGGCGCTGTGCCCACAGCCTTCGTCGGCGCCGAGTTCGGCACCCGCGCTTTCGGGGTGACCAGCGGCAACTACGCCAACGTCTCGGGGGGTCCTGTGACGGACGCCGGTGCGGTGGTCGAGGGTGCCATGGGGGGCGTGGTGCGCGGCCGCACCGTCACTGCCCAGTCGACCTTCGACGTGCCGGGCGGGGCGGGCAAGGAGACGCTCAGCCGCGACGGCTCCTCCCTGATGCGGGTGCGGGTCTATTACCGGGCCCCCCGGGTCTACATCGTCATGGCGGTGACCACCGACACCATGCACCCGGATTTGCTGCAGGACGCGACCGCGAGCCGCTTCTTCAGCGCCTTCACGCCGCTGAGCCAGTAGCGCGCGTTTCAATCTCGCCGGCAGGCGGTTGGCGGCGCATCAACGCCTCCTCGATGGCTAGGATCAGGGCCTCGGGCTTGAGCGGCTTGGCCACATGGGCGTCCATGCCGTGGGCCAGGATGGCGCGGATCTGCTCGGGCATGGCGTCGGCGCTGACCGCCACTATGGGGGTGAGGCCGCGTGGGCCCGGCATGGCCCGGATCAGCCGGGTGGCGGCCACCCCGTCCATCACCGGCATGTGCACGTCCATCAGCACCAGATCGTAGTGGGCCGCCGCCATCGCATCGACCGCCTCGCGGCCGTTCTCCACGAAGTCGGCCTCCAGCCCCACCACCTTGAGCAGGGTCGCCAGCACCAGGCGGTTGGTGGCGTTGTCGTCGGCCGCCAGGATGCGCAGGCGCCCATCCAGGCAGGGCCCCGCCTGGGCTGCTTCCGCGTCGGCGTCGATCCCTGCAGAACGCTCCAGCGGCAGGGTGAACCAGAACTCCGAGCCCTCGCCCTCACGGCTCTCGACCCCGACCTCGCCGCCCATGGCCCCAATCAGTTCGCGGCAGATCGACAGACCCAGGCCCGTGCCCCCGAAACGCCGCGTCGTCGAGGCGTCGGCCTGGGCGAACTTCTGGAACAGCTTGCCGCGCGCCGCCTCGGAAATACCGACCCCGGTGTCGTGGACGCCGACCCGGAGCCGGGCGCGACCGGCCCCCAGCTCTTCGGCCTCCACCGCGATCAGGATGCCGCCGCTGTCGGTGAACTTCAGCGCGTTGGAGACCAGGTTCTGCAGCACTTGGCGGATACGCGTCGGATCGCCGAGATAGGCGCCGCGCGCCCCCTCGGCCAGCTGAACCTCGAAGCCTAGCTTCTTGGCCTCCGCGGCGCCGCTGAACAGGGTCGCGACCGCCTGGACACAGGCCTCGAAATCGAACGGCGTCTCCTCCAGCTCCAGTCGGCCCGCCTCGATCTTGGACAGGTCCAGGATGTCGGAGAGCAGGGTCATCAGGGTCTGGCCGCTCTCCAGGATGACCTTGACCATGGCCCGCTGTTCGCCGGCGATGTCCGAACGCTCCAGCGCCGCGGCCATGCCCAGCACCCCGTTCAGCGGCGTGCGGATCTCGTGGCTCATGGCGGCGAGGAATTCCGACTTGGCCTGGTTGGCGGCCTCGGCCTCCTGACGGGCCTTCTCCAGCGCCGCCGCGTGGGCCTTGCGCACCGACACGTCTCGCCACAGCCCGACCAGGGTGATCTCGCCGTCGACTTCCAGCCGCGCGCAGCTGACCTCGGCGTCGAAGACCTCGCCGTCGCGGCGCAAGCCCCGGGTCTCGAAGCCCTGGGAGAGGGCCTCGGCGCTGGCGGCCTCGATCAGGCTCTCGAAGGCGGCGGCCCCCTCGGGCCCCTGTTCGAACAGTTCGTCGCTGCGCCGCCCGATCACCTCGGCGCGCTCGCAGCGGAAGATGCGTTCGGCCGAGCGGCTGAAGTTGGTGACCAGCCCCTGCGCGTCCAGCGCCACCACGCCCTCGACCGCCTCGTCCAGCATGGCGAACACCCGCGCGATTCCCTCGCGCCGCTGCGCCAGCATGGTGGCCCGGGCCGCCTGGTGCAGCTCGGCCAGCTCGCGCGAGACCAGGCTGACGGCGTGCTCGTGCAGCTGGCGCGAGCGGTCGAACTCCAGATAGGCCTCGCCCACCAGGCCGGTCAGCAGCTCCAGGTCCACCGAGCCGTCCGCGCGCGTCGCCTTGCGCACCTGGCGTTCGAGCAGCCGGGAAGAGCGGTGCGCGGGATCCATCTCAGGCGGCCTCTCTGAGCACGGTCAGGGTCATGGTCTGGTTGTGCAGCGTCGAGCGGCCGGTCACCCCGTGCGGGCAGATCTCGCCGAACGAATAGAAGCCGATGATCGGGGTGGAGCCGAACACCTCGCCCATGGCCTCGATCTCGTCGGCGACACGCTGGCCCAGGATCCGCTTTCGCCCCACGCAGCTGACGATCAGGCCCAGGGCGTCGGACCCGGACGCCTCGGCCCCCGCCCCGTCGATCGCCTCCCGGGCCGCGTTGCCGGCCCCGTCGATCAACCCGTCCAGCCCGCCGTGAGTCAGCTGGGCCGACCAGCCCTGGGGGATGGCGCCGGCGAAAGTCAGGCTGCGCTCGGCCTCGTCCACGCTCATGACCGCGCGGACCATGGAAAAGTCACTGCCGGCGTCGGGGCGCATCAAGAGCGGGAACATGCTGGCGCTCTGGGGCAGGCGCTGGGCGGCCTCGCCCAGATAGTCCTTGTAGAGGTCCAGCGCCGGACGGCCGTCCAGCTCGAACAGCACCCGCCCCGCCGAGCGGGTGACGCTGCGGGCGGGGCCGAACCCGGCCCAGCCGCCCTCCGACCCCCAGCCGATCCGCAAACTCTCGCCATAGAACCCCAGACAGACGATGCGTCCGGGCTGCAGCGCGCCGTCCAGCGCCGCGAAGGGCGAGCTCTGCCGGTCGCGGCTGGCGGACAGGCCGCCGGTGACCACCACCGTGGGCGGCAGGGCGCCGGTCAGCCCCTCGACCAGGGCGTCGCCGTCGACGCCGATACCGTCGGCCAGGACGAAGACACAGCGCAGGTCGTCCGCGGCCAGGGCCTGAGCCAGTTCGCGCCCCGTTTCGGCGTGGTCGGACCCGGCTGATTCGCGCTCGACGCCCTTCACGCGCGCCTTGTCGAAACTGACCGCCGCGGCCACCGCGGAGTCGTCCAGATACTCGCCTGCGCAGATCTCCGCGCCCGCCGAACAGCCCGCGATCAGCGCCTTAGGAAACCGGTGTCTAAGTTCGGCAAAAAGAGAGGCGTCGGGGCTCAGTTCCGGGCTCGCGAACCAGAGCACCAGATCGGCCTCGCCGTCCGGGTCGTGTCCGGTCCACCCCTCGCCGGGGCGCCAGACCAGGGTCGCGGCCTGCATGCTGTCCCTCCCCTGAGCCAACCGACGCAGCATCGGGGCCTGTGGTTAAGGAGAGCTTGCGCCCCTTCAGGTGACCTCGCCGGTCTTCTGGAAGTGGGCGACCGAGACCGCCATCTCGCGGTAGGCGCGCTTGACCGCCGGGTGTTCGCGCAGGGCCGCGGCGTAGGCGGCGAGCTTGGGCCGTTCGGCCAGGGGATCGGGCCGGGCGAAGGCAGAGCCCATCATCGGCAGGAAGAACAGGGGCGGGGCGATCTGGACGTCGGCGGTGGTGAAATCCGGCCCGGCGGCGAACTGCTCGCCGCTGAGCAGGGTCTCCAGGGCGTCCAGGCCCTTGTCCAGGTCGGCGATCAGGCCGGCGCTCAGCGCCTCGTCCCGCTTGGCCGGATCGAGTTGGCCGAACAGCTTGGACATCGGCGCCATGACATAGAGGTCCGCCACCCGGGCCAGCACCCGCGCCTTGGCCCGCGCCTCCGCCGAGGCGGGCCGGAGCGAGGTCTCGGGGTAGGCGTCCTCCAGATATTCCACGATGGCGTCGGATTCGGGGATGCAGGTCCCGTCCTTCGCCACCAGGCAGGGGACCTTGCCGACCGGGTTGATCGCCCGGTATTCGTCCGAACCCGGCCCTCCGGGGGCGTGGGCGATTTCCACATCCAGACCTTTGGCGTAGATGGCGATACGCGGGCGGGCCGCGAACGGCGACAGATTGGCGGAGTAGAGCTTCATGGAGCCTGACCTCGGTTCGGGACGCCTGGATGCGATGCCGGGACCGTACAGAAAGAAAACGGACTCGCCAAGCGTCCGCGGAGCAGCCGCGTGAGCGCGCCCCTGCACGTCGGCGTCGCCGGCTGGCGCGGCCGCATGGGCCGGGCGGTGTCCCAGGTGCTGGAGGAGCGCGCCGACGCCTTCGCGGCCCTGCGTTTCGAGCGCGGCGAGGCGCCGGACCTGTCGATCTGCGACGTGGTTATCGACTTCACCACCGGCGAGGCGTCCGCCGCTCTGGCCATGCGCTGCGCCGAGCGGGGCGCCCCGGCCCTGGTCATCGGGTCAACAGGGCTGACGCCGGCTGAGACCGCGGTGATCGAACACGCCGCCGAGCGGGTGCCCATCGTGCTAAGCGGCAACTTCTCGCTGGGGGTCAATCTGCTGATGGGCCTGGTCGAGCAGGCCGCGCGCATGCTGGGCCCGGACGCCTGGGACATCGAGGTGATCGAGGCCCACCACCGGCGCAAGGCCGACGCCCCCTCGGGCACGGCCCTGATGCTGGGCGAGGCGGCGGCGCGGGGCCGCAATCAGGAGCTTTCACGCCTGCGCTCCGCCCCGCGCGACGGCATCACCGGCCCCCGCGAGACGGGATCCATCGGCTTTTCGGCTATCCGGGCCGGAGGGGTAGTGGGCGAACACCAGGTGATCTTCGCCTCCGAGGACGAGGTCCTGACCCTGGCCCACTCGGCCCGCGACCGCTCCCTGTTCGCCCGTGGCGCGGTCGAGGCGGCGCGCTGGGCGGCCGGCAAGCCCCCAGGCCTCTACGACATGCAAGACGTGCTGGGCTTCCGCTCAGCCTAGCCCAAACGAAAACGGGCGGGGTTTCCCCCGCCCGTTCCGTATCGGTCTGAAGCTTCGGCTCAGTGGCCGCCGCCGCCCATCTTGAAGACGTTGTTCTTCAGGAAGAACAGCACGATCAGCGAGATCAGGTAGAAGACCGCGATGTAGCCCGCGGTGACCCAGTAGCCCATGTCCATCAACGGCGGCATGGCCATGGGGTGCTTGTCGATCATCGGCACCACGAAGGCCATGATCAGCAGGTGCACCACGGTGGCGCCGATCACCGCCATCAGCAGCGAACCCCACTTTTTCATGATGAAGAAGGCGAACACGATCGCGATGACAAGCGCGATCCCGTTGGAACGCATGCTGTCGAAGCCGTGATGCGCGAAGTCGAAGATGGAGCTCGCAGCCCCGGTCGCTTTATCCATAATCTTTATCCCTCCAGCCGCTCGTCTCCCCCGAGCTTGGCCAGAGTTAACACGAACCGGGTGGGGAACGCGAGTCGTCGAGCGTTGTTCACCGACCGCCCGTCGATCCGAAGCCGCCGGCGCCCCGCGCGGTTTCGTCCAAGGAATCCGTCTCTTGCCAGACAGCACGCTCGTAGCGGGCGATGACCATCTGGGCGATCCGGTCCCCCCGGGCGACCGTGAACGGGCTGGGTCCATGGTTAATCAGGATCACCCCGACCTCGCCGCGATAGTCGCTGTCGATGGTGCCGGGCGCATTCAGGCAAGTGACCCCGCTCTTCAGCGCCAGCCCCGAGCGGGGCCTGACCTGGGCCTCGAAACCCGCCGGAACCGCGATGGCCACGCCCGTGGGGACCAGGGCCCGCTCCCCGGGCGCCAGGGTCAGCGGCGCGTCCTCGGCCACCGCCGCGCGCAGGTCCATGCCGGCGGAGCCCTCGGTGCCGTAGTGCGGCAGGTCCAGGCCCTTCGCGTGCGGCAGGCGCACGATGCGGATGTCGAGACCACTCATGCCAGGGCCTCGGCGATCTTGGCCGCCAGGCGGCGTCCGATCTCGGCCTTGGAGACCGTCTCCCACTGTTCCACGCCGCCGCGCCCCACCAGCACCACCGTATTGTCCTCTTCCCCGAACACGCCCGAACTGACGTCGTTGGCCACGATCAGGTCGCAGCCCTTCTTCTTGAGCTTGGCCCGCGCATTGGCTTCGACGTCATCCGTCTCCGCCGCGAAACCGATCACCAGCCTGGGCCGGTTCTCCTTGGCCTTGGCCAGCCCCTCGAGGATGTCGGGATTCTCCACCAGGCGCATCACCCCGCCCTGGCCGGTCTTCTTGATCTTGTGATTGGCGATGACCTCCGGGCGCCAGTCGGCCACCGCCGCCACGCAGACCGCGGCGTTGACGGGCAGGGCCTCGCGGCAGGCGGCCTCCATCTGAAGCGCCGTCTCCACGTCGACCCGGGTCACGCCCTCGGGCGTGGGCAACGCGGTCGGGCCGCTGACCAGGATCACTTCGCAGCCGAGCTCGGCCAGGCCCGCGGCCACCGCATAGCCCTGCTTGCCGCTGGAGCGGTTGGTCAGGCCGCGCACGGGATCGGCGGGCTCGAAGGTCGGGCCGGCGGTGACCAGGGCCCGTTTCCCGGTCAGGGGGCCGGGGCCGCGAGGGCGCGCCGGCGCGGTTTGGGCCTCGATGACCGGCGCTTCACCCAGCCGTTCTAGGATCGCCTTCAGGATGGCGTCCGGTTCGGCCATGCGGCCGGGTCCGAACTCGCCGCAGGCCATCTCGCCCTCGTCGGGACCGACGAAGCTGACACCGTCGGCCTGAAGCTGGGCCACGTTCCTCGCCGTCGCGGGGTGCAGCCACATGCGCACGTTCATCGCCGGCGCCACCAGGACCGGCTTGTCGGTGGCCATCAGGATGGTGGAGGCCAGATCGTTGGCTAATCCAGAGGCGGCCTTGCCGATCAGGTCCGCTGTCGCCGGCGCCACGACCACCAGATCGGCCGAACGGGACAGCTCGATATGGCCCATCTCCTGCTCGTCGGTGAGCGAGAAGAGGTCCTGGTAGACCTTGTCCTCGCTGAGCGCGGCCAGGGACAGGGGGGTGACGAACTCGGCGCCGGCGCGGGTCAGGACCGGGCGCACCGCCACGCCGTGCTTCTTCAGCAGGCGAACCAGTTCCAGGCACTTGTAGGCGGCGATGCCGCCGCCGACGATCAGGAGGATGCGGCGCTGGGCCAAACGGAACTCCATTTCCGAAGCGGGCGAAGCCATAGCGCGCCTTGCGAAGGGCGTCGACGGGAGATGCGGCGCAGAAAAATCGCGCCGGGCAAAATTAGAACATTGCAAGAACATCGGACTTGGGATAACGCTGTTCCCGCCCGGATGGAGGGGACGCCATGAAGCTGAAATCGATCGTGTTCCTGGGCGCCGCAACGGCCGCCCTGCTTGCTGTTTCCGCCTGCGACAACGGCCCCTCGGCCGTGACCGCGCGCAACCGTTCCAACGAGACCCAGGCCAGCTACGAAAGCAGCGACGCGCCCCAGGGCCGTTCGGACCGCTCATCCAGCTACAGCCGCGGCGACAACGGCGGGGGCTCTCGTTCGAGCGGGTCGGCGCGCAATGCGGGCTCGCGCGACGATGTCAGCTCCGACGGCTGGGCCGGCACGCGCAAGTATGGCGCGGCCGAGAGCGCGGCCTTCCACTTTCAGCGCGACGGGGCCGACTTCGGCGCCTCCAGCGTCAAGGACTATGTCGCCAAGGCCAAGGCCTTCGTCAGCCACCCGCCCAAGGGGGTCGAGCGGCTTGAGCGCAAGAATGGCGACACCCTGCTCTACGACCGCAGGAGCAACGTCTTCGCCGTAGTCAGCCGCGACGGGGCCCCACGCTCCATGTTCAAGCCGCGCGACGGCGCCGACTACTGGGAACAGCAGAAGTCGGGCGGCAATGGCCGCCGCCGTGGCGGCAACTCGGGCGACCAGGCGGGCTGAACCTGCGTCGCAAATCGGCCCTGATCGGGGCGTGTCCTGATCCTATGGCCGAGCTTTCGCGACGAACCCTGTGGCTGGCGCCCCTGGCGCTGTCGATGACGCCGGTCGCGGCCCGGGCGGAGACGCCTGGATCGCGGCTGGCCTCAGCCGCGCGGCGCCAGCTCGGGGTGACCCGGGGCTACGATCCGGCCTACCGGCGCATCGGCTATCCGCTCGGGGACGTGCCGCGTGAGACCGGCGTCTGCGCCGACGTGGTGGTCCGCGCCGCCCGCGACGCGCTCGGCCTCGACCTGCAGCGTCTGGTGCATGAGGACATGGCGCGGGATTTCCCCGCCTATCCGTCAAAGCGGGCCTGGGGTCTGAAGGGTCCGGACCCGAACATCGACCACCGGCGGGTGCTCAACCTCGAGGTCTTCTGGCGCCGGGCGCGGGCGGAGGTCTGGAAGGCCTCAGGCTTCGTGCCGGGCTCGAACTTCGGGGCGGGTCTCCAGGATGGGGACATCGTCACCTGGCGCCTCGGCGGACGCATGCCGCACGTGGCGGTGGTCACCGACGCCCGCGCCGGACGGATCGTGCACAACATCGGCGGCGGGGTGGAGGAGATTCCGCTCTGGCAGATGGCCCTGCACCACGCGGCGGGGCGCTATCGCTGGCCTTCGAAGGCCTAGTGCGCGGCCGCCCAGGCGGCGAAACCGGCGATCATCAGGGCGGCGACCGAGGCCGCCAGCGCCCAGCGGCCGATACGGTCCGGGGCGTTGATGGTCACCGGCGGCTGCGGTTCGGCGGCGTTTTCCGCCAGCTGGGTCAGGGTCTTCACCGCGCTGACCACATTCATCACCTGTTCGCGGATGCGCGCCGGCGGCGACAGTTCGCGCGCGATCCAGCGTTCGACCACTGGAGCGGCCGCCGCCCAGATGTCGTGGTCGGGATCGACGCGGCGGGCCACGCCCTCCACTGTCACCATGGTCTTCTGCAGCAGCACCAGTTCGGGCCGCAGACGCATGTCGAACAGGGCGGTGATCTCGAACAGCTGGGCCAGCAGCCGGCCCATGGAAACGTCGCGCGAGGGCCGTCCGAAGATCGGCTCGCCCACGGCTCTCAGCGCCTGGGCGAAGTCGTCGACCGCGTGGTGGCGCGGCACATAGCCGGCCTCGAAGTGCACCTCGGCCACCCGGCGGTAGTCCTTGCGCAGGAAACCCCACAGGATCTCGGCCAGGTAGCGGCGCTCCTTGATCCCGATGCGCCCGATGATGCCGAAGTCCACCGCCGTGACCTCATGCGGCGGCGCGCAGAACAGGTTGCCCTCGTGCAGGTCGGCGTGGAAGGCGCCGTGATCCAAGGCCTGGGTCAGGAAGGCGCGGATGATATTGTCGGCCAGGACCTTGCGCTCCAGCCCCGGCTGCTCCAGCGCGGCCGGGTCGCTCATGGCCACGCCGCGCGCCCACTCCACGGTCAGCACCCGCTTGCCGACCCCGTCCCAGACCACTTCCGGCGCGCGCATATAGCCGTCGCGCGCCATGACCGCGCCCAGTTCGGACACGGCGGCGGCCTCGAGCCTCAGGTCCATCTCCAACTCCAGCGAGCGGGCCACGGTGGCCACGAACGCCTGGGGCTCCAGCCGGCGCACCGGCGGCGCCAGCCGCGCAATGATCCGCGCGCCCAGCCGCATGGCCTCCACATCCTTCGCCACCCGTTGCTCGATCCCGGGGCGCAGCACCTTGACCGCCACCACCCGGCCGTCGTGCAGGATCGCTCGATGTGCCTGGGCGATGGAGGCGGCGGCCACCGCGTCGCCGACCTCGCTGAACAGGGCCGCGAGCGGACGGCCGAGCGAGGTCTCGATCTGGGCCCGCGCCGTGTCGGAATCGAAGGGCGGCAGGCGGTCCTTCAGCCGGCTCAGGTCCTCGGCGAACTGGCCGCCGAAGATGTCGGCCCGGGTGGACAGCAGCTGTCCCAGCTTGATCGAGACGGGTCCCAGCCGCTCGAAGGCCCTGGCCAGCCGCTCGCCGGGCCGGCCGCGCCGGGCCTGGGGCCCGGCGAACAGGTGGGCGAAGCCGGCCAGCAGCCGCGCGGGGCCCGACAGCAGGGGCGTGATCTCGCGCGGCGCCAGGGCGTCCTCGCGGGCCAGCACCCATCCTGCCGCCACCAGGCGCAGGGCTGCGGAGATCTTCAGGCCCATGGCCGCCTCAGACGGCCCAGCCGTGGTGGAGCGCGACCACCCCGGCCGTGAAATTGGTCCAGCCGACGCGGGCGAACCCCGCCTCGCTCATCATGGCCGCGAAGGTCTTCTGGTCCGGGAAGCGGCGGATGCTCTCCACCAGGTACTGGTAGCTCTCGCGGTCCTTGGCGATCCAGCCGCCGATGGCCGGGATCACCTTGAAGGAATAGGCGTCGTAGGCGTTCTGCAGCGCCTCGGTCACGGGCCGGGAGAACTCCAGGCACAGGAACCGCCCGCCGGGCTTGAGCACCCGGCGTGCCTCTCTCAGCGCCGCCGGCACGTCGGCCACGTTGCGGATGCCGAAGGCGATGACATAGGCGTCGGCGCTGGCGTCCGGCAGGGCCAGATTCTGGGCGTCGCCGACCGACCAGGCGATCTCAGGCTCGGAGCCGCGCGCGATGCCCTCGCGCACCATTTCCTGATTGTAGTCGACGACCAGGATGCGGGCGTCGGCCCCGCCGCGCCGTTGTTGGGCGCGCCTTGCCAGCTTCGCAAAGCGCCGGGCCAGGTCGCCGGTGCCGCCGGCGCAGTCGATGATGGTCTCGCCGGGCTGCGGGTTCAGCCGCGCGGCGCAGGCGTCCTTCCACAGCCGGTGGACCCCCGCGCTCATCAGGTCGTTCATCAGGTCGTAGCGGAAGGCCACGCGCTCGAACACGCCGCGCACGAGCGCGACCTTCTCGGTCGCCTCGACGTCGCGGAACCCGAAACTGGAACGGCGCTGCTCGGTCATTGGCGGCCTTCTAAACCGAAAACCCCCGCGCGTAACCGCCCTTCGCCTGCGTAGGTCCCAGAGCACGATGCGATCAGATGGAAACATCTGATTGCTGAATCGTGCTCTACATCCAAAAGTGTAGAGCATGTCCGGGCGCAAAAGTGGGGCCACTTTTGCATGACATGCTCTAGTTCCAGCAGCCGTAGGGGTCCTTGAACGGCATGTTCAGCGCCTCGGCCACCGCGGGGTGGGTCAGTTCGCCGTTCAACACGTTCAGGCCGCGGGCCAGATGAGGGTTCTTTTCCAGGGCCTTCAAGCCGTGGTCCGCCAGCGCCAGGCCGAAGGGCAGGGTGGCGTTGTTCAGAGCCTCCGACGAGGTCCGGGGCGCCGCGCCCGGCATGTTGGCCACGCAGTAGTGCACGACGCCGTCGACCGTGTAGGTCGGGTTGGCGTGGGTGGTGGCGTGGGAGGTCTCGAAGCAGCCGCCCTGGTCGATGGACACGTCCACCAGCACCGAGCCCGGCTTCATGCGCTTCAGGTGTTCCTTGCGCACCAGCTTGGGGGCGGCGGCGCCGGCGGTCAGCACCGCGCCGATCACCACGTCGGCCTTCAGGATCTCCTCCTCCACCGCGTCGAGCGAGGAGAAGCGGGTCAGGACGCGGCCCAGGAAAATGTCGTCGATCTCGCGCATGCGCGGCAGCGAGCGCTCGATGACCACGACCTCGGCGTTCAGGCCCATGGCCATGCGCGCGGCGTTCATGCCGACCACGCCGCCGCCCAGCACCACGACGCGGGCGGGCGAGACGCCCGGCACGCCGCAGAGCAGCAGGCCCATGCCCCCATTGTGCTTGAGCAGGGTCTCGGCCGCGGAGAAGACCGCAATGCGGCCCGCGACTTCGGACATCGGCGCCAGCAGCGGCAGGCCGCCACGGGCGTCGGTGACGGTCTCGTAGGCGATCGCCGCGCAGCCGGACTTGAGCAGGCCGTGGGTCTGGTCGGGATCGGGCGCCAGGTGCAGGTAGGTGAAGAGGATCTGGTTGGGTTTCAGCTTCACCCATTCGACGGCCTGGGGCTCCTTGACCTTCACGATCATGTCGGCCTGGTCGAACACGGCGTCCGCATCGGCGACGATGCGCGCGCCGGCGCGCACATAGGCGTCGTCCGGGAAGCCCGCGCCGACGCCGGCGCCGGCCTGGATCAGGACGTCATGGCCGTGGGCGACGTATTCGCGCGCGGCGGTGGGGGTGAGGCCCACGCGGTATTCGTCGGGCTTGATCTCTTTCGGAACACCAACGCGCATCGCTCATCTCCGGTCAGGGGTTTGAAGGCGGGCGGATACTAGCGCCGAGGCCGCGCAAGTTCCTGTTGTTTTGCCCCGAATGTCGGCCCAGATTGGCGCGATCCGCCGATTTTCGAGCCAGACATGACGCTTTCCGCCACAGAACTCGACCAGACCGATAGGAAATTGCTCACCCGGCTGCAGCGGGAGGGCCGGATCAGCAACGTCGACCTGGCCCAGGCCTGCAACCTGTCGGAATCCGCCTGCCTGCGCCGGGTGCGCCGGCTGGAGGAGCAGGCGGTGATCAGCCGCTACGCCGCGGTGGTCAACGAACGCGCGGTCGGCCTGCCGCTGTCGGTCTTCGTCACCGTCACCCTGTCGTCACAGTCGGAACAGGCGCTCACCGCCTTCGAGAAGGCCATCTCCGGGGTGCGTGAGGTGGCGGAGTGCTACCTGATGACCGGCGGCTCGGACTACTTGCTGCGCCTGGTGGTGCGCGACGTGGACGATCTGGAACGGGTGCACAGCGGGGAACTGACCCGCATCGCCGGCGTGACGCGGGTGTCGTCCTCGATCGCCATGCGCACCGTGGTCAAGCGCGCGGAGCTGCCGCTCTAGAAACTCTGCGGGAAGTCGCGCGTTTCCACGCCGTGTCGGGGCCTCGTCTTTACGGAGTAGGCTTATGACCCAACTTCCCGCCTTCCTCGCCCGCACCGCCGTTGCGGCCTCGCTGGGCCTTTCCACCCTCGCCCTGGCCGCCGTCCCGGTGTCCGCCCAGGAGCGCGAGCCGGACCTGCGCTTCATCCCCCACGAGGAAGTCGCCTGCATGGACGACGGCACGGCCTGCGCGACCTACCGGTGCGACATCACCGGCGACTGCGTCCGCATTACCGAGTGGCGCGCGGTGGAGCGTCCCTGGCGCTATCGCGGCTATCACAGCGTGACCAATGTGGATGATGGGACCGAGCTTCGGGTCCGCTGCGACGCGGACAGCCGCTGCGCCTCCTTCCGCTGCGACGAGTTCAGCAACTGCGAGCGGGTCAGCGACTGGCGCTGAACCCGCCCAGCAACACCCTGAGACGCCTCCGCCCACGCGGAGGCGTTTTCTTTTGCGGCGCCCTGAACGCAGGGTTTTAATCTTGGCCGTTGTTCATTTTCCGTTCATGCAAACATTTGATTTGTTTCGCGTTACCTACGCATGTCGGGGGAGCATAAGCAGGAGTGATGTTATGCTTAAGCTTTCCAGATCGATCCTTCCGGCCTCCGTCGCGGGCGCCGTGATCGGCCTTTCGACCCTGACCACCGGCGTGATGACCGCCTCGGCCCAGGACTGGCGCTACAGCTACGCGCCGCGCACCGACTACCGCTGCACCTCCGACGGACGCTGCGCCACCTATCGCTGCGACTACGACGGCGACAACTGTCGCCGGGTGAGCGGCTGGAGCTACCGCGGCTACCGGGGCTACCGGGGCTATCGCGACTATTCCTACGGCTACCGCACCGAGACGCGCTGTACCTGGGACCGCTGCGCCAGCTACCGCTGTGACGCCGACGGCGACCGCTGCGTGCGCACCAGCGGCTTCTGGGTGCGCTAACCCGCCCGGATTGACGAGAACCTGATGACGGCGCCCCCGGCCACGCGGCCGGGGGCGTTGCGTCGCCCACGCCCTTGAGTTTCCCGCCGGCTGTGGTCTTGTCCGCAGCGAGCAACCCCGGGGGACCCCATGTCCGGCCAGAACGCTGAGCTTATTCGCGGTATCTATTCCGCTTTCGCCGCCGGTGACGTCGAGGGGGTGCTGGGGGCCATGAGTCCCGACATCGTCTGGAACGAGGCGGAAAACTTCCCCTACGCCGACGGCAACCCCTACGTGGGACCCATGGCGGTGGCCACCGGGGTCTTCGCGCGCTGCGCCGGCGAATGGGACGGCTTCACCGTCGAGGTCGACGAAATCCTGGACGCCGGGGACACGGTGGTGGCGCTGGGCCACTACCTCGGCGCCTACAAGGCCACGGGCCGCTCCATGCGCACCCAGTTCGCCCACGTCTGGCGCGTGTCGGGCGGCAAGGCGACGCGCTTCCAGCAGTACGCCGACACCCTGCAGGCCCACCGGGTCACCGCCGCGGCCTAGATCGATTTCAGCGCCAGGGTCACCGACTTGACGCTGAGGTATTCGTCGATGCCCCAGCGCGAGCCTTCGCGCCCGAAGCCCGACTGCTTGACCCCGCCGAAAGGGACCGCAGCGTTGGAGATGATGCCGGTGTTCACCCCTACGATTCCGTCCTCCAGCGCCTTCGCGAACCGCATGGCCCGGTCCAGGTCGTGGGTGAAGAAGTAGGAGGCCAGGCCGAATTCGGAGTGGTTGCA
This sequence comes from uncultured Caulobacteraceae bacterium, assembly GCA_964432415.1. Classification (GTDB taxonomy): domain Bacteria; phylum Pseudomonadota; class Alphaproteobacteria; order Caulobacterales; family Caulobacteraceae; genus JAFECT01. The sequence goes on from CAYSNW010000001.1 coordinate 55,867, forward strand.
GCGCGCCAGCACCGCGGCCTCGTCGTCGAAGGCGAAGACCGGGACCACGGGTCCGAAGGTCTCCTCGTGGGTGAACAGCTCGTCCTCGCCCCCGGCCAGGACCGTGGGGGTGAAGAAGCGCCCGCCGCGCTCGTGGCGGCCGCCGCCGGTGGTGACCTTCGCGCCCGACGCCTTCGTCCGGACGATGTGGTCTTCGACCTTGAGCAGGGCCTTCGGTTCGATCAGCGGGCCGATCTTCACGTCCGGCTCGAAGGGCGTTCCGACCTTCAGCGCGGCGACGGCCGCGGTGATCGCCTCGACGTAGCGGTCGAACAGGCTGCGATGCACATAGATGCGGTTGGGGCAGACGCAGGTCTGGCCGGCGTTCCTGAACTTGCCCTTGATGGTCTCGGCCACGGCGAGATCCAGATCGGCGTCCTCGAACACCACGAGCGGCGCGGCGCCCCCCAGCTCCATCGACAGCCGTTTCAGGGTCGGCGCCGACTGCTCCATCAGCCTGCGGCCCACCGGGGTTGATCCGGTGAAGCTCAGCTTGCGGATCAGGGGCGAGGCGGTCAGGGCCTCGCCGATCGCCTCGTGGCCGCCGGTGACCACGCTGAACACGCCCTCGGGGATACCCGCCTCCAGCGCCAGCTCGGCCAGGGCGATGGCGGTGAAGGGCGTCTGCATCGCGGGCTTGAGCACCACCGTGCAGCCGGCCGCAAAGGCCGGGCCGACCTTGCGCGTGATCATGGCGGCCGGAAAATTCCACGGCGTGATCATGGCGGCCGGTCCGACGGCCTGCTTGATGCTGAGGATGGTGTGGCCCGCGATGGGGCTCTCCATCGCCTCGCCCGAAAGCGTCTCGGCCTGGTCGGCGAACCATTTCAGAAAGCCGTTGGCGTAGCGGACCTCGCCCTTGGCCTCCTCGAAGGGCTTGCCGTTCTCGATCGACATCAGGGCCGCGAGACCCGCCTCGTTCTGGTCTACGAGCGCGGCCCATTTGCGCAGCAGTGTCGCGCGCTCGGTCTGGGGGCGCCTCGACCAGTCGGGGAAGGCGTCGGCCGCCGCCTGGATCGCGGTCTGGGTCTCGGCCGTGCCCAGATCGGGGACGGCGCCGATAACCTGTTCGGTCGAGGGATCGTCGACCTCGATCATCCGCGCGCCACGCGCGACCCGCTTGCCGGCGATGATCGCGTGCTCGCGGATCAGCTTCAGGCCCTGGGCTCTGGCCTGGTCCGCCGCCGTTGCGCCGCTGTCGGCCATGTCGTTCTCCCTGGGTTCAGACCGCCGAGAGGGCCTCGCGTCCGACCTCGGCGGCGCTGGTCCAACCGCTGAGCGCCAGCGTCAGGTCCAGCTCGGCGATCAGATTGGCCAGGACCGAGGCGACCCCGGCCTGGCCGCCCGCCGCCAGGCCCCAGACATAGGGACGACCGACGCAGACCGCATCGGCCCCCAGCGCCAGGGCCTTCATGGCGTCGGCGCCCGAACGGATTCCGGAATCGAACAGCACCGGGATCTTGCCCGCCACCCGCTCGGCGCAGAGCGGCAGCATGTCCGCCGATCCCGCCGCCCCGTCGACTTGGCGTCCCCCATGGTTGGAGACCACGATGCCGTCGAAGCCGTGCTTGACCGCCAGGGCCGCGTCCTCGGGGTGCTGCACGCCCTTGAGCAGGATCGGCAGGCGGCAGACCCGCCGCAGGCTCTTCAGCTTCTCCCAGGTCAGCGACGGGTCGGAATAGATCTGGGTGAACAGCGCCGCGGCCGCCAGCGGGTTCTTTTCCGGCGGCTCGGGCAGCATCTTCCGGAAGACCGGATCGGAGGTGTACTGGGCGATACCCTGGCCGCGCAGGAAGGGCAGGTGCGCCAGGTCCAGGTCGCGCGTGCGCCAGCCCAGGATGGTGGTGTCCAGCGTCACCACCACCGCCTCGCAGCCGGCCGCCTCAGCGCGCCGCGCCAGGGAGGCGACCAGGTCGTCCGAGCGGCCCCAGTAGAGCTGGAACCACTTGGGTCCCGGCGCGCAGTCGGCGATCTGCTCCATCGGATAGGAGGCCTGGTTGGAGATGATCATCGGCACGCCCGCGGCGCCGGCCGCGCGCGCTACCGCGAGATCGGCCTCCGGATGGGCCAGGGACAGCACCCCGATGGGGGCGGTCAGCAACGGGGTCGGCAACACCTTGCCGAACAGCCGAACCGAGAGGTCGCGGCGGGAGCAGTCGCGCGCCATGCGCGGCACGATCTTCCAGCGGTCCAGCGCCGAACGGTTGGCCGTCATGGTGCTCTCGCGCCCTGCCCCGCCGGCGATGTAGGCGTGGGCCTCCGGGCTCAGCTTTTCGCGGGCCAGGGCCTCGAGCCGATCGAGGTCGAAGGGGGTTGCGGGACGCTGGCCCTGCAGGCCGCGCATGTAGGTCTCGCCCTGCCGCGCCAGTCCCGGACCGACCTCGCTCATGCCTCAGACTCCGCCCCGATTGCGCACCTCAACTCGCTACGGCGGCGCGGCTTCCGACGCAACGCTCCGACGGGCGAATCCGGGACGATGAGGACGCCGAGAACACATTTTCGAGAACACCGTTCGGCGCATTGACCACACCCCTCGGTTAAGCTTCTCATCGTCTCGCTTCGCGGGAGCGACTCTCATGGAATGGTGGAAAAACAGGCCGATGGTGCTAGGCGCCGTCGGCATTCTTTTTGCGGGCCTGTTCGGGGGATTCGCCCTCGCCAAGGCCAGCGAGAGCATCCACCTCAGTCCGGGCGGATCGGGTCCCTTCGGCCTGTTCGGCCACCCCCGGGACGCCCACGCTCCGCGCGCGGGCCTGCCCAAGCCGGAAGGCTTCGCGGTCTGGCGCCAGCGGGTGGACACCTCCGGCGCCAATCCGAAGGCCTGCGTCGAGTTCACCGAGCCCCTGGACAAGGGCCGGGCCTATTCGGACTTCGTGCTGGTCTCCCCCGATCCGGGCAAGCCGCCGGCCGCCTCGGTCAATCCGAAGAACCCGGCGGAGCTGTGCCTGACGGGTCTCGGCTTCTACGACCGGCGCGTGACCATGCTGAAGGGCCTGCCCGCGGCCAGGGGCGGCCACAAGCTGGCGGCCAACGCCGACATCGACTTCACCTTCGGCGAGAAGCCGCCTTACGTGGGCTTCGCCGGCGAGGGCGTGATCCTGCCGCGCGAGGACGCCGACGGGGTCGGCATCGAGACCATCAATGTCGCCAAGCTGTCGATCGAGGTCTGGCGCGTGCCGGACCGTAACCTGGTGCGCAAGTCGATCTCGGCGCCCGAGCCCACCAACGAGGGCGAATATTCCTACGACGGCGGTGAGGACGGCGTGGGCGAGGATGGCCGCCGGGTCTGGAAGGGCGAGGTCGCGGTCAAGGGGGCCCAGGGCGAGCGGATCACCACCGTCTTCCCGCTGGGCGCGGTGCTCAAGGAGCTGAAGGCCGGCGCCTATGTGATCAAGGCCAGCGACGCCTCGGGCGGACGCGATATCAAGGCCAAGAACTCTGACGACGACGAAGAGGGCGGCGGCGAGCAGGTCGCGCGCGCCCGGCGCTGGATCCTGTTCACCGACATGGCGCTCGTCTCCTACCAGGGCGCCGAGGGGCTGGACGTCACCGTCCGCTCCCTGAAGACCGCCCACCCGCTGGTCGGCATCAAGCTCGCCCTAGTCGCCCACGACGGCGAGGACCTGGCCACGGCGACGACCGACGGCGAGGGCCATGCGCGCTTCGCCAAGGCCCTGCTCGACGGCAAGGGCGCCGAGGCCGCCAAGGCGGTGATGGCCTACGGGCCGGGCTCGGACTTCACCACCATGGAGATCGACCGTTCGCCGGTGGACCTGTCCAACCAGGGCGTCGGCGGCCGCCAGAGCGAGGGCGGCGGCAAGCTGACCGGCGGACGCGCTTCAACGGGCGTGGTCGACAGCTACCTCTATTCTGACCGCGGCGTGTACCGCCCGGGCGAGACCGTGCGCCTGGTCGCCCTGCTGCGCGACGTCGAGGCCAAGGCCATCAAGGACCGGGCCGGCATGATCGTGGTCAAGCGCCCATCGGGCGTGGAGATCGGACGCTGGAAGTTCACCGACGCCCCGGACGGCTTCGCCTCGGCCAATGTCGAGCTGCCGAAGACCGCGCCGCGCGGCCGCTGGACCGCGGAGCTGAAGATCGACGGCCTGGACCAGCCGGCCGGATCCTACAGCTTCTCGGTGGAGGACTTCGCGCCCCAGCGGCTGGCGGTGGACCTGGCGTCTAACAAGGAGACGCCGCTCACCGGGACCGAAACCCGCAACGTCGGGGTCGACGCCCGCTTCCTCTACGGCGCGCCCGGCGCGGGGCTGAAGGTGCAGGGCGAGGCCCGCATCAAGGCCGATCTCGATCCCTTCCCGGCCTTCAAGGACTACGCCTGGGGCGACGCCCAGACCCGCTACGAGGAAAAGCAGCTCGACCTGACCGAGACTGTGACCGACGGCTCCGGCCACGCGGTGCTGGCGGTGGGCGCCGACAAGGCGGGCGACAGCGCCCAGCCACTCAAGGCCCTGATCACCGCTTCGGTGTTCGAGCCCGGCGGCCGTCCGGTGCGTGAGGGGGCGGAGCTGAAGATCCGCCAGCGCGGCGAGTATCTCGGCGTCAAGGTTGATCAAGGCTCGGGCTCGTTCAACACCCGCGACCCGCTGGTCAATTTCGACATCGTGGCGGTCAATGCCGCGGGCGCCCGCATCCCGGCTTCCGGGGTGAACTGGACGCTGGTGACCGAGAACTGGAACTACGACTGGTTCCAGCAGGACGGCAAATGGAAGTGGCGGCGCACCAGCCGCGACGTGATCGCCGCCAAGGGCACGCTGAACGTCGGCTCCGGCGGTCCGGCCCGACTGGCCCGGCGCCTGGGCTGGGGCGACTACCGCCTGGTGCTGGAGGATCCCCGGACCAAGTCGACCACCGTGGTGCGCTTCGCCTCGGGCTGGGGCTCGCCCGCCAAGGACGCGGAGGCGCCCGACATGGTGCGGGTCTCCGCCGGGTCACAGACCTACGGTCAGGGCGACATGGTGGCCATCACCATCAAGGCGCCCTACGCCGGCGAGGCCCAGGTGGCGGTCGCCACCGACCGGATCGTGGAGCTGAAGAACATCACAGTGCCGGCGGGCGGGACCACCGTGCGCCTGCGCTCCAACCCGTCCTGGGGCGGCGGGGCCTATGTCATGGTCTCGGTGGTGCAGCCGCGCGACCCGGTGGCGACGCCCAAGCCGCGCCGCGCCATCGGCCTGGCCTATGTGCCCATCGATCCGCGCGGGCGAAAGCTCGCCATCAAGGTCGGCGCCGCGGAGAAGATGCGCGGCCGCGAACAGCTGACCGTGCCCATCCACGTCCAGGGCCTGCGCCTGGGCCAGAAGGCGCGGGTGACCATCGCCGCGGTCGACCAGGGCATATTGAACATCACCAAGTTCGAGAGCCCCGACCCGGTCAAATGGTACTTCGGCAAGCGCGCGCTGGGCGTCGACTACCGTGACGACTATGGCCGCCTGCTCGATCCCAACCTGGGCGCCCCGGCCTCGCTGAACTACGGCGCCGACGAGATCGGCGGCGAGGGCCTGACCGTCAGCCCGATCAAGACCGTGGCCCTGTGGTCCGGCGTGGTCGAGACCGGTCTCGACGGCAATGCGAAGATCACCCTGCCGGCGCCCGACTTCAACGGCGAGGTCCGGGTCATGGCCGTGGCCTGGACCGACGAGGCCGTAGGCTCCGCCGACCAGCGCGTCACCGTCCACGAGCCGGTGGTGGCGGAACTGGACCTGCCGCGCTTCCTGGCGCCGGGCGACCAGGCCCTGGCGACGCTCGAGCTGCACAACCTCGAGGGCAAGGCGGGCGATTATACCGCCACCGCCCAGGGCTCCGGCGGGGTCGTGGGCTTCTTCAAGAAGCTCTACGCCCTGATCACCGGCCAGCGCCTGACCGACCGGGTCACGCTCGCCGGCGCCAGCCGCGCCGGCGTGGGCCAGGTCCGCTTCGGCGTTACCGGCCCGGGCTTCAGCTATCCGCGCACCTACGACATCGAGACCCGCACGGGCTGGGGACCGGAGACCAGGGTCACCACCGAATTGCAGAAGGCGGGCGAGGCCTGGACCCCGGGGGCGGACGCCCTGGCCGGCTTCACCCCCGGCTCGGCGACGCTGGAGGTCAGCTACTCGCCGTTCAAGGGCTTCGACCCGGCGCCCATCGCCACAGCCCTGTCGCGCTACCCCTACGGCTGCACCGAACAGCTGGTCTCGGCCGCCTATCCCTGGCTCTACGTCACCGAGGTGGGGACCGACGGCAAGCTGGTGCGCCGCGCCCATCCCCTGCTCTCCGACGCGGTCGGACGCCTGCTCGACCGGCAGTCCTCCGACGGGGCCTTCGGGCTCTGGAGGGTCGGGGACGGGGAGGCGGACGCCTGGCTGGGCGCCTACGCCACCGACTTCCTGATCGAGGCCCAGGCCCAAGGCGCCCCGGTACCGCAGGCCGCTGTGGAAAAGGCGCTCTCGGCCATGCGGATGATCTCGCGCCCCGACGGCTTCGCGGCCGTCGCCTACAAGCTCGAGTATCCGGAGTGGTGGGTGTTCGACAAGGAACGCAGCGGGGAGGCCACCAAGCGCATGCGCTCGCGCGCCTCGGCCTATGCGCTCTATGTCCTGGCCAAGGCCAAGCGGGGCGATCTGGCGCGGCTGCGCTGGTACCACGACGTGCAGTTCAAGACCGAGAAGTCGCCGCTGGCCCGCGCCCAGGTCGGGGCGGGCCTCGCCCTGATGGGCGATCAGGCGAGAGCCCGTGACAGCTTCAAGCAGGCGATCGAGGCGCTCGGCTACCGCGCGCCGGAGGACTGGTACCAGTCGCCGCTGCGCGACCTGTCGTCGGTCATCGCCCTGGCCTATGAGGCGGGCGAGCCCGACATCGCCCGCTCGCTGCAGAAGAAGCTGGAGGGCGCCGTGCGCGATCCCGACTCGCTCACCACCCAGGAGCAGGCCCGTCTGCTGCAGGCGGCGCACTTCATGCTGCGGGCCTCAGGTGTGCCGAAGATCGAAGCTGTGGGGGTCACGCCACTGGTCGACAGCGGCGGCGCCCATCGCTGGGGCGTGGGCAAGCTGGCCTCGGCGCGCTTCGTCAATCGCGGCTCCGGCGCCCTGTGGCGCACGGTGACGGTGCGCGGTTCTCCGGCCACCGCGCCGGGCACGGCGGCGCAGGGACTCTCGCTGGAGAAGGCCTGGTTTACGATGCAGGGCGCGCCGGTCGATCCGACCCATCTGGCCCAGGGCCAGAGGATGGTGGTGCGCATCAGCGGCCGCTCCGGCCAGGGTCGCACCTTGCCCCTGGTCATCGACGACGCCCTGCCGGCGGGCCTGGAGATCGAGACGGTGCTCAGTCCCGAGGACAGCTCCGAGGGTCCCTACAAGTTCCTGGGCGAACTCAGGGGAACCAACGCCCAGGAGATGCGCGACGACCGCTTCGTTGCGGCCATGACCCTGCCCGGCAACGAGCACTTCGCCGTGGCCTATGTGGTCCGGGCCGTCACCGCCGGCGACTTCTACCGGCCGGGGGCGGAGGCGCGCGACATGTACCGCTCCAACGTCTTCGCCCGCACCGAGGGCGGCCGCATGGCGGTGGCGCCGGGCGGGTGATGGACGCGTCGTGGTGGAACGTGTGGCGCTCGAAACTTCCCTTCGAGCGCCCGGGATGGGTGCGGGCCATCGTCATCGGCCTGATGGCGCTGATGGGCGTCGAGGTCCTCGTCGCCGCGCTCGACCTCGCCCTGCCGCCCGACATGGGCAAGGCGGCCCGGTCCTCGCCGGTGGCGCTGGACCGGCGCGGAACCTGGCTCCGGGCCCTGCCGGTGGAGCGGGGCCGCTGGCGCATCCGCGCGGACCTGAAGCGCACCGATCCGGGTTTCCTCGCCCATCTGCTGAAGGTCGAGGACGCGGCGTTCCGGCTCCATCCCGGCGTCGATCCCGGGGCTGTCCTGCGCGCCCTGATCGGCAACAGCCGCGCCGGCCGTGTGGTCTCCGGCGGCTCGACCATCACGATGCAGACCGCGCGCCTGCTGGAGCCGCATCCGCGCACCCTTCTGGCCAAGCTGGTCGAGATGTTCCGCGCCGGCCAGCTGGAGGCGCGGCTCAGCAAGGACCAGATCCTGGCGCTCTATCTGACGCTCACCCCCTACGGCGGCAATCTGGAGGGGGTGCGCGCGGCCTCCCTGTCCTACTTCGGCCATGAGCCGGAGACCCTGACGCTGGGCGAACAGGCGCTGCTGATCGCCCTGCCCCAGGCCCCCGAAGCGCGCCGCCCCGACCTGCGCCCCGCCGCCGCGCGCGCCGCGCGCCGGATCGTGCTGGACAAGCTGCTGCGAGCGGGCGCGATCACCGCGGCCGCCCGCGATGAGGCCGACGCCGAGCCCCTGCCCACGGGCCGCGCCGCCTTCCCGAAACTGGCCTGGCACGCCGCGGGCCGGTTGGCGCGCCAGGCGCCGATGCTGACACCCACTGTGGAGACCACGATCGACGCGGGCCTGCAGGCCCGGCTGGAGGAGTTCGCGCGTACGACCGCAACCGCCCAGGGGCCGGAGACCAGCGTCGGCGTTCTGGTGGTCGAGTTGAAGACCCGCGCCGTGCGCGCCGCGGTCGGCTCCGCCGGACTCGACCGGCCCGGCGGCTGGGTGGACATGACCCACGCCCTGCGCTCGCCCGGATCGGCGCTGAAGCCGTTCGTCTACGCGTTCGCCTTCGACCAGGGACTGGCGGCGCCCGACACCCGGCTGAACGACGCCCCCACCCGCTTCGGCGACTACCAGCCCGAGGATTTCGACCGCAGCTTCCACGGCGAGGTCACCGCGCGTGAGGCCCTGACCAATTCGCTCAACGTCCCGGCGGTGGCGACCCTGGAGAAGATCGGGCCGGAGGTGTTCCAGGCGCGGTTGGAGCAGGCGGGGGTGCGCCTCGTGCGGCCCAAGGCGCGCTTCAAGGGCGCGGGCCTGGCGCTGGCGCTGGGCGGGGCGGGGATCAGCCTGCAGGACCTGGCGGTGCTCTACGCGGCCCTGGCCGACGGCGGGGTCGCCAAGCCCCTGGCCTGGACCCGGGCCGATGCGGCCCGCAGGCCCGGCGAGGGAGGCTCGGTGCTGGTGCGGCCCGAGACCGCCGGCCAGATCCTCGACATCCTGCGCGAGACGCCGCCGCCGCGCGGCCGCACCCCCGGCGCCCTGATGGCCAGGGGGCCGCGTATCGCCTTCAAGACCGGGACATCGTACGGCTACCGCGACGCGCTCGCAGCGGGGGTGGGCGGCGGCTATGTGGTGATCGTCTGGACCGGACGGCCCGACGGCGGCGCCCGCGGCGGCCTGACCGGGCGCGATGCGGCTGCGCCCCTGCTGTTCGACGTCTTCGACCTGATCGACACCCCCTTCAAGGCGCCCCCGCCCATCGCCCCCCGCGGGGCGCCGATCGCGCTGCAGCGGCTGGAGCCGGCGGAGTCCGGCCCGGTCCTGATCTTCCCGACCGACGGGACCACGGTGCAGGTGGACAGCCTGGGCGCTTCCAGCCGCGGCCTGGTGCTGGCGGCGCGGGGACGCGACCTCAACTGGTTCGTCGACGGTCGCCCCCTGGCGCGCGAGCCGGTGTCCGGCCGCGTGGTTTGGCGCCCGCCGTCGGCGGGGTTCTATGCGCTGAGCGTCTCCGACCCCGAGGGCCGTGAGGCCCACGCGAAGGTGCGGGTGCGCGGCCCCTAGTTCTCGATCGTGTGCAAATCCCGCCCTTTGGTCTCGGGCAGGAAGATCAGGGCCACGACGATGGCCACGGCGGTGAACACCACCGGGTACCACAGGCCGAAATAGATGTCCCCGTTGAGCGCCATCAGGGCGAAGGCGGCGGCCGGCAGGAAGCCGCCGACCCAGCCGGTGCCGATGTTGTAGGGCACGCCCATGCCGGTGTAGCGCACCCGGGTCGGGAACAGCTCGACCAGGGCCGCCGCCTGGGGTCCGTACAGCGCCGAGGCCGCCACCGTGAGCACCAGCATCACCAGCACCAGCCCCTGGAAGTCGACCTGTTTCGGGTCGGCCTTGTCGGGATAACCGGCGGCCTTGAGCGCCGCCTTGAGCTGCGTCTCGACCGCGCCCTTGGCCTTCTTCTGGGCGTCGCCCTTGAGCGCGCGCGCGTCGGCGGACTTGACCACGACCTCGCCCACCCGGACCTCGGCGATCGAACCGGCCGGCGCCGCCACATTGGCGTAGGAGACCCCGCCGTTGGTCAGAACGCTCTTCGCGATATCGCAGGAGGAGGCGAAGGTCGCCTTGCCCACGGGATCGAACTGCAGGGCGCAGTCGTTGGGGTCCGCGACGACGCTGACCGGTGACTTGGCCTGGGCCTCGGCGAGCGCCGGATTGGCGTAGCGGGTCAGGTAGTGGAAGGCCGAATGGCCGGTGATCGGCAGGTAGGCGATCACCGCCAGGATCATGCCGAACAGCATCACCGGCTTGCGCCCGATCTTGTCCGACAGCCAGGCGAAGGCGACGTAGAGCACCGCGCTGACCAGGGTCACGATGGCCATCACCTCGTTGACCGTGGTGGTGTCGACCTTGAGGATCTTCTCCATGAAGAAGCGGCTGTAGAAGAAGGCCGCGTACCAGACCGCGCCCTGGGCGATCATCACCCCGAACAGCACCAGGAAGACGTACTTCAGGTTCCGCCAGCGCAGGAAAGTCTCGGCGACAGGCGCGCGCTTGCCCGCGGCCTCGGCTTCCATGCGTTCGAAGGCGGGGCTTTCGCCCAGCTTCATGCGCACCCACAGTGACAGGATCAGCAGCACCGAGGAGAGCAGGAAAGGCACGCGCCAGCCCCAGGCTTCGAAGGCCTCGGTTCCCAGGATTGACTGGGTGGCCAGGATGACGCCCAGCGCGCCGACCAGGCCGAAGGCGGCGGAGGTCTGGATCCAGCCGGTCATGTAGCCGCGCTTGGCGTCTGGGGCATGTTCCGCCACGTAGATGGCCGCTCCGCCGTATTCGCCGCCCAGCGCGAAGCCCTGCAGCACGCGCAGCGCCACCAGGATCAGGGGCGCGGCGATGCCTATTTTGTCGAAGCCGGGGATCAGGCCGATGCCGACGGTGGCCAGGCCCATCATGGTGATGGTGACCAGGAAGGCGCGCTTTCGGCCGTTGGCGTCGCCGAAGGCCCCGAAGACCAGGGCGCCCAGGGGGCGGACGAAGAAGCCGAGCGCAAAGGTGGCCAGCGCCAGCAGGAAGCCCGTGGCCGGCGAGGCCTGGGCGAAGAACTGCTTGCCGAGGACGGTGGCGAGGTTGGCGAAGACGAAGAAGTCGTACCACTCGAAGGCCGTGCCGGCCGAGGAGGCGGCCACCACCGTCAGCAGGCCTGTCTCCGCCCGCGCCGAACCCTGAGCGTTCATTCCGGCTCCCCCCGAATTTGCCGGCCAAGGATTAGCACGCCCGCCTATTCCCGCAACGAAAAGCCCCGCTGGGGGAGCGGCGGGGCCTCACGCGATCAAGGCTGCGGACAGCCTATTTGGGCTTGGCGTCTTCGGCCGTCTGGGTGACGGCCGTGCCGGCCGCCTTGATGTCCTTGCCCGCGCCGGCGACGGTGTTGCAGGCGGCGGTCGTCAGGGCCGCGGCGGCGGCGAAGAGAACAAAGAACTTGCGCATGACGATACTCCCGTATGCGCGGGTTCAACGTTCAGGCTGCATCCTTGTTCCCCGTGCCGCCACCGGTGTCCGGGCCGGCGTCGTCATCCTCGGCCATCTGCTCGCTGGCCTCGGGGGTCGGGAAGGAGAGCCGGGCCAGCAGACCGCCCTGCGGTCCGCGCACGATCTCGGCCCGGCCTCTGAGCTGGCGGGCGAAGGCGGTCATCAGGGTGCGTCCCACCCCCTGGTCCAGGGCGGCTTCCGCCTCGGCCATCCCCGGCCCGTCGTCCTCGACCTCAAGCGTCGATTCCTCGCGCTCGACCTTGAAACGGACCCGCAGCATGCCGCCCCGGCCGTCGAAGGCGTGCTTCTGGGCGTTGGTGATCGCCTCCACGGCCCACAGGGCCAGCGGCGCCAGCTTGTCGGGATCGATGACCAGCGGATCGGCCTCCAGTTCGCTGCGGACCAGGGGGCCGCTGCGTCCGGTGTCGCCCGCCACCAGCTGGGAGATCAGCTCCTCCAGGAAGCTGCGCACGTCCACGCGTCTCAGGTCCGGGCTCTGGTAGAGGGCGCGGTAGATCAGGGCCAGCGCGGTGATCCTCTGGCGGGTGTCGCTCATCGCCGCGCGGGCGGCGGGGTCGGTCAGCGAGCGCTGCTGCATGTTGAGCAGGGAGGAAATGACCTGCAGGTTGTTCTTCACCCGGTGGTGGATCTCGCGCATCAGCGCGTCCTTGTGCGCCAGGGATTCGCGCAGCTCCGCATCGCGCCGGTCGATGGCGTCGGCCATCTGGTCCAGGGTGTGGGCCAGGTTGCGGATCTCCAGCGGCGCGTTGCGGGCCTGAACGGGCCGGACCGAGAACCGGCCTTTGGCGTAGATCGAGGCGATGCGCTCCAGATACCCCAGCCAGCGGATCACCACCCGCTCGGCCACGATCAGGACCGCGCCCACCGCCAGGCACCAGGCGATGAAGGGCAGGACGAAGCTGGCCAGGGGATTGAGCCGGGCCCAGGAGAACACCCCCTGGGTCGAGGCCGACAGGATGACGAAGGCGTCGTCCTGGACCAGGGGCGCTGCGGAAAACAGCCGGCGGTGGCCTTGGCCGTCGCGGGCGTAGAACCAGGCGGAGCCGTTGCGGCGGGCTTCGACCAGACGCGCGGGCGGCGGAGCGCCGAAGGCGTCGGCGTGTGTGGCGTTCAGAATGTGTCCTGAGCCGTCGGCCACGGCGACCTCCGCGCCCGGGGGCAGGGCGCCCTGGCCCTGGCCGGGACGCAGTTCCGACAGGGGCAGCAGGGCGACATAGGCGCCGTCGAAGGTCCCCTCCGGCCGCTCGATTCTGACCGCGGTGAGGGCTGTCGAGCCCGTGCGCGTCAGCACCATCGGGTCTCCCTCGCGCAGCCGTCGGAACCAGGCCGCCCCGAGCGCCGGAGCCGGGACGCCGGCGCCCTGGCTGGCGCAGACCGCCACGCCCGTCGCCGAATACCGGATGAACGCCTGGTAGCCCTGCAGGCGGTGGCTGAGGGCTTCCAGGCGCGGCGCGCAGGCGGCCCCGGTGGTTTCGCTCTGCAGCGTCTCGAGCACCGAGATCGCGCTTTCCAGCCGGGCCTGGGCGGTGGAGGCCACCCGCTGGGCGCCCATCGCCAGGTCCAGGCGCTGATGGTCGGCTTCGCGGTTGTAGGCGCCCACGGCCTGCAGGGCGCCGAGCGCGAGCACGGGCAAGAGCGCGATGGCGAGCGCCAGCGCCAGGCGGTTTCGGATGGTCTGGAACCGAGAGGCCCGCGTCCAGGCCCTGAACAGTCCCATCGCCTTACCGGGCGCCGCTCAACCGTTCGGCGTCGGCCAGGATCGAGCCCATGGCGTCGCCGGCCGGCGCGCCGTCCCGTTCGTAATCCCCCTGGTCGAGCGCGGCCTGCAGCGCGCGCCGCGCGCGGCTCACCCGGCTCTTCACCGTGCCCACGGCGCAGCCGCAGATCTCAGCCGCCTCTTCGTAGGCGAAGCCGCCGGCGCCCACGAGCACCAGGGCTTCGCGCTGTTCGTCCGGCAGGCTGCCCAGGGCCAGGCGCAGTTCGTCGAGCGCCACGGGCGCTTCCGGATCATCCGGCGCCACCAGGGTGCGTTCGGCCGCCTCCTGGTCCAGCTGGGACTGGCGCCAGGACCGGCGCTTCTCGGAATAGAACTGGTTGCGCAGGATCATGAAGGTCCAGGCCTTCATGTTGGTGCCCATCTGGAAGCTGGCGCGTGCGTCCCAGGCCTTCATCATGGCGTCCTGGGCCAGGTCGTCGGCCGCGGTCGGGTCGCCGCAGAGGGTGCGGGCAAAGGCGCGCAGATGCGGGATGAGGCCGACCAGCTCCCGCTTGAACGGGGCGTCGGCGTCACTTTCGGGACGGCTCATTCGCCGCCCTCGCTGCGCGCGTCGGCGCGGCGGAGAATCTCGAGGAATTCGTCCGGCACCGGTTCCGACACCACCTGGTCGAACATCTGGCGCAGTTTCACGCCGATGGCCTGCTGACGCAGCCGGGCTTCGTCGGTCGAATCTTCGCTGGAAACAGGCCTGCGACGCGCCGAGTCGTTTTGATCGATCATTAGGTCCACCGCGCGCAGCCCCCGCCGGAGCGCGCTGACAAGGAAAGGGCTCGTCGGTCACAACGTCAGAATTCGACGGAGGTTCCACGCATTTTGCAATAATATGGCCAAGCTGCCCTCGCGTCGAGGAACCAACCGGGACCTGGGCCGTTCAGCAGGGGTAGCACGTCGCGGTCGGAGCCGCTGGTTTCGCTCGCGACGTGCCTGTGCATCACATTTGTCGGGGAAACCGTCCATGGGTCTTCTGGCCAGACTTGCGCCTCATCTGCCGTATGTCCGCCGCTATGCGCGGGCCCTGACCGGAGATCAGGCGACCGGGGACAACTATGTGCGCGTCGCGCTCGAAGCCCTGGCGGCGGGCGAGCGACAACTGCAGACCCACATGACCCCGCGCGTGGCGCTCTACCACGTGTTCCACACTATCTGGGTTTCGACCGGCGCGACGCTGGAGACGGAAGAGACCGTCTCCCACGGTTCGGACGAGGCCGCCCGGCGGTTGCTGCGCATCGCCCCACGTTCGCGCCAGGCCTTCCTGCTGACCGCGCTGGAAGGCTTCACTCCCTCCGAGGCCGCCCAGATTCTGGATACGGACGTGGCCGAGGTCGAAAAGCTGATCTCCGCCGCCCAGGCCGAGATCGACGCCGAACTGGCCACCGAGGTCCTGATCATCGAGGACGAGCCGGTGATCGCCGCCGACATCGAGGCCCTGGTGCGCGAACTCGGCCACAAGGTGCTCGACGTGGCCGCCACCCACAACGAGGCGGTGGACAGCGTGGCGCGCCGCCGGCCCGGCCTGGTGCTGGCCGACATCCAGCTCGCCGACGGCTCCTCGGGCATCGACGCGGTGAAGGACATCCTGGCCCGCTATGACGTGCCGGTGATTTTCATCACCGCCTTCCCCGAGCGGCTGCTGACCGGCGAGCGCCCGGAACCGACCTTCCTGATCACCAAGCCCTTCCAGCCGGAGACGGTGAAGGCGGCGATCGGCC
The DNA here is from genome assembly GCA_964432415.1 of uncultured Caulobacteraceae bacterium. Classification (GTDB taxonomy): domain Bacteria; phylum Pseudomonadota; class Alphaproteobacteria; order Caulobacterales; family Caulobacteraceae; genus JAFECT01. The sequence continues at coordinate 71,054 of CAYSNW010000001.1, forward strand.
AGGCCCTGTTCTTCCACCCGGCGCGGGCCAAGGAAGCGGCTTAAGCCAGCCTTCCCGGCAGGAATTTTCGTGCGGCCGGATCCGAAGGGGTCCGGCCGTTTCGATTCCGGCTAAAAGGGGATTCGGAAGCGGCGCCGTCCAGGCTTTGCGCGGCGCAGCGCTCTCCGCTATGACAACGGTGTCATTCCTTCCTGCGCAAGAGTTCTTCGATGAGCCAGACCCCCCTCACGTCCGAAGCCGTGATGACCCGCTCGCCGGTGATCCCGGTGGTGGTGATCCAGGACTGGCGCCATGCCGCGCCGCTGGCCCGGGCGCTGGCCAGGGGTGGGGTCGGGATCATCGAGATCACCATGCGCACCTCGGCCGCGCTCGAGGCGGTCAAGGCCGCCGCCGCCGAGGTTCCGGAGTCGATGGTCGGCGCCGGCACCCTGCTTAATCCGCGCGACATGGAGGCCGTCATGAAGGCAGGCGCCTCCTTCGGCGTCTCGCCCGGCTCCACCCCGGCCCTGCTTGGCGCGGCGCGCGACGCCGGCTTCCCGCTGCTTCCCGGCGTGGTCACGGCCTCGGAGATCATGTCGGGGCTGGAGCTGGGCTACGACCGCTTCAAGCTGTTTCCCGCCACCCAGGTCGGGGGCTACGACCTGCTCAAGGCGCTCGGCGGGCCCTTCCCCCAGGTGAAGTTCTGCCCGACCGGCGGCATCTCGGCGGAGACCGCGCCCAGGTATCTCGGCCTTGCCAATGTGCTCTGCGTCGGCGGCTCCTGGCTGGCGCCCCAGGCCGCCATGGAGGCCGGCGACTGGGCCGCCATCGAGGCCCTGGCCCGCGCGGCGACGGCGGGCGCCTGACGCACATCCCCGTGAGTTCGCAATCGCCGCTGGACGCCCCGTCCGCGGATAGTTTAAGCCTAAAGCATCTGCAGCAAGGGTGACCCGGCCATGAAGGTCGCGTGTCTCGGCGGCGGGCCGGCGGGCCTCTATTTCGCGATCTCGATGAAGCTGCGCGACCCGGCGCACGAGCTCGTTGTCTATGAGCGCAACCGGCCCGACGACACCTTCGGCTGGGGCGTGGTGCTGTCCGACCAGACGCTGGAGAACATGAGCGCCAACGACCCGGAAGGGGCGAAGGCGATCGCTGCGGCCATCGCCCACTGGGACGACATCGACGTCTTCTTCCGCGGCGAGCGGATCACCTCCTCCGGCCACGGCTTCGCCGGCATCGGCAGGAAGCGCCTGCTGCAGGTGCTGCAGGCCCGCGCCCGGGAGCTGGGCGTCAGGCTGGAGTTCGAAACCGAGATCGGCCCGGACGATCCGCGCCTTAAGGACGCCGACCTGGTCATCGCCGCCGACGGGCTGAACAGCCGTGTGCGCAACAGCCGCCCCGAGGTCTTCGGCGCCGACGTCGAAATCCGCGCCAACAAGTTCGTCTGGCTGGGGACCGAGAAGGCCTTCGAGGCCTTCACCTTCATCTTCAAGGAGACGCCGCACGGCTGGATCTGGGCCCACGCCTACCGCTTCGAAGACGGTCTCTCGACCTTCATCATCGAGTGTTCGCCCGAGACCTGGGCTGGCCTGGGCTTCGACGCGATGGACCAGTCCGAGACCTGCCGCGCGGGCGAGGCCCTGTTCGGCGACTGGCTGGACGGCCACGCCCTGATGAGCAACGCCGCCCACCTGCGCGGGTCGGCCTGGCTGCAGTTCCCGCGCGTGCTCTGCAAGAGCTGGCGCGACGGCAAGACGGTGCTGATCGGCGACGCCGCCCACACAGCCCACTTCTCCATCGGCTCGGGCACCAAGCTGGCCATCGAGGACGCCATCAAGCTGGCCGAGGTGCTGCACTCCGGAAAGCCGCTGGACCGGGCGCTGGACGAGTACCAGGCGGTGCGCGAGGTCGAGGTGTTCAAGCTGCAGAGCGCCGCGCGCAACTCCACCGAATGGTTCGAGCATCTGGAGCGCTACACGGGGCTCAAGCCCCTGCAGTTCACCTATTCTCTGCTGACCCGCAGCCAGAGGGTCAGCCACGAGAACCTGCGCCTGCGCGACGCCGAGTTCCTGGAGAGCGTCGAGCGCGACTTCGCCGGAGCGGTCGCCGGCAACGCGCCGGCGCCCCCGCCGATGTTCACGCCGCTGAGTCTGCGCGGCATGACCACCGCCAACCGCGTCGTGGTCTCGCCCATGTGCATGTACAGCGCGACCGACGGGACGGTGGGCGACTTCCACCTGGTGCACCTGGGCGCGCGAGCCATGGGCGGGGCCGGCCTGGTCTTCACCGAGATGACCGACGTCTCCGCCGACGGCCGCATCACGCCGGGCTGCGCGGGTCTGTACACGGACGAGCACACCCGGGCCTGGAAGCGCATCGTCGACTTCATTCATTCGGGCTCGGACGCCAAGGTCGCGGTCCAGCTCAGCCACGCCGGACGCAAGGGTTCCAACCGCCTGCCCTGGGAGGGCGGAGACGACATGCCGCTGGCCGACGGGAACTGGGAGCTGATCGCGCCCTCGGCCATCCCTTGGTCGGAGAAGAACCCGGCGCCGCGCGCCATGACGCGGGCCGACATGGACCGGGTCAGGGACGATTTCGTGCGGGCGACCGGGCGGGCCATCGAGGCCGGCTTCGACATGGTTGAGCTGCACTGCGCCCACGGCTACCTGCTCTCGTCGTTCCTGACTCCGGTCTCCAACCACCGCACCGACGCGTACGGCAGCTCGCTGGAGAACCGGCTGCGCTTCCCGCTGGAGGTGTTCCGGGCCATGCGCGCCGTGTGGCCCCAGGAGCGGCCGATGTCGGTGCGCCTTTCGGCCACCGACTGGGTCGAGGACGGGCTGTCGCCGGAAGACACCGTGGCCATCGCCCGCGCCTTCGCGGAAGCCGGCGCCGACCTGATCGACGTCTCCGCCGGCCAGACCACGCCCCAGGCCAAACCCGTCTATGGACGGATGTTCCAGACCCCCTTCTCCGACCTGATCAGGAACGAGGCCGGGGTGGCGACCATGGCGGTGGGCAACATCTTCGAGCCCGACCACTGCAACTCGATCCTGGCGGCGGGCCGCGCCGACCTGATCGCGCTGGCCCGACCGCACCTGGCCGACCCCGCCTGGAGCCTTCGGGCCGCCGCCGAGCTCGGCTGGACGGGGCTGAAGCCCCCGGTGCAGTACGACGCGGGCCATGAGCAGCTGAAGCGCAACCTCAAGCGCGCGGCCGAGGCGGGGGCGTCGTGAGCGGACTGGAAGGGCACCATGCCCTGATCACCGGTGGCGGCAGCGGCATCGGGGCGTCGACGGCGGCGCGGCTGCACGAGGTGGGTTGCCGGGTGACGCTGGTCGGGCGCGATCCGGCGCGGCTGGCGGCGCGGGCCGAGACCCTGGGCGGCGCCTTCGCGGTGGCCGCCGACATCACCGACGAGGCCGAGGTCCGGCGCGCCTTCGCCACGGCCGTGGAGTGGTTCGGGCCGGTGTCCATATTGATCAACAACGCCGGCGCGGCACCGTCCGCCCCCTTCCTGAAAACCAGCCGCGCCGATTTCGACGCGGTGCTGGCGGTGAACCTGACCGGGGCGTTCCTCTGCGCCCAGGCGGCGCTGCCGGCCATGCTGGAGGCGCGCGCGGGACGGATCGTCAACGTCGCCTCCACCGCCGGGCTGAAGGGTTACGGCTATGTCGCGGCTTACGTGGCGGCCAAGCACGGTCTGGTCGGCCTGACCCGCGCCCTGGCGCTGGAGGTCGCGACGAAGGGGATCACGGTCAACGCCGTCTGCCCCGGCTTCACCGACACAGACATCGTGGCGCGCGCCGGCGAGCTGATCGCAGCCAAGACCGGCCGCAGCGCCGAGGAGGCGCGGGCGCAGCTGGCGTCGGCCAATCCCCAGGGGCGGCTGATCTCTCCCGACCAAGTGGCCGCCACCATCGCCTGGCTGTGTTCGGACGAGGCGGTCGGGATCAATGGCGCGGCGGTGCCCATCGCCGGCGGAGAGGTCGGATGAGCCTCGCCCCCGATCTGCAGGACCGCCTCGGCGGCGCGCCGCACGCGCGCCAGTCGCTCCGGCTTTGGCTCCGGCTCCTGACCTGCAGTTCGACGGTCGAACGCCGTATCGCCGCGCGCTTCCGCGACGAGTTCGACACCACCCTGCCGCGCTTCGACTTCATGGCGGCGCTGGAACGCGCCGGGTCCGACGGCCTGCCGCTGGGTCAGGTGTCGAAGGCCCTGATGGTCACCAACGGCAATGTCACGGGCCTGGCCAATCGGCTGAAGGCCGACGGCCTGATCGAGCCCTGCGAGGCCGCCGACCGGCGCATGCAGCGGGTGCGGCTGACGCCTGAGGGCGCCCACCGCTTCCGGGCCATGGCCACAGCCCACGCCGGCTGGATCGAGGCCATGTTCTCGGGCCTCAATGAGGCCGAGACCGACGACCTGCTCAGCCTGCTCGATCGGGCCAAGCGCTCACTGCAACACGCTTCCGTCAAGGGATGACGCCGATGGGCGCTTTTAAGGCCGCCGACTACAAGGCTGAACATTTCCTCTGGTCCTGCGAGGCGGGGCTGGGGGTCGTCACCCTGAACCGCCCGGAGCGGAAGAACCCGCTGACCTTCGAGTCCTACGCCGAGCTGCGCGACCTGTTCCGGTCCCTGGTCTATGCGAAGGACTGCAGGGCCGTGGTGATCGTGGGCGCGGAAGGCAACTTCTGCTCGGGCGGCGACGTGCACGAGATCATCGGGCCGCTGACCAGGATGGACATGCCGGGCCTGCTGAACTTCACCCGCATGACCGGGGACCTGGTCAAGGCCATGCGCGGCTGTCCGCAGCCGGTGATCGCGGCGGTGGACGGGGCCTGCGCCGGGGCGGGCGCCATCATGGCCATGGCCTCGGACATGAGGCTCGGCACGCCGCGCGCCAGGACCGCCTTCCTGTTCACCCGCGTGGGCCTGGCCGGCTGCGACATGGGCGCCTGCGCCATCCTGCCCCGCATCATCGGCCAGGGCCGGGCCTCGGAACTGCTGTTCACCGGCCGCGCCATGAAGGCCGACGAGGCCGAGCGCTGGGGCTTCTTCAACCGGCTGGTCGAGCCCGAGGCCCTGCTAGAGGAGGCCAGGGCCCTGGCCATGAGCCTGGTCACGGGTCCGACCTTCGCCCACGGGATCACCAAGACCCAGCTCAACGCCGAATGGGACATGAGCCTCGACGCCGCCATCGAGGCCGAGGCCCAGGCCCAGGCCATCTGCATGCAGACCAACGACTTCCGCCGCGCCTACGAGGCCTTCGCGGCCAAGCGCGAACCCGTGTTCGAGGGCGACTGATGGCCGACCGCTCCTTCCTCGCCTGGCCCTTCTTCCAGGACCGCCACCGGGCCTTCGCGGCCGACTTCGACGCCTGGTGCGCGCGCGAGATCGCGCCGCTGGAAGGCGCGGGCGACGGGCCGGATCTCGACGGCGCCTGCGCGGAGATCCTGAAGCGCCTCGCCGCCGGCGGCTGGCTGAACAACGCCGTGCCCGACGCCGGCGGGCGGCTGGACGTGCGCACCCTGTGCCTGACTCGCGAGACCCTTGCGCGCAGCTGCGGCCTCGCCGACTTCGTCTTCGCCATGCAGGGGCTGGGCTCGGGGCCGATCAGCCTGTTCGGAAGCAATGAGCAGCGCGCGGCCTATCTGCCCGCCGTCGCCCGGGGCGAGAAGGTCTCGGCCTTCGCCCTGTCGGAACCGGAAGCCGGATCGGACGTGGCGGCCATGGCCACGACCGCCCGCGATGGGGGCGACTGCTGGGTGCTGGACGGGACCAAGACCTGGATCTCCAACGGCGGGATCGCGAGCTTCTATGTGGTCTTCGCCCGCACCGGCGAGGCGCCCGGCGCCAAGGGCCTGTCCGCCTTCATCGTCGACGCCGACAGCCCGGGCCTGAGCATCGCCGAGCGCATCCCCCTGATCGCGCCGCACCCGCTGGCGACGCTCAGGTTCGACAACTGCCGTATCCCCAAGGACCGGCTGATCAGCCAGGCCGGCGACGGCTTCCGCATCGCCATGGCGACCCTGGACGTGTTCCGCTCCACCGTCGGCGCCGCGGCCCTGGGTTTCGCCCGTCGCGCCCAGGACGAGGCGCTGGGCCGCGCCTCGAAACGCCAGCTGTTCGGGGCCCCGATGGCCGAGCTGCAGTTGGTACAGGCCTCGCTTGCCGACATGGCGCTGAAAATCGATGCGGCGGCGCTGCTGATCTACCGCGCCGCCTGGGCCAAGGACTCCGGCGCCGCGCGCGTCACCCGCGAGGCCGCCATGGCCAAGCTCTACGCCACCGAGGCGGCCCAGGAGGTGATCGACGCCGCCGTGCAGCTGTTCGGCGGCCAGGGCGTGGTCTCGGGCAACCCCGTGGAGCGGCTCTACCGCGAAATCCGGGCGCTGCGCATCTATGAGGGCGCCTCCGACGTGCAGAAGGTGGTGATCGCGCGCCAGGCCTTGGCCGCCTTCGCCGGCGGCGCATGAGCGCCCACGTTGACCGCTTTGTGCTGGACCGGCTGCCGCCCAAGGAGGCGCAGCCCGTGTTCCTGTTCGAGCGCCCGGAACTGCAATACCCGGCGCGGCTGAACGCCGGCGCCCTGCTCGATCGCGTGGTCGAGGCGGGCCGGGGCGGCCATCCCGCCCTGCTCTGGGCCGACCAGATCTGGAGCTACGACCAGCTCACCGCCACCGCCAACCGCATCGCCCACGTCCTGACCGGCCTGCCGGGCTTCGTTCCCGGCGCCCGCGTCCTGCTGCACGGCCCCAACGCCGCCTGGACCATCGCGGCCTGGTTCGGGATCGTGAAAGCCGGCGGCGTGGTGGTCGCCACCATGCCGTTGCTGCGCGCCGGCGAACTGGCCAAGGTCGTGGACAAGGCCGAGGTCGGTTTCGCCCTCGCCGACCGGGCGCTCTCCGAAGCGGTGGAGGGCGCGCGCACCGCCACCGGCCGGTTGGGGCAGGTGCTCTGGTTCGATGAGCTGGAGGCGGCGGCCGCGAAGGCGCCGTCAACCTTCATCAATGTGGACACGGCCTGCGACGACCCGGTGCTGATCGCCTTCACCTCCGGCACCACGGGCGCGCCCAAGGGCTGCGTGCACTTTCACCGCGACGTGCTGGTCATGGCCGACACCTTCTCGCGCCATGTACTGAAGCCCCAGGCCGACGAGATCTTCTGCGGCACCCCGCCCATCGCCTTCACCTTCGGGCTTGGCGGCATCGTGATCTTCCCCATCGCGGCGGGCGCCACCATCGCCCTTCCCGACCAGCCGGGCTTCGACGGGCTGTGCGCGGCGATCCAGCGCCACCGGGTCACGACCCTGTTCACCGCCCCGACGGGCTACCGCGCCCTGCTGAAGTCGCGCGAGCAGTTCGACCTGTCGTCCTTGCGCAAATGCGTCTCCGCCGGCGAGGCCCTGCCGGCCGCGACCTCCGAGGCCTGGTTCGCCGCTACCGGCCTGCGCATCATCGACGGCATCGGCGCCACCGAGATGATCCACATCTTCATCTCGGCCTCCGGCGAGAACATCCGCCCGGGCTCGACCGGCAAGCCCGTCCCCGGCTTCGTCGCCGAGATCCAGGACGAGGACGGCCACCCCTTCCCTCCAGGCGAGACCGGCCGCCTGGCGGTGCGGGGGCCGACCGGCTGCCGCTACCTCGACGATCCGCGCCAGGGCGACTACGTGCGGCGCGGCTGGAACCTGACCGGCGACCTCTATCGTCAGGACGCAGACGGCTACTTCTGGTTCGTCTCGCGCGCCGACGACATGATCATCTCCTCCGGCTACAACATCGGCGCGCCGGAGGTGGAGAACGCCTTGCTGCAGCATCCGGCGGTGGCCGAGGCGGCGGTCATCGGCGTCCCGGATCCCGAGCGCGGCCAGATCTGCAAGGCCTTCGTAGTGCTCAAGCCGGACGCGGCCGTGTCGGAGCGCGAGCTGCAGGACTTCGTAAAGCGCGTGATCGCTCCCTACAAATACCCGCGCGCCATTGCTTTCGTGACCGACCTGCCCAAGACCCCCACCGGCAAGCTGCAACGCTTCCGCCTGAAGGAGGGCGTGTCCTGAGCGAGAGTTTCACCATCAAGCTGCAGGTGACCTTCGCCGACTGCGACGTGGCGGGGATCATGTTCTATCCGCGCACCTTCGAGATGGTGAACCGGGTGGTGGAGGCCTGGTTCGCAGGACCGCTGAAGTGCTCGTTCCGGGTCCTGCACCAGGAGCGCCACCTGTCGGTGCCCACCGCCCGCTTCGAGGTCGACTTCAAGGGCGCCAACCGGCTGGAGGAGGTGCTGGACTGCACCCTGACGGTGGCGCGCATCGGCAAGAGCTCCTGCGACCTGCGCATCGTGCTGATGTGCGAGGGGGAGCTCCGGGTGCACGTGAAACAGACCCTGGTGATGGTCGACGGCGAGGCCCTGAAATCCTGCGACTGGCCCGAGGACCTGCGCCAGGCCATGACTCCGTTCCTGTCCGCGGGTTGAGGAGACGAGCGATGCAGACCCTGCTTCCGGACGGCTGGCCGCGGCCCAGGGGCTACGCCAACGGGATTTCCGCCGAGGGCCGCACGATCTTCGTCGCCGGCCAGATCGGCTGGGCCGTGGACGGCAGCTTCCCGGATCGCGATTTCCCCGGCCAGTTCCGGCGCACAGTCGAGAACACGCTCGCCGTTCTGAAGGCCGGCGGCGCGGGGCCGGAACATGTCGTGCGCATGACCTGGTTCATCGTCGACAAGCAGGAATACCTGGCGTCGCTGCGCGAAATCGGCGCCATCTGGCGCGAGCTGATGGGCGCCAACTATCCGGCCATGAGCGTGGTGCAGGTCACCGCCCTGATCGAGGATCTGGCGAGGGTCGAGATCGAGACCACTGCGGTGGTCCCGGCGTGATCGATTACGAGGCCGAGTACAACAACCGCGCCCGGGTGCCGGAGAGCGGCGAGCTGATGGCGAGCTGGCCGGTCGCGGCGGCCGCCTGGCGCGAGACCCATCCGCCCCGGGTGCTGTCTTACGGAGAGGGCCCGCGCGAGCGGATCGACCTGTTCGCGCCGGAGGGCTCGGCGCCGGCGCCGATGGTCGCCTACATCCACGGCGGCTACTGGCAGGCCACCGATCCCTCGACCTACAGCCATCTGGCGCGGGGGCTGAACCACCACGGGATCGCGCTCGCCATCCCGGGCTACGACCTCTGTCCGGGGGTGAGCGTCAGCCGCATCGTCGATCAGATGCGCGCGGCCGTCCGCGTCCTGGCCGAGCACAGTGGCGCGCCGCTGGTCCTGGTCGGGCACTCGGCGGGCGGGCACCTCGCCGCCTGCATGCTGGTGCTGGAGCCGGAGCACGCGCACGCCGCGCTCGCCATCTCCGGCCTGTTCGACCTGCCGCCGCTGGTCGCGACCTCGCTCAACCGCGCCGTGGGCCTGGACGAGGCGGAGGCCCGGCGGCTCAGCCCGATGGCCTGGACGCCGCCCGCGGGCGCCATCCTCGACACCGTGGTCGGCGAGGCGGAAAGCGCCGAATTCCACCGCCAGAGCCGCGAGATGACGGAGCGCTGGGGGGCGGCCGGCGCCCAGACCTGCTACGGGATCATCCCGGGCGCCAACCACTACACCGCCATCGCGCCGCTGGCCGACCCGCACTCGCCGATGGTCGACCGGCTGCGGACGCTCGTGACCGCTTTCGGCTGAGACGGAACCGCTACGCTTGTCGTGCGTTGTGTTGTGGCGGGGATGCGTTCGCCGGCGGACGGTGATCGGGGGTCCAATTGATCGAGGCTGTTCTGGAGAGCGTCACACCTCGCTTTCTGAGTGATGGCGGCGACATGGGCGCGCGCATGCGGGCCCTGGACTGGTCCTCGACCCCGCTCGGACCGCCGGAACGCTGGCCTCAGTCGCTCAAGACCCTCGTCGGCCTGTTGCTGACCTCCAGCCAGCCCATGTTCCTGGCCTGGGGCCGCGAGCGCGTCTGGCTCTACAACGACGCCTTCACCCCCATCCTGGGCCGCAAACACCCCCAGGCCCTGGGCCGCCCCAGCCGCGAGGTCTGGGTCGAGGCCTGGGAAGATCTCGAGCCGCTGTTCGACAAGGTGTTTTCCGGCCAGCCCGTCTCGATGCAGGACTTCGCCATCGGCCTCGACCGTGAGGGCCGGGTCGAGGAGGCTCATTTCGACTTCTCCTACACGCCGGCGCGGGGCGATCGCGGCGGGATCGACGGCCTGTTCGGGGCCTGTATCGAGACCACCAAGCGCGTGCTGGCGGAACGGCGCCAGGCCGCCGCCAGCGAGCGCCAGCGCCGCCAGTTCGAGCAGGCGCCGGGCTTCATTATTGTGATGCGCGGTCCCGACCACGTGGTCGACTTCGTCAACAACGCCCACCGCGCGGTGTTCGCCAGCGATGACTGGCTAGGCAAGACCATCCGCGAGGCGTTCCCCAGCATCGACGAGCTGGGCTATCTCGAACGGCTGGACCGGGTCTACGCCACCGGCGAGCCCTTCGAGGCCAGGGGTGCGGAGGTGCGCTGGCGCCGGTCACCCGACGGTCCGGAGGAGGTCCGCTACCTGACCTTCGTCTATTCCCCTGTGACCGACGACGACGGGCAGGTGTCGGGCATCTTCTGTGAAGGCGCGGACGTCACCGACCAGGCCCGCGCCGAGGCGGTTCTGCGCGCGGGCGCGCTGCGTCAGTCGGTCCTGGTCGAGCTTGGCGACCGCATCCGCGACCTGTCCGATCCGGCCGACATCTCCTTCACGGCCGCCGAACTTCTGGGCCGCACCCTGGGCGTCAGCCGCGCCGGCTACGGCACGATCGACCCGCGCCGGGAGACCATCACCATCGAGCGCGACTGGAACGCGCCGGGCATCCAGAGCCTGGCTGGCGTCCTGCACTTTCGCGACTACGGCTCCTACATCGACGAGCTGAAGCGCGGGATCACCGTGGTGGTCGCCGACGCCGAAACCGATCCGCGCACCGCCGCGACCGCCGACGCGTTGAAGGGAATCAGCGCCCAGTCCCTGGTCAACATGCCGGTGACCGAGCAGAGCGGCTTCGTGGCCCTGCTCTACCTGAACCACGAGACCGCGCGCGACTGGAACGAGGACGAGCTGTCCCTGATCCGCGAGGTGGCCGAACGCACCCGCTCCGCCGTCGCCCGGCGCAGCGCCGAGGAGGACCTTCGCCGGCTGGCCGCCTCGCTGGAACAGCAGGTGGCCGAGCGCACGGCGGACCGTGACCGGGTCTGGCGCTATTCCCGCGACCTGCTCGTCGTCGTCGGCGCTGACGGCGTCTTCCGGGCGGTCAATCCGGCCTGGAGCGAGATCCTCGGCTATGCGCCGGAAGAGGTGATCGGTCGCGGCTTCCGCGAGTTCGTCTGGCCCGAGGACGCAGAGGCGACCGAGGCCGGCCTGCAGACCGCCGTCGCCGGCCGCGACCTGACCAATTTCGAGAACCGCTACGTCCACAAGGACGGCACGCCGCGCTCGATCTCCTGGCTGACCGCGGCCGAGGGCGACACCGTCTATGCCTATGGCCGCGACGTCACCGCCCAGAAGGCCGCCCAGGCCGAGCTGGCCATCGCTCAGGAGGCGCTGCGCCAGTCGCAGAAGATGGAGGCGGTAGGCCAGCTGACCGGCGGCATCGCCCACGACTTCAACAACCTGCTCACCGGCATCGTCGGCAGCCTTGAGTTGCTGGAAAGGCGCATCGCGGAAGGCCGCTTCGATGAGGTCGGGCGCTATATCAGCGCAGCCCAGGGCGCCTCGCGCCGCGCCGCCGCCCTGACCCAGCGCCTGCTCGCCTTCTCGCGCCGCCAGACCCTGGATCCGCGGCCCACCGATGTGAACCGGCTGGTCGCGGGCATGGAGGATCTGATCCGCCGCAGCGTTGGGCCCGACATCTCGCTGGAGGTCACCGGCGCCGAGGGCTTGTGGGCTACGCGCGTCGATGTGTCCCAGCTCGAGAACACCCTGCTCAACCTGTGCATCAACGCCCGCGACGCCATGGCCCCGGACGGCGGGCGCCTGAGCATCGAAACGGCCAACCGCTGGCTCGACGAGCGTGCTGCGCGCGAACACGAGGTGACACCGGGCCAGTACGTCTCGATCAGCGTCACCGACACCGGCTCGGGCATGACGCCGGAGGTGGCGGCCCGCGCCTTCGATCCCTTCTTCACCACCAAGCCCATGGGCGAGGGGACCGGGCTCGGCCTGTCCATGGTCTATGGATTCGTGAGGCAGTCAGGCGGACAGGTCCGCATCCATAGCAAGCCGGGCAAGGGCACGACGCTCTGCCTCTACCTTCCGCGCTTCCTCGGCGACGCCGACGAAGCGGAGGAAGCGCCCGCCGTACGCACCGATCCCGGCGAGGGCGAGACGGTCCTGGTGGTCGACGACGAACCCATGATCCGGATGCTGATCGTCGAGCTTCTGGAACAGGCGGGCTATGTGGCGGTCGAGGCGCCGGACGGCCCGGCCGCCCTCGACATCCTGCAGTCCGACGCCCGCATCGACCTGCTGGTCACCGACGTGGGTCTGCCGGGCGGCATGAACGGCCGCCAAGTGGCTGACGCCGGACGGGTGACGCGCCCCGATCTGAGGGTGTTGTTCATTACCGGTTTCGCCGAAACCGCCGCCATGGGCGAGGGCCAGCTCGGCCCAGGCATGGCGGTGATCACCAAGCCCTTCGTGATGTCGGTCCTGGGGCAGAAGGTGCGGGAGATGCTCGAGCAATAGGCGGGTCGCGGGACTGGCGGACCGTCCGCAGCGCCCTATCTTGTCGTCCGAGCCCTCGCTTGCGGACCCCGGACCATGCGCACACGCATCATGTACCTCGAAGACAAGTCCGATAGCCTGACGGGCCCCTGCAGGATCGGCCGCGTGCGCTTCTCCAAGACCGGGTCGACCCTCTACTACGCTGGCCGCGCATTCCAGAGCCTGAAGGGGTCGGGCTTCAAGGCCAACTACTTCGACGTGGAGACTGGCGATCCGTTCTGGATCTCGGGGCCGCACCGCGACGGCGCCGATGGCCTCTATGGCCGCCTGACCCAACCGGACGACGTCGACGCCGATGTGGCCGAGGCCTATTGGCGCGATATCCGGGGTTGGGCCGTCGTCCCGGCTGCGTCCGCCGCCCCCAATCCATTCCCCGCGGCAGGCGGGCAAGCGCTGGCGGAATTCGGCCGCAAGCAGTCGCGCGTGGCGAAGGTCGTGCGGCGGTCCGCCGAAGCCGACGGGGCCTAGTACCCGTTCAACCGCGCCAGCCGGTCGGCGTGGAAGTCCGCGTCGCCGAACAGTTCCTGGGCGACGCGGGCGCGCTTCATGAACAGGCCGATGTCGAACTCGTCGGTCATGCCCACGCCGCCGTGCAGCTGCACCGCCTCCTGCACCGCCAGCGTCGCCACCTGGCCGGCCTTGGCCTTGGCGACGGCGACGATGGCGGCCGCCTGGTCGAAGTCGGCGTCCAAGGTCTGCAGGGATTTCAGCACCGCGGCCTTGGCGATCTCGATCTCGGAGAACAGGTGGGCGGCGCGGTGCTGCAGGGCCTGGAACTCGCCGATCTGCCTGCCGAACTGGCGCCGCTCCTTGAGGTAGGCGACCGTGCGCCCGAAGGCCTCGTCGCCGACACCGGTGATCTCGGCCGCCACCGCCGCGCGCCCGGCGTTGAGCACGCCCTCCAGCAGCGGGAAGCCGCCATCGACCTCGCCCAGCACCGCGTCGGCGTCGAGCTCGACATTGTCCAGGGTCAGGCGGGCGGCGTTGTGGGCGTCGACCATGACGGTGCGCTCGACGCTCATCCCCTTCGTCATCGGATCGATCAGGAACAGGGTCAGGCCGCCGGCCTCGCCCGGGGCGCCGGCGGTGCGGGCCGCGACGATCATCAGGCCGGCGACATGGCCGTCGAGCACGAAGCCCTTGGTCCCGTTCAGCCGAAAGCCGTTGCCGTGGCGTTCGGCCTTGAGCGCCGTCTTCGCCGGATCGTGTTTGCGGCCCTCGTCGACCGCCAGGGTGGCGATCAATTCGCCGGCCGCGATCTTCGGCAGCCATTCCGCCTTCTGGGCTTCGGCGCCGCCGCGCGCGAGGGCGGTCGCGGCCACCACCGCGGAGGCGAGGAACGGCGAGGCGGTCAGGTTGCGCCCGATCTCCTCCATCACGATCCCGGCCTCGACGTGGCCGAGCCCCAGGCCGCCGTGGGCTTCGGGAACCAGGATCCCGGTGAAGCCCATCTCGGCGAAGGCCTTCCACAGGTCCTTCGAGTAGCCGTCCGGATCGTGGCTGTCGCGCAGGCGCCGCAGCGCCGCCACCGGCGCCTGTTCGGCCAGGAAGCTCTTCGCGCTGTCGCGAAGCAGGGTCTGTTCGTCGTTGAGAACGAGCGGCATCTTGGTTTTGTCCGTGCCAGAATCAGGATTGCAGGGTCAGGCGCCGGGCAGGTTCAGCAGCCGCTTGGCGATGATGTTGAGCTGCACCTCATCGGTGCCGCCTTCGATGGAGTTGGCCTTGGTCCGAAGCCAGGTCCGCGCGGCCTGGCCCTCGTTGGAGCGCTCGCCTTCCCATTCCAGGGCGTCGGCGCCGCCGGCGGACATCAGCAGCTCGAAGCGGCGCTTGTTCAGCTGGGCGCCGTAGTACTTGAGCACCGAGGACAGAGCCGGATGGGCCTGGCCGGCCTTGGCCATGTCGCCGGTCCGCTCGATGGCCAGCCGAAACGCCATGGCGTCGACGTCGAAACGGGCCATGTCGCCGCGCAGGATCGGGCCCGTCCCGTCTTCTCCCGCCAGGCGCGCGGCCATGCGCCCGATCGAGCCCATGTCCATGCCCATGTTGGAGATCATCTCCCGCTCATGGGTGAGCAGGTGCTTGGCCACGTCCCAGCCCTTGTTCAGCTCGCCCACCACCCGGTCCTTGGGCACCTCGACATTGTCGAAGAAGGTCTCGCAGAAGGGCGACTTGCCCGAGATCAAGGTGATCGGCCGGGTCGAGACGCCGGGGCTTTCCATGTCGAACAGGATGAAGCTGATGCCCTCGTGCTTCTTCGCGTTCGGGTCGGTCCGGACCAGGCAGAAGATCCAGTCGGCCTTGTCGGCGTAGGAGGTCCAGACCTTCTGGCCGTTGACCAGGAAGTGGTCGCCCTTGTCTTCGGCTTTCGTCTGCAGCGAGGCCAGGTCCGAGCCCGAGCCCGGCTCGGAATAGCCCTGGCACCAGCGGATCTCGCCGCGCACGATGGGGGGCAGATACTCCTGCTTCTGCGCCTCGGTCCCGTAGCGCAGCAGGGCCGGGCCCAGCATCCAGATGCCGAAGCTGTCCAGCGGCGAGCGGGCGCCGATCTTGCGCATCTCGTCGCGCAGCACCTTGGCCTCTTCGCGGGAGAGACCGCCGCCCCCGTACTGGGTCGGCCACTCCGGCACGGTCCAGCCCCTGGCCGCCATGCGCTCCATCCAGAGCTTCTGGGCCGGCGACTTGAACACCGCCTTGCGCCCGCCCCAGCAGCGGTCGTCGTCGTCCTTCAGGGGAAGGCGCATCTCCGGCGGGCAGTTGGCCTCGAGCCAGGCGCGGGCCTCCGCGCGGAAGCTGTCGAGATCGGCCATGGGTCGTCTCCTCAGAGGGTCACTACGATCTTGCCGCGGGCCTGGCGTGTGGCGAGGCGGCTGATCGCCTCGCCGCCCTGCGCCAACGGGAAGCGCTCGGAAATCTCCGGCCGGATCACGCCCTCGCGGTACATCTTCAGCAGCTCGACCGTGTTGGCCCCATTGGCCTTCGGATCGCGCGCGGCGAAGGCGCCCCAGAACACGCCGACGATCTGGCAGGACTTCAAGAGCGTCAGGTTCAGCGGCAGCTTCGGGATGCCGGCCGGGAAGCCGACCACCAGCAGCCGTCCCTCCCAGGCGATGGCCCGGAGCGAGGCTTCCGTATAGTCGCCGCCGACCGGGTCGTAGATCACGTCCGCGCCGTTCGGTCCGCAGGCGGTCTTGAACTGTTCTGCCAGCGCCTTCTGGCCGTCGCGGTCGAAGGGCCCTTGCGGATAGATCACCCCGCCGTCGGCGCCGTGAGCCATGGCCATCTCGAGCTTCTCGGGCGAGGAGACGGCGGCCACCACCTTGGCCCCCATGGCCTTGCCCAGCTCCACCGCCGCCAGGCCCACGCCCCCGGCGGCGCCCAGCACCAGCAGGGTCTCCCCGGCCTTCAGCTTCGCCCGGTCCTTCAACGCATGGATCGAGGTGCCGTAGGTCATCAGGAAGGCGGCGGCGACGTCGAAGTCCATGTCGTCCGGGATCGGGATGCAGCGCGATGCGTCGATCGCCAGCTTCTCGGCCATGCCGCCCCAGCCGGGAAAGGCCAGCACCCGGTCGCCCGGCTTCACGGCGGTGACGCCGTCGCCCACCGCCTCGACCACGCCGGAGATCTCGCCGCCCGGCGCGAAGGGCCGCTGCGGCTTGAACTGGTACTTGTCCTCGATGATCAGCACGTCGGGGAAGTTGACCCCGCAGGCCTTCACCGCGATCAGGGCCTCGCCTTTCATCGGACGGGGTTCGTCGATCTCCTGCAGCGACAGGGTCTCGGGACCGCCCACGGCGGTCGACAGCAGCGCCTTCATGGTTCAGGCCTTCGCGGTCGGGTAGCGGGCGAATTCCATGCGCGCGATGGCGCGGTTGTGCACCTCGTCCGGCCCGTCGGCGAAACGCAGGGTACGGATGCCGGCATAGGCCTTGGCCAGGCCGAAGTCGTCTGAGACCCCCGCCCCGCCGTGGGCCTGGATGGCGTCGTCCAGCACCTTCAGCGCCATGCGCGGCGCCGCCACCTTGATCATGGCGATTTCCAGCTGGGCCGCCTTGTTGCCGGCCTTGTCCATCATGTCGGCGGCCTTCAGGCACAGCAGCCGGTTCATCTCGATGTCGATGCGGGCCTCGGCGATGCGCTGCTCCCAGACCGAATGGGCGGCGATGGGCTTGCCGAAGGCGACGCGGGTCTGCAGCCGCCGGGCCATGGCCTCGATGGCCTCTTCCGCCGTGCCGATGGTGCGCATGCAGTGGTGGATGCGGCCCGGCCCCAGCCGTCCCTGGGCGATCTCGAAGCCCCGGCCTTCGCCGAGCAGCAGGTTCGCGGCCGGCACCCGGACGTTGTCCAGGATCACCTCGGCGTGGCCATGGGGCGCGTCGTCGTAGCCGAACACGGTGAGCATGCGCACGACCTTCACCCCGGGCGCGTCCATCGGCACCAGGATCTGCGACTGCTGGGCGTGGCGCGGGCCGTCAGGATCGGTCTTGCCCATGACGATGGCCACCGCGCAGCGCGGATCGCCCACGCCCGAAGACCACCACTTGCGCCCGTTGACGATGTAGTCGTCGCCGTCGCGGGTGATCGAGGTTTCGATGTTGGTGGCGTCGGAGGAGGCCACCGCCGGCTCGGTCATCAGGAAGGCCGAGCGGATCTCGCCGTTCATCAGCGGGGTGAGCCAGCGCGCCTTCTGCTCGGGCGTGCCGTAGTAGTGGAACACCTCCATGTTGCCGGTGTCCGGCGCGGAGCAGTTGAACACCTCCGAGGCCCACTCGATGCGCCCCATCTCCTCGGCGCAGACCGCGTATTCCAGGTTTGTCAGGCCGGCGCCCCGGAATTCCCCATCGTCGTGCGCCTGCGACGGCGGCATGAACAGGTTCCACAGCCCCTCGGCGCGGGCCTTGGGCTTCAACGTCTCGATGATCGCCGGGACCTGCCAGCGGTCGGCCCCGAAGGCCGCCATCTGAGCCTTGTAGGTCGCGCGGTTGGGGACGATGTGGGTCTGCATGAAGGCGCGCACGCGGTCGCGCCAATGGCGCTGGCGGTCGGTGAGGTCGAAATCCATGGCCGGGCTCGCTTCGGGGGTGAGGCGTAAAGCGTTAGCAGGCGGCGCGAGTGATTACAAAACGCTGTTCACTTGAGCCTCAACCGAACCGTCGCACGTCGAACATCCTGAGCCTTTCCGGCCGCTCGCCGCCTTCCGCCAGTTCCAGCACCGCCTCGGCGGTGGCGGCGGCCAGGGTCGCGCCGATGTGCTGGTGGCCGAAGGCGTAGAGCACCCGTGGCGACAGGGCGCCGATGGCCGGCAGGAAATCGGGCAGGGTCGGGCGGCAGCCCATCCATTCCACGCCCTCGCCTGAGACCGGGGCGCCCAGCTCGCGCACCTGACGGCGCAGCGAGGCCCACTTGCGCGGGTCCGGCGGCGCGTCGGGGCGGCCGATCTCGGTGAAGCTGGTGGCCCGGGCGCCGGAGGTGAAGCAGGTCAGGTAGATGAAGCGGTCGGCGAACAGGATCGGGGCTTGGTCGGTCGGCCAGGCGTGATCGGAGAACTGCAGGTGATAGCCGCGCTCCGCCACCAACGGCGCCCGGGCGCCGAGGTCGCGCATCAGGGGAGCGGAGCGGGCGCCCGCGGCGACCAGCACCCGCTCTGCTTCGAGCTTGTTCCCGTCCTCCAGCTCCGCCGTGACACGCCGGCCCTCCTGAGCAAGGCGCCGCACCTTGCCGATGACCACTTGCCCGCCCGCCGCCGCGAAGCCGGCCCACAGCGCCCGCACCGTCTCACCCGGATCGGCCAGCTTGGCGGTGTTCTCGAACCAGGCGCCGCCGGCCGGGCGTCCGGCGAAGCGTTCGCGCAGGGTGTCGAGCTCCTCGGCCGTCGTGGGGCGCATGCGCGCCGTTCCGAGATCGGCGCCGGCCAGCTCGGCCAGGCCGCGGCGGGCGGTCTCGGGCGTCTCCCACAGGTGGAAATAGCCGACGTCCTGCACCAGCTCGGGTCGCCCGATGTCGGCGGCCAGCGCATGCCAGGTCGGCACGGCGCGAGCCAATAGGCCACCCAGGGCGGCGGTCCCGGCGCGGAACCGCGAGGGCCGGCAGGCCGCGAGATAACGCAGGGCCCAGGGGCCCCACAGGCCCAGGTCCGAGGCCCGGAAGTCCAGCGGCCCGCCGAAGCCGAACAGGCGCCCGGGCGCGCTCTTGACCTGGTTCCAGGAGGCCAGGGGTTCGGCCGCCTCGATCACGATATGGCCGGCGTTGCCGAAGGAGGCGCGTCCGCGCTCATCGCCCGGATCGACCAGGGTGACCCGGGCGCCCGCCTGCTGCAGGCGCACCGCCGCCGCGGCGCCGATCAGCCCGCCGCCGATCACCAGGATGGTCTGGCCGTTCAAACTCACGTTCCGCTCCGCTTGCACTGCGCGTCAGATCGTATACGATTTCCCACAGCCTTTGAAAGACAGGATGCGGCCATGGCGACGATCGATTGGGCGGGCGTGTTCCCCGCCGCCACCACCCAGTTCCGGCCCGACCTGACGGTGGACCTGCAGGCGACCCAGGGCGTGCTGGACGCCCTCATCCGCGACGGGGCCCACGGCCTGATCGTCATGGGCACCTGCGGCGAGAACAACTCGCTGGAGCCCGACGAGAAGCGCCAGGTGCTGGCCGCCGCGGTCGAGGTGGTGGCCGGGCGCGTGCCGGTGGTGGTCGGGACCTCGGAGCTGACCACGCCGCGGGCGGTCGCCTTCGCGCGCGACGCCGAGCGGCTCGGCGCGGACGGTCTGATGCTGCTGCCGGCCATGGTCTATGTGCCCAGGGAGGAGGAGCTGGTCGCCCACTTCCGCCTGGTGGCCGAAGCGACCGGCCTGCCGATCATGCTCTACAACAACCCGCCGGCCTATCGCGTCAACATCGGCGTGGGGGCCCTGACCCAGCTTTCCGCCCAGGCCAATATCGTGGCGGTCAAGGAGTCGGCGCCCGACCCGCGCCGTTTCACCGATCTGATCAATGCCTTCGGCGATCGCTACACCCTGTTCGCGGGGCTCGACGACGTGGCGCTGGAGGGGCTGCTGATGGGCGCCGCCGGCTGGATCTCGGGCCTGACCAGCGCCTTCCCGCGTGAATCGATCGCGCTGTGGGACGCCTTCAAGCGCGGCGATCTCGACACCGCGCGCGCCATCTACCGCTGGTTCATGCCGCTGCTGCACCTCGACGCCGAGCACGACCTGGTGCAGTCGATCAAGCTGGCCGAGCAGGTGATGGGCCGGGGCTCCGAGCGGGTGCGCCCGCCGCGCTGGACGCTCACCGGCGCGCGGCGCGCCGAGGTCATCGCCATGGTTGAAAAGGCCGCCGCCACCCGGCCCGCCCTGCCGGTCGCCGCGTGAGCCGCTCGACCTTCTTCTGCATCGACGGCCACACGGCCGGAAATCCGGTCCGCCTGATCTCGGGCGGGGCGCCGGTGCTGAACGGCGCGACGATGAGCGAGCGGCGCCAGGACTTCATCGCCCGCTACGACTGGATCCGAAAAAGCCTGATGTTCGAGCCGCGCGGCCACGACATGATGTCGGGCGGCTTCCTCTACCCGCCCTTCGATCCGGCGTCCGACGCCGCCATCCTGTTCGTGGAGACCTCCGGCTGCCTGCCCATGTGCGGCCACGGGACCATCGGCATGATCACCTTCGGCCTCGAGCACGGCCTGATCCGGCCGCGCGAGGAGGGCCGTCTTCGGGTCGAGGTTCCGGCGGGACTGCTGGAGGTCGAATACGGCCGCGAGGGCGACAAGGTGCGCTGGGTGCGCATCCGCAATGTGGCTAGCTTCCTGGCCGCCGAGGGGATCGAGATCGAGGTTCCGGGTTTCGGGCCCCTCACGGTGGACGTCGCCTATGGCGGCAACTTCTACGCCATCATCGAACCGCAGGGGCCGTACACGGGCCTCGACGACCTCGGCGCCTCGCGGATCGTGACCCTGTCGCGCACCGTGCGCGAGCTGATGCGCGCCGCGGTCGAGCCGGTGCATCCGCTGGATCCCACCATCCGCGGCGTCAGCCACCTGCTCTGGGCCGACAAGCCGAAGGGCGAGGGCGCCGACGGGCGCAATGCGGTCTTCTACGGCGAGCGGGCCATCGACCGCAGCCCCTGCGGCACGGGGACATCCGCGCGGCTGGCGCACCTGCACGCGAAGGGGCGGCTGAAGCCCGGCGAGCGGTTCGTGCATGAAAGCTATATCGGCAGCCGCTTCATCGGGCGCATAGAAGGGGTGACGGAGGTGGGAGGCGTTCCGGCCATCGTCCCCTCCATCGAGGGCTCCGCCTGGGCCACCGGTTTCAACCAGATCTGGGTCGACGGCGACGACCCCTTCTGGGAAGGTTTCAGTGTAATCTGACCCGTCCGCGAGAGGCGAGCGATGGCCGACCCCATCTATGACGACGTCCGCGCCCGCATCGTCTCGGGCCGCCTGCCGGCGGGCCGCCCCGTGCGCCAGGACAGTCTGGCCGCGGACCTGGGCGTGTCCAAGATTCCGTTGCGCGAGGCCCTCGCCCGGCTGGAGCGCGACGGCCTGGTGATCTCCCATCCGCGCCGCGGTTTCGAGGTCAAGCCGCTCCTGAAGGACGAGGCGGAGGAGATTTTCGAACTGCGGCTCAAGATCGAGCCGGCTGCGGCGGCCCAGGGCGCCCGCAACGCCACCGCCGCCGACCGGGCCTTCGCCAAACAGGCCATGGAGGCGCTGGACGCCGCCACCGCCGCCGGCGCCGAAGGGACCGCCGACCTCAACCGCGCCTTCCACATGGCCCTGGTGCGCCCGGCCGGACGGCCGCTCACCGCCGAACTGGTCGAGCGCCTGCACATCCTGGCCGAGCGCTACGTCCGCGCCCACCTCAGCCCCCACGGCCGTCCCGACCGCGCCCGGCGCGAGCACGCCGACCTGTGGGAGGCCTGGAGCGCCAACCGCCCCCACTCGGTGGAGACCCAGGTGCGCGCCCACATTTCCGCCGCGCTCGACGACCTGCGCGCCCAGCTTCACGACTGACCTTTTTTCGGGACCCGACCCCATGCGCCTGCATCTGAAGAACGCCCGCATCTGGGACGGATCGTCCGACCATTACGTCGAGGGCGACGTCCTGTCGGTCGACGGCCGTATCGCCGAGATCGGCCGGGTCAGCTTGAAGTCCGACCGGGTCATCGACGTGAAGGGCAAGGCGCTGCTGCCGGGCTTCATCGACGCCCATTTCCATGCCTATGCGACGGACGCGAACCTGTCCTACGTCGACACCCTGCCGGTGTCCTACCTCGCCCACCATGCGTCGAAGCTGCTGGGCGAGGCCCTGGACCGGGGCTTTACCACCGTGCGCGACGCCGGCGGCGCCGACTGGGGCCTGTGGCGCGCCACCGAGGACGGGGTGCTGCGCGGCCCGCGCATCTTCTATTCCGGCAAGGCCCTGTCCCAGACCGGCGGCCACGGTGACGGCCGCGCCCAGCACATCGAGCCCTGCGGCTGCCGCCACATCGGGGGCCTGTCCCAGGTAGTCGACGGCGTCGATGCGGTGCGGGCCGCCGTGCGCGAGGTGCTGCGCAAGGGCGCCCACCAGATCAAGATCTTCACCTCTGGCGGCATCTCTTCGCCCACCGATCCGATCTGGATGCAGCAGTATTCGTCGGAGGAAATCCGCGCCATTGTGGAGGAGGCCGAGCCCCGGCGCACCTATGTGCTGGCCCACGCTTACACGCCGGGCGGCATCATGCACGCCATCGACAACGGGGTGCGCTCCATCGAGCACGGCAACCTGCTCGACGCCCCGACCGCGCGGCACATGGCCACCAAGAAGGCCTTCCTGGTGCCCACGCTCATCACCTACGACGTGCTGATGACCGAGGGCGCGGCGCTGGGCATGCCCCAGGCCCAGGTCGACAAGATCGGCGAGGTCGCCGCGAGAGGCGGCGAGGCGGTCAAGCTGGCCCGGGCGGCAGGGGTCAAGATCGGCCTCGGCACCGACCTGCTCGGCGCCATGCACCGCTGGCAGCTCAACGAATTCCGCCTGCGCGGGATGGTCGATAAGCCGCTCGACGTGCTGCGCTCGGCCACCAGCATCAAT
The DNA here is from genome assembly GCA_964432415.1 of uncultured Caulobacteraceae bacterium. Lineage (GTDB taxonomy): Bacteria > Pseudomonadota > Alphaproteobacteria > Caulobacterales > Caulobacteraceae > JAFECT01. The sequence continues at coordinate 93,861 of CAYSNW010000001.1, forward strand.
GCCGAACTGATCATGCGCGAGGGAGAGCTGGGCTGCATCGCGCCGGGCGCCCATGCGGATCTGTGCGTGTGGGAAGGCGATCCGCTGAGCGACCTCTCGACCCTCTGGGAGAAGGGGCCGTCGCTGGTGGTCAAGGGTGGGGCGGTGATGGCGGAGCGGGTCTGACCTTGGCCATCTTCGGCGCGCCACCGACCGACCTCGAAGCCACGAACGCCGAGGTCCGCGAATTCCAGAAGATACGATTGATCATAGCTCGGATCGGCGTGGTGACCGGGCCGTTGGCGATCACCGTCATTGTGGCGAGCCTCTTCACACACCTGACAGCTCTGATCCAAGGAGGCCTTCTGCTCCTGGCTGTCACTGCCTTCAACAACGCGGTCCTGGTCTGTTTCAGGACCAGGCTCCTTTTCAGGATCGGCAAATGGACCGGGATGAACGGCGAGCGGATTCAGCGGACCGACCATCCCGCACGCTTCTGGGTTCTGATCGCCACTAACACAGTCGTCCTGTTGGGCTGGGCCGGAGCAGGCGCATTCCTGACCTGGGAAGCGATCTTTTCGCCGCCACGCCTCTAAGTCCGACCCTCCGCGACAGCAGCGCCACGCCTTGCCAACAGCCCCGCTCAAGCACACATTAACCCTTTGAAAAGCCTGTGCCCGCGTGATGGGCGTCTGGCTTAGCCGTTCAGGAGCCGCGTTCCGGCGCCATGACTGTCAATCGTACGGGCCACATCCGGCTCACGTCGCATCCGGGCGGGGGCGCGCCCACCCGTTTTCCGATCCATTGGGGGGTCGCCGATCCGCGGGAGCGCGGGCCGGTGATCGCTACCGTCACCGCCGGCGCCGACCGCAACGCCATCGGGGCCCACGGCGGCTCCTATTCCGTGTACCGGGCGCTGGCCATCTCGTCCGGCGCCATGAATCCGCTGGTGCGCCCGGACCTGCACAACACCTCGCCGGTGATCGAGATCGGTCCCTTCGAGCAGTGGAAAACGCCCGGAAAGATCGTCTCGCTCGATCCCTGGGGCGCCCGCTCCACCGAGATCTTCCGCCGCGAAATCGAGGAGGGCGTCGACATCCGCCCGACCATCGCGGTGACCAAGGCGCGCCTGACCCTGGGCGAGATCCGCGACGCGGTGGCCGACGGCCGGCTCAAGGTCGACGGCGAGGTGCTGCACGACAGCCTCGACGTCTCGGTGATCAAGGCCGCGGTCGACCCGGTCTGGTGGCTGCCCGGCATCGCCGAGCGTTTCGGGGTGGACGAGACCCAGCTCCGCCGCACCCTGTTCGAGGAGACCGGGGGCATGTACACCGAACTGGTCACCCGCCCGGATCTGGAGGTCTTCCTGCCCCCCATCGGCGGCATGACCCTCTACATCTTCGGCGACCCGTCCGCGATCGCCGACCCGAACCGGCGGCTGACCTGCCGGGTGCACGACGAGTGCAACGGCTCCGACGTGTTCGGCTCCGACATCTGCACCTGCCGCCCCTACCTGACCCACGGCATCGAGGAATGCGTGCGCGAGGCGCAAGCCGGCGGCGGCGGTCTGATCGTCTACAATCGCAAGGAGGGCCGGGCGCTCGGCGAGGTGACCAAGTTCCTGGTCTACAACGCCCGCAAGCGCCAGCCCGGCGGCGACCAGGCCGCGACCTACTTCGAGCGCACCGAGTGCGTGGCGGGGGTGCAGGACGCGCGCTTCCAGCAGCTGATGCCCGACGTGCTGCACTGGCTGGGGATCACGCGGATCGACCGGTTCGTGTCCATGTCCAACATGAAGTACGACGCCATCGCCGGCTCCGGTATCGAGATCGGCGAGCGCGTGCCCATCCCCGCCGGCCTGATCCCCGAGGACGCTTCGGTGGAGATGGAGGCCAAGAAGGCGGCCGGCTACTTCACCCCCGAAGCCCCGCCGACCAAACAGGCCCTCAAGCGCGTGAAGGGCCGTGACCTCGACAAGTTCTGAGGCGCAGGCCGCCCATACCCTCCTGAATCCTGGCGCGGTGCGCGAGCGGGCGCACGAGATGCTCGGCCATGGGGTCGAGGGCCGGCTGGACGACTGGTCGGTCGATCTCGACCGGCTGCCGTCGGTGGCGGCCTTCGTCGCGTCCGTGGTGCGCGGGCAATACCCGACGCTGGAGGTCCCCTTCCATGCGCGCTGGCGCCACTTCGTGGTGGGCGGGCGCGACCTGTGGGCGGAACTGGACGGCCGCTGGCTGGACCCGGCCAGCCGGGCCAGGGCGGCCTTCGACCTGGCCATCGTCTCGGTGCTGCTGGACGCCGGCGCCGGTCCAGCCTGGAAATACTACGACGCCGGCACCGGCTCGATCACGGCCCGCTCCGAGGGTCTGGCCGTCGCCAGCTTCCGGCTGTTCGAAAGCGGCGCCCTGTCGGCGAAGCGCGGGGATCGCCTGCGCGCGGACGCCTCGGCCCTGGCCGCGCTCGAGACCCCGACGATCGTCGAAGGCTTCCAGGTCGCGGCGGACAATCTGCTGCTCGGCCTGGATGGCCGCGCCGAGCTCCTGGCGCGCCTGGGGGCGACGGCGATCGCGCGGCCTGACCTTTTCGCCTTGGCGGATGAGCCCCGTCCCGGCGGACTCTACGACGCCATGATCGCCCGCGCCGAAGGCCCACGGCTTCGTGCGCCGGTGATCCTGGAGGTCCTGCTCGAGGCGCTCGGCCCGATCTGGAAGGACCGCCTGTCGCTCGGCGGCGTCCCGCTCGGCGACTGCTGGCGCCACCCGGCGCTGAAGCGCGACGACGCGACGAACGGCCTCGTTCCCCTGCACAAGCTGTCCCAGTGGCTGGCCTACTCCCTGGTCGAGCCGCTGCAGGCCTCGGGGATCGAGGTGGTCGATCTCGACGGCCTGACGGGCCTGGCCGAATACCGCAACGGCGGGCTGTTCTTCGACACGGGGGTGCTGAGCCTGAAGGACAGGTCCGACGCCGGGCGCGAGCATCCGGTCTCGTCACCTCTGGTGGTCGGCTGGCGCTCCATGACCGTGGCCCTGCTGGACCGTATCGCGCCCCTGGTGCGCGACCGGTTGGGGGTCACGGCGGAGCAGTTCCCGCTCGCGCGCGTGCTTGAGGGCGGCACCTGGGCGGCGGGGCGGGTCCTGGCGAAACAGCATCGCGCCGACGCAGGCCCGCCGCTGCGCATTGCCAGTGACGGCACGGTGTTCTAACCCACGCCCCAACTTGCTTTGGGGAGCAGTCCGATGAAGGGCGTCACGGTCGTCGACCATCCGCTGGTGCGGCACAAGCTGACGATCATGCGGGACAAGGAGACCACCACGGTCAAGTTCCGCACCCTGCTCAGGGAAATCTCCATGCTGCTCTGCTACGAGGTCACCCGCGACCTGGCGCTGGAGCCGGTGGACATCGAGACCCCGGTCGCCCCGACCCGGGCCTACAAGATCGCCGGCAAGAAGCTGGTCTTCGCCCCCATCCTGCGCGCGGGTGTGGGCCTGCTGGAGGGCATGCTGGACCTGGTGCCCTCGGCGCGGGTGGCCCACATCGGTCTCTATCGCGATCCCCAGACCCTGGTGCCGGTGGAGTACTACTTCAAGGCGCCGGAGAACCTTGCCGACCGCCTGATCATCGTCATCGACCCCATGCTGGCCACCGCCGGCACCGCCATCGCCGCGGTCGAGCGGCTGAAGGAGCGCGGCGCCAAGGACATCCGCCTGGTCTGCCTGGTCGCCGCGCCCGAAGGCGTCGCCGCCTTCCAGGGCGCCCACCCGGACGTGCCGATCTGGACGGCCTCGGTGGACGAGCGCCTCAACGACCACGGCTACATCGTGCCGGGCCTCGGCGACGCCGGCGACCGGCTGTTCGGGACGAAGTAACTACCGCTTGAAGCCCACGAAGACGTTTCCCTCCGTGGACAGATAATTGTTCCGATAGTCGAAGCGCGGCGTGTCGGAGAACAGCAGCCAATAGTATTTCATCTGCTCGCTCCACCAGTAGCCGGGACAGAAGTCGCCCTGGGCCGCCGGTTGGACGGTGACGTCGGTCAGGACCGTGTAGCCGTACTTCGCCCGGCTGGCCGCCTTCATGTTCCGGTAGTGGGTCGCGGCCAGGTCGCGCCAGTGATCGTTGCGGTCCAGCAGCCAAAGGTTCAGGCAGCTGTCGACGAACTCGGGTCGCAGGTCGTTGGTCTTGCGCGTCGCGGTCTCGGTTCCGAAGTCGTAGCCCTCCGGCAGCACGCCGAAGCGCTCCTGCACGGCTGCCCAGGACGCCAGGTAGTCCGCCCCCGCCCGCTTCGCCCCGCCCTGGGCCAGCTGGCCGGCCCAGAAGCTGGCCAGTTCGCTCTGGTGACGGTCGAGAAGGGCGCCGGTCTCGAAATCCACCTGCCGGAACCACAGGTGACCGTGGGCGTGCTCGGACTGGTAGGTCAGGATCGCCTTGGCGTGGACGTCGTACATCCGCTTGAAGTCGCGGTCGCCGAACAGCTGCCAGCCATCCCACAGATATTCGAAATAGGAGTCGGTCGGCGGCCCGATCGAGGCCCGGCGGCTCGCCCAGGCGCCGGTCTCCACGTCGATGGTGTCGGCCACCAGCCCGATCTTGGAGCGGCGCTCAAAGCCGGCGACCACCGCCCGCTTGGCGGCGTCATGCCAGCGCTTCTCGCCGGTCGCCTGGCTGAGCGTCCCGAACTCGGCGATGTAGGTGCCGAACTCGGCGGGGTAGGTCAGCTTGTCCCTGGCCGCCCCGGTCCTGAGGTTGACGAAACGGTAGGGCAGGCCGGTCGGCGACTTCGCAAACGCCGGCATCAGCCGGTCGGCGAGATCCTTTGCGAGAGCCAGCAGCTTCTTCTCGCCCCCCGCCTTCCAGGCCGAGAGCAGGCCGCCGACCAGCCGGATGTTGGTCTCGAACACCTGGATGTCGCGGTCGTGGTCGAAGCTCAGGTGGTCGCAGACCCAACGCACCCCCTGTTCGAACTCACCGTCCAGCCCCATCAGCCACAGGGTGTCGAGCGCCTCGACGATGGTCAGGCCGAGCGACGGGCCGCCCTCGAAGAAGAAGGATTCCTTTCCCCCGCTGACCGGCTTGATCTGGTCGGCGCCCCAGGCGCGGTCGGCGTAGCCCTGCCAGGCCCAGGCCATCTCCGCGCGGACATCCGCGGCCAGGGCCTTCCAGGGTCCGTGACGGGATTTCGTGGACGCCGCCTCGACCGGCGTTACCGGAACCAGGCTCGCGCCGGCCAGGGCCGTGAGCGCGCTCCGGCGGGAAAACGGGGGCATGGGAGGCGGGCCTTTCGCTGGAATCGCAAGGGTCCTCGACGCTGCACCGCTGTTCGCGTGACCACAAGCGGCCTGCGGCATTCGCGCCACAGGGCGGCGACTGTGTCCTCGATGAGGCTTGCCAAGCCGGCGAACCTGTTGGTAACTTCGGATTGCTACCGGTGTCACAAATTGCTGCGGCGAGGAATGACACCGGTGTCAGGTTGGGGATCCGGAAAGGTTTCCGCGAAGAGAAGTTGGCGAAAGCCACATCGCGGGGGGCGGGGATCGCCGGTAACGATATGCCGACCGGGGAGGAGGCAGATGACCATGACCATTCAAGGCGCCACCGCGCGCACCCTGCGCTGGAGCGCATCGAGCGCCGCGCTCACGCTCGCCCTGCTGTCTTGTGCGGGCGTCGCCCAGGCGCAGTCCGCGCCGCCCAAGGCTGCGGAAGTGGAAGAGGTGGTCGTCACCGGCTTCCGTTCCAGCCTGGCCAAGGCCATCAACATCAAGCGCGAGAACGACTCCCAGGTCGACACCATCCTGGCAGAGGACATCGGCAAGTTCCCCGATCTGAACCTTTCCGAATCGGTCCAGCGCATACCGGGCGTCGCGATCAGCCGCGACGGCGGCGAAGGCCGCCAGATCTCGGTCCGCGGTCTCGGCCCCCAGTTCACCCGCGTGCGCATCAACGGCATGGAAGCCCTGGCCACGGCCGGCGGCTCCGACGCCGCGGGCGGCACCAACCGCGGCCGTTCCTTCGACTTCAACGTCTTCGCCTCGGACCTCTTCAACTCGATCACGGTGCGCAAGACCGCCGAGGCGTCGGTGGAAGAAGGCTCGATGGGCGCGACCGTCGACCTGAACACCGCCCATCCGTTCGACTACCACGGCTTCACCGCCGTCTTCTCCGGCCAGGGCAGCTACAACACCCTGGCCAAGCAGACCACGCCACGCCTGGCGGGCCTGATCTCCAACACCTGGCGCGACGGCCAGATCGGGGCCCTGCTCTCGGTCGCCTACACCAAGCGCCAGATCGAGGACAACGGCACCTCTACCGTGCGCTGGGCCACCGGCAACGCCTTCTCGCCGGGCTTCGCCAGCGTGCTCGGCACCACCTGCACCAGCTCGGCCACGCCCGCGACCAACCCGGCCATCTGCCAGACGGCGGACAACGCCTACCACCCGCGCTTCCCGCGCTTCGACCAGTACACCGACGACCAGCAACGCTTGGGCGCGACCCTGTCGCTGCAATATCGGCCGGACGACAAGACCCTGCTGACTTTCGACGCCCTGTACGCCGACTTCAAGGGCACCCGTGAGGAGCGCTACCTGGAGGCGCCGTCCTTCAGCGTCGGCGGCGCCTGCACCGCGGCCAACAAGCCCGGCGGCACGGGGCCGGGCACCTGCGGCATCGCCGGCACGGCGGTCACCGCCATGACCATCGATTCCAAGAACACCATGATCGCGGGCACGTTCAACAACGTCGACCTGCGGGTGGAAGACCGCTTCGACAAACTCGACACGGCCTTCACCCAGTACAGCCTGAATGTGGATCGTCAGCTCTCGGACGACGCCAAGGTGACCGCCCTGATCGGCCACTCCAAGTCCGACCACGACAACCCGGTCCAGACCACCCTGACCTTCGACCAGCTCGACGTTCAGAACTATTCCTACGACTACTCCAAGGGCCGGGTGCCGCTGCTCAGCTACGGCAGCGCCAACCTGACCAGCCCGACCTCCTGGTTCCTGTCCCAGGTGCGCGAGCGGCCCCAGAACGCCCAGAACCTGTACGACACCGCCCAGGTCGACCTGGAATGGAAGATCAACAACAACTTCAAGTTCAAGGGCGGCCTGGACATCAAGAAGTACAACTTCGCCACCACGGAGATGCGCCGGTCCAACGGCACCAGCGCCAACCAGGAGGCCGTGATCCCGGCCGCCCTGGCGGCGATCCCGCTGGCCAGCTACAGCCAGCTGACGAACTTCAACATCAACGGCCTGGGCGCCCCGGCCGGCACCGTCACCTCCTGGCTGGTGCCCAACCTCGGCGTGGCCACCGACGCGCTGAGCCTCTACAACCAGACCGCCTTCGGCGGCGCCTTCCACCTGGGTCCGGAGCCGGCGCTCGGCAACAACAACAGCGTGGCCGAGGGCGATCGCGGCGCCTACATCCAGACCGACTTCAACGGCCACCTGGGCGCCATGCCGTTCCGCGGCAACATCGGCGTGCGCTACGTCAAGACCGACGAGACGGCCAACGGCTACACCTTCCTGTCCGGCGCCGCCCTGCCGATCACGGCCAAGCACTCCTACGCCGACACCCTGCCGTCGCTGAACCTGGTGTTCGAGCCGCGCGACGACTTTGTGCTCCGCTTCGGCGCGGCCAAGACCATGGCCCGCGCCAACCTGGGCAGCCTGGTCCCCGGCGCCACGGTCAACGTCTCCGGCGCCAACCGCACCGTCAGCGCCGGCAACCCGAACCTGGCGCCCTTCCGGGCCAAGTCCTACGACCTGGCCTTCGAGTGGTACCCGATGAAGGGCACGATCGTGTCGCTGGCCCTGTTCCGCAAGGACCTCGACAGCTTCGTGCAGACCGCCCAGTCCACGCAGATCTTCCACGGCAACACCTTCGGCATCCCCGACAGCGTGGCGATCGCGGCGTGTAACGGCCTGACCGGCTGCGACACCACCACGACCAACTGGACCTTCACGGTTCCGGTCAACACGCCCGGCGGGCCGATCGAAGGCTACGAGCTGAACTACCAGCAGCCCCTGACCTTCCTGCCGAGCTTCCTGAGCCACACCGGTCTGCTGGTGAACTACACCTCGGTGAAGTCCTCCATCCAGTACCTGTCCTCGACCGGCGCGGCCGTGGCCAGCAACGACCTGACCGGCCTGTCGCGCAAGTCCTACAACGCGACCGTCTACTACGAAGACAGCCGCTTCAGCGCCCGCGTGTCGGCGGCCTACCGCTCCAAGTACCTGACCCGCGTCCCGGGCCAGGAAGCGGGCACGGACGTTGACGGCACCAACGCGACGTTCAACGTGGACGCCTCGGCCCAGTACACCTTCAACGATCACCTGAAGTTCACCTTCGAGGGGATCAACCTGACCGACGAATTCCAGGACCAGTACAACGACTCGTCGAACCGGGTTTCGTTCTACCACCACACCGGATCCGAATATCTGTTCGGCTTCCGCTACACTCACTGACGCAAGTTGGTGACGAACTCCTCCCTGTGAGAGCACTGTGGGGGCGCCGGTTCGCCGGCGCCCCCCTTTTTTTGCGGAGCGGCGGTCCCGCCGCGGAAACATGAAGCGCCTGATCCTCCCCCCGACCGACCGCCGCCGCCTGCTCCTGGGCGCCGCCGCCGGTTTGGCGGCTCCCATACTCGGGGCTTCCGAGGTCTTCGCCGCCACCAAGGGTTCGCCCGTCGCGGCCACCACCGCAGGAAAGGTGCGCGGCTATCTCGACGGCGAGATCAAGGTGTTCAAGGGCGTGCCCTACGGCGGCGACACCGCCCTGCGCCGTTTCCTGCCCCCCGTGGCGCCCGACCGCTGGGAGGGCGTGCGCGAAGCAGTCGCCTACGGTCCCTCTTCGCCCCAGACCCACGCCGAGGACCCCACCGGCGAGGACTGCCTGAGGCTCAACATCTGGACCCCGGCGCTTCGCGACAGCGGCAAGCGTCCGGTGATGTTCTACATCCACGGCGGCGAATACAGCCACGGCTCGGGCTCGAGCCCGCTCTACGACGGATCGCGCCTGTGCCGGCGCGGCGACGTGGTCGTGGTCACCGTCAATCACCGCCTGGCCGGTGTCGGCCACCTCTATCTCGGCAAGATCGCAGGGCCCGAGTACGCGGCCTCGGGCAATGTCGGCATCCTGGACCTGATCCTGGCGCTGAAGTGGGTCAGGGCCAACATCGCGGAGTTCGGCGGCGACCCGGACCGGGTCATGGTCTTCGGCCAGTCCGGCGGCGGCGCCAAGATCGCCACCATGACCGGCATGCCGACCGCCCAGGGCCTGTTCCACCGCGCCGCCACCATGAGCGGGCAGCAGGTCACCGCCTCGGGCCCGCTGGGCGCCACCGACCGGGCCAAGGCCTTTCTCGCGGCGCTGGGCCTGACGCCCGAGCGCTGGGGCGAGCTCAAGACCCTGCCGATCGAGAAGCTGGTCGCGGCCATGGACACGCCCGACCCCAACATCCATCGCAGCGGCATCTACTGGGGCCCGGTGCTGGACCAGGCGGTGATCCATCACCACGCCTTCTACCCTGAGGCCGCGCCGGAGGGCCTGGCCGTGCCCATGCTGATCGGCAACACCCACGACGAGACGCGCGCCTTCTTCCGCGAGCCGGCCCTCTATTCGATCACCTGGGAAGCCCTGCCCGCGCGGCTCGGGCTCGAGATGCGGGTGGACGTCGATCCGTCCTGGGTAGTGGAGAACTACCGGCGCCTCTATCCGGACTATTCGCCCACGGACGTTTTCTTCGCCGCGGTCACCGCCGCCCGCTCCTGGAAGGGCGCCCTGCTGGAGGAAGAGGCCCGCGCGCGCTCAACGGCGCCGGTCCACGCCTACCAGGTCAACTGGCGCACCCAGCTGGACGGCGGCAAGCTGAAGAGCCCCCACACCATCGACATCCCCCTGGCCTTCGACAATGTCGACAAGCCCGGCGCGATCTCGGGTTCCGGCCCCGTGGCGCAGCAGATGGCCGATGTGGTCTCCGAGACCTTCCTGGCCTTCGCGCGCACCGGCGATCCCAACAACGCCAGAATTCCCGCCTGGCCGGTCTACACCCTGGACCGGCGCTCCACCCTGATCTTCGACCTGCCTCCCCGCATCGAAGACGACCCGCGCGGGGCCGAGCGCCGGCTGTTCGACGGCCTGCCCTGGGTCCAGCGCGGCACTTTCTAGAGAGACGAGATGAGCGACAATATCCTGAACATCCGCCCCGCCGCCGACTGCCGCTGGGACTGCGTCTCCTTCGGCGAGGTGATGCTGCGCTTCGACCCCGGCTTCGGCCGCGTGCGCAACGCCCGCAACTTCCAGGTCTGGGAGGGCGGCGGCGAGTACAATGTCGCGCGCGCCATGCGCAAATGCTGGGACCGCCGCGCTGCCATCGTCACCGCGCTCCCGATCAACGACCTGGGTTGGCTGGTCGAGGACCTCATGATGCAAGGGGGCGTGGACACCTCCCACGTCATCTGGCGCGAGTTCGACGGCCTGGGCCGCAACACCCGCGTCGGCCTGAACTTCACCGAGAAGGGCTTCGGCGTGCGCCCCGCCTTGGGCTGCTCCGACCGGGGCCATTCCGCCGCCTCCCAGATCGCGCCCGGTGAGGTCGACTGGGACAAGCTGTTTGGCGAGGAAGGCGTGCGCTGGTTCCACACCGGCGGCATCTTCGCAGCCCTTGGGGCCAACACCGCGGCCGCCGTCATTGAGGCGGTCAAGGCCGCGCGAAAGTACGGGACCATCGTCTCCTACGACCTGAACTACCGCGCCTCGCTATGGAAGAGCCAGGGCGGCAAGCCCGGCGCCCAGAAGATCAATCGCGAGATCGCCCAGTACGTCGACGTGATGATCGGCAACGAGGAGGACTTCACCGCCTGCCTCGGCTTCGAGGTCGAGGGCCTGGACGAGCACATCTCCTCGATCGATCCGGCCAACTTCAAAAAGATGATCTCGACCGCCGTGGCGGAGTTCCCCAACTTCAAGGTCGCGGCCACCACCCTCAGAAACGCCAAGACCGCCTCGGTCAACGACTGGGCCGCGATCCTGTGGGCGGGCGGCGAGTTCTACGCCTCGATGATGCGCGAGAACCTGGAGATCTACGACAGGGTCGGCGGCGGCGACGGCTTCGCCTCGGGGCTGGCCTACGCCTTCCTCGAAGGCAAGGGTCCCCAGGCCGCGGTGGAGTATGGCGCCGCCCACGGCGCCCTGGCCATGACGACGCCCGGCGACACCTCCATGGTCAAGGCCGCCGAGGTCGAGGCGGTGATGAAGGGCAAGGGCGCGCGGGTCATCCGCTAGGACTGCGCCGCCGCAGAAACGAAGCGGGCCGGCGCTTGGCGCCGGCCCTTTTCTATTTCGCTCGGCATAGCCGCTGGATCAGAACTCCACCGGCGTCATCTTCGGCGACAGGATGTGGATGACCAGCAGGGCCAGCAGGTAGATGCCGGCGGCGGCCAGGAAGATGTAGTCGTAGCCGCCGATGAACTCGAGCACCCAGCCCACCGACTTGGCCATGATCATCCCGCCGATGCCGCCCAGCATCCCGCCGATGCCGATCACCGAGCCGACCGCCCGGCGCGGGAAGACGTCGCCCGGCAGGGTGTAGAGGTTGGCCGAAAACGCCTGGTGCGCCGCGGCCACCAGCCCGACCACCGCGGTCGCCGTCCACAGGTCGTGGATGTGGGTGATGAAGACGTAGGGCAGGGCCGCGACGGCGCAGATCAGCATGGTGATCTTGCGTGCCGCATTGATGGTCATACCCATGCGCATCAGCATGGACGACAGCCAGCCCCCGGCCACGCTGCCGAAATCCGACAGCAGGTAAACGGTGGCCAGCACCAGGCCGAACGTCGAGTTGTCGAGCGTGAAGCTCTTCTTGAAGAAGTCTGGCAGCCAGAACAGCAGCATCCACCACACCGGATCGATCAGGAACTTGCCAAGCGCAAAGGCCCAGGTGTCACGCTTGCCGATGACCTGCAGCCAGCCGGCCTTGGCCTCGGTGTCGACGGGGTCCTGCTGGATGTAGGCGAGCTCGGCCGCGCCAACCTTCGGGTGTTCCTGCGGGCGGCGATAGACCGCGAACCAGGCCACCAGCCACAGCAGGCCCAGGACGCCGGTGATGATGAAGGCCGCGCGCCAGCCCCACAGCGTCAGGATGATCGGCACGATCAGGGGGGTGATGATCGCCCCGATGTTGGAGCCGGCGTTGAAGATGCCGGTGGCCAGCGCCCGTTCGCGCTTGGGGAACCACTCGGTGACCGCCTTGATGCCGGCCGGGAAGTTGCCCGCTTCGCCAATGCCGAGGCCGATGCGCACGGCGAAGAACTGGGTCAGGTTGGTGGCGCCCGCATGGGCGATGTGGGCCACCTGCCAGATGATGAAGGCGGTGGCGTAGCCGATCTTGGCGCCCACCTTGTCCACGAAGGCGCCGAACACGACGTAGGAGACGGCATAGGCCGCCTGGAACCAGAAGACGATGTCGCCGTAGTCGGTCTCGCTCCAGCCCAGGTCCTTGGAGATGAACGGCTTGAGCACGCCCAGGATCTGGCGGTCGACGTAGTTGATCACCACCGCCAGGAACAGCAGGCCACAGATCACCCAGCGGTAGTTGCCGCGCTTGAACTGGCCCTGGGGCGTCTCATCGACAGCACTGGTCATCACGTCCGCCCTGACTGCCGCCGGCTGGGCCGTGCGGCGCTTCATCCCTTAGGTCGGCCCCGCTTGATGGGAGCTTCGACAATTCTATCACCGTGAGGCGCGCCTCAGCGCGCGGCCCCGGCCTTTTCGGTCTGTTTGCCAAGCGCGCTCACGGGCGAGGCCGCGACCATCTCGCAGCGGATCTCGCCGTCGTCGCCGAACACTGCGCGGGCCGTTTGACCGATCTCGATCTCGTGCACGCCCGTCGCGGCGCCGGTGGAGACAAGCTGGCCTTCTCGAAGGGGCCGGCCGCGCCGGGCGGCGTGCTGCAGCAGGAAGGTCAGGGCCGCGATCGGCCCGCCCGGGAGGGCGGCGGCGCTGGCGCGGCCGATGCAGACCTCGTCGATGAACATGGCGCAGGTCAGCGCTTCGTTCGATCGGCTCTCCCAGCCCTCGATCTCGGCGCCCAGGATCAGGCCGGCGTTGTTGCCGAAGTCCGAGGCGGTGACCGCCGGACCCAGGTCGTTGATCATCGGCAGCGGACTGCCCGCCAGCTCCACGCCCAGATGCAGGGCGCCGATCGCGGCGCGGGCCTCGGCCTCGGTCCAGTCCAGTTTGTCGGCCGGGGTGTCATGCGCGATGCGGACCACGAATTCGGCCTCGACCGCCGCGAAGCCGCCCGGGATGGCGCCCAGCGGATTGACCCCGTGGGCCTGGAAGACGTTTCCGCGAAAGATCGGCCCGGCCAGGCGCTCGGCGGCGAATTCGGCCTGTCGGGCGGGCGGCACCAGCCCGACCTTCCAGCCCGCGATCTCGTCCGGCCACAGGGAGATCGCGGCATCCTGGACGGCGTAGGCCGAGGCCATGTCCGGTGGGATCGGGCCGGGATAGTGGCCGAGCAGGGTCGCGGACAGCCGCGCCCGCACCAGGGCTTCGGCCAGATCGCGAGCCGCCGGGAAGGGGTCTATGGGCCGGGGCGCGTTCAAGCCTTGGCTCCCGCGCCGCACGTCCGGGCCCTGAGTTTCGAAACACGCACGATACAGGCCCGCCCCGTTGGAGTTTCCCAGCTTTCCGTGTCTAGAGGAAACCGGTGTCATTTTCAATGCGAAGCCGCGCGGATCGGCAGGAAAATCGTCAGGTCCGCAGGAAATTCAGGCGCGTATACGATGACGCCAGGCCCGTCAGCCGAGCAGCGCCGCGTCAAGCGCCCCGCCTTCGAGCGCACGCACGCCGTCGTAGGCTGCGCGCAGCGCCTCGCGGAAGCGATCGTCGCGCGTCAGATCGCCGAACACCGGCGCGATCGCCAGGAACAGATCGATATCAGGGCCGCTCTCGTCGCGGCAGGCGCGGCCGACGCGCATCAGTTCGTCCGCCATCGGATCGACAGGCGCCACGCCGGCCAGCGCCCGGCGGCGGATGAAGCGCATCCAGGCGGCGATCGGCAGGGCCAGGCGCCGCACCGAGGCGCCGGCGGCCAGGCGGTCGCGCGCCGTGCCCAGGATCCGCACCGGCAGCTTCTGCGATCCGTCCCAGGCGATCTGGGCGAGCAGGTGGCGGATCGCCGGGTTGCGGAAGCGTCCCAGCACCGCCTCGATGTAGGCGCCGAGATCCAGCCCCCGCGGCGCGGTCAGGGTGGGCGCGATGTCCTCGATCATCATCGCGCGCACGAAACCGGCCAGCGCCGGATCGTCCATGGTCTTGGCCACCGTCTCGTGACCCGCCGCCAGGCCGACATAGGCCAGGGTCGAATGGGCGCCGTTCAGGAGGCGAAGCTTGGCCCGGTCCCAACCGGCGACGTCGTCGGTCAGGTCGACCCCGGCACGGGGCCAGTCGGGGCCGCCGGCGCCCAGATCGTCCTCGATCACCCACTGCAGGAAAGCCTCGCGCTGGATCGGCCAGGCATCGACCAGGCCCAGGGCCTCGGCGGCCCTCGCCCGCAGGGCGTCATCGGTCGCGGGAGTGATGCTGTCGACCATGCTGCGTGGAAAGCGGGCCTCGGCGGCGATCCAGTCCGCGGCCGCGGGGTCGCGGACCCTCGTCAGGGCGACCACCGCCGCCTTCAGCTTGCGGCCGTTGTCGGGAAGGTTGTCGCAGCTGATCGTGGTGAAGGGCTTCAGCCCCAGGGCGCGGCGCCGGATCAACGCCTCGGCCAGCCATCCGATCACGCTTGAGGGGACCGCCGGGGCCGCCCGGTCATGGACAATGTCGGGATGGGTGAAGTTCAGAGTCCCGCCGCCATCCAGGCAGTAACCCTTCTCGGTGACGGTCAGGGTCACGATGCCGACCTCGGGCGAGACCAGCCGCGCGAACACCTTCTCCGGCGCCTCGGCGGCGACCAGCACCTCGCGGATCGCGCCGACCACACGCCACGACGGCGTCCGGTCCAGCACCGCGACGGCATAGAGACCGTCCTGCGGTTCCAGCGCGTCGCGCACGCCGGGGCTTCGCAGCGACACGGCCGAGATCGCCCAGCGCGGATCGAAGCCCAGCAGGTCGTCGATGAAACAGGCCTGGTGGGCGCGGTGAAAGGCGCCGGGGCCGAAGTGCACGACCCCGACGCGGGTCGCCTGACGGTCATAGGCCGGTCGCCGGACGCCGGGCGCGACGGCCGGCAGGCTCGCGGGCGAGAGACGGGGCGTTTGGGCGGACTGGGTACGGGCTTCGGTCGTCATTGTCAGTGATGGTAACCGGTGTCATGGTCGAAGACAAAGCCTGCCGCGCCGCAATGGCGCGAGACCGGGGATGAGGCTAATCAGGGTTGAAACACGGACGAATCGACGTGACCAAGGGCAAGGCTTCCGGCGACGGCATGATCGAGGGCGAGCGGGGCAAGCGCCGCGCCACCATCAACGACATCGCGCGCCTGGCCCAGGTGTCGAAGAAGACGGTCTCGCGGGTGCTCAACGAGTCGCCTTTCGTCAAGGAAGAAACCCGCACCCGCGTCTCCGCCATCATGAGCGAACTGGGCTATGTGCCCGACCCCCAGGCGCGGGGGCTGGCCTTCCGCCGCTCCTTCCTGGTGGGCATGATCTACGATCAACCCAACCCCCAGTACGTGGTCGACATGCAGCAGGGGGTCTTGGAGGCGTTGCGCGGCTCGGGCTTCGAACTGGTGGTGCACCCCTGCAACCGCGCCAACCCGGCCCTGCTGTCGGACATCCGCACCTTCGTCGAGCGCCAGAAGCTGTACGGTGTGGTCATGCCGCCTTCGGTGTCCGAGGACGAACGCGTGGCCAAACTGCTGGACGAACTGGGCTGCGCCTACGTCCGCATCGCCTCGGTCTCGCTGGACGAGGCCGACAAGATGCTCGTCACCCATGACCATGTCGGCGCCGCCGAGGCCGCCCGCCACCTCGCCGAGCTGGGCCATCGCCGCATCGCCCACATTTCCGGCCCGGCCAGTTTCCGCTCCTCCCACGTCCGGCGCGCCGGCTTCGAGGAGGGGCTGAAGGAATTCGGGCTGAAGCTCGAGCCCGGCTATTCGGTCGAGGCCGGCTATACCTTCGAATCCGGCGCCCACGCCGCGGCCGAACTGCTCAAGTTGAATCCGCGTCCGACCGCGATCTTCACCGGCAACGACGAGATGGCGCTGGGCGTCTACAAGGCCGCGCGCGAAGCGGGCCTGCAGGTGCCCGGCGACCTGTCGGTGGTCGGCTACGACGACAGCCCCATGGCCTCGCGCGTGTTCCCGAACCTGACCACGGTGCGCCTGCCGATCCGCGACATGGGCCGTATGGCGGCGGAGAAACTGCTGCGCCAGGACGACGAGACGCCCTCGCGCGAACCGCCGCCGGTGCGTCCTGCCCTGATCGTGCGCGAGTCCGCGGCGGCGCCCAAGGCCTGAACGCGCGGAAATCGAAACGCTGTTGATTCAAGGAATGACACCGGTTACCTAGATCGGCGGACAGGGACGTGCGAAAGCGGACGCGCCCTCGAGGTGGGACTTGGGAAGGATCACATGGCCAGGCCCCTGGCGCTGAACCCGGATCGTCTGTTTCCGCCCGACCCGGCGGTGCGTGAGATCGCGCGCCGGCTCTACGCTCCGGTCGCGGGCCTGCCGATCATCAGCCCCCACGGCCATACCGACCCGTCCTGGTTTTCGACCAACGCCAGTTTCACCAACGCCACAGAGCTTCTGCTGGCGCCGGACCACTACCTCTACCGCATGCTCTACAGCCAGGGCGTGCCGCTGGAGCGCCTGGGCGTGCCGTCGCGCGACGGCCCCTCCAGCGCCGATCCGCGCGAGGCCTGGCGGCTGCTGGCCTCCCACATGCACCTGTTCCGCGGCACGCCGTCCTGGCTGTGGCTGAACTGGGTGTTCACCGAGGTCTTCGGCCTGGACGTGGCGCTGGAGGCCTCCACCGCCGACCTCTATTTCGACCGCATCGGCGAGCGCCTGGCCCAGGACGCCTACCGGCCGCGCGCCCTGTTCGACCGCTTCGGCATCGAGGTGCTGGCCACCACCGAAGGCCCCACCGACAGCCTGGAGCACCACCACGCCATCCGCGCCAGCGGCTGGGGCGGGCGGGTGATCACCGCCTACCGCCCCGACCCGGTCATCGATCCCGAGCACGAGCGGTTCCAGGATGCGCTCGACCGCTTCGCCGAGATCACCGGCCAGGACGTGCGGTCCTGGACGGGCTACCTCGCCGCCCACCGCAGCCGGCGCCGGGACTTCATCGCCGCCGGCGCCACCTCCACCGACCACGGCCACCCGAGCGCCCAGACGGCGGACCTTTCGCCCGCCGAGGCCGAGGCCCTGTTCCGCCGGGTGGTCTCCGGACCGGTCTCGGCCGCCGAGGCCGAGCTGTTCCGCGCCCAGATGCTGACCGAGATGGCGGCCATGAGCCTGGACGACGGCCTGGTCATGCAGATCCATCCGGGCTCGTTCCGCAACCACAACCGACTTCTGTTCGACCGCTACGGCCGCGACAAGGGCTCCGACATCCCTCAGCCTACGGACTATGTCCGGGCGCTGAAGCCTCTGCTGGACCGTTTCGGCAACGAGCCGGACCTGTCGGTGATCGTCTTCACCCTGGACGAGACGGCCTATTCCCGCGAACTGGCGCCCCTGGTCGGCCATTATCCGTGCCTGAAGCTCGGCCCGGCCTGGTGGTTCCACGACAGCCCCGAGGGGATGCGCCGCTTCCGCGAACAGACCACCGAGACCGCCGGTTTCTACAACACCGTCGGCTTCAACGACGACACCCGCGCCTTCCTTTCCATCCCCGCCCGCCACGACGTGGCGCGGCGCGTGGACTGCGCCTTCCTCGCCCGCCTGGTCGCCGAGCATCGGCTGGACGAGGACGAGGCCCACGAACTCGCCCACGACCTGGCCTACGCCCTGGCCAGGCGCGCCTACCGGCTCGACCAGCCGCCTCGCGCCGTCGCCCTTTCCGCCTGACCCCGAATCCGGAGCTGATCCCAGTGTTCAAGAAGACCCTGCACGCGACCCACCCCGACATGATGGCGGGCGCGAGCAACGACGCCCTGCGTGACCGTTACCTGATCTCCGGCCTGTTCGAGGCGGACAGGGTCAACCTGGTCTATTCCCACAACGAGCGCTTCGTGGTCGGCGGCGCCGCGCCGGTGAAGGCCGCCGTCGCCCTGCCGCTGCAGACCGAGCCCGCCTCCGCGGATGGCAAGCCCTTCCTAGAGCGCCGGGAGATGGGCGCCATCAACGTCGGCGAGGGCGCCGGACGGATCACGGTCGACGGCAAGGCCTACGACCTGGCGCCCCGCGACGGTCTCTATTTACCGATGGGAACGGCCGAGGTGGTGTTCGAAACCGTCGATCCGGCGTCGCCCGCGCGCTTCTACCTGGTCTCCACCCCGGCCCACGCCCGCTACGAGACCACCCAGATCTCCATCGCCAAGGCCGTGCCGCTGAAGCTGGGGTCGCTGGAGACGTCGAACGAGCGGACCATCTACCAGTACATCGTGCCGACCACCTGCAAGTCGTGCCAGCTGCTCCTGGGCCTGACGATCCTGAACACCGGCAGTGTCTGGAACACCATGCCGCCGCACCTGCACGACCGCCGCTCGGAGGTCTATTTCTACTTCGGCCTGGAGCCCAACCAGCGGGTCTTCCATTTCATGGGCGAGCCGGACGCGGCGCGTCACATCGTGATCGCCAACGAGGAGGCGGTGATGTCGCCGCCCTGGTCGATCCACATGGGCGCCGGCAACTCGAACTACGCCTTCATCTGGGCCATGGGCGGGGAGAACCTCGACTACACCGACATGAAGGTCCTCGACATCTGCCAGCTGAAGTGACCCGACGATGAGCGCAAACCCGTTCGATCTGACCGGCAAGGTCGCGGTGGTCACCGGCGCCGACCGGGGGCTGGGCCAGGCCATCGCCCTGGCCCTCGCCGCCGCCGGCGCCGACATCCTGGCCGCCGGCCGTTCGTCCACGGACGACACGCGCGCGAAGGTCACCGGTCTGGGCCGCCGCTTCGAGTGGGTGAAGGCGGACCTGTCCTCAACCGCCCCGATCGCCGAGATCGTGGAGACCGCCGTGGGACGCCTCGGCGACTTGAACATCCTGGTCAACAACGCCGGCATGATCCGCCGCGCCGATGCGGTCGACTTCAGCGAGGAAGACTGGGACGCGGTCATCGACACCAACCTGAAGTCCGCCTTCTTCCTCTGCCAGGCGGCGGGGCGGCACATGCTCTCGCGTCCGGGCGGCGGCAAGATCGTCAACATCGCCTCCATGCTGTCCTTCCAGGGCGGCATCCGGGTGGCGTCCTACACGGCGTCGAAGAGCGGCCTCGCGGGCCTGACCAGGCTGCTGGCCAACGAGTGGGCGGCGAAGGGAATCAACGTCAACGCCATCGCGCCTGGCTACATGGCTACCGACAACACCACCGCGCTCAGGGCGGACGAAACCCGCAACCGCGACATCCTGGCGCGCATCCCGGCCGGACGCTGGGGTGACGCTTCCGACCTCGGCGGCGCAGCGGTGTTCCTGTCCTCGCGCGCGGCGGACTACGTCCACGGCGCCATCATCCCGGTCGACGGCGGCTGGCTGGCGCGCTGATCAGATCGCCATCACCCCACGGCGGGGACGGGCTGTGGCGTAGGTGTCCTCGCTGATCGGCGCCCCCAGTTCGATCAGGCGCTCGCGGTGTTCGGCGATGGGGGTGCGCAGGCTGGCGTCCTCGAAGGGCTTGAGCGCGGCGAAAGGCGCGCTCTCGAGCGTACGTCCGATCCAGGCGGCGGTCCTCGGCCAGCGGCCGGGGTCGATCTGCAGGCGCACGAAGGCGGCGTTGCGGAAGAAGCAGGCGGGCGCGATGTCGGCCAGGCCCAGCGCCCCGAACAGGAAGCCCTCCTCCGGCGCCTGGGTCTCCAGCCAGTCCAGCGCTTCGGGGATGTCCTCGTTCAGGGTGCGCGCCACCAGATCGGCGTCGCCGGTCTCGCCCCATACCGCCGGCCGCACCGCCAGCTGGTAGAACAGCCGCCAGATCAACAGATCGCCCAGCCGAGAGTCGGCGAACTCCTCGATCAGGCGCGCCTGGCCCCGGCGCGCCGGATCGGCGGGCAGCAGCGACGGCTCGGGTCGGCTGTCGTCCAGGTATTCGCAGATCACCGTGGAGTCGGGCAGCACCAGCCCGTCCTCGATCAGCACGGGTATGCGCCGGAGCGGGCTCAGCCGGGTGAAGCGGTCGTCGCCGAAGAAGGGCACGATCGGATCGACCTGGTAGGCCAGCCCCTTCAGCTCCAGCGCCGCCAGCACCTTGCGCACATAGGGCGAGAGGTAGTTGCCGACGATGGTGATCATCGCACCCTCGCCGGGACCTCGAGGTCGCAGACTGAGAAATCGGCGCCGCGCTTCGCCCTCACCTTGCGCACGATCGCGGCGAAGGCGGCGCTCGTGGTGTCCATCACCTCCACCCGGGGCCGCTCCTTTACAGGGATGTCGCCCAGCACCCGCACACGGATCATCCGGTCCGGGTCCTTTACCGGCTCGCCGGTCTTCAGTCCTCGCACCACATCGAGCCCGACCAGCACCCGTCCGACCACGGTGTAGCGCTTGTCGAGCGACGGGTAGGCCTCGCGCATCAGGAAGAATTCGCTGTTGGCGCTGTCGATGGCGTCGCCTCGGCCCATGCCCATCACACCCGGGCAGTAGAGGCCCCAGGCGCCGACGCTGTGGCTCTGGCTGCGCGCCATATAGGCGTCGGGCTGGGTGGCGACCGGCGTGGTTCCGAGCAGGCCGACCGGCCAGCCCGAGGGGGCGGCCACGGGCGTGAACGGGGTCGCGGCGTTGCGGCGAAAGCCCAGCTCCGCCTTCAGATCCGGGTGGCTGGACTTGCCGCCGTCGACGTTTCCGGGATCGCCGGTCTGGGCCATGAAGCGGTCGATCACCCGGTGGAACAGCAGGCCGTCATAGACCTTCTCGCGCGCCAGCAGCTTCAGCCGCTCTACCGAGGCCGGGGCGATCTCGGGCCGGAGCTCCACGATGATGCGGCCGCGGTTGGTGTCGATCACCAGGGTGTTGTCGGGATCGGGCGCGCGCCAGGACGAGACCGGCTTCGCTCCCGCCGCCGCGCCGGCCAACAGGCTCAGCGCCAGCGCGCCGGCTATGGCGTATCTCAACATCGCGCCCTCCCGAGTCGTGCGGGAACGACGCTATCAAGCCCCGGCCAGATTGTCCGGCCTGCCGTTGACCCTGACCCGCTCGACCCTCAGGCCCTCGATGTGGCGCACGATCGGCGGCTCCTTCACGTCCTCGAAGTCGCAGTCGCGGATCAGCATCCCTTGCGCCGGAGCGCCGTCCAGTCCCTGCAGGTCCACCGCCCGGCGCGCGTGGGCGGCGTAGAGTTTCTCCACGCTCACGCGCCGCAGCACTGGCTTGAACGGCCCTTTGGCGCCCTCCTCGTAGTTGAAGTCGATGGCGATCGCCGCCTTGCCCACCTCGCCGATGGCGATGCGGCGGAAATGCAGGTCCTCCAGCACCCCGCCGCGCAGGGCGTTGTTCTTGATCCGCACCCCGAAATCCAGGTGCGGGCTGTTCCACAGGCACTGCTCGACGAACACCTTGCGCACCCCGCCGGAGATCTCGCTGCCGATGGTCGCCGCCCCGTGGCCGCCCAGCATGCGGCAGTGGCGGATGATGATGTTCTCCGATGGAGTCGCCAGCCTTCGACCGTCGGCGTTGCGCCCGGACTTGATGGCGATGCAGTCGTCGCCGGTGTCGAACACGCAGTGCTCGATCAGCACGTCGCGGCAGGACTCCGGATCGCAGCCGTCGGTGTTGGGTCCGGGCGCGCCGATGTTCAGCCCCCGGACGATGACATTGACGCACAGCACCGGATGCACCTGCCACATGGGCGAGCCGCGCAGGGTCACGCCCTCGATCAGCACTTTGCGGCAACGGTAGGGCTGGATGAACTGGGGCCGCAGGTACGACCCCTCGCCGAACACCCTCTCGGCCACCGGGACGCCCGCCTCGGCCATGGCGAACAGCCGCGCCCGCGCCTCGGCCTGATGCGGCTGGCCGGGCTTGAGACCGAACTCCGCCTTGCCCTTCCACGGCCACCAGGTCGCGTTGTCGGCCTGGCCGTCGATCAGGCCTTCGCCGGTGATGGCGATGTCGGTCTCGTCCCGCGCCCAGATCATCGGCTGGTAGTTCATCAGCTCGATCCCCTCCCACCGGGTCGGGATCAGCGGCAGATAGGCCTTCGGATCGCGGCTGAAGCGCAGGGCCGAGCCCTTCTCCAGATGCAGCTCGACGCGCGACCGCAGCCTGATCGGTCCGGTCGGCCAGTCGCCGGCCGGGACCATCACCCGCCCGCCGCCCGCCGCGTGACAGGCCTCAATGGCGCGGGCGAAGGCCGAGGTGTGATCCTTCGCGCCCGCCGTGACGAAATCGGTGAGCCGGACGCGCCGCGCCGGAATGCGGGGCGGGCGGATGCGGGCCAGGATCGAGGGGACCTCGGCCCAGGGGTCGGCCTCCCGGGACCCGGCGAAGACAGGGCCCGGCGCCGCTCCGGTCAGGGCGGCGGCGCGCAACAGAGTCCGGCGCGTGGTCATGGCAGGCGTCCTCCCAGACTCCATGATGGAAAGAAATGACACCGGTGGCAATCAAGAGTTTGCAGGGCCCCGCCGCTGCCGAAGCTTCGCCTTGGTTCCGCCCTCAAGCGCGCGCCTGATCCGGCCTCGGCCGGGGGGCCGGGAGGCTTCGGATGCGCCACGCCCTGATTTCGACCCTGGTTCTCGTCCTTGCCGTGACCGGCCAGCCCGCCCTGGCCCAGGGCGCGCCGGCGGCGCCCGCGCCGGAGGGACGTCCCGCGACCTGCGGCTACGACACCATCGACCTCGAGCGCATCGCCGCCGACCCCGGACGCTGGAGCGCGGCGATCTACGAGGCCGACGAGGCTCACGCCCGGCTGCAGCCGCACCGGCGGGCGCCCGAGGGCGCCGACGCCGAGTTCCGGGTCTACTCCCGCGATCCGGTCTCGGGACTCGAGACCAGCGTGCTGGCCTTCCGCACCGGCGAGGGCTGGAGCGTGGAGACCGTGCGCGAACGTGGGCCGGGCCGTGTGCCCCAGGCCCTGCGCCTGCACCAGCGCAAAAAGATCCGGCTGAGCTCCCGGGCCGCGGCGCTGCTCGACGCCACCCTGAACGACCGCTGCCTGTGGTCCACGCCGCCCCTGCTGCCGCGCGAAGTGCCCACCACCACCGGGGTCACCTACGAGTGCGCCGACGGGCTGGACACCGTCTACGAGGCCCGGCTCGGCTACCGGCGCTGGGCCGGGGTGCAGCGCTGCCACATCGACGGCCTGGCCGCGGTGGCGGCGATGATGCTCTGGGACCTGACCCTGAGCCCGCGCCCGACGCGGGTGGTCACCGGCGTGGTGACCGACACGGCGGTTCCGCGGGACTGACACGCCGGTTTACAGCGGCCGGAGGATCGCCCTAGGCTCCGAATGCGCGCGCCATGTTCCCGCGCCGCGCCAGTGGCTTTCCTGAGTTCCCGTCTTCCGTTCGGCCCGGCGCCCGCCCGGCCAGACCTGCGAGGGATCCGTGCCGCCCGCGACACCCCAAGGCCTGCTCCGTCTCAACCGCATCCTCTGGCAGGACCTGCCCGCGCGCGCCTCGCGCCTGTCGCCGGGCCTGGGTTCCGTCCTGGCCGACGGCCGCCATCTGTCGGCCTGGCCGCTGGTGGGCGCCCTGGCGCAGCCCCTGGCCCTGATCTTCGGCCTGTTCCTGGGCTGGCGCCACGTCGGCTTCGATCCGCCGGAGCAGGTGGTCTTTCTGTTCTCCGCCCCGGTGGTGCTGGCCTGCGTCGCCATCGGCATGCAGGGCGCCGGCGTGGGCCTGTTCCTGTGGCTGGGTTACGTGCTGGGCGACGCGGTCTGGGCCTGGGGCGCGCTGCACGCCTCGGTCAAGCCGCTCGGCCTGCTGCTCGGCCGTCTGCTGGCGGCCACCCTGCTGGCGGGCGCCCTGATCGGCGTGCCCCGTGTCGCCGCGGGATTGTCGCGCCCGCTCGCGGGTCCACCCGGAGGTCCGGACGCGCTTCCGCTCCAGGGCCTGGTGCGCGCGGGCCTGGCCTGGCTGCTGGCCCTGCTCTGGCTGTTGGCCGCCGTGGTCCAGTCCCAGGGGGTCTACAATTTCCACGAGGCCGGCGCGCGGACCCACGGGCTGATGGAGAGCTGGACCCGGCTCGGCTGGGAGGTCGGCCTGCTGGCCGCCGGCGCCGCGGTCGCCCGCAGCCTGGCTGAGTCCGCCGCCGGCCGCATTCCGGGACGGCTGGCCTCGCCGGCCCTGCCCGTCCCGGCGCCGAACCTGATCCGCGCCCTGGCCGCGGTGCTGTTCCAGTCGGCCCTGATGACCCTGCTCTTGGCCACCTTCCTGGCCAGCAAGGTTCAGGTCGCCATCGTCTTCGCGGTCATGCTGGCGGTGCTGGCCGCCCGCGCCCTGCTGTTCGGGCGCCTGGGCCTGACCGCCTGGGTCACCCGCCTGGCCTCGCTGCGCATCCGGCTGCCGCTGGCCTTCGTGCTGGTCTGGGTGATCAGCTGGCTCATGTTCAAGCACAGCACCGAAGGCGGGGCCACGGGCTTCCTGCCGGTGCTGCAGTCGGTGATCCTGTCGTTGGCGGTCTACGCCGTGCTGGTTCCCGACGGGTCGCTCGGCGGCCGGGGAGGCCGCCCATGAGCCCCCGCATCGTCCGCAAGGTCTGGACCCTGATTCTCGGTCTCGGCCTCGCCGCCCTGGCCTCGCCCGCGTTGGCCGGCACCTGCACCAGCCTCTACGACTGCGCCCGAGGCAACGGGGCCAGCAGCCTGATGGTGCTGATCGGCATCCCGACCCTGTTCGGCCTGGTCTGTGTGCTGGCCTTCGACCCGACCTTCGGGATCGATCCCGGCGAGGACGAACCGGGCGACGCGGAGGGTCCTGGCCCGCGCCGGCGCCCGCCCTTCGACGCACCGCTTGGCGAGGATCCGGAAACGGACCCGGAGCCTGCGCCCGGACCCAGGACGCCGGCCATCGACGGCCCCCTGGGCGAGGACCCCGAACCCCCGCCGCCGCCGAAGCCGATTTTCGACGCGCCGCTCGGCGAGGATCCGGAACCGCCGCCACCCCCCAAACCCATCTTCGACCGGCCCCTGGGCGAGGATCCCGAGCCCGAACCCGAACCGGAGCCGGAGCCGGAACCGCCGGCGCCTCAGCCTCCGGAGCCCCCCGCTCCGCCTGAGCCTCCCGAACCGCCGGAACCGCCCGTTCCGCCCGAGCCTCCCCTGCCGCCCCCGGTGATCCCGGAGCTGCCGAAGGAGGACCTGCACACCCGCGAGAAGCCGGGGACCGGGACCTCCGATCAGGCCGAGTCCGACCAGGAAACCGACGAGGAGACCGAGGCCCGCGCCGACCGTGAGCATGCCGAGCAGGACAAGCGCTTCGAACAGACCCAGGACGCGCGCGACAGCTTCGACAAGAACGCCGACGCCGCGGCCGCCGCCCGCCATCCGAAGGGCGCCGACTACTCCAAGGTCTCCTCCAGCCTCGACCCCGACGGGCGGCCCGAGGGCGGGTCGGTCGACTACTTCAACCGCAAGTTCGACAGCAACCTGCCGATCTACAAGGTGACGCTGGACGCCAACGGCAATCCCACCGGCGAGGGCCTCACGCCGGCGGGCCGCACCATGCAGACGCTGAACGGCGTGACGCCGGACACACCCGGGGTAGCGGCCGCCAGCTACAACCACGGCTCGGAGGGCGCCTACATCGACCATTCGACCTTCACCGACGCCAACGGGACGGTGCGGGTGCGCTACGAGTTCAACGAGCACGGCATCGCCTGGAAGGGCGAGACCTTCGACGCCGGCGGCCACCGCACGGGGAGCTTCTACGATCCGGACGCGGAGCCGAAACATTGACCCGATCGCGCTGGCGCCCGCTCCGGAACCGTACTAGCGTTCCAAAGGTGTCCTCGGACGGCGTGAAAACGCCGCTGAAACAGAGGGCCGGGGGAGGGTAGGAGGTCCGCTTTTGGAGCCTACGAATACCGAGTCGCCGGATTACTTTCACAAGGTCGTCGATTGCCAGTGGGCCTGCCCGGCCCACACGCCCGTCCCCGAGTACATCCGCCTGATCGCCGCCGGGCGTTACGACGACGCCTACATGATCAACTGGAAGTCCAACGTTTTTCCGGGAATCCTGGGCCGGACCTGCGACCGACCCTGTGAGCCCGCCTGCCGCCGCGGCCGGGTCGAGGAAGAGCCCGTCGCCATCTGCCGGCTCAAGCGCGTGGCGGCCGACAACAAGGACGATATCCGCGATCGCCTGCCGCTGCCGGCCACCAAGAAGAACGGCTTTAAGGTCGCCTGCATCGGCGCCGGGCCCGCCTCCCTGACCGTGGCGCGCGACCTCGCGCCGCTCGGCTACGAGGTGGTGGTCTTCGACGGCGACGCGCGCGCCGGCGGCATGATCCGCACCCAGATCCCGCGCTTCCGCCTGCCGGAGGAGGTGATCGACGAGGAGGTGGGCTACATCACCGGCCTCGGCCCCGAGATGCGCCTGGGCCGCATGGTCGACAGCCTGAAGGAGGTCCTGGCCGAGGACTGGAGCGCGGTCTTCGTCGGCACCGGCGCGCCGCGCGGGCGCGATCTCGACGCCCCGGGCCGTCAGGAGGCGGCGAAGAACATCCACATCGGCATCGACTGGCTCTCCAGCGTCTCGTTCGGCCACATCGAGAAGATCGGCAGTCGGGTCATCGTACTCGGCGGCGGCAACACCGCCATGGACTGCTGCCGCACCTCGCGCCGTCTGGGCGGCGAGGACGTCAAGGTCATCGTCCGCTCCGGCTTCGACGAGATGAAGGCCTCGCCCTGGGAAAAAGAAGACGCGATGCACGAGGGCATCCCGATCCACAATTTCCTCTCGCCCAAGGCCTTCACCTGGGAGGGGACCAATGGCTCGGCGAAGCTGACCGGGGTGGTGTTCCAGGCCATGGGCTGGGTCACCGACGACAAGGGCAAGAAGCGCCTGGTCCCAACCGGCGAGCCCGATCAGCATTTCGAATGCGACGACGTGCTGGTGGCTATCGGCCAGGAGAACGCCTTCCCCTGGATCGAGCGCGACGCGGGCCTGGACTTCGACGAGTGGGGCATGCCGGTGGTCGATCCGGTCACCTTCCAGTCCACCAACCCCCGGGTCTTCTTCGGCGGCGACGCCGCCTTCGGGCCCAAGAACATCATCTGGGCGGTGGCCCACGGTCATGACGCCGCCATCTCCATCGACCGCTTCTGCCGCGGCCAGGACGTGAAGCTCCGGCCGCCTCCGGGGGTGACCCTGGCCAGCCAGAAGATGGGCATCCACGAGTGGAGCTACGACAACGACGTCTCCAACGACCTGCGCTTCAAGGTTCCGCATCTGGAGAAGGCGAAGGCGCTGTCCTCCATCCAGTTCGAGGTCGAGCTCGGCTTCAGCCCCGAGCAGGGCTACGCCGAGACCCAGCGCTGCCTGAACTGCGACGTGCAGACCGTCTTCTCGGTCCCGGCCTGCATCGAATGCGACGCCTGCGTCGACATCTGTCCGGTGGACTGCATCACCTTCACCGGCAACGGGCCGGAGGAGGAGCTGAGGACCCGGCTCAAGGCGCCATCGACCAATCCGGAGCAGGACCTCTACGTCTCGGGGACGCTGCCCACGGGCCGCGTCATGGTCAAGGACGAGGACGTCTGCCTGCACTGCGGCCTCTGCGCCGAGCGCTGTCCGACCGGGGCCTGGGACATGCAGAAGTTCTACCTGGAAATGAGCCAGGCGGGGGGCCACGCATGCGGCCGCTGAAACCGCTGGGCGCTGTGAACGACTTCGTCGTCAAGTTCGCCAACGTCAACGGCTCCGGCTCGGCCAGCGCCAACTCGCTGTTCGCCAAGTCGATTCTGCGCATGGGCGTGCCGGTGGCGGCGAGGAACATCTTCCCCTCCAACATCCAGGGCCTGCCCACCTGGTACGAGGTGCGGGTCTGCGAGGAGGGCTGGCTCGGACGGCGCGGCGGCGTCGACCTGATGGTGGCCATGAACCCCCAGACCTGGGACCGCGACCTGGCCGAGATCGAGCCCGGCGGCTACCTGTTCTACGACTCGACCCGGCCGATCCCGCCTGCGAAGTTCCGCTCCGACATCAATGTCGTGGGCATGCCGCTGACCTCCATCGTCAACGCCGCCTACACCGACCCGCGCCAGCGCCAGCTGTTCAAGAACATCGTCTATGTCGGGGCGCTCTCGGCCCTGATCGGCATCGAGGTGGAGGTGGTCGAGCAGCTGCTGGCCGAGGAGTTCGCCTCCAAGCCCAAGCTGGTCCCGCCCAACGTCGAGGCCTTCCACATGGGCCGCAACCATGTGCTGGAGACCATGGCCGCCCTGCCGCTGCAGGTGAAGCGCGCCGACAAGGTGGGGAACCGCATCTTCGTTGAGGGCAATGCGGCCGCGGCGCTCGGCGCCGTCTACGGCGGGGCCACGGTCTGCGCCTGGTATCCGATCACGCCCTCGACCTCGCTGGCCGAAGCCTTCGAGAAGTACTGCAAGAAGCTGCGCGTCGATCCCGACACCGGCGCGAAGAACTTCGCCATCGTTCAGGCCGAGGACGAGATCGCCTCCATCGGCATCGTGGTCGGCGCCGGCTGGAACGGCGCGCGGGGCTTCACCTGCACCTCGGGGCCGGGGGTGAGCCTGATGCAGGAGTTCATCGGCCTGTCCTACTTCGCCGAAATCCCGGCGGTGATCTTCGACGTGCAGCGTGGCGGGCCGTCGACCGGCATGCCGACCCGCACCCAGCAGTCCGACCTGCTGCTGGCGGCCTACGCCAGCCACGGCGACACCAAGCACGTCATGCTGATGCCCGAGGATCCGACCGAGTGCTTCGAGTTCGGCTCGGTCGCCTTCGACCTGGCCGACCGGCTGCAGACCACGGTCTTCGTCATGCTCGACCTCGACATCGGCATGAACGACTGGCTGTGCCGGCCCTTCGAATGGGACGACAGCCGCAAGCTCGACCGCGGCAAGGTGATGAGCGCCGAGCAGCTCGAGGCCGGCGCCGACTTCGGCCGCTACCTCGATGTCGACGGCGACGGCATCCCGTTCCGCACCTATCCCGGGACCCACCCGAACAAGGGCGCCTACTTCACCCGCGGCACCTCGCGCGACCGCTACGCCCGCTATTCGGAAGAGGGCGCGGTCTATGTCGACAACATGCAGCGGCTGCTGAGGAAGTTCGACACGGCCCGGACCATTGTGCCGGGGCCGATCGTGCGCCCCGCGCCGCAGCCGACCTCGGCGGCGGTGATCTATTATGGCTCGACCTCGGTCGCCATGAACGAGGCCCTGGCCGCGCTTGAGGCGGACGGCCTGCACGTCGACGCCATGCGCGTGCGCGCCTTCCCCTTCCCGGACGAGGTGTTCGACTTCATCGCAGCCCACGACCAGGTCTTTGTGGTCGAGCAGAACCGCGACGCGCAACTTCGCACCTTGCTCGTGACTGAGGGCGACATCGACCCGCGCAAGCTGGTCAAGGTGCTGAACTACGACGGCGCGCCCATCACCGCGCGCTTCATCACCGGCCAGATCAGCGCCCTGATGCGCGCGCCCCAGCGCGAGGCGGCGGAGTGAAGCCATGACCTACATCACCAAGCCTCGCCTGCATCATCCCGACCTGCCCAAGAACGCGCTCGGTTTCACCCGGCGCGACTACGAGGGCAAGGTCTCCACCCTTTGTGCCGGCTGCGGCCACGACTCCATCTCCGCCTCCATCGTCCAGGCGGCCTTCGAGCTGGACCTGGAGCCACACCGCCTGGCCAAGCTGTCCGGCATCGGCTGCTCGTCCAAGACCCCGGACTATTTCCTGGGGGCCAGCCACGGCTTCAACTCCGTGCACGGACGCATGCCCAGCGTCCTCACAGGCGCCAACCTCGCCAACCGTGAGCTGATCTATCTCGGCGTCTCCGGCGACGGGGATTCGGCCTCCATCGGTCTCGGCCAATTCGCCCACTCGATCCGGCGCGGCGTCAACATGGCCTATATCGTGGAGAACAACGGCGTCTACGGCCTGACCAAGGGCCAGTTCTCCGCCACTTCCGACAAGGGCTCGAAGTCCAAGAAGGGCGTGTTGAACAACGACAGCCCCATCGACATGGTCTCCCTCGCCCTGCAGCTGGGCGCTACCTACGTCGGCCGCTCCTTCTCCGGCGACAAGGCCCAGCTGGTGCCCCTGATCAAGGGCGCGCTGGCGCACAAAGGCCCGGCCTTCATCGATTGCATCAGCCCCTGCGTCGCCTTCAACAACCATCCTGGCTCGACCAAGAGCTTCGACTATGTGCGCGAGCACAACGAGGCGGTGAACCGGCTGGACGTGATGATGCCGCGCAGCCCCATCCACGCAACCTATGCGCCGGGCGAGGTGATCGAGGTGGTCCAGCACGACGGCTCGACCCTGACCCTGCGCAAGGTCGCCGCCGACTACGATCCGCGCGACCGCATCGCCGCCATGGCCTACCTCCAGGAGCGCGCCGCCGCCGGCGAGATCGTCACCGGCCTGCTGCACGTAGACCCGGAGTCTGAGGACATGCACGACTACCTCGGCACCACCGCCGTGCCGCTCAACCGGCTGGGCGACGCGAAGCTGGTTCCGGGGGCGGCGGCGCTGGCGAAGATCAACGACGGGCTGCGGTAGTCGCCTCCACCCGCGCCTTCAGCAGCCACCCCGTGATCATCCCGAAGATGAAATTCGACACCCCCACCTCGACCGCGTGATAGCCGCGGATGTCGGCGGGCATGTAGGGGTTGTCGGCGACCAGCAGGGCGACGCCGCCAACCAGGGCGAATCCGAAGCCCAGCATCAGTTCGGGATGGCGGGGGCGGAACCTGAGCAGTAGCCCCGCCGCCACTGCGTAAAGCAGGGCGCGCCCGACCTGCAGGCCCAGCACCAGGCCGATGCCCGGCATGACCTTGTCGGCGTAGAAGTGGCGCACGAACGGATAGACCAGCATGCCCGCGCCGAAATAGAGGGCCTCATACGCGACGATGACCCCGAGCAGACGCAAGGGCGTCGCCCGCACCGAGGCGGAGGGCGGCGTCGCCCCACCCAACCGCCCACCGATCACCACCGCAACGGCAGCCAGGATCGCGAAGGTCGGGAGACCCACACCAATCGCGGTCAGCGCCAGGTCCAGGCTCACGACGCGAAAGACCACCGCCTCAATCAGTGGGCTGAGCGAGCCTACGATCCAGGCGAAGCCGAACAGCGACAGCCACAGCCGCCAGCCCCGCGCGGGTGACGCGAAAGCGGCGGCGGTCAGGGCGATCAGGTGCAGGGCCAGGCCCGCGAGCATTCCGGTCATGATCTCGATCTCAAGGGTTGGGGCCAGCGGGGTTCAGCCCCTCGGCGAACAGGTCGGCGTTCAAATTCAACGCACGGCGCGTGGTGGCCCAGGGTGGACCCTCGATGGCCGCCAGCGCGCTGATCCCCAGATTCAGGGTCTTGAAGGCCAGAACCAGGTCTTCGGTGGGGATGCCGGTGGTGATCCGACCCCGTGCTTTCAGGCCGTCGAACAGGCCCGCGAAGCCCTGGTCCATCGCCGCCTGGAAATCGCCCAGGCCAGCGATGAGCGTCGCGTCGCCCGCGAACAGCCGGGCCAGGAATGCGCGCACGAAGGGATGGTGACTGCGCTTGGCCTCGATCAGGCGCCAACTCGCCTCGGCCAGGACTTCGCCTACGGGCGCGTCGCTCCCGGCCAGGGCCGGCAGGCCGGCCAGCACCGGACCGTCCAGCGCCGCCAGGAATCCCGCGACGATATCCTCCTTGGCGCGGAAGTAGTTGTAGAGCGTGCCCTTGCCGATCTCGGCGGCGGCGGCGATCTCGTCCACCGTGACCGCGGCGATACCGCGCTGGACGAACAGGGCCACGGCCTCGGCCACAATCCGGTCCCGGGTGGCCGTCTTCTTGCGTTCGCGAAGAGTGACTGTAGTCATAAATGACTATGGTCATAATTATTGCGCCGAGTCTATCTTCGATTCACCGGTCTCGGCGGAGGGCCGAGCCAGGCAGGTCCCTTCCTCGGAAGAGTGATCGCGCGGGCCTCAAGGATTTCTGCTTGCATTTCTCTAATTTCTGTCGTAACAGAAATCCATTCGAAGGCGGCCCGCCATGCACCTGACACCCGTCATGCAGAAATACGTCCTCCACTGGGGGGAGATGGGCACGCGCTGGGGCATGAACCGCTCGGTCGCCCAGATCCACGCCCTGCTCTATCTGGCCGAACGGCCGCTGAACGCCGAGGAGATTACCGAGACCCTGGGCGTGGCCCGCTCCAACGTCTCCAACAGCCTGAAAGAGCTGCTGGGCTGGGAGCTGGTCAAGCTGGTGCACGTGCCCGGCGACCGCCGCGACCACTTCGAGGCGCGGCAGGATCCCTGGGACATGCTGATGACCATCGTCGAGGGCCGTAAGCGCCGCGAGATCGACCCGACGCTTGAAGTGCTGCGCGCCTGCGCCGCCGAGGCCTCGGCCGACAAGACCACGCCCGCCGCCGTCACCGCCCGCATCGCGGCCATGTCCAGCTTCCTGGAGCAGACCAGCGCCTGGTACGCCCAGATGAAGAACGTGCCGCGTCCCGTCCTGCTCAAGCTCATGAGTCTGGGCGCCAGGATCACCAGCTTCGTCAGCCGCTAGAGGAACCCAGGGGAGAGGGATCGATGACCGTCGCGCTCAGTGACTTCTTCCATTTCAGAACAAACGGAAATCTGTCACCTGTGAGCGACAGCCGCATCGGCCGCCCGCGCGCGGTCGATTTCCGCGCCTTGCTGGGCCGGCCCCAGTGGTTCGCCCTGCCCGAGGCGGTGCGCTGGCGCTTCGACGCCGAAAGCCATGAGGAGACACGCCTCTACCCCGGGACCATGCAGGTGCGCGCCTCGCTCGCCGGGCGGCTGATCGCGCAGCTCTGCCGCCTGATCGGCACGCCCCTGGCGCCCTTCACCGGTGAGGAAGTGCCGGTACAGGTCCGCGTCTATGGCGACCACTCAGGCGCCATGGTCTGGGACCGCACCTATCACTTCGCCCGCCGGGCGCCGGTGATGGTCACCTCCCGGAAGATCGCCGACAGCTCTGGGCGGCTGATGGAGGTGGTGCGTGGCGGGCTCGGCATGACGCTCGAGGTCACGGTCGAGGACCACGCCCTGCATTTCCGCTCGACCGGATACTTCCTCGAGCTCGCGGACCTGCGCCTGCCCATTCCCGGCCTCATCACGCCCGGGCGCGCCCACGTGGTCCACCAGGACCTGGGCGAACACCGCTTCCGCTTCACGCTGGAGTTCCACCATCCCTGGCTGGGGGAGACCTTTTTCCAGACCGGGGTGTTCCGCGATCCGCTCGAAAGGCGCGCGTCATGACCCTCGTCCTCACCCTGTTGATCCTCCAGGGCCTGCTCGGCGCCGCCGACACCCTGATCCACCACGAGCTGGGGGCGGCCCTGCCCGACCGGCCCGGAGCCCGGCGCGAACTGGCGCTCCATGCGCTCCGCGAAGCCATCTATGCGGTGATCTTCCTGACCCTGCCGTGGCTGGACTGGCAGGGCGCCCTGGCCGCGGCCCTGCTGGCGCTGCTGCTGATCGAGCTGGTCATCACCCTGACCGACTTCATCGAGGAGGACCGCACCCGGCGACTTGCCGCCAGCGAGCGGGTGCTGCACACGATCATGGCCATCGGCTTCGGGGTGCTGCTGATGGCGCTCGCCCCGGTGCTGCTGGCCTGGAGCGAGCGGCCGACGGGCTTCGCCCCCGAAGGCCACGGCCTGCTGTCCTGGGCCGCCAGCGCGATCGGCCTCGGCGTCCTGGCCTGGGCTATCCGCGACAGCCTGGCCTGCCTGGGCTTCACCCCGCCGACGCCCCGGCCGGGCGTGCGCCCCTCGGGCCTGACGGTGCTGGTCACCGGCGCCACCGGCTTCATCGGCCGCGCCCTGGTCGAGCGCCTGAACGCGCGCGGCGACCGGGTGATCGTGCTGGTGCGGGACCTGCTGGCCGGGCGGTCCCAGTTCGGCGACCGGGCCCTGGTGGTCGACACCCTGGACCTGATCGGCTCGGAGGCCCGCCTCGACGCGGTGGTCAACCTGGCCGGCGCCCCGGTGATCGCCGGCCCGTGGACGAAGGGGCGCCGGCGCGTGCTGCTCGGCAGCCGGCTCGCCGTCACCGGCGCGGTGCTCGGTCTGATCGAGCGGCTGCAGCACAAGCCCGCCGTGCTGGTCAGCGCTTCGGCCACCGGCTTCTACGGCGACCGGGGCCAGGATGAATTGGACGAAGTCTCGGCGCCGCGCCCCGGCTTCATGTCCGAGCTCTGCCGCCGCTGGGAGGAAGAGGCCTGGCTGGCGGAGGCCTGGGGCGTGCGCGTCTGCCGTCTGCGGCTCGGGATGGTGTTCGCATCAGGCGGCGGACCGCTGCCGATGCTGAGCCTGCCGGTGCGCTTCGGGCTCGGGGCGGTGCTGGGGAGCGGACGGCAGTGGGCGCCGTGGATCCATCTTCAGGACAGCCTCGACCTGATCGAGCGGGCCCTGGACGATCCGCGCTACGAAGGTCCGATCAACGCCGTGGCGCCCGAGGCGGTGACCCACGAGGCTATGACGAAGGCGATCGCCGGGACCCTGCGCCGGCCCCTGTTCCTGCGGGTCCCGGCCGCGCCGATGCGCCTGGCGCTCGGCGAGATGTCCGACCTTTTCCTGGCGAGCCAGAAGGTAGCGCCGGCGCGGGCGCAGGCGCTGGGGTTCGAGTTCCGCTACCCGACGCTCGGGGAGGCGCTGAACGAGGCGCTGGGGGACGGCAAGCGCCGCCCGGCTGCGGTGAACGGCCCTGTTCCCGAACACCGGGGGGCCCTAACCTCCGCCGCATGAGCCCGATTCCGCCCGACCTCGCCGCCGTCATCGACGGCATGTACGCCATGATCTCGGGGCCGAAGGGGCCCCGCGACTGGGCGCGCCAGCCAGACTATTTCCACCCCGAGGCGCGCCAGATGCGCACGGGCCTGGACGCCGAAGGCAAGCCCTGGATCCGGATCATGGGGCTGGACGACTATCGCAACGACACGGCGGCCTTCTTCGCCGAGAACGACTTCTTCGAGGTCGAGACCGCGCGCAAGGCGGACGTCTTCGGCGCCATGGCCCACGTCTGGAGCGTCTACGAAGCCCGCCGCTCGATGGACGACGCCGAGCCGGAACGGCGGGGGATCAACTCCATCCAGCTCTACAAGGGCGAGGACGGACGCTGGAAGATCATCTCGATGATCTGGGACAACGAGCGGCCGGGGCTGAACGTGCCGCCGCTCTGATTTCGATCATCCGGACGGGGCGCGGGAACCGTCCCCTCACTCTGTCCGTCATCCTCGGAGCGAAGGCCGCAAAGCGGCCGTAGACCCGAGGACCCAACAGTTCCCACGTCAACGCTGCGATTCTGGCGCCCAGCTTCACCCACGACTCGCTGTTGGGGCCTCGGGTTCCGCTGCGCGGCCCCGAGGATGACGGACATAGTTAGGGGCTGGGAGGAACCTCTACTTCGCGCCCTTGACCACCCGCCCCCTGGCGCCGGCCCAGTCGAGGTAGGTCTCTCCCCCCGCCGTCTGGGTCTGCATCTCGGTGATGAAGCCGCCCGCGCCCCTTGAGGAGCGCAGCAGCCGCCGCTCCACCTTCGGCAGGGCCGCCGTTCCGGCCATGGCCTCGCCCATCATCCGGCCCTTCAGCCTTCCCTTGGGATGCAGGTCCAGATGCAGGATGCGGGCGAGTGTCGGCGCCCAGTCGGCGTTGGACACCGGCGCCGGATCGACGAAGCGTCTGCGGAAATCCGGCCCGACCGCGGCCATGAAGTTGCGGGTGTTGGCCCGGCTGAGGCCGCCGTGGTTGCCCTGGCCCTGCTGCAGGGGCGTGTCGGAAATCTCCGCGGCGCAGATCTCCGGGTTGGGGCATCCCGTGCCATGGCTGCGGAAGCCCAGCACCATGGTCGGCGCCGGGGTCACGGCTGAGCCCTTCAGTCCCAGGGCCGACAGGGTCAGGGCCCCGGGCACGCGCCCCAGGCGGTCGTCGGCGAAGATCGAGGCGGCGTAGTCCTGCCGCGCGAAGGCGTTCGCGATCCTCGGCGCCAGGGCCTTCGCCTTGGCCGGGTCGATCCACAAGAGCTCCACCCCACCCTGAGCGGTGGCGATGATGTCGGGATGGGCCGGGTCGGCGCCCAGCAGGGTGTGGGAGGGGCGGGGATGGTCGCTGCGGAAGTCTACTGCCTTGCCCTTGGCGTCCCACAGCGGCAGGCCCAGGGCCTCGGCCATGTCCATCATGGCAAAGGCCGGGGGCAGGAAGCCGGGGGGAACGTCGGCGAAGCGGCGCCCGGCGGCCGGGCTGGTCGTGCTCTCCTTCGAAACGGTGGAAAAGCCATGGTCGGCGGTGACCACGATGTCGGTGCTCCGCTCCAGCCCCAGCGTCTTCAGGGCCGAGCGGATGCGTCCCAGGTCATCGTCGGCGTTGCGGATTCCGGCGAGAGATGTCGGGCCGTTGATGCCGGGCACGAGCCTGTTCAGGCTGTCGCCGTTGTCGTGCTGGCTGCCGTCCGGATCGCGCGACCAGACCACCATCACGAACGGCTTGTCGGCCGTCTTGAACCGCGGCAGCAGCACCCGGGTCACCACCGCCAGAAACCAGTCCTGCTGGTCGGTGTTCGCGGTGGTCGTGCCCGGGTGCTGGAAATCACCGATCTGGGCGTTGGCGGTGCGCGCCACGGCGGTCGTGGGCAGGCCGGCGGCTTCGATGGCCGCAGCGATCTCCGGCGCCAGCGGGATGCCGGTCGGCTTGCCCGTGTCGTCATCGATCACGATGGTCCCGCGGCCGTCGCGCTGGGTCACGTCCTGGAGGGCGATGGGGCCGAGCTTGCCGACCGCGGCGGTCTGGAAGCCGGCGTCCCGCGCCGCGGCGAGCAGGGTGGTCTCGTTCAGATAGTTGCCGCCGTAGCGCGCATTGAGCTCGCCCTGGACCGGATCGACCTCCAGGTCGGCCACCCGCGATCCGGCGGAGGCCGCCAGGCCCGGGTCGCCAGGCCAGACCACATTGGCGAAGTCGCCGGTGTCCCCCAGCCGGTGCCCGGTGGCGATGGCCGAGGCGTTGGCGGTGGTCTGGGTCGGCATCAGCGAATGGCTGTTGGCGAAGTCCACGCCCTCCGCCTTCAGCCGCGCCATGTTCGGTGCGTTCTGCGGTGTCACCATGCCGTAGCGCAGACCGTCGGCGACGAAGATGATGACGTTGTGCGGCCGGGCCGCAGGCCTCGCCCACACGGCGCCGGCGACGAGGACGGCGCCGAGCACGGCGAGGGCGGTCAGGCGGCGGCGCAGAGACATGGCGATTCCGGATGGCGGCGAGGGGCCTTGATAGACAATCGCCACGCTCCGTGACGAGCCCATCACGACGGAAATGTTTGGCCAGGCAACCTTGTCCTGCGCCGAAAGGTGGTCGTGGCGCCGACCCCTCCGCCTTCACGACCCCGTGAACGGTGAAGCCGGCGCGGTCCCGCCTGCGAACCTGCCCCCCATGACGACGACCCGCACCCTCCTCGCCGCCCTGATCGCCCTGGCGGCCGCCGCGCCCTCGGCCCTGGCCGCCGACGCCGCCCATCCGGCGGTGGTGGAGCTGTTCACCAGCCAGGGCTGCTCCTCCTGTCCGCCCGCCAACGCCAATGTGGCCGCCCTGGCCGGACGTCCCGACGTCCTGGCTCTGTCCTTCGGGGTCACCTACTGGGATCAGCTCGGCTGGAAGGACACCTTCGCCCGGCCTGAATTCACCGAGCGCCAGTACGCCTACGCCCGCGCGCTGGGCCGTGGCGCCGGCACGCCCGAAGTGGTGGTCGACGGCCGCTCGGCGGTCGTGGGTTTCGTTCGCGCCGAACTGGAAGCCCTGATCCGCCGCTCGGACCTGAGCCACGGTCCCGCCCTGCGCCTGAGCGCCGGCGAGGTTATCGTCGGCGCCGCTCAAGCGCCCGCCCGCGCCGCCGACGTCTGGCTGGTCCGCTACGATCCGCGCACCGTCCAGGTCCCGGTCCAGCGCGGCGAGAACGGCGGCCGCACCCTTCCGCACCACAATGTCGTGCGTCAGCTGATCCGTCTCGGCCGCTGGAGCGGCGCGGCCCAGAGCTACCGCCTCCCGGCGCCGGTTTCGGGGCTCTCCACGGCCGTCCTCGTCCAGACCACCGGCCTCGGACCCATCCTCGCCGCCGCCCGCGGCTGACCCGTTCCCATTTCCCTGCTAGACCCTTCGCGTCAGGAGCCCGCCTCATGCACCGCAAGACCCTGCTGACCTTCGCCGCCCTCTCGGCCATGACCCTGCTGGTCGGGCCCGCGCTCAGCGCCGGCGGCCTGCAGACCGCCATCTTCGCCGGAGGCTGTTTCTGGACCATGGAGCACGGGCTGGAAGAGGTCCCGGGCGTGGTCAAGGCCGTCTCCGGCTATTCCGGCGGCAAGGAGCAGCATCCGACCTATGAGGAGGTCTCCAGCGAGACCACCGGCCATCTTGAGTCGGTCAAGGTCACCTACGACCCGCGCAAGATCAGCTACGCCACCCTGCTCGACCGCTACTGGCACATGATCGACCCGACCGATTCCGGCGGTCAGGCCTGTGACCGCGGCCCGTCCTACCATCCGGCCATCTTCGTCTCGACGCCCGACCAGCGCCGCACGGCCGAGGCCTCGAAGGCCGCCCTGCAGGGCCCCTTCAAGGGCCGCATCACCGTGCCGATCCGCGACGCCACGGCCTTCTGGCCGGCGGAGGACTACCACCAGGGCTACGCCCGCAAGCATCCGATCGAGTACGGCGCCTACCGCGTCGGCTGCGGCCGCGACCGGGTGCTGCAGCAGCTCTGGGGGGCGAAGGCCAACCATTGAGCCAGCACGCCCGCGCCCTGATCGCCGACGCCCTGGTCTGGGACAACCACATCTGCGCGCCACTGGACCCGCCGGACCCGGTCCATCTGGAGGAGCTGGAGCGATACCGTTCCGCGGGCTGGACCATGGTCTCGCTCAACGCGGGCTATGCGGGGCACACCGCTGAGGACCACCTTACCGCGCTCGCCAACTTCCGCGCCTGGATCGCGGCGCGGCCCGAGCGCTACCGCCTGATCGACAAGGCCGCCGACATCGAGGCGGCCCGCGCCGAGGGCCGCCTGGGGGTGGCCTTCGACGTGGAGGGCATGGGGCCGCTGAATGGCGGGCGCCTCGACCTGGTCGAGCGGTTCCGGGACCTGGGCGTGCGGTGGATGCTGGTGGCCTACAACAAGGCCACCGACGCCGGCGCCGGCTGCTTCGACGAGACCGACGAAGGCCTGACCCCCTACGGCCGCAAGGTGCTGGCCGAGATGAAGCGGGTCGGCATGGTGGTCTGCGGCAGCCACACGGGCGCGCGCACGGCCATGGACCTGTGTGAGACGGCCGACAATCCGGTGATCCTGTCCCACTCAAACCCGCGGGCCCTGCGCGACCATCCGCGCAACGTCTCGGACGCCCTGATCGACGCGGTAGCGGCCACCGGCGGGGTGATCGGGTTGAACGGCATCGGCCCCTTCCTGGCGGTCAACGATGCGTCCACGGAGGTTTTCCTGCGCCACCTCGACCACGTGGTCCAGCGCGTCGGCCCCGATCACACGGGCCTGGGCCTCGACCACATGTTCGGGCCGTCCGAGATCGAGGCCTTTCTCGAGGCCCACCCCTACGTCTTCCCCGACTGGGACGGCCTGCCGGTCCAGACCGTGGAGCCGGAGCGCCTGCCGGCCATCGTGGAGGGCATGCTGGGGCTGGGGTATGCGGACGACGACATCCGCAAGATCCTCGGCGGCAACTGGCTGAGGGTCGCGAAGGCGGTCTGGAAGTAGCCCTCTCCGACGCCCTCACAGGTCCAGGTCGTCCGCCCCCAGATCGGCCACGTCCGTGACCCCGCCCAGCGACATGGCGGCGAACATCTCCTTGCGGAACAGCTCCAGCACCGCGCTCACCCCGGCCCCGCCGCGCGCCGCGAGCGCATAGGCCCAGGCCCGCCCGATCAGCACCCCGTCGGCGCCCAGCGCCAGGGCCCGCACCACATCCAGTCCCGAGCGCACGCCCCCGTCCAGCATCACCGTGGTCTTGCCGCCGACCGCCTTCGCGATCCTCGGCAGGGCCGAGATGGTCGAGGACACGCCGTCCAGCTGCCGTCCGCCATGGTTGGAGACCACGATCCCCTGAGCCCCGATCTTAACCGCCGACTTGGCGTCCTCGACGTCGAGCACGCCCTTGATAACCAGCGGCCCGTCCCAGCGCTCGCGGATGAAGTCGATGTCCTTCCAGGTGATCGAGGGGTCGAAGTTCTTGCCCACCCAGGCCCAGAAGGCGAACAGGTCCGCGCCCTTGTCCAGCGCCGCTGCGATCGAGCCCAGCGTATGGGGCCCGCCGTTCAGCCCTACGTCCCACAGCCATTCGGGGTGGGTGGCCAGCGCCTTGGCCCGCTCCCATTTCGCGGCGCCGGTCCGGGCGTCCGCCAGCCCGGTGCGCACGTCGCCGTAGCGGGCGCCGGGCAGGGGCAGGTCCACGGTGAACAGCAGGTTGGAGCAGCCCGCGGCCTTGGCGCGGGCCAGCAGTTCGACGGTGAAGCCGCGGTCCTTGATCATGTAGAGCTGGAACCAGAACGGCTGTTTCGCGGCGGCCGCGACCTCCTCGATCGAGCATAGGCCCAGCGTCGAGAGCGAGAAGGGCACCCCGGCCTCGGCCGCCGCCTTCGCCGCCTGCGCCTCGCCCCTGCGGGCGTACAACCCCGAAAGCCCTACCGGCCCCAGCGCCAGCGGCATGGAGCAGGCCTGGCCGAACAGGGTGGTGGACAGCTTGATCTTCGAGACGTCGCGCAGCACCCGCTGCTTCAGCCGGATGGCGCGGAAGTCCTCGACGTTGGCGCGCAGGGTGGTCTCGGCGTAGGAGCCGCCGTCAATATAACCGAACAGAAACCCCGGCAGCCGGCGCCGGGCCAGTTCGCGGTAGTCGTTCACATCGGCGGGAATCAAGGGCGGCGCCTCCAGGGTCTGCCAAGTTGAAGCACCAAATCTCAGGCCCTTCTACATTTGACTCTCCCCGGCGAAAGCCGGGGCCCAGCAATCCCCGATGTCTATCGGGGTCCAGACAAGATCATATCTTCTAGACCCCGGCCTTCGCCGGGGATTGCTGGGTCCCGGCTTCCGCCGGGAAGAGTAGCTTTGGGAGAAAGCGAAGCGCTTGACGCCATCCCCGAACCACCGCGACCCTCGGCCCTGAATCTTGGGGGCCGCCATGTCCATCTTCGAGCACGCGTTCAAACTGTCCGACAACGGAACATCCATCCGTACCGAGGTCGTCGCCGGCGCGACCACCTGGCTGACCATGGTCTATATCGTGGTCCTCAACCCCCAGATCCTGCACGCCGCCGGCATCGACCAGGGCGCCGCCTTCACCGCCACCTGCATCGCTGCCGCGCTGGGCACGCTCGCCATGGGGCTGCTGGCCAACTACCCGCTGGCGCTGGCGCCCGGGATGGGGCTGAACGCCTATTTCGCCTTCACCGTCTGCCTCGGCATGCACATCCCCTGGCAGACCGCGCTGGGCGCGGTCTTCCTCTCGGGCGCGCTGTTTCTGATCATCAGCGTCACGCGCCTGCGCGAATGGCTGATCAATTCCATCCCGATCTCGCTCAAGCTCGGCATCGCGGCCGGCATCGGCCTGTTCCTGGGCCTGCTGGGCCTGAAGGGTATGGGGGTGGTGGTCGCCAGCCCCGAGACCCTGGTGACGCTCGGTCCGCTTACCGGAAACCAGGTCCTGCTCAGCTGCGCCGGCTTCCTGGTCATCGCGGGCCTGTCGGCGCGCAGGGTCCCCGGCGCGATCCTGATCGGCATCCTGGGCGTCACCCTGGCCGGAATTCCGCTGGGCCTCACCCAGTTTCACGGTCTGATGTCAGCCCCGCCGTCCCTGGCCCCGACCCTGTTCAAGCTCGACAACGCCTCGGCGCTGCAGCTCGGCGTCGCGGGCGTGGTCTTCACCTTCTTCCTGGTCGATGTGCTCGACAACACCGGCACCCTGATCGGCACGATCCAGGCGGCGGGCTTGATGGGACCGGACGGCAAGGTCCCGCGCCTCAGAGAGGCCCTGCTCGCCGACAGCGGCGGCGCGATCCTGGGCGCCGCGCTCGGGACCTCGACCACCACCAGCTACATCGAGAGCGCCGCCGGCATCGAGGCGGGCGGCCGCACCGGCCTGACCGCGGTCGTGGTCGCGATCCTGTTCGGCCTGACCCTGCTCTTCGCGCCTCTGGCCCTGTCGATCCCGGCCTTCGCCACCGCCCCGGCGCTGGTCTTCGTCGCCTGCCTGATGGCTGGCGCGCTCAAGGGCCTGGCCTGGGACGAGATGAGCGAGTCGCTGCCCGCCATCGTGACCGCCCTGGCCATCCCGCTGACCTTCTCGATCGCCGCGGGCATCGGCCTGGGCTTCATCACCTACCTGACGGTCAAGCTGGTCGCCGGCCGCTGGAGGGACCTGACCGGAGCGGTCTGGCTGATCGCCCTGGCCTCAGGCGTTCACTTCGCGATGGGTTGAGGTGTGTCGATGGCCGGAGCCAAGCCGACACGCCTGCTGCTCGCCTGTTGCCTGGGCGCGCCCTTCATCGCTGCGGCCACGGCGCTTGACCGGCTGCTCGGCCACCCGATCCGGCGTTGGACGGAGGGACTGCCCGACCAGCGCCTGGTCAAGGCGATCGTTCTCGGCCTGATCGCCGTCTACCTGGTCATCTTCCTTGTGGCGCTCGTCCGCGATCGCAGCTGGCGGCAGCCGCCCCACACCCGTGTGACCGCTGCCGGTCGCGAAGTCTGGTTCGTGCCCTGGGGCGCCGGCTGGAACCCGGTCAGCTGGAAGGGCTGGGCCCTGGCGCTGGGCTCCTTGGCGGCCATGGTCGGCGCCGTCCTGCTGCTCGACCGGCTGGTAGGCCCCACGCGCGAGCCCGCCCTGCGTCTGCTGGTCGTTGCGCCGGTCTGGATCACTCTTATCTGGCTCTGGTGGATGGTCCAGCGCCACACCGCGCCGGACGATCCGGAGGACTGACTCGCCGTCAGGCCGGCTCCGGCCTCGCCGGCTT
Organism: uncultured Caulobacteraceae bacterium; assembly: GCA_964432415.1. Taxonomy (GTDB): domain Bacteria; phylum Pseudomonadota; class Alphaproteobacteria; order Caulobacterales; family Caulobacteraceae; genus JAFECT01. The sequence continues at coordinate 137,089 of CAYSNW010000001.1, forward strand.
CAACCCGCCCATCAGCCGGTACAGCGCCGGCATGGCCAGCAGCACCAGCGGCCCGCCCGCGATCAGGCCCGAGATGATGGCGATGGCCAGGGGCCGCTCCATCGAGGCGCCGTGGCCGAACACCACGGCCAAGGGGGCCAGGGCGAGGATCGCGGCCAGGGTGGTCATGGCGATCGGCCTCAGCCGGTTGACGCCCGCGTCCACCAGCGCCTGTTCCGGGTTGACGCCCTCCTTCACCAGGGTCTCGTATTCGGTGAAGTAGAAGATGGCGACCTCGGTCACGATGCCGATGATCATGGTCATGCCCATCAGGGCCATGATGTTCAGCTCCACCCCGGTGACCCACAGGCCCAGCGCCACGGCGGCGGCGGCGGCCAGCGGCATGATCAGGATCGACAGGGCGATGCGGAAGCTCTCGTAGAGGAACAGCAGCAGGACGAAGATCGCGGCCACCGCGGCGGCGAAGACGATGGCCATGTCGCGGAAAGCGGTCTTCTGCTCCGCATACAGACCACCCATCTCGTAGCTGACGCCCGCGGGCAGCAGGCCCGGCTTGTTCATGACCGCGACCACGTCCTTGGCGGTCGAGCCCGTGTCGCGCCCGGTCACCCGCGCGGTCACCGGGACCATGCGCCTCAGGTTCTCTCGCGTGACCTCGGCTTGGCCGGTGACGGTCTCGATGTCGGCGATGCGGCGCAGGGGAAAGACGTGGCCGTCCGTGGCCTTCAGCGTCAGCCAGCCGACCTGGGCCTCGCGCGATCGCGCGGCCAGGGGAATCCAGACCCGCACGTCGGCCATGTTGGCGCCGGTCTGCACCTGAGTTCCGACATTACCGCTCATCATGTCGGTGATCTGCTTGCCGGCCTCGGCCACGTCGATGCCTTCCAGGGCCGCGCGCGAGGGATCGACCTTGATGTTGATGGCGTCGCCGGCCACCACCACCCCGCTCTTGATCTCGTCGATGCCCTTCACGTCCTTGATGGCGTCGGCCACCTCCGGCGCGGTCTTCAAGAGCAGGGCTGCGTCGTCGCTGAACAGCTTGATTTCGATGGGCTGGGGCACGGCGGTCAGGTCGCCGATCAGGTCCTCCATCAGCTGGGCGGTCTCGATCTCGATGCCCGGCACCTTGGCCTGCACCCGGCCGCGCACGTCGTCCATGATCTCCTCGATCGGACGCCGGCCCTTGGCCTTCAGCCGGATGAAGAAGTCGCCGGTGTTGGACTCGGTCAGGCCGCCGCCCAGCTGGGCGCCGGTGCGCCGCGAATAGGTCGCCACGTCAGGCGTGGCGCGGATCTCGCCCTCGACCTGGCGCATCAGCCGGTCGGTCTCGCTGATCGACATGCCGGGGGGGGCCACATAGTCCAGGATGAAGCCGCCCTCGTCGATCTTGGGCATGAAGCCGGACCCGACGCTCATGAAGCCGATGACGCCCGCGACCACCAGGGCCGCCACGGCCCCGAGCGCGAAGACCGGGCTCGCCACGGAATTGGCCAGGGCGTTGCGGTAGCGGCTGGTGATGCGGCCCTTGGGGTCGACCTCCGCCACCTTGGAGCCCGTGCTGCTGAACTTGTCGACCAGGACGGGCACCAGCCACCAGGCGGTCAGGAACGACAGCAACAGCGCCACCGCCATGGTGATCGACAGGGCCTTGAAGAAGGCGCCCGTCACCCCGGTCAGGAAGGCCAGCGGCAGGAAGATCACCGTGGTCGCCGCCGAGGAGCCGGTCAGGGGGCGCAGGAACTCGGCCGCCGCGCGGTTGACCGCCTCGGTCCCGTGCTCGCGCGTCTCCGCCAGCCTGCGGTCGATGTGTTCGATCATCACGATGGCGTCGTCGATGATCAGGCCGATGGCCGCCGCCATGCCGCCCAGGGTCATGATGTTGAAGCTCTGGCCGGTGAATTTCAGCACCAGGGTGGTGGCCGCCAGCACCGCCGGCACCGCGATCACCGCCGCCAGGGTCACCTTCCAGTCGCGCAGGAAGACCAGCAGCACCAGGGCGGCCAGGATCACGCCGATGATGATGGCGTCGCGCAGGCCCGAGGCCGAGTGCAGGATCAGGTCGCTCTGGTCGTACCAGGCCGAGACCTTCAGGTCGCCGGGCGCCTGGGCCTTCGCCCGCTCCATGACCTTGGCCACTTCCTTGACGATCTGGACCGTGTTGCCGCCGGGCTGCTGGTAGATCTGCACGGAGACGGCGTCGCGGCCGTCGGCGGTGACGCGGATCCACTGCGGCGAACCGGCCGTGCTGACCCTGGCCACGTCGCGCACGCGCACCACCGCGCCCTTGTCGGCCTTGACCACCAGGTTCTCGATCTGGCGCGGCTCGGTGACGCGACTGTCGATCAGGGCCAGGAACAGCTTGCCGCGGTCCTCGATGCGGCCCGAGGCGGTCAGCACATTGGCCGCCGTCACGGCCGCGGAAACGTCGGACAGGGTCAGGCCATAGGCCTGCAGCTTGGCCGGGTCGGCCTCGACCCGGTACTCGCCCTTGGCCCCGCCGAGCGCATCCACCCGCGCCACCCCGTTGATGGTCGACAGCAGCGGCGACAGGGTCCGGTCGGCGAAGCGGCGCAGCTCCACCGGCGAGGCCGTGGCCGAGGTCAGGCTGTAGGCGGCGACCGGAAAGACGGTCGGATCCATGCGCCGCACCGTGAAGCTGACGCCGGGAGGCAGGGACTGGGTCGCCCGCGTCAGGGCGGCTTCCGTGCGCTGGGCGGCCAGGTCCAGATCCGTGCCCCAGGCGAAGTTGATCGACATCTCGGCCGAGCCGCGGCTGGTGGTCGAACGCAGCGACTTGACGTCGGGGACCGCGCGCACCGCCTGCTCCAGTGGGCGGGTGACGGCGATCTCCATCTGGTCCACGGGCCGGTCGCCCGCGTCGATGGCCACCGAGATGCGCGGGAAGCGCACATTGGGGAACAGGCCCACCGGCATGGCCAGGCCCGCGACGCAGCCGGCGATGATCAGCATCGACAGCAGCGTCAGCAGCGAACGCCGGCGCTCGGCGACGAATTTCGAGAGGTTCATGGCCGGGCTCAGTCCTTCTCGGCCGCGTCGGCCTTTTCAGGCGCCGCCTTTTTCACCGGGGCGAGACGGACCTCCATCCCGTTCTGCAGCTCGTAGGCGCCCTCGACCGCGACGGCGTCGCCGGCCTTGAGCGCGCCCTTGACCTCGATGGCCTCGCCCTGGTCGTCGCCGACCTCGACCGCCACCCGTTTGGCCCTGCCGCCGGCGACGGTGAACACGTGGGTTCCGGTCTCGTCGAACACCACCGCCGCGCGCGGGACCACCAGGCCCGAATGCGAGCCGGTGACGATCTCGCCCTTCACCGCCGAGCCGATCGGCCAGGGCGCGCCGCCCAGCGGCGCCAGGGCGTCGACCGACTTGGTGGTCGCGTCCACCTGACGGCCGACCATGGCGATGTGCGAGGTGATCGGCGCGGCCTTGCCGAACACCGGCGTCAGGGTCACAGCCTGGCCGGCGGCGACCGAGACCGACAGGTCCGGCTCGATGCTGAGCTTGGCGCCGACCCCGCCGCCGCTGCCGCCCGCCTGGGCCAGGGTCATGATCGGGGCGTCCTGGGCGACGTGATCGCCCGCAACCCCGGTCACCGCGGTGACCACCGCCGCGAAGGGAGCGGTCAGGGTCTGGCGGCCCTTGCCTGCGCCCTGGGCCGACTGGGCGACCAGCGCCGCGTTGGCGTCGGCCAGGGCCTTCTGGGCGGCGATGACCTGGTCATTGGTGGCCAGGTGGTCCTTCATCATCCGCTGCACCCGTTCCAGGTCGCGTTGGGCGGCGTTCCTGGCGTTGACCGCCTGGTCGTAGCTCATGCGCGCGCCGGGCGCGTCGGCCAGGACCACCAGCGGCTGGCCGGCGTTGACCGCCTGGCCGGGGCCGACCAGGACCTGGACCACGATGGCGGGCTTGGGCGAGGCGATGGTGAACACCCCGCTCTGGGAGGGCGTGACCACTCCGAACACCGGGGCGGTGTCGCGCACCTCGGCGCTCTCGACCTTGGCCAGGGTGACCAGGGCCACGCCCTCCGCGTCGGCCGCGGCCTTCTCGCCGGCCTTGTGCAGCAGCAGAAAGGCGATCAGGGCGACCAGCAGGACCACGCCCACGACGATCAGCCAGGGAATGCGGCGGCTCGAGACGGAGCTCAGGTAACGGTTCATGGCTGGGCTCCGGGACGGCTGGCCAGGTTGGGGGCGGGGGGCAGGAACAGGGCGGTCTCCAGCACCGCCTCGGCGTTGCGGGCCGCCAGCTTCCTGTCTTCCAGCTCGGCGCGCCGGTTCAGCGCGCCGAGCTGGAGGGTCAGATAGGTCTGGCCGTCGATGTCGCCACGCTGATAGGCGCCGTCCGCGCGCGCGGCCATGGCCTCCAAAACGGGCACGTCCTTCTCCAGCCTGACGACCTGGGCCAGGGCCAGGCGCAATTCTGTGCGCGCCACGGCGGTCTCGGCCTCGGTCTGGGACAGGCGGGCCTGGTACTCGGCGTGCAGCTGCTCGCGCGTCGCCTTCTCGATGGCGATCTGACCCCGGCCGCCGTTGAAGATCGGCAGGGCGAAGCTGGCGGACAGGCCGTTGGTGACGATGGCGGAGGTGTCGCGCGCATGGCTGAAGCCGACGTTGAGCAACGGGAACTGGGCCAGCAGGGCCGCGCGCAGCTTGTCGTCCTGCGCCTTGTAGCCCGCCTGCAGGGCCAGCAGGTCGGGACGACGGCTGGGCAGGTCGGTCGCGGCGGCGTCCAGCGCCGCAGCGTCCCAGGCCGGCAGGTCGGGGCTGTCGACCAGCGGCAACACCACCTCGGGCTTCAGGCCCAGCAGGGCGTTCAGGTCGAGCCGCGCCTTGGCGGCGTCGTGCTGGGCCGTGGCCAGCTGCGCCTCGGCGTCCAGCTTGACGGCCAGGTCGGCGCCGGTGGTGGTCGAGGCCACGTCGCCGCGCGCCAGGCCTCGCTGGGATTGGCCGTAGCGTTCGCCGGCCCGTTGGGCCACCCGGGCGAAGATCGCGGCCTTGCGTTCGTTGTACAGCACCGTCTCGGCCAGCTGGCGCGCCTGCTGGGCTGTACCCCACTCCTGCCAGAGCAGGTCGAGGTCGGCCTGCTTGGCCGAGGCCTTGGCCGAACGCTTGTTGGCCGAGCGGGTCAGCAGCTGTTGTACGTCGATCGAGGGCGCGATCGAATAGGCGGTGACCAGGTCCGGGCCCTTCTTGGGCAGGTCCACGGAGAGCGCGATCTGGGGGTCGGGCAACAGGCCCGCAGAGAACACCTGGGCCTCGAACACCTTGGCCGCGGCGCGCTTGGCCTCCAGGTCCGGGCTGTTCAGCACCGCCAGCACCGCGATCTCCAGCGGGTCGAGGCCGTCGCGCGCGTCGACGGCGATGGGCTTGAGCGGCGCGAGCCTCAGCGATGCGTTGTCGGCCTTCAGCCGGTCGGGCGAGGCCACGCTGGCGGCGGCCGTATCCAGCGGCCGGTCATGGAAGGTCTGGCAGCCGGCCAGGGCGAGGGCGGCGACAAGCGCCAGGGCCGCGGGCCTGCCGGCGCGCCGCAATTGCGGTCGTGGACGCTTCATCCCCATCCCAGCCTCGAGTCTCTCCGTCTCAGCGATATCGGCGACGGGCCCGCGCACGGAGGTGACGCGGACATTGTCGATTTTCAATGCAGGGCAGGAAAGCCGACCCTGACACGAAGACCCGGCGCGTTGTCCAGCAGTTCCAGCCGCGCCTCGTGCAGGCGCGCGATCGCCGCCACGGTGGACAGCCCGAGCCCGGCCCCCGGGGTCGTGCGGCTGCGGTCCAGCCGGTAGAAGCGGCGCACCACCTGGGCGCGCTCGGCCTCGGGCACGCCCGGACCGCGGTCGGCGATCTCGAGCACCGCCAGCTCGCCCTCGCGGCGCACGCGCATCTCCACCGGGCCCGAAGGCGCGTGGGTGAAGGCGTTCTCGATCAGGTTGGAGATCAGCTGGGTCAGCAGCTCCTCGTCCCCGGACACCATGACCCCGGCCTCAAGGTCGGCCGCCAGCGTCTGGTCCTGGTCCTCGGCCACCGGCTCATAGGCCTGGCGCACCCGCTCGGTCAGCTCCGACAGGTCGACCTGGCGGAAGGCCTCGCGCCCGGTGCCGCCCTCCACCTGGGCGATGCGCAGCAGGGCGGCGAAGGTGGCCAGGATCTCGTCCAGCTGGGTGATGGCCTCCTGGGCCAGGGCGTCACGTTCGGGATTGGCCCCGGCCTGCAGCAGCCCGCTCTCCAGCCGCGAGCGCAGGCGGGTCAGGGGGGTGCGCATGTCGTGGGCGATGTCGCTGGAGACCTGGCGCAGGCCCTCCATCAGAGCCTGGATGCGGTCCAGCATGGCGTTGAGATTGGCCGCCAGCCGGTCGAACTCCTCGCCCATGCCGATGGGCGGCAGCCGCTCGTCCAGCCGGCCCTCCATGATCCGCCCGGCCGCCGCATTGACCCGGTCGACCCGCGAGATGAACTGGCGCCCGATCAGATAGGCCAGCAGGAACGAGACCAGGGTGGCGCCCAGCGCGCTGAACACCGTGGCCGAGACCATGGATTCCTCCAGCTCATGGGCGCCGTAGGTCGAGATCCCGATCACCAGCCGCTCGCCACTTGGAAAGCCGGCCCCCAGAGTCATGATCTCGGCGGTCTCCCGGGGCGACTCGTGGTCGCTGGGCGGCGCTGGAATCGTCACCGCGCCGAAGCCGTCGTGGGCCGCGCTCACCGGCAGGGATCCGCGCAGCCGCCGGCCGTCGGGGGCGAACAGGGCGTAGGGGAAGGCCTGAGGCCCCAGCGCATGCTCCCGTTCCTGGATCAGCTCGTGCAGCTCGTCGCCGCGGCGCTGGCCGGCGTCCTGGAACAGGCGCATCTCCTCCACCAGCTCCGCGCGGGTGTCGCGCCGGGCGTAGTCGGCCAGCCGCCAGTCGAAGAAGGCGACCAGGGCCAGCGCCCCCACGGCGAACAGGGCCGCGTACAGGGCGGCCAGGCGGAAGGTGGCGCTGCGGATCAGTCGGGTCAGCATCGCCGCATCGGATCAGGGCGCCTCGATGCGGTAGCCGGCGCCGCGGATGGTGTGGATCAGCTCCTGGTCGAAGCCGCGGTCCACCTTGCCGCGGATGCGGCTCATGTGGCTGTCGACGATGTTGGTCTTGGGGTCGAAGTGGAAGGACCAGACGTTCTCCAGCAGCATGGTGCGGGTCACCACCTGGCCGGCGTGCTGCATCAGATATTCCAGCAGCTTGAACTCCTGGGGTTTCAGGTCGAGCTTGCGTCCCGCGCGCGTCACCGTGCGCTTGAGCAGGTCCATCTCCAGGTCCGCGACCCGGAGCACCGTCTTGACCTCGCTGATCGGCGGGCGGCGCGACAGGGCGTTCAGCCGGGCCATCAGTTCGGTGAAGGCGAAGGGCTTGACCAGGTAGTCGTCGCCGCCGGCCTCCAGTCCCTCGACCCGGTCGCCGACGCCCCCCAGCGCCGTCAGGAACAGGACCGGGGTGGTCACCCCCGCCGCGCGCAGCGACTTGACCACCTTCAGCCCGTCCATGCCCGGCGCCATGCGGTCCAGCACCAGCACGTCGTAGCCGCCTTCCACCGCCAGGTGGAAGGCGTCACGGCCGTCGGAACAGACGTCGAGCGTATGGCCGGCCTCGCCCAGGCCGCGCTTGAGGTAGGCGGCGGTGTCGGGCTCGTCTTCCAGGACCAGCAGTTTCACCGGCATCCTTTCGCGAACGCGGCTTGAGGCTTCAGCGAATCGCACGTTCAGTCAGGGTGCGGGCCTTCCTTGGCGTTTTCCAGCACCTTGCCGGTCTTGGCGTCCACGCCCACCTCCCACTTGGCGCCGTCGGCGGTGGTGATGTCGAAGCTGTAGCGCAGGCCCGAGCCGCCCTTTTCCTTTTCCAGTTCGCGGTCGGTGACCGTGCCAGCGCGGGCCTTGAGCGCGATGGTCTGGGCCTTGTCGATGGAGATGTGGGCGCGTTTGGCCATCTTCTGGCCGGCGTAGGGACCGGTGGCGGCGGCGAACGCGGGGCTGGAGGCCAGCAGGGCGGCCGCGCCGGCGACGGCGAGAAACGAGGGGATCAGGCGGGAAGCACGCATGGGGGGCTACACTCCTTTGGGGGGAAGGTCCGGACCATGGGCCCCGGCCCACGGCACCGCGCTGTCCGCAACATTGTAGATTTTCAATGTTGGCGAGGCCGTCTCGCCATTGCCACCAACGCCGGGCTGTGTCCTCTTTCGCCGCCAATCGGAACCCAGTGGGAGGACCCTCCGTGCGCCTGTCGAAATCCTTTGCCCTGCTCGCCTGCGCCTCGCTCGCCGCGCTGTGCGCCGGCGCCGCGAGCGCCGCGGACCTCAAGATCGTCCAGCGCATCCCCGGCCCCGACGGCGGCTGGGACTACGCCAGCTACGACGCCGCCCACGCCCGCGTCCTGGTCGCCCGCACCGACGGGGTCATGGCGGTGGACACCGCCGCCGGGACGGCCACTGGCAAGTGGGTTCCGGGCGCGCGCCTGCACGGCGCCATCGGCCTGCCCGGCAACCTGGGCCTCAGCACCAACGGCGGCGACAACACCGCCACCATCTTCGACAGCGGCTCGGGCAAGGTGATCGCCAGCGTGCCGACCGGGACCAATCCGGACGCGGCCGTCTACGACCCGGCCTCGGCCACCGTCTATGTCATGAATGGGCGCGGCGGCGACATCACCGTCATCGATCCCAAGGCCGCCAAGGCGGTGGCCACCATCGCGGTCGGCGGCAAGCTCGAGTTCGCCGCCCCGGACGGCAAGGGCCGGATGTTCGTCAATGTCGAGGACAAGGGCGAGATCGCGGTGATCGACACCAAAACCCACGCGGTCACCGCCCGCTGGGCCATGGCCGGCTGCGAGGATCCCAGCGGCCTGGTGCTCGACGAACAGGCCGGGGTGCTGGTCTCCGTCTGCGCTAACGGCCACGCCATGATCGTCTCCACCGCCACCGGCGCGATCGTCAAGGACGTGGCCATCGGCAAGGGCCCGGACGCCGTCATGTATGACGCGAAGCGCAAGCTGGCCTTCGTGCCCTGCGGCCAGGACGCGGAGCTGGACGTCATCGACATGTCCAACCCCAAGACCGCCTCGGTGGTCGCCAGGGTCGCCACCCAGCGCGGCGCCCGCACCGGCGCGCTCGACACCAAGACGGGCAAGATCTACCTGCCCGCCGCCAAGTACGGCCCGCCGGCCAAGGAGGGCGGTCGCCCGGTGATGATCCCCGGGTCGTTCGAGATGCTGGTGATCGGCTGATCTGACGGCGGCGCCCGAGAGGGCGCCGCGCCTCAGTTGTTGTAGTCGAACTTGTCCTCGGCCGGCTTCTTGCCGCCGCCGAAGCGCTTGGTGAAGCCGATCCAGGTTACGCGGCCGAGCTGGCGGCGGGTGTAGTTGTCCTTCAGCGTCGGCAGGTCGACGATGTTGCGGTCGTGCTGGCTGTCGAACACGTCCGCCACGGTGAAGACGATGGCCGCGTCGCCGGGCAGGTCGCGCCGGTAGCCGAGGTTCAGCGCCGCGCTGGACACCCGCTCGCCCTGGGCGGTCAGGCGCCGGCCGCCATAGACGCCGCTGAACTGGAACGAGTCCTTGCCCGTGGGTTTCCAGTCCAGGCTGGCCTTGCCCGACCCGCTGACCATCGAACGCGTGCCGGTAAAGCCCAGGTTCGAGGCGTCGATCCGGCTGTAGAACAGGTTGGCGTTGAGGCTGTAGGACAGCCGGGGGTTCAGCTTCCCGGCGCCGGAGAGCTCCAACCCGCCATTGGTCGATCGTCCCAGGTTTTCCTTGGTGGTCAGCAGCACCGTGGGGGTGACATAGCGGCTGACGTCGGTGATGCCGTTGGTGCTCTTGCGCAGATAGGCGGTCGCCACCCAGCTGGTTCCGTGGTCCGAATACTGCCAGCCGGCTTCCAGCGAATGGGTCTCCTGGGGCATCAGCAGCGGATTGCCCGCCCGGTAGTTGAAGGCGTCGGCGAACACCGGGTAGGGGTTCAGATCCTCCGGGTCCGGACGAACCACCCGGTGGCTGTAGCTGGCTCTCAACGTCTGGGCGTCCGAGAGGGCGTACTGCAGGTGCAGGGTCGGGTAGAGCCGGTTGTAGCGAATGTGGTTCTGCACATGGGTGGTGCGCTGGTCGGTGTCGATCAGCACTGCCTCGAAGCGCAGGCCCCCCATCACCGTCCATTTGCCGAAGGGCTTTTCGGTGGTCAGGTACAGGGCGTGGATCGACTGGCCGTAGAGGAAATGGTTGGTCAATGAGGGGTCGGGGGTGTGGACGCCGCTGACCAGATCGATGGTTCCGCCATAGTTGTCGTAGTCGTTGTCGTCCCGCTCCAGGTCGTAGCCGGCGGCCAGCCTGCCCTCGCCGGGGAAGGGCCGCTCATAGGTCGCCGACAGCTCGCGCACCCGCTCGTCGCCGTGCAGCTTCACCTCGTCGGAGGTGCGGGGCGTCACCGGCACGGCGAAGGTGTTCACATAGGTCCGGGCCTGGTGCTCGTTGCTGTCGCCCTGCTGCAGTGACAGGTCGAGGCTGTGGTCCTCGCCGAAGCTGTGGCGCCAGCGCAGCTGGGCGTTGGTGTTGATCTCGTGCTCGCCGCCGGTGGAGGCGCGGCGGTAGTCGCTCGTGGGCGCGCCCGAGGCGTCGAAGGCGAGGTCGTGTTCGAACAGGCGCGGATTGCCCGTTCGGTTGTTCCAGCTGAAGCTGCCGCTCAGCCGGTCCTGCTTGTCGAGGTCGTAGTCCAGCCCGCCGGTCAGGACCGGCGACATGCGCCGGGTCTCGTTGACCAGGTCCTGGTGGCTCTTCAGCCACTGGCCGCTGCCGGCGTCCAGCCGCGATCGGTCGTCCTCTGCCAGGCGCTTGCGCACGTCGTGGCGCAGGCTCAGGCCGCCGTTCAAGCTGAGCGCGCCGGCGTTGAAGGCGCCCGTGACGCCCAGATTGTAGCGACCCTCGCTACCCCAGCCGGCGGTCGCCGAGCCCGACCGCCCGGGCTTGCGGTTGCGTTTGGTGATGATGTTGATCACCCCCGACGAACCGTCGGGCTTGTATTGGGCCGAGGGGTTGGTGATCACCTCCACCCGCTCGATCGAGCCGGCCGACATCTGCTCCAGCGCCGCGGCGCGGTTGGCCGGGGTCATCAGGGTCGAGGGCTGGCCGTCGATCAGGATCTGGACGTTCGTGTCGCCGCGCAGGCTGACATTGCCCTGGCTGTCGACGTCGACCGAGGGGACGTTCTTCAGCACGTCGCTGACCGAGCCGGTGGTCGACTGCAGGTCGTTGGCCACCGCATAGACCCGCCGGTCGATGCGGGTCTGGGTGACTGTGCTGCTGGCGGTGACGGTGATTTCCTCCACCGTCACGGGCTTCGCGGGCTTGGCGGTCGTCGGCGGCGCCGGCGCGGAGGCCTGCTGGGCCAGGGCCGGCGCGGCGCCCAGGGCGACGCAACTGGTCGCGAGCATCAGCCTGCCCAACATCACCGGACTCTCCGAAGGTCCCCACACGCGTCCGCCGCCAGGCGGCGGACGCCGCTCCATAGCGCGGAGTTAGCCCTGGCACACGTTGTGGATTGCCAATGTTCAGGCCTTGAGGTGCGGCGACGTGGAGGGGTCGGCTAGTCGGGCGGCGCCGCGTCCTCGCGGGCGAAGATAATCGAGACCCGCACGCCCTCGCCGGGCTTTGACTCGACCTCGATGTCGGCCTTGGCGTTCTGGCGCAGGGACCGCACGATCAGGGCCGACATCTTGCCCGGGCCCGGCCATTCCGCGCCCGGCGGCAGGCCCACGCCATCGTCGGCCACGACCACGGTGAAGCCGCGCGGATCGGCCAGGCAGTTCAGGGTGATGGTCCCGCCCTCGCGGCCTTCGAAGGCGTGCTTCAGCGAATTGGTCAGCAGTTCGTTGACCACCAGGCCTGCCGGCATGGCGACATCGACCGACACCGGCCAGCTGTCGACGTTCAGGTTCAGGTGGACGCCCTCGGTCGCGTGGGCGCGCATCACCGCCGAGGCGATCTCGCTCAGATAGGCGCCCAGGTCGACGCTGTCGGCGCGGCCTTCGGTCAGGGAGCGGTAGAGCAGGCCCAGCGCCTCGATGCGCCCGGCCAGGCGCACGAAGCGGGCGCCAGTGCTTTCGCCGTGAGCGCCGCGCGCCTCCGCCCGGATCAGGGCGGTGATCATCTGCAAATTGTTCTTCACCCGGTGCTGCAGCTCGCGCAGCTGCAGGTCCTTGGCCTCGACCTGCTCCTCCAGCGCGCTCAGGCCGCTGTCGGACGGGCGCGCCGTCTCCAGCAGAGCCGCCAGTCGGAACACCGGCGTCCCGTCATCGTCCTCGATGATGTTGGACCAGGCGTCGACGCTGAGGATTCCGCCTTCCGCCTCCAACTCGAACACCCCGACGTAGTCGCAGTCCTCGGCGATGGCGACGCCCAGCGGCTTGCGGTCGTTCGCCTCCGCCGCCACTCCGGGCAACAGGCGCCACGCCTTGCCCACCAGGTCGGCCGCCGAACGGCCGATCAGCCGCTCGAACTCCCGGTTGGCGTAGACTACATGCTCCTCCGGGCCTAGGGCCGCTACGGCGATGGCCACGGGCACATGGTCGAGGAACTGCTTGAATCGGTCGCTTTCCAGCGCACCGGCGAGGTCGGGGGTCTCGAGCAAACCCCCAATGGGATCGGCCTCAGGGGCGTCGGGGGACATGGAACGCTCGGTACTGTTTAGGACCCCTCTAGCAGACGCCATCGGTTCCCGCGCGTCCCTTGCGCATAAGTCTCAGGCCGCGCGCATTTTTTCCGACGCGGCGCGGACCAGGGCGGTGATCGTAGCGCCGTCGTAGGGCTTGGCGATGAAGACGCCGCCGCAAAGGCTTTCCGTCTTCGGACCGTCCCGCCCGGAGGTCAGGAACAGCAGCATGTCCGGGCGCAGTTGGCGCACCCGGCGCGCCAGCTCCAGGCCGTCGAGGCGGCCTGGCATGTTGATATCGGTGAACAGCACCCCGACCTCTGGATGGCGCGCCAGGGTCTCGAGCGCCTCTTCGCCGCAGTCCGCGTCGAACACCGTGAAGCCGGAATCAAGGAACGCCTGCACGGCGCACATGCGCACGAGCGCCTCGTCATCGACGACCAGGACGGCGTTGGCGGGCGAGGTTGCTGAGATCATGCAGGGGAAACCGGCAACCTCCGTGAGGGTTCCAGATAAACCCCAATAAAAACATAAGATTAATTCTCGGCAGTATCTCAAGAAGACTCAAGGGCTGTGCGCGCCCTACCCGAGGCGTGTCGGGCCGCCCATTTGCGATTCGAGATCAGATCACGCAGTTATGCAAGAAAATCGAGCAATTATTTAAGAAATTGCGGACGTAGACACAGTGCGGAAGCAGATGATGGCCTAGGCAGCCACAAATATTATTTGCAAATTGGAACTCCATAGTTCCGACGCCGTTAAATTGCTTGGGCGCGGTTATTGAATTAATACCGGCATTCCCCGAGCCTAATTCTAAAATCCAGACCAGTACAACGACCCGTCATTGGCGTGCCCCGCCCTCTTCTTCGGCGGCGACGTCTCGGCGGCCGCCTTTCCCGTACCACCGCCGACCGACCCTGAGGGGGCCGCCATGAAAACCAGACTCACCGTTCCGTTCCTCGGCCTCGCCGTCGTGTTCTGGGCGCCGATGGCGCAGGCCCACGAGGTGGTCGTCCTGCCCGGGGTGGTCGGTCCGGTAGGCGTCGTCTCCGGCGTCAACACCCAGGGGCCGGGGACCCTTACGGTCGGCGCCCAGAACATCAACACCTCCAACGAGGCCGGAGGCGGCATCACCACCGACGCGGCCAACACCGCCAACATCAAGTTCACCGCCTCCTCGACCGTGACCGGCGACGTCGGCGCCATCGGCTCGACCTTCCTGAACATCGCCGCCGGCGCAAACGCCGCGACGGTGACCTTCAACGGTCAGGTCTATTCCACCACCTTCACCCTGACCGGAACCGGGACGGTCAACTTCAACCGCGGCTTCGTCAGCAACACCGGCTCGACCATGGACTTCGCCGGCGACGGCTTCATCAACGTGGGCGCCGGACAGACGGTCAAGGCCGCCATCACCAACACCGCCGGCGCCAATACCGGCACCCTCACCCTCAACGCCAATTCCATCCTCGATGGGGCGGTCGGCGCGGCCAGCGGGCTGAAGCGGATCGTACTGACCAACGGCGACGCCCTGATCACCGGCGAGGCCAAGGCGACCAACTTCGACCTGGGGACCAACACCCTGCACGTGGCCGGGGCCCTGACCATCCCGGTGTCGGGCACGATCAACACCACCATCTTCTCCACCGGCCTGTTCGGCCACATCACGCCCGTCGGCGCCGCGACCATCGGCACGGGCCTGAAGGTCGTGGTCACCGTCACCGGCCCCATCGTCAACGGTTCCAGCTTCAACATCGTCGACGCGGCCAGCGGCACCACGGGCTCCACCGTGATCGTGTCCAGCAACACCACGCGCTACGCCTTCACCGCCGATCCCACCGTCGCCGGCCGGGTGCGCATCACCACCACCCAGATCCCGCTGGCGGTGGTCGTGGCCCCGGTGGTCGGCGTCCCCGGCGCGCCCCCCGCCCCCAGCCCGGTGGTTCCGATCGTCGTGGCGCCGGTCATTGACGCCCTGCCGGTCACCGCCGCCACCACGCCCTTCCTGACCGCCATCACCCTGCTGCCCAACGCCCAGGCCGTGGCCGCCGCCCTGGCCCAGCTCGCGCCGGGCACCGCCGCCTTCAACTCGCCCCTGGTCGGCTACCGCACCAGCCAGCGCTTCCAGACCCTGGTCAGCGACCACCTGGAATCCCTGACCACCTGCTCGCCGGATGGCGCAACCGACCAGCGCCGCCGCCGCGATCGGCGGGAGGACACGGCCGCCTGCCCCGACAACGGGCTGCGTTCGCATTGGTGGCTCACCGGCTTCGGCGACTTCGCCCGGCAGGGCGACGTCGGCGGCTTCGAGGGCTACGACGCGCGCACCTCGGGCGCCATGCTGGCCTACGATCACGAGCTTGGCGACGCGACCCATGCCGGCGTCGCCGTGGGCTACGCCCGCGCCACCGTGGACGGCCAGCTCCGCAGCAGCCATGCCGAGGTCAAGTCCGTGCAGGGGACCGCGTACCTGGCCTATGCGCCGGGGCCCTGGTACCTGAACGGCGCCCTGGCCTACGGCTCCGACAAGTACCTGGGCACGCGCCACGTCGCCTTCCCCGGCTTTGACGGGCGGACGGCCGCGGACTATCGCGGACACCAGTTCACGGCCACGGCGTCGACGGGCTACCGGGCCCATGTCGGCGACGGACGCACCAACGTCACGCCCTACGCGGACCTCCGGTACACCAGCCTCAGCGTCGACGGTTACACCGAGACCGGTGACCCTGCGATCGCCCTGAAGGTCGCCTCCCAGAAGTACGACTTCCTGCAGTCGGGCCTCGGCCTGAAACTCTCGCGCGACATGCTGATCCCCGGACCGAAGTACCTGCGCCCGGAGGCGCACTTCGGCTGGCAGCACGCACTAAGCGGCGAGAGCATGAGCAACACGGCCAACTTCACCAGCGGCGGGCCGTCCTTCACGACGGTGGGCCTGGCGCCCGGCCGCGACAGCTTCGACGCCGGCGCCGGCTTCGTCTTCGGCATGGGAAATCGCTGGTCGATCGAGGCCGCCTACGACCAGCAGTGGCGCAACCAGAACTTCTCGGCCCAGCGCATGATGGTCACCTTCGCCCTGCATCTGTAGGGCGCGTGCGGCGCCCGGCGTCCATGGGGCGCCGGGCGAACCCGTTTCCGGTTCAGAGCGTCACGGCAATCCGCTCGTCAGGGGCCAGTTCGATTTCGTCGAGATTGTCGCCGGGCCCTTCCCGGTCCACGACCAGGAAGTCGCTCTCGGCCTCCAGCGCCAGGCAGTAGTGATGCCAGGTTCCGCGGGCGTAGTTCACCCCCTGGTGGGGCTGGGCCAGGAACACCTCGATCGCCTTGGGGTCGAGGTCGCCGGCGGGGGCGACAGCCACCAGATAGGGCCGGCCCGACAGGGGCATGAAGGCCTGGCTGCCGAGCGGGTGACGCTCCATCAGCTTCAGCACCACCGGCACCGGTAGGGGCGTCGAGCGGAAGATCGAAATGATCCCCGCCCCCTGGTCGCCGACGTCGGCGTGGGCCAGGGCGTGGAAGCGGGTGGTGGCGCCGTAGTTGATGGCGATCTGCTCGGCCGCGGCCGCCGCCTCGATCACCTCGCCGTAGGGGGCGAAGGCTTCGGAGGTCAGGGGCCTGGGCTTGACCCGTCTCACTTGTCCGGCGCCCCGGCCCGGATCCAGGCGCCCAGGGTCTGGCGCTCGGCTGGGGTCATGTGGGTCTCGTTGCCCAGCGGCATGGAGTCGGTGGTGACCGCCCGCTCCAGAATCTTGGGCGCATAGGCCTTGAGCTTGGCCGGATCGTCGAAGGCCACGCCGTTCGGGGGCGCGGTGATCCCGGCGTGGGTCGGGGTGGCCGAGTGGCACATGATGCAGTGGGCGGTGACGATGGCGTGGGCCTGGGCGAAGCTGGCGCCGCCCTTCGGCGTGGCGGGCGGCGCGGGTTTCAGCACCTCGGCCAGGATCCAGACGCCGACGAAGATGGCCACGCCGTTGACCAGCACCAGGGGCCTGAAGCGCCCCGAGTTCTTCAGGTTGAAGAAGTGGCGGATGGTCCAGCCCGAGGCCCCGATCCCGGCCAGCAGCAGCCAGTTGTACGGGTGGCCGAACACCATCGGATAGTGGTTGGACACCATCAGGAACAACACCGGCAGGGTCATGTAGTTGTTGTGCATCGAGCGCTGCTTGGCCTGTTTGCCCAGCGCCGGATCCACCGGCTGGCCCGCCAGCAGGGAGGCCACCACCTTCCTCTGGTTGGGGATGATGATCAGGAAGACGTTGGCCACCATCACCGTGCCGATCATGGCGCCGACGTGGATGAAGGCGCCGCGGTCGCTGAACAGCCGGGTCAGGCCCCAGGCGCTGGCGGTCAGGATCAGGAACCAGAGGGCGCCGAACAGCCTGAGGCGGCTCCCGATCGGCGACTTGCACAGGCCGTCGTAGAGCAGCCAGCCGCCGCCCAGGAAGCCCAGGCCGATCAGGACGGCCTGCCACGGCTGCATCGGGACCTTGGCCGGATCGACCAGGTAGAGGCCGGCGCCGGCGTAGTAAATCAGGGTCAGCAGCAGGAAGCCGGTGATCCAGGTGGTGTAGGCCTCCCACTTGAACCAGTGCAGCTCGTCCGGCATCTCCTCCGGCGCCACCAGGTACTTGCGCTTGTGGTAGAAGCCGCCGCCGTGCACGGCCCAGAGGTCGCCCGCCGCCCCCTTGGGCGCGGCCGGATTGGGTTTCAGCCCCGCGTCCAGCCACATGAAATAGAACGACGACCCGATCCAGGCGATGCCGGCGATCAGGTGGAACCAGCGCAGCGCCAGGTTCAGCCAGGCGGAGATATCGGCCATCTATTGCACCAGCTCGAGCAGCTGGGCGGCGACCGCCACCGCGATCACCTCCGGCGCCTTGCTCTTCAGGGAGGGCAGGCCGATGGGGCAGGTCAGGCGCGCGATGGCCTCCTCGCCGACACCGTCCGCCCTCAGACGATTGATGAAGCGCACCCGCTTGGTCTTCGACCCGATCAGGCCGCAGTAGCGGAAGCCGTGGCCGAGGACGGCGCGGGTGAGGCGGTAGTCCAGCTCGTGATTGTGGGTGAGGATGAGGACGATGGCGTCGTCGCCGAGGGCGGCGGCGGAAGCGATCAGACGGTCCTCGTCGCAGACGGCGACGCCCGGGCCTGAGGCTTCCTCGCGGCTGTCGAAGGTTTCGACCTTGAACGCGAGGGCCGCGAACTGCTGCATGATCGCCGCGCCCACATGGCCGGCGCCAAAGACGGTCAGCGTCGGTAGCGCGGCGTCGATCCGCTCTATGAGGGCATCGCCCTCGATCATCGCCTCACGCCGACCTTTGGGGGTGCGCTTCCGTTCGTGTGGTTCGTGTGGCTCCTGGACAATCTTCTCTTGCGACGTCCGCGGCGACTGAACCGAAGAATTTGGTCCACGAACCACACAAACCACACGAACGGGAGGCGCCAGCGCGCCCACCCATTGCGTCTCGTCGGCCAGGACGCTTCGCTCCAGGCGCTGCGCGCCGATCAGCGCCTTGAGCTCGAACGCGCGGCCCTTGTCGATCAGACCGCCAACCTCGGAAAGCCACGAGACGCTGCCCCCGTCCAGCCGCTCGATCAGCAGCCGGACATGGCCTCCGCAGCACTGCTGCAGGAACGGCCCCAGCGGATAGTCCTGCACCGCAAACCCGGCGCCGGCGCCCAGCAGCTTCCTGGCCTGGTCGGTCGCCCGATACTCCAGGTTCCCGCCCCCGATGGTGCCCGACAACCGCTCGCGCCCGACCAGCATCCGCGCCCCCGCCTCGCGCGGGGTCGAGCCCTCCGCCGCGATCACCGTAACGAGCGCCACCGGCTCGCCGCGCTCGATCTCGCAAAGCGCATCCGCGGCCCAGTTCCTCACAGGGCCGCCGCGCGTTTCCGCACGTCCTCCACCGCCATCAGCACCCGCTCGGGCGTGGCCGGCGCGTCCAGGTCGGGCATGACCCGGTAATCCCCCACGGCCGCCACCGCCTGGGTCAGGGCCGAGTGCACCGAGATGGCCAGCATCAGCGGCGGTTCGCCCACGGCCTTGGAGCGGTAGATGGTCTCCTCGCGGTTCGAGCCGTCCCAGAGGTCGAGGTTGAACACCGGCGGCCGGTCGGAACAGGCGGGGATCTTGTAGGTCGACGGCGCGTGGGTCTTCAGCACCCCCTTGTCGTCGAACACCAGCTCTTCCGTGGTCAGCCAGCCCATGCCCTGGACGAAGCCGCCCTCGATCTGGCCCCGGTCCACCGACGGGTTCAGCGACCTTCCCACGTCGTGGAGGATGTCGACGCGCAGGGTGCGGTTCTCCCCGGTCAGGGTGTCGATGACCACCTCCGAAACCGCGGCCCCGTAGGCATAGTAGAAGAAGGGCCGGCCCTGATGGCTGGCCCGGTCGTAGTGGATCTTGGGCGTGCGGTAGTAGCCGGTGGACGACAGCGAGACCCGGTTGAAATAGGCCCGGCGCACCAGCTCCGAAAACGCCATGGTCTCGGGCCCCACCTTCACGGTGTTGCGCAGGAAGACCACTTCCTCGGGCCGCACCTTGAACTCGGCGGCGGCGAAGTCGATCAGCCGCTGCTTGATCTTCCGAGCTGCGTCCTGGGCGGCCATGCCGTTCAGGTCCGATCCCGACGAGGCGGCGGTGGCGGAGGTGTTGGGCACCTTGTCGGTGACGGTGGAGGTGATCTTCACCCGCTCCAGGTCGATCTGGAACTCCTCGGCGACGACCTGGGCGACCTTGATGTTCAGCCCCTGGCCCATCTCGGTGCCGCCATGGTTCAGCATCACCGAGCCGTCGGTATAGACGTGCACCAGGGCGCCGGCCTGGTTCAGGTGGGTGGCGGTGAACGAGATGCCGAACTTGACCGGAGTGAGCGCGATCCCGCGCTTCAGCCATCGGCTTTCGGCGTTGAAGGCCAGCACGGCCTGGCGCCGGGCGCGATAGTCCGACGAGGTCTCCAGCGCCTCGCTCAGTTCGCGGATGATCGCGTCCTCGACCACCTGGCCGTAGGGGGTCTGGTCGCGGCCCTCGCCATAGTAGTTGGCCTTCCTGACATCCAGCGGGTCGAGGCCCAGATGAAGCGCGATGGCGTCGAGGGCCCGCTCGATCCCCACCATGCCCTGCGGACCGCCGAAGCCGCGGAAGGCGGTGTTGGAGACCGTGTGGGTGCGCAGCCGGTGGGAGACGATCTCGGCTGTCCCCAGGGCATAGGCGTTGTCCGAATGGAACATGGCCCGGTCGTTGATCGCCACCGACAGGTCCGCCGAATAGCCGCAGCGCGAGGCCAGGTCGAAGGCCGCGCCGTGCAGGCGCCCTTGCCCGTCGAAGCCGACCTCCCAGTCGACCTCGAAGTCGTGGCGCTTGCCGGTCATGGCCATGTCGTCGTCGCGGTCGAGCCGGAGTTTCGCGGCGCGGCCGGTCTTGGACGCCACGAGCGCCGCGGCCGCCGCCATCAGGGCCGGCTGGGTCTCCTTGCCGCCGAAGCCGCCGCCCATGCGCCGGATCTCCACGGTCACCGCATGATCGCGCAGGCCCAGCACCTTGGCCACAAGGTGCTGGATCTCGGACGGGTTCTGGGTCGAGGACCAGACATGAACGTCACCGTCCTCCTTCGGGACCGCCAGCGCGATCTGGCCCTCGAGGTAGAAGTGGTCCTGGCCGCCGATGGCGATCTTGCCCGACAGCCGGTGGGGCGCTGCGGCGATGGCGCCCTTCGCGTCGCCCAGCGTCATGGTCTGGGAGGCCTCGATGGTCGAGCCCGCGGCCCGGGCGTCGGCGATGGTCAGCAGCGGCGGCAGATCCTGGTATTCCACCACCGCCTTGCCGGCCGCGAAGCGCGCCTGCTCCAGGGTCTCGGCCGCCACGCAGAACAGGGACTGGCCGACGTACTGGACCAGGCCGTCGGCGAACAGCGGGTCGTCGCCGAAGATCGGGCTGACATCGTTCTTGCCGGGTACGTCCGCGGCGCTCAGCACACAGACGACGCCGGGCGAGGCGCGCACCTGATCGAGGTCGAGGCGCAGCAGCTTCGCGTGCGCCCGCTCGCTCATGCCCAGATAGCACTGCAGGGTTCCGGACGGTTCGGGCAGGTCGTCGATGTACAGGGCCGAGCCGGCGACGTGCTTGTCGGCGCTGTCGTGGGCGAGGGAGGCGTGCACCGCCTCTACCGGCTCGAGCGTGGCCTTGGCGCCGGAATCAGCCATGAGCGGGCGCCTCCTCCAGCACGCGCACCCGCCCAGCGGTGCTCTCCGCATAGGCCTTCATCAGCAGGTTCCTGGCCGAGGCCTGACGATAGGCGGCGGAGGCGCGCATGTCGGTGATCGGGGCGAAGTCCTGGTCCATGGCCATCATGGCGGCCTCGACCGTCGACTCGGTCCAGGGCCGGCCGGTCAGGGCGGCCTCGGTGGCGGTCGCCCGCTTGGGCGTCGCGGCCATGCCCCCGAAGGCGACTCGGGCGCTCTCGACGACGCCGTCAGCGACCTTGACCGCAAACGCTCCGCACACGGCGGAGATGTCCTGATCGAAGCGTTTGGTCAGTTTGTAGACGTGCAGGCTCACCGCCGGGTCGGGCGCCGGGACGGTGAGGCATTCCACGAATTCGCCCGGCTTCCGGTCCTGCTTGCCGTAGGCCAGGAAGTAATCCTCCAGCGGCAGGGTCCGCCGCTCGGAACCGCGCCTGAGGGTCACGGTGGCGCCCAGCGCGATCAGGGGCGGGGGCATGTCGCCGATGGGGGAGCCGTTGGCGATGTTGCCGCCGATGGTGCCGCTGTTCCTGACCTGCACCGAGCCGAGCCGGCGCATCATCTCGCCGAGATCGGGCCAGCGTCCGGCCAACAGATCGATGGCGTCGGAGTAGCGCACGCCCGCGCCGATCCTCAGGCCTTCCGGTGTGTCGCCAAAGGCGCGCAGTTCGGTGACGTCGTTGAGCGAAATGACCGTCGGCAGGGTGCGGTGCTGCTTGGTCACCCACAGGCCGACGTCGGTGGCGCCGGCCAGCACTACCGCCTCGGGCCAGGCGCTTGTCAGTTCCGCCAGTTGATCCAGGGTCTTCGGCGCAAACCAGCGCTTTGTCGCGCCGTGCAAGGTGTCCTCGAACTCGAGCGAGAGCGGCTCGTCCTTGGCCAGCGCCCTCAGCTGCAGCGATACGTCCGGCTCGACCACCGGCTCGAGCTCACGCATCGCCTGCGCCGCCTTCACGATCGGCACATAGCCGGTGCAGCGGCACAGGTTTCCGGCCAGGGCGTCGTCGATCGGCGGGCAGGCTTCCGCCGGCGACTGGTAGAGCGTCCACAGCGACATGACGAAGCCCGGCGTGCAGAAGCCGCACTGGGAGCCGTGGTGCTCGACCATCGCCGTTTGAACCGGGTGCGGGGTGCCCGCCCGTCCCAGGCTCTCGACCGTGGCGATGGCCCGGCCGTCCAGCATGGGCGCGAACAGGATGCAGGCGTTGACCGCCCGCCAGCGCACCTTGCCCTCGATCAGTTCGCCCAGCGCCACGGTGCAGGCCCCGCAGTCACCCTCGGCGCAGCCTTCCTTGGTTCCGGTGCGGCGCAGGTCCGTGCGCAGCAGATTCAGTACCGTCAGGGTCGGATCGACGCCGCTCAGTTCACGGACTTCGCCGTCCATCAGGAAGCGGATGGTTTCGCGCAAGGCTCAGCTCCCCCGATAGGTCGAGTAGCCGAACGGCGAGACCAGCAGCGGCACGTGATAGTGGGCGGCGACATCCGCCACGCCGAAGTCCAGGCCCACGGTCTCCAGGAAAGCGGGATCGGGCAGGACCGCGCCCCGGTCGCGGAAGTAGGCGCCGACCTCGAACTCCAGCCGGTATCTGCCGATCTTGATCTCGTCACCCCTCAGTAGCGGCTGGTCGCAGCGTCCGTCGGCATTGGTGCGGCGCTCGGCGATCAGGCCGCGGTCGCCGTCCGCGCGGTAAAGCCGCAAGCTGAGGCCCGCGGCGGGAATGCCGTTGGCGGTGTCCAGAACATGGGTGGTCAAGCCGCTCATCAGCCGTCCGAAAAGCCCCCTAAACCTCCAGACTCCGCCGCCTGAGGGTCGATTGCAAGCCTGAGTGTCGCTAAACACACCCCATGATCACGCCCGACTATCCTCGCGACCTGATCGGCTACGGCCCCAATCCGCCCCACGCGGACTGGCCGGGCGGCGCGCGCATCGCGCTGCAGTTCGTGCTCAACTACGAAGAGGGCGGCGAGCGCTGCGTTCTCGACGGCGACCCCGAGGCCGAGAGCTTCCTCTCCGACATGATCAATCCGCCGGCGATCGCCGGCCGGCACCTGTCGATGGAGTCGATCTACGAATACGGCTCGCGCGCCGGAGTCTGGCGGCTTCTGCGGCTCTTCGAACGCCACGAGATCCCGCTGACGGTCTTCGCCGTGGCCACCGCGCTCGAGCGCAATCCGGTGCTGGCCGAGGCCTTCCTGCAGGCCGGCCACGAGATCGCGTCGCATGGCCTGCGCTGGATCAACTACCAGAGCGTGCCCGAAGACATCGAGCGCGAGCACATGGCGCGCGCCATCGAGATCCTCCGGTCCCTGACGGGCGAGCGGCCGCTCGGCTGGTACACCGGACGGACCGGGCCCAATACGCGCCGCCTGGTCGCCGAGGAGGGCGGCTTCCTCTACGACGCCGACGACTATTCCGACGACCTGCCCTTCTGGTCACGGATCGAGAACCGGCCGCATCTGATCGTGCCCTACACGCTGGAGGCCAACGACATGCGCTTTTCCGGCACGGGGCTGAACACCGGCGAGCAGTTCTTCTCCTATCTGAAGGACGCCTTCGACGTACTCTGGGCCGAGGGCGAGACCCGTCCGAAGATGATGTCCGTGGGCCTGCACTGCCGCATCGTCGGCCGCCCGGGCAAGATGGCGGGGCTGGAGCGGTTCCTGGCCTATGCCCGTTCGCACGAGAGGGTCTGGTTCGCGCGCCGCATCGAGATCGCCCGCCACTGGCGCGAACGGCACCCCGCGTCATGACCCGCGACCTCTCCCGCCTGCCGAAGTTCATCTTCATGAGCGTCTACGGGCCGATCTACGAGCACTCGCCCTGGGTGGCCGAGGCGGTCTGGCCCGAGGCGGAGGCCGGCCGGCTGGACGCGCCCGGCGCCCTGGAACGCGCCATGGCCGCGGCGGTGGACGCGGCGAGCGCTGAGCAGAAGATGGCGCTGGTGCGCGCCCACCCGGAGCTGGCCGGCCGCACCGCCATCGCCGATCTGGCCGACGCCTCGCGCTCGGAACAGTCCGGCGCCGGGCTTGACCGCTGCACCCCGGAGGAGTTCGCCGACTTCCAGGCGCTGAACACGGCCTACAACGCGAAGTTCGGTTTCCCCTTCATCATCGCGGTCAAGGGCCTGACCCGGGGCGAGATTCTCGCCGCCTTCGAGGCGCGGCTCCAGAACGATCCCGAGACCGAATTCGCCGAAGCCCTGACCCAGATCCACAGGATCGCCGCCTTCCGCCTCGCCGCCCTTTCCCAGGACAAGCCGACGTGACCGACCTCCGCCGCGACTACATCGACCTCGCCCAGCCGCGCCTGGGTTCGGAGGTGGTCTACGCCACCGACGACTTCTTCGCCGACAAGGCCCGGCTGATCGATCCGTCCGAGCCGGTGTTCATCCCGGGCAAGTACGACGACAACGGCAAGTGGATGGACGGCTGGGAGAGCCGCAGGAAGCGCGTCCCCGGCCACGACTGGTGCGTGATCCGCCTGGGCTCGCCGGGCCAGATCGCCGGCTTCGAGATCGACACCCGCCACTTCACCGGCAACTACCCGCCCTTTGCCTCGATCGAGGCCTGCGTCTCGGGTGAGGCCGTGCCCGGCGGCGACGCCGGCTGGGTCGAACTGGTCGCGAAGATGGGGCTGAACGGCGATGACCGGGCCCTGGTCCCGGTCGCCGACGATCGAATCTTCACCCACGTGCGCCTGCACATCTACCCCGACGGCGGCGTGGCGCGGCTTCGGGTCTTCGGCCGGGTGCATGTGGACTGGTCGAAGCTCGGCGCCGACCAGGTCGTGGACCTGCTGGCCATGACCAACGGCGGGCGCGGCCTGATCGCCAACGACGAGCACTTCGGCCGCGTTGAGAACCTGACCGCGCCGGGCCGGGGCAAGGACATGGGCGACGGTTGGGAGACGCGCCGGCGCCGCGAGCCCGGTCACGACTGGTCGATCGTCGAACTCGGCCATGCGGGGGTGATCGAGGCCATCGAGATCGACACCGCCCACTTCAAGGGCAACTACCCCGACCGCTGCTTCCTGCAGGCCTCGGCGGACGCCTCCGGTTCGGTCGAGGAGATCGCAGCCCAGTCGCTGGACTGGCCGGTGCTGCTGCCGGAGACGAAGCTCAAGGCCGATCATATTCATCGCTTCGAGAGCGAGGTCGCGGCCCTGGGGGCGGTGCGCTACGTGCGCCTGAATATCATCCCGGACGGCGGGGTCAGCCGGCTCCGGCTATGGGGACGGAAGGTCTAGAAAGCCGGGAGCACCGCGCCCTTGTACTTCTGCTCGATGAAGGCCTTCACCTCCGGCGAGGTCAGGGCCTTGGCCAGCTTGAGCACCCGGGGATCGGTCTTGTTGTCCTCGCGCGAGACCAGGAAGTTCACGTAGGGGCTGTCCTTGCCCTCGATGATCAGGGCGTCGCGGGTCGGGTCCAGCTTGGCGTCCAGCGCATAGTTGGTGTTGATCAGGGCCAGATCGACCTGGTCGAGGATGCGCGGCAGGGTCGCACCCTCCAGCTCCTTGAACTTCAGATGCTTGGGGTTCTCCGCCACATCCTTGACCGTCGCGGTCGGGTCGGCCGGGTTCTTCAGCCGGATCAGGCCGGCCTTCTGCAGCAGCAGGAGCGCGCGGCCCTCGTTGGTCGCCTCGTTGGGCAGGGCCACCAGGGCGCCGTCGGGCAGGTCGGCCAGGCTCTTGTGCTTCTTCGAATAGGCCCCGAAGGGCTCGACGTGCACGCCAACGACCGTGACCAGGTGGGTGCCCTTGCTCTTGTTGAAGCTGTCCAGATAGGGCCGCGTCTCGAAGTAGTTCACGTCCGCCTGGCCCTGGTCGACCACCAGGTTGGGCTGCACATAGTCGTTGAACACCTTGATGTTCAGCGCCAGGCCCTGCTCCGCCAGCTTCGGCTTGAGGAACTCCAGAATCTCGGCGTGGGGCACCGCGGTCGCCGCCACGGTCAGACTCTCGGTCGCCGTAGGCTTGGGCTTCGAACAGCCGGCCAGGGCCAGGACGGCGAGGGCGGAGATCAGGAAGCGGCGGTCGAACATGGAAAACTCCGAAAGAAGTCAGCGGCGGCTGAAACGACGGACCAGGATGTCGCCCACGGTTTGCAGCACCTGGACCAGCACCAGCATCAGGGCCACGGTGACGACCATGACATCGGTCTGGAAGCGCTGGTAGCCGAAGCGGATCGCCAGGTCGCCCAGTCCGCCGGCGCCCACCACCCCGGCCATGGCGGTGTAGGAGACCAGGGCCACGGCGGTGACGGTCACGGCGGCGATCAGACCGGGGGTCGCTTCCGGAAGCAGGGTCTTGAACACGATCTGGCGGTCGGTGGCGCCCATGGCCTGGGTCGCCTCGATCACCCCCCGGTCGACTTCGTTCAGGGCTGTCTCGGTCAGGCGCGCGAAGAAGGGCGCGGCGCCCGCCACCAGTGGCGGAATGGCGCCCAGGACCCCGAGCGAGGTGCCCACCAGAAAGACGGTGACGGGGATCATCACGATCAGCAGGATGATGAAGGGCACCGCGCGCAACAGATTGACCACCAGGGCCAGAACGGCGTGGGCGAAGCCCTGTTGCAGCAGCCGGCCGCGCGCGGTCAGGTACAGCAGGACCCCCATGGGCAGGCCGATCAGCACGGTCAGGACCAGGGACACGCCCAGCATCACCAGGGTGTCGCGGGTGGCCTCGCCGATGTCGATCCAGTCGATGTGGGCGAAGAACTCCATCACAGCGCCTCCAGCGTCACGCCGTCACGGTTCAGCGCCTTGAGCGCCGCCTCCACCCCCGGGCCCTCGAAGGCGACGGTCATCTGGGCGTAGGGCGTGTCCTTGATCCGCGAGATGCGGCCCGAGACGACCGAGAAGTCGACGCCCTCTTCACGCGCCAGCCGCGCCAGCACCGGCTGGGCCGCCGCCTCGCCCCTGAGCGTGAGCCGATAGAGCTTGCGACCCGCGGCCTCCGCCCGGGCAGTTTCCTCGGTGTCGGAAAGGTCCGCCTCGCGCACCAGCTGGCGGGTGGTGGCGTGGCTGGGAGCCAGGAACACGTCGGCCACCGTGCCGCTTTCGACGACCCGGCCGGCGTCCAGCACCGCCACCCGGTCGCAGACCCGGCGGATCACGTCCATCTCGTGGCTGATCAGCACCACGGTCAGGCCCAGCTCGCGGTTCAGGTCGGCGATCAGGGTCAGGAGCGAGCGGGTCGATTCCGGATCGAGCGCGCTCGTCGCCTCGTCGCAGAGGAGAATGTCGGGGCCCGTGGCCAGCGCTCGGGCCACGCCGACGCGCTGCTTCTGGCCGCCGGACAGCTGGGCCGGATACTTGCGCGCGTGCTCGCTCAGCCCCACCCGCTTCAGGGCCTCGGCGGTCCGGGTGCGGATTTCTCCGGCCGAGAGCTCGCCGGCCAGCTCCAGGGGAAAGGCGACATTGCCGGCGGCGGTGCGCGAGGACAGCAGGCCGAAGTGCTGGAAGATCATCCCGACCCGGCGGCGGTGAGCGCGCAGCCGCTCGGGGCTCATGGCGGTGACGTCCTCGCCATCGACCACCACGCGGCCGGAATCCGGGGTCTCCAGGCGGTTGATCAGGCGGATCAGGGTCGACTTGCCGGCTCCCGAGGGGCCGATCACCCCGAACACCTCGCCGCGCCGGACGCTCAGGCCCACGCCGGTCACGGCGGCGGTGTCGCCCCGCGCCGTGCGGAAGGTCTTGGAGACGTCCTGGATTTCGATCACGCCGTGCCGCCCTGTCGTCGTCCGGCGGGATTTCACCCGCCGGGGCGGCAGAGATGGGTCAGGCGCGGCGGCGCGTCAATGCCGCAAGCGGGTCGGGGGGCAGGATCGGATTGGCCTCGGCGATCAGCGTCTCCAGCTCATCGCGCAGGACCTGGCCCCGGGCGCTCAGGTGCACGAAGCGCACGCGGCGGTCTTCGGTGCATTCGCGGCACTCGAACAGGATCGACGTGACGGGGACCGGCTCCTCCGGCACGAGCCCGGCCAGCACCTTGACGATGCGCGCCACCGTGGCGATGCGCATGCGGGCTATGAAGGCCAGCTCGCTGATGTTCACCCCCTCGTTCTCGCAGACGTAGAGAAAGAGGATGATGGCGTGAAAGCCGCGCGGCAGGTCCAGCTGGCGCAGCCGCTCCAGGGCCGCCAGCAGGGTGTTGCGCCGCCGCGACGGCGTGTTTTCGGCGCGGGTCATGGCCTTGCGCCTACTCGTAGGCGTGGAGCTTGCCCGAGGTCACCCGGAGCGCGCGGGGCATGGCGGTGGAGACCGGACGCGGTCCGCGCCGCTCCTTGGCCGAGATCGCCGCGCCCGGATAGGTCTCGCGCACCGAACTGACGTAGGTCTCGAGCCGCTTCTGATGCTCGGCCGCTTCCAGGTAGTCCTGGGCGTCCAGGTCGATGACGATGGTCACACGAAGCCGGACCGCCGGCATGGTCTTAGTTTCCACAACACTCTCCCTCACTCGTAGTCATTCCAGCGTTGCAGATCAGCACAGCTTCGCCACCATCGTTCGACGGGTTGTGCCGGTCCTGCGGTGAATGGCAGTGAGCCCGTTCAACACGCTTAACTGCGTGTAATGTCGGGCGAATCCACGGTGAACAGCCGCTCCGGAGCGGTGAATGGTAGTGTCGCGGCGGTAAGCCGGGGCCTAAAATGGCAAGGTGGGGGTGTAAGGGCGTATGGCGGCGGAATTGGAACCGGTCAAAGGGGGCAACACCCATGTGGCCGCCGTCGCGTTGACGGTGGGTTTGTGGACAGCCCAGTACGCCTCGCTGACCGCGCGCGGCCTGCTCAACAAGGCGCCCTTCCTGGCGGATCTCTCCTTCTGGCGGGTGTTCACCTGCGCGCTCGGCGCAGTGATCTGCTTCGCCATGGGCTGGATCATGAGCCGGTTCCGCGAGCGCAAGGTCGGCTTCCGCATCCTGCTTATGCTCGGCCTGACCATCCCGGCCAGCCTGCTCTGGTCCTGGGTCAATCTCGAGATCCTGATGAACGCGCGGGTCAATATGAACTCGCCCTACTGGTCGCCGACCGACCTCCTGATCAACGCCGTGTTCATGGCCTGGGTGTTCGGGGCCTGGGGCGCGGGCTGGATCGCCCTGCAGGCGTCCGCCGCCCTGGCCGAGCGTGAGGTGCAGTTGGCGCGGGCCTCGGCCCTGGTCACCGACACCCAGAACAAGATGCTGCGCTACCAGCTCAACCCGCACTTCATGTTCAACACCCTGTCGGCCCTGTCGGTGCTGATCCTGGAGGGCCGCAACAAGGCGGCCGAGGCCATCGTGGTCAACCTGGCCCGCTTCCTGCGCATGTCCCTGGAGCGCTCACCTCAGGACCGGATCTCGCTCACCGAGGAGCTGGCCATCCAGGACCAGTACCTGGCCATCGAGCGCCTGCGTTTCGAGGACCGGCTGGCGGTGGAGGTCGATGTCACGGGTCACGCCGGGACCTGCCTGGTGCCAAGCCTGATCCTGCATCCGGTGATCGAGAACGCCATCAAGTACGGGGTCGCCGGCACCGACGAAAAGGTCACCGTCCACATCGAGGCCCAGGAGCAGGACGGCGAACTGACCCTGAAGGTCAGCGACGACGGGGTGGTGGGCGACGCTTCGACCACGCCGGCCGCCAAGCTGGGCGTCGGCCTGGCCAATATCCGTGACCGCCTGTCGCTGCTCTACGGCCTGAGGGCCAGCCTGACCGCGGGGGTCCGCCCCGGGGGCGGCTATGAGGCGGTGATCCGCATGCCGGCGGAGCGCGCATGAGACAGCTGAGGGCCGTCATCGTCGAGGACGAGCTGCACGCGGTGCGCCGGCTGAGCATGGCTTTGAAGGCCGTGCCGGACCTGACCATCGAGGCGGTGGCGCGCGAGGGCGCCAAGGGTCTGGAGCTGATCCAGCGGCTGGCGCCGGACGTGGCCTTCCTGGATATCGCCCTTCCGGGCATGACGGGGCTCGAGATCGCCGCGGAACTGGTCAAGTCCGAGCCGCCGGTGATCGTCTTCGTCACCGCCTTCGACCGTTTCGCCACCGAGGCCTTCCGGGTGGCGGCAGTGGACTATCTGCTCAAGCCCGTGGACTTCGCCCAGGTGGCCGAGACGGTGGAACGCGCCCGCGAGCGGGTGGACGCCCGCCACGCTGGCGACCGGGTGCGCGACCTGGAACGGCTGATCCAGACCCTGCGCGACGGCGCTCGCCCGACCGATCCCACGCCGCGCTACGAGACCGAGATCTGGGTCACCGACCGGCGCGGCGCCGTGCGGGTCTCCATCGCCTCGGTCGAGTGGTTCGAGGCCGAGGGCGACTATGTCCTGATCCACGCCGACAGCGGCTCTTACCTCGTGCGCGACACCCTGCATCTGCTGGAGACCCGGCTGGACCCCCAGCGCTTCCGCCGGGTGCACCGCTCGGCGATCATCAACCTGGACCGGCTGTCGCGGGTGGACCGGCGCATCACCGGGGCCTCGGAGCTGGTGCTGAATTCCGGCGTGCGGGTGCCGGTAGGACGCACCTATTCGCGCCAGCTGAAGGGCCTGATCACCCGCGAGCGTCCGGCCGGTTCCAACGGCGCCGACGGATCGCACGCGCCGTCCTGACATCGCCGTTCTGACGGTGGCGCCGGCGCAGGCGGGACGGCATAGTGGCCGCCCAGCTTCAGCGCAGGAACCACGACCGTGAAAGCAGCCCCCGTCCTGGCCGGCCTCGTGCTCGCCCTCTCCGCCAGCGCGACCCAGGCCCAGCCCGCGCCGCTCCGCCCCGACCAGGTCGCCTTCCGCGAGCTCTACAAGGAGCTGGTGGAGACCAACACCACCCTGTCCGCCGGCAGCTGCACGCTTGCGGCCGAACGCATGGCGGCGCGGCTGAAGGCCGCCGGCTATCCGGACGCGGACCTTCACCTGTTCCAGGCCGAGGGTCATCCCAAGGAGGGAGGCCTGGTCGCCGTCCTGCACGGGACCGATCCCAAGACCCGTCCCATGCTGCTGCTCGCCCACATCGATGTGGTCGAGGCCAAGCGCGAGGACTGGGCCCGCGATCCGTTCGTGCTGGTGGAGGAGAACGGCTACTTCTATGCCCGCGGCGCGAGCGACGACAAGGCGGAGGCCTCGGTCTGGGTCGACACCCTGATTCGCTTCCGTAAGGAGGGCTTCAAACCCCGCCGCGATGTGAAGATGGCGCTGACCTGCGGCGAGGAGACGGCCTCCGCCTTCAACGGCGCCGGCTACCTGGCCACCCACGAGCGCGCCCTGATCGACGCGGCCTTTGCGCTGAACGAGGGCGCGGGCGGCCGCCTTGACGCCACGGGCCATCCGATCGCGCTGAACATCGAGGCCGGCGAGAAGTTCCCGCAGGACTACCGGCTGGAGGTCACCAATCCCGGCGGCCATTCCTCGCGGCCATCCCGCAACAACGCCATCTACCACCTGGCCGGGGGCCTGACCCGCATCGGCCAGTACGAGTTCCCCATCGAGTTCACCGAAGCCTCGCGCGCCTATTTCGCCCGCACCGGCGCCATCGTGGGCGGCGATTTCGGCGCGGCCATGATCGCCCTGTCCAAGGACCCGTCCGACGCGAAGGCCGCGGCCATCGTCACGGCCGATCCCGGCTACAACGGCATGCTGCACACTACCTGCGTGGCGACCATGCTGGACGGCGGCCACGCCACCAACGCGCTTCCCCAGCGCGCGGGCGCCAACATCAACTGCCGTATCTTCCCCGGGACCTCGGCCGAGCAGGTGCGCGACACCCTGGTCAAGCTGGTCGCCGACCCCGAGATCAAGATCACCATGGCCAACGCCCGCAGCGAGGTGACCAAGGCCCCGCCGCCGCTGACGCCCCAGATCATGGGTCCGATCCAGACCGCCGCCGCCAAGGTCTGGCCCGGCACGCCGATCATTCCGGTGCTCACCGCCGGCGCCACCGACGGGGCCTTCCTGTCGCCCGTCGGCATT
Organism: uncultured Caulobacteraceae bacterium; assembly: GCA_964432415.1. Lineage (GTDB taxonomy): Bacteria > Pseudomonadota > Alphaproteobacteria > Caulobacterales > Caulobacteraceae > JAFECT01. The sequence continues at coordinate 168,949 of CAYSNW010000001.1, forward strand.
CCGACCTATGGCGTCACCGGCATGTTCGGCGACCCGGACGGCAACGGGGTGCACGGGCTGAACGAGCGTATCCGGGTCACCTCTCTGATGAACGGCCGCGACTTCCTGTTCGAACTGGTCAAGCTCTACGCCATGCAGAAGTGAGGTCGGTCCGCTCTGTGCGGCGCCTCACAGATCGCGCTCCCCGGACGGCTTAGTCCTCCTCCTCGAAGGCGGCGATGGGCCGCCGATGGAGGATGCAATGCTGATCGTGTGGCGTGGATGGGGGATCACCGTGCCCCTGATCGTGGTGGCGAGTTCCTCGGTGGTGGGCATGCCGCTGGCCATGGCCCTGGCCAAGGGCGACGCCGCCCTGGGGCTGGGCTTCTCGATCGGGGCGGTGGTGGCCGGGGGCCTGATCTGGCTGCTGGCGCGCAAGCTCGACGCCCGCCCGCTGCGGGTCCTGGTCGATCCGGCCACCGAGCAGCGCATCTACTTCAAGAAGGACGCCGGCTCGCTGTTCTTCATCCCGACCCGCGTCTGGGCCTACATCGTGGGCGCGCTCGGCCTTCTGGGCCTGATCGGCGCCGTGGCGGGGCAGATCGCCTGACCACCGGTCCGCGGAGTGCTAGGATGGGCGGGTGAGCCAGACCCTCGCCGACGCCCATCCCACCACCGACTGGACCGCGCTTCCCGACGGACGGGTGCGTTGCGACGTCTGTCCGCGCGAATGCAAGCTGAACGAGGGCCAGCGCGGCCTCTGTTTCGTGCGCGAGGCGCGCGGCGGCGAGGTAGTGCTGACCACTTGGGGCCGCTCGTCCGGCTTCTGCGTCGATCCGATCGAGAAGAAGCCGCTGAACCACTTCCTGCCTGGCACGCCGGTGCTGTCCTTCGGCACGGCGGGCTGCAACCTCGGCTGCGCCTTTTGCCAGAACCACGACATTTCCAAGAGCCGGGAGGTCGCTGCCCTGGCGGACCAGGCCCGGCCCGAGACCATCGCCGCCGCGGCCGCCGAGCTGGGCTGCCGCTCGGTGGCCTTCACCTACAACGACCCCGTGATCTTCTACGAGTACGCCATCGATGTTGCCGAGGCCTGCCATGCGCTGGGCATCGCCACCGTGGCGGTGACCGCCGGCTACATGAGCCCGAAACCGCGCGAGGCCTTCTTCCGCCACATCGACGCGGCCAATGTCGACCTGAAGGCCTTTACCGAGGACTTCTATTTCAAGCTGACCAAGTCCCACCTGGGGCCGGTGCTGGAGACGCTGGAATATCTCAAACACGAGACCAGGGTCTGGTTCGAGATCACCAGCCTGCTGATCCCGGGCGAGAACGATAGCCCCGCCGAGATCGAGCAGCTGTCGCGCTGGGTGGTTGATCACGTGGGCTCCGATGTGCCGCTGCACTTCACCGCCTTTCATCCCGACTTCCGCATGCTGGACACGCCGGCCACGCCGCACGCGACCCTGGCCATGGCCCGGCGGGTGGCGCTGGAGCAGGGGGTGCGCCATGCCTACGTCGGCAATGTCTCCGACGTGGGTCGGCAGTCGACCTGGTGCCACGCCTGCGGCGAGCGCCTGATCCAGCGCGATCACTATGCGCTCGGCCATTGGGGCCTGGATCCGGACGGCCGCTGCGGGTCCTGCGGGACAGCGCTGCCGGGCGTCTTCGAGGACGTCCCGGGAACCTGGGGCCGCAAGCGCGCGCTGGTCCGCCTGGCCGAGTTCGATCGCTCCCGGCTGGATCAGGCGGCGGAGGGGTCGCCGAAGCTCTCGGTGGTGAAGCGGAAGGCCTCCATCGCCTCGGACCAGTGATCGGCCGCCAGGCCCGCCTTGAGCTTGAGCTGGCGCACGAAGGTCAGGGGGTCGGGAACCTGGGCCCAGACGCTGGGCAGGAACAGGCTGCGCCGCTCGCCGTCGCGCAGGATCAGGCCCTCGACGTCCGGATTGAGTTCGGCGATCAGCTCCGCCTCGCTCGTACAGGCGATTCTGCGCGGCGTGGACAGGATCGAGATGTGGAACTCCAGCTGGTCCAGCTCTTCGGCCGAGAGCGGCGGAAAGCGCGGGTCGCCGAAACCGGACTGGTAGGCGTTCTCGGCGACGTCGAGGAACAGCGAACGGACCGGCAGGATCGAACCCCGGCACCCCCTCAGCCGGCCGTTGATGTTCAGCGTCACGAAGGTGGCGCGCTGGGCCAGAAGCACCCTCGGCGGCATGCCGGTGACGTCCAGGCGGGGCGGCGCCCCGCCCTCCGAGGCTGCTCGGCGCACCACATCCTTGGCGATGGCGAGCAGCCAGCCGCGGGTCTCCTCGTCCAGCCGCGCGGACTTCGCGTATTCGAAGGCGAAGGACCCGTAGCCGACCACCCGCTCGTGCCCGCCCTGGGTGTCGCCGGAATTGCGTATGTCGAGCGCCGTGACCCGAAGGTCGCGCCGCCGGGCCTGGTCCAGCAGGCCCAGGATCGGAAAGAAGCCGCAGGCCCGATCGCCCTGACAGACGTCGCTGGACAGCCGCTCGATGCCCTGGGTGGTCTCCTCGTCCCGGGCGCGGGCGGTGGCGTAGTCGTGGAAGTGGCTGAGGTCGGAGGACACGATGATCGCCGTCTCCGGCCCGCCCCACAGCTGATCCAGAATCTCCGAGACCTGGCCCTGGCCCGGCTGGCCCACCAGGACGGGCAGAATCTCCACATCGCCCAGCGCCCGCTGGATGAAGGGAAGGTGCACCTCGATGCAATGTTCGCCCTCGAAGGGTTCAGCGCTGACCGAGACGTGCGGCTGCCGGGCCAGGGCGTCGCGCGCGGCGGTGTCGACCTTCAGCGTCCCCAGCGGCGTTTCCCAGGCGTCGGCCGGCGCGACCGCGACGCCGCGTATCGCCATGCGGTGGGTCGGCCCCAGGATCACCACGCGCCTGATCTGGCCCCGGCGTCGGGCCAGCAGGGCGTAGGCCGGGCCCGCCACGTCGCCCGAATAGATGTGTCCGGCGTGCGGCGCGATCACCGCCTTGGGCTCCAGCGCCGGCGGCGTCGCCTTCGCGAGGCTGGCGTCGACCCCGGCGGCCAGGGCGTCGGCCTCGGCCGGATAGAACATTCCGGCGACGCCGGCGGCTTGGATCGACTGGGTCATGCGGGGCGACGCTAGCACCGGGCCGGTGTATCCGGAAGGCGAGCCGAGGAGCGCGCCGACCCCGTGATTCGCTGGATCCATCTCGACACCGCCCAGGTCCCGGACCAGGGGGGCGAGCTTCGCCTGCTCCGGCGTGGCGAGGAATTCTCGATCATGTCCGGCGGCATCGAGCTGATGAACAACCGCATGAGCGGTTCGGAGAAGGCGCTGGCGACCCTGGTCTGCGAGCGCCAGGCCGACCGGCCGGCGGCGCGGGTCCTGGTCGGAGGGTTCGGCATGGGCTTCACCCTGCGCGCGGTCCTGGAAAACGTCGGTCCCCGGGCGCGGGTGACGGTGGCCGAACTGGTCCCCGCCGTCGTCGAATGGGCGCGCGGACCCATGGCCCATTTCTCGGGGGAATGCCTGAAGGACCCGCGTCTGAGCGTCCATATCGGCGATGTCGGCGAGCTGATCCGCGGCGGCGCCGGCCTCTGGGACGCGATCCTGCTCGATGTCGACAATGGCCCCGAGGGGCTGAGCCGCAAGGCCAACGACGCCCTCTACGACGTGCCGGGCCTGGTGGCCGCGCGCCGTGCGCTCACCCCGGGCGGCATGCTGGCGGTCTGGTCGGCGGCGCCCCACCCGCCCTTCACCGGTCGTCTGCACCGGGCCGGGTTCACCGTTGAGGAGGTCAAGGTGCGCGCGACGGAGCGCAAGCGAGGCGCCCGCCACGTGATCTGGCTGGCGACGGCGCCGCGACCTGCTTCATGATCTAGCGGGTCGGCGGGCCGCCGCCGCCGAAGTCGAAGCCCTGGTCCTTCTTGGCGCCCATGCCGAAGGTGTAGCTGAGACCCAGGAAGAACACGCGGTTTCTCGGCACATAGAGCGAATTCCGATTCAGGGTGGCGGTGTCCAGCTCGTTGGTGGAGCGGCTGGTGGCGAATACGTCGCTGCCGGTGAACACCAGCGAGAACTTGTCGTCGATCTTGTGGCGGTAGCCGATATTGACCCGTCCGAGGGGCCCGCGGCTGCCCTGGGTCGTCAAGGTCCGGCCATAATAGTTGCCGCCCAGTTGCAGCATGTCCCTGGGGGTGGCCTGCCAGGTCAGGCTGCCGCGGCCGCTGTAGGTCCATGCGGACCGCAGTCCCGAGAGGCCGAGCCCCGCGGTGTCGATCTGGTTCAGGTGGGCGTCGCCGCTCAGGCTGTAGTTGAGCGTCGGAGTCAGCTTGCCGTTGGCGGCCAGCTCCAGGCCGCCGTTGCGGCTCTGCGCCAGGTTGGCTTTGGTGGTCAGGATAAGGCCATTGCCGATGTCCGTTTGCACATCGGTGACGCCGTTGCTGTTGACCCGCCAGTAGACGGTCGCACTGTAGAAGGTTGTGGCCTTGCGGTACTGCCAGGCCGCCTCGTAGGACGCCGTCTCCTGGGGAACCAGGTTCGGATTGCCCTGAGAGGCGGCGAACGGGCTGTAGACGATACGGAACGGATTGAGGTCCCAGGGGGAGGGTCGCTGAACCCGGCGGCTGTAGCTGGCGGTCAGCTGTTGCTGGTCGTCGAGTTTCCACTGCAGGTGCAGCGATGGGTACAGGCGGCTGTAGCCGCTGTGATCGACCTGGCCGCCGGTGACATCGTCCAGCCGCATGCGGGTGGTTTCAGCCCGCAGACCCGCCAGCACCGTCAGATCTCCCATCGGCTGCTCGTAGGTGGCGTAGAGCGCCGAAACCAGCTGGCGATCCTGGAACCTGTCAATGAGCGCGGTGACTGGAACTAGGGCGGCCGGCGTCGGACCACGGCTGTCGGCGTTGTCCAGGGTGACGTCGGTGAGCTGCAGCTGCAGGCCCGTCTTCAATCGACCCTGGCGCGGCATCGGACGCTGGTAGTCGGCTTTCAGCTCGGTCTGGACGTAGAGCGAGCGCCGCGTCTGCGCCTCGGCGCTGTCCAGCGCAACCGGGACCGTATCGACCTGGGTCCAGTCGTTGTCGTTGCGGTTCCGGTTGTGGTTGGTGTCGAGGCTGACCGACAGGTCATGCTGCTCGCCGGCGAAGGTTCGCCGCCAGTTCTCCGACGCACCCACATAGGAGAAGGTTCCGCCGCTCGTGGTCACCTGCGTATAGACCCTCGTCCCGCCGCCGCCCGGGCCGTCGGCGGTGAAATTTGTCGGCCCGGTCGAGGTGAAGCGACCGGCGCCCATATAGACCTCCGAACTCAGCTGGTCCTTCGGATCGGGCTGATATTCGAGGCTGAGGTGGCCGCCGCTCCAGTCCGCCGAGCCCCGGTTGAACCCGCTGGAGTGATGGGCGAAGGACAGGCCCGAGGGATCGACCCCGCTGGTTTCGCTGCGGTAACGTCCGCCCTGGACGTCATGGCGAAGGTTCAGGTCGCCGGACACCGTGAGCTTCTCGCCACGCCAGGCGCCGTTCATCCCCGCGTTCCAGCCGCCGTTGGAGGCGATGCTGAGTTTGATCCCGCCCGAACGGCCGGTCTTGCTGGTCTTCTTGGTCACCAGATTGATGATCCCGCCTGACCCCTCCGGGTCAAACTCCGCCGTCGGATTGGTGATCACCTCCACCCGCGCGATGGAGTTGGCCGGCATCTGCTGCAGGGCCTGGGCGACGCTGGAGCCCTTGAACTGGGCCGAAGGTTTGCCGTCCACCAGGATGGTGACGTTGCGGTCGCCGCGCACGCTGACATTGCCGTTCACGTCGACCTCGACCGACGGCACGTTTCGCAGCGCATCGCTGATCGAGCCGGTGGTCGCCTGGAGATCCTTGGCCACGTCATAGCTGCGCCGGTCGATCGAGGTGCGGGTCTCCTCGGCGTGGGCGGTGACGGTGACGTCCTCCACCGTGGTGGCCTTGGACTTGGCCGGGGCGGTCTTGGCGGGCGTCTTCTTCGGTCCGGCGGGCTCAGGTGTCGTCGGTGCGCTTTGGGTTGGCGCGCTCTGGGCCAGCGCCATGCCCGGCGCGGCCGCGAGGATGGCCAGGGCCACGCCGCAGTACAGTTTGTTCAAGGTCCCCCCGATCCCGACGCGACTCACTTCGCCTATCACTCGTATAACGCGAAGTGTCGAGACAATTGCGCCGCTTTCACGGCGGATCGGGCGTGTCTTCCCACAGGATCGAATGGATCAGCCAGCGGCCGTCCTGGCGCCGGAACTGGATGAACTTGAAGCCGCCGCCCTGGTAGTCGGCGCCGTCCAGCTTTCCGGCTTTCCGATAGGTCGACCAGCGGCCGGCGATGTTGTCCCGCACGAGGGTTCGGGCGTCGGTCTCCCACTCGTGGAAGCCCGTGAGGGCGCCTTCGGTGAGCAGGGCCACGCGTGGCGCGATGAAGACCTCGGGCGTCCAGCTGTCGGCCTGGCCGGCGCCCACCCGGGTGATGACCGCCTCCAGCGTGAACAGCGCGCGCAGCGCCGCGCCGTCGGGCGTCCGTCCGTCACGGTTGTCGAAGGCGGCATAGAAGGCGCCGACCAGGGCCTCGATCTCCGGATCGCGGGATTCGATCATGGTGTTCAGCCGGGGCGCTGCGGCTCGAGCCCGCGCAGGAAGGCCACGACCGGGTGGTTCGGCCCGCAGTAGCGCTTGGACCGGGCGATGATCAGCGGCGTGTCGCCCCACTTGTTGGCCAGGGTCACATGGGCGCCGGCCGCCACCAGCCGTTTCGCCACGCGCAGCACCCCGGCCTGGTCGTGAGTCGGGTTGCGTTCGCACACCAGCATCAGCTGATGCAGGGCGGCGTTGCCTTCCGAATCCAGGCGCCAGTCGGGGCCCCAGCCCGCCTGCAGATAGCGTTGCAGGCGCGCCTCATCGAGGTTGAAGAGGGCGTCGGCCACGTCGGTGGAGCGGACCTGTGGCGCAGGCGGTGGTTCGGGCGAGGCGGCCCGCCGGCCTGCCGAGGAGGCGGTCACGTAGGCGAGGCCCGCGAGGAGCAGGACCCCCGCGGCGACAGTGGCCGGAACCGCGCCCACCCGCCAGCGTATCGGCCTCCCAGGCTCCGATGAATCGGGCGCTCGGGCGGCCGCGCCGCCTTCGGCCAGCAGGCGGTAGCCGACCTTGGGAAGCGTCTCCAGCGTGAAGGCGGGCGCGGTGGCGGCGGCCAGGGCGCGCACCTTGGCGATCGTGCGGGTCACCGCGTCGTCGCTGACCACCCGGCCCTGCCAGCAGGCCTCGATCAGCTGGTCGCGGGTCACCGTGGCGCCGCGGGCGCGGGCGAGGGTCATGAGAACGGCCATGGTCTGGGGCTCGATGCGCAGCTCGCCGCCAGGCCCGCTCACCCGGCAGGCGGAAGGCGACACCTTCAGCCCACCCAGGGTGAAGTCCGGCTCCTGCGCCAGGCCAAGACGAGCCCCACTCACGCGGGGTCTCCGCCAGAAGTCGGAAAAAGGTCAGGCGGACGGCGCCGGGAAGTCCTGCAAACCCACAAATCCAAGCCTAGTCACTCCGGGGACAAGCGTCTGACGGGTCACCTAGATCACCTGTGCCGGAGGGGGCGCGCAATGCCAAACTTGGGAGAGCGCATCGTGAAATCGATTCCGGTGACCTGGAAGACCGTCAGTGCGCTTGTCGCTACCCTCTCGGCGGTCCTCGCCCTGGCCCTGCCCGCGACGGCGCAGTCGCGACCGCCCAATCTCCTCTGGTCGGCGCGCAACGACGGCTGGTCGGCGATCCAGATCAGCCAGGGCTGCTTCCTGATCTTCTATACCGATGGCCTGGTGAAGGGCTGGGGTGGTTACGATGCGCCGGACCTGAAGGTCACGGCCAACGCCTCGTGCGGTCCCGACGGTCTGGCGGAGGGGCCGGTCTGGATCGAGTTCATCTGGACGATGAAGACCTATCACGTCCTCTACAAGATCGAGGGGACGGCGCACCAGGGCGTGCTCCAGGGCGCCGCCAAGGACACGATCGGCGACGACGAGAACGATACCGGCTTCCATCTGCGCGAGCTCGGCGACGCGCGAAATCCCAGCCCCTCGTTCTATCGCGACGGCTGCGAGTATTCCGATGACGCCAATGGCGTTTTCAATCACCTGATGGACGACGCCTGTCACGCCTCCGGCATCCAGCCGATGATCGACCAGCTGCGCATGGCCGGATTGATCGGCGGGGGCGGCCCGTCGGGGGCGGCCACGCCAGCGGCGACCGCCCAGTCCTCGAGCGCAGCCGGTTCAGGCGATGTGTTCGGACGCTGCGTCACTCTTTCGGCCGAAGAGAAGCGCGGCATCCAGGATTACTGGTCGCTGACCAACCGCTGCGACCAGCCGATCATCGCCCGCTACTGCTTCAAGGCCAATTTCGAGACCGCCGGGAACGAGGCGCTCTGCACCCGCGGCGAGTACCGCACGACGGAGATCAAGGCGAACAGCAAGCTCGACTTCACCTGGGGGCTGATCGACGAGGGTACGCCCATGTCCAACGGCGTCATCGCCGGCCCCAACGCCCTGTCGGTCGTAGGCTACGCCTGCGGCGGGGGGCAGTTTCCGCAGGTGACGTTCGAAAACGGGCGCATGAAGTTTCTGGGCTGCTCCTGAGGCCAGGTTCGCCTGACAATTTTCCGGATCATCCGCAGGGCGAGCTCCAGCATTGACGAGCCGCCATCCGCTTCGCCAAGGTCGCGACGGGAAGCGGGGAGGAAGTCATGGGTATTCTTAGGCTCTGCAGCGGCGCGTGTGTGGCGGTGGCCCTTGCTCTGATGTCGGCGGCCGCGCCCGCGATGGGACAGCAGCGTGTCTACACGCTCGACCCGTCGAAAGCGCGCGCGGTTCAGCCGCCCCGGGGACTTACGCCCGGAGCAACGGCGAAGGTCAGGCGTATCGCACCGTTGTCTGCGGCGGAAATTTCCCGGGCCGCGGCGAACGGCCGGACGCCGGCGAAATACGCGCTGGCCGGCTCAACGCAGGAAACGATCACGCCACTCTCCACGGGCGGCCGCCTGATGTCTGTCGTTTCGACGCTGGGCTCAACGACGGTTTTCGACCCGGCCAACCCCTATTTCGCAAACCAGACCCTTACGATCGTGTTTCGCCCATCGAGCTACGGAAAGACGCTCTTCCTTGATCTCGCGGGTTCCGCGGGCGCGCATGTCACAAAGTGCCGCTCAAATGCGGAGTGCTACGACTACGGGGTGTTTCCGAACGGGCAAGGGCACACCCTCATTTCGCTCGTGGTCGAGACCTCAGCACACGGCGCGCCGACGCCACCCTTCATAATCATTGAAGAGAACAGCGCGGGCGGGGCGCTCGGCGGATCTCCGCTCTACATCCAGAGCATCACCGCCACCGTCCCGAAATCGGCGGGCCGCTGACCTAGCCGATTGCGCCGTTCAGGCCAGGCTCGGGCCACGTCACGTCGGCCTTGGCCTCGAACGTGTTTCGCTCTTCATCGCGTCGGAAAGCGGCCTGGCGCGGGATGGCGGAGAGAGAGGGATTCGAACCCTCGTTAGGCTTTCACCTAAACACGCTTTCCAAGCGTGCGCCATCAACCACTCGGCCACCTCTCCCCATCGCCAGCGCCGGTTGAAGCGCCGCGGGTCGCGGCCACCGGAGCGGCGCGAGCGCGCCTTCTATACGCACCAGGCCCCTTCGGACAAGTTTCCTTGAACATCTCTGGCGCCGAAGCCCGCGTAGCTTACATGCTATCCTGCCTGCGCCTCGCGAAAGTCCCGCCATGTTCACCAAGAAGCTCGACCTTCCCACCGCCGCCGAGGCCCTGCCGGGCCGCGCCGAGCCGCTGAAGACCGACGAAGTCCACTTCGTCACCGGCCGCCCCCTGAAGGGGCCCTATCCGGAAGGCTTCAGGACCGCGCTCTTCGCCATGGGCTGCTTCTGGGGCGTGGAGCGGATTTTCTGGCAGGTCCCGGGCGTCTGGGTGACCGCCGTCGGCTACGCGGCCGGGATCACGCCCAATCCGACGTACGAGGAGGTCTGTTCCGGCCGCACGGGCCACACCGAGGCGGTGCTGGTGGTCTACAATCCGAAGGAGGTCACCTACGAGCAGCTGCTCAAGCTGTTCTGGGAGAACCACGACCCGACCCAGGGCATGCGCCAGGGCGGCGACATCGGGACCCAATACCGCTCGGCGATCTACGCCTACGACGAGGATCAGCTGGCGGCGGCCCGGGCGTCGCGCGACGCCTACGCTGAGGCCCTGAAGGCCCGCGGCCTGGGACCGGTCACCACCGAGATCGCGCCGGCGCCGGAATTCTACTTCGCTGAGGACTATCACCAGGGCTACCTGGCCAAGAACCCGGGCGGCTACTGCGGCATCGGCGGCACCGGCGTGGTCTGTCCGATCGGCGTGGGCGTCGAGGTGTGAACTTCACCGCCTTCGACAAGGCCGCGCTGGCGCTGCCGGGCGCGACCTTCGATCTGAAGTGGGGCGCGGACCGGTGCTACTCGGTCGGCGGCAAGATGTTCGCCGTCGCCGGCCACGTCGGGGACGAGCATCCGCGCTGGTGCATGAAGGTCTCGGACGGTTCCTTCGAGCAGCTGTGCGCCGAGGGGGTGGCGGAGCCCGCGCCCTACGTCGGGCGCTACAAGTGGGTGCTGTTCAAGTCCCACGACGCCATCGCGGACGCGGAGCTGCTGGCCTATCTGAAGCAGGCCCACGCCCTGATCGCGGCCAAGCTGCCGCCGAAGCAGCGCAAGGCGCTGGGGCTCTAGCCCGGCGCCGGGATGATGGGGGGCAGGGAGGCGCAGATGGCGGAGAAGTCAGGTCAAGACCCGATCCTGAGCGGCCGCGTCGCGCTCGTCACCGGCGCCGGGCGCGGCATCGGGCGGGCGATCGCCCTGGCCCTGGGCCAGGCCGGCGCCTCGGTCGGGGTTCTGTCGCGCAACTGGGCCGAACTGGCCGAGACGGCCGCCCTGATCGAGGCGGACGGCGGACGGGGCCTTCCGGTCGAGGCCGACGTGACGGACCCGCAGGCCCTGGCGGAGGCCATCGCCACGGTCGAGCGCCGGCTGGGACCGCTGGACCTCCTCGTCAACAACGCCGGCGTTCTGGGCCCCATCGGTCCCTTCGCCGAGACCGACCCGGAGGCCTGGTGGTCCTCGGTCGAGGTCAATCTGCGTGGGCCCATGTTCGCCTCGCGCGCGGTGCTGCCCGGGATGATCGCGCGCGGCGGCGGCCGGATCATCAATGTGGTGACCGGCATGGCGCCGTTCGCCTATTTCTCGGGCTATGCGGCCGGCAAGTCGGCCCTGGTGCGGTTTTCCGAATGCCTGGCGGCGGAGGTCCAGCCCCAGGGTGTCATGGTCTTTCCCATGGGGCCCGGAACCGTGCGAACGGCCCTGTCGGAGCACTCGCTCAATTCGGAGGAGGGCAGGCGCTGGCTGCCCTGGTTCCGGCGCATCTTCGACGAGGGACTCGACCTGCCGCCGGAACGGCCGGCCCGGCTGGCCGTGGCCCTGGCGTCAGGGCGCTACGACGCCCTGACCGGCCTGACCCTCAACCCGTTCGACGATCTCGACGCGATTCTGGCGTCCCTCGAGCAGGTCGAACGCGAAAAACTCTACTCCCTGCGCCTGCGCGGCTTGCCCAATCCCGAACTGGAGCGGGTGGCGGCGGTGCGGGACGCCGGCGCCCGGGCCTAGATCCGGTCCGCCCGCGCGGCGAAACAGCCGCGGCGCGCGTAGTGGATGTGGACGTAGGCGATCTCCTCGCGCTCGAGGTAGGGAACCAGCACCTGTTCCAGGTCCCGGCCCTCGACCAGTTCGGCGTCGATCATCATGTGCCCGGCGTCGAAGGCGCGCACCGACAGGGGGCGGGGCCGAAGCGCGGGCGGAACCTCGCCGGGCCGATCGAAGGGCTCGAGCGCGGCCTCCCGGACATAGATGGCGTGGCTGGCGCGAAACGGCGTGTCGGCCGGCTGGTGCTCCCAGTTCATCAGCAGCACGGTCTCGCCGGGCTCGGCGTCGGCCAGGGTCACCCGGCACGGCGCGCTGACAGGCGCCGTCACGGCCACCCGGCGCACGCCCGCGCGCTGGAGCTCGGCGTCGGAGGCGCCGATCAGGGGACGGAAGGGCTCGATCGGCAGGCCGGAGATGCGGAAGGTCATGGCGGGCTCCTCAGGATCAGGGTCCCGCCTTGTCCCTCTTCGCGGCGACGCGCGCCTCCCGCCGCTTGCGGTCGAACTATTTCGCGGCCGGTGGCGGGGGCGGGGTGAAGCTGAACGAACCGGCCGGACCCGGGAATTCGATCGGACTCTCCCAGCCGTCAGCCGAGATGGCCTGGACCCCGAACAGCCAGTCGTCGATCACCACGTTCTTCAGCACGACCTGGGTGGCCGCGCCCGCGTCCTGGCTGTGGCTCCACTGCGGCTCGGTGGTGGAACGCCACCAGACCCGGTAGCGCGCGGCGCCGGGAGAAGCCTTCCAACTGATCCTGGTGTCGTCGCTGACCGCGCCTTCGATCTTGACCTCGTCCGGCGGCGGCGGGGCGGAGGCCAGGGAGGCGAGGGTGACGCTGTTCAGCGCCGTGACCCGGGACAGGTACGGGAAGTCGACGCCCTCGATCACGTCGCCGTAGCGCTTGCCTTTTTCGGTCCTCAGGTCCTGGTGCTGGCGGTCGTAGTTCTCCGCGGCCTCGGTGACGCGCACCGCCGGGAAGCCGGCCTGCAGCATCGGCACCTGGTCGCCGCCGCGGCCATAGCGGTCGGTCCGGTAGACCATGACCACGTCCAGGCCCTTCACATAGCGGTCGGCCAGCCGGTCCATATAGCGGGCCAGGTTGCGCGAGGGGCTGTCCAGTTCGCCGCCGTTGTAGCGGCGCCGGTCGGCCTGTTCCGGGGTCTCCACCGCCTTGGTGCCCTCGGAGAAGATGCGCACATGGGCGTCGTCGTGCACGCCGTTGAAGCCGTGGGTGTTGCCCACGATGTCGTTGTTGAGGTCCGCCTCGACCCGCCAGCCACGGCTCCGGGCGTAGGAGGCCAGCACCTGTCCGCCATAGAGACCCTGCTCCTCGCCCGACAGCACCGCGAAGACGATGGTGGCGCGGAATTTGTGCTTCGACAGCACCCGCGCTGCCTCGATCACCGCCGCTGTGCCCGAGCCGTCGTCATTGGCGCCCGGCGCGTCGGAGGTCGTGTTCATCACGTCGGTGACGCGCGAATCCAGGTGGCCGGCGATGACCACTACCCGGTCCGGGTCGCCGGTCCCACGCTGAATGGCCAGGACGTCCATCACCTCGGTCGGTTTGGGCAGGCGGGCTCCGGTGAAGCTCTGCGATGGCGTGGCGATCTCCAGGCAGCCGCCGCAGTCCTTGCTCATGGCCTCGAACTCCGACTTCACCCAGCGCCGCGCGGCGCCGATGCCGCGGGTGTCCGAGACCGTGTCGGAAGCGGTGTGGCGGGTGCCGAAGCCGACCAGCCGCGCGATGGTGGCCTTCAGCCGCGCAGGGCTCGGGCTCGAGGCGATCTGGCGCAGGATGGCGTGCTCGCCCGCGGTCGTGGCCGGTTTGTGCCGGGGGGCCGCCTGGGCCGTGAGCGGCAGGGCGAGGGCGATCAGAAGCGGCGGAAGCAGGCGCATCGGCAGGGGACCCGTTCGGTGAGGCGCCGGACCGTGGCGCCGCGCGCGCGCCGGATCAAGGCTTCCCTGGCGCTCAGCCCCGCGCCGTGTCCTCGAGCATCAGCTCCGCCAGGCGGAAGGTCACGTTGCGCCCGCCGAAATCGACCGAGACCATCTCGAAGATGCTCAGCAGGTCCATGCCGATCATCAGGGCCGGAATTTCCTGCAGGCCCCAGAGATCGAAGGTATGCAGGTCGGCGAAGGCGATGGAGAAGTTGCTGAGATTGATCTGCCCGATCCGCATGCTGGGCACGAAGGCGAACTCGCCCGCCACCACCTGGCCGGTGGCGCCGTGGATCTGGACGCTCTGGGGCGGGTGGCCGCGGTCGTCGGTCAGGCGCCGCACCAGATGACGCATGGCCATGTTGCCGACCGTCCGCTGGGCCCCGGAATCGATGAAGCAGTTGATGTGCGCCCCGGAGGCCGAAGCGTCGACGATGGTCAGCTGTCCCGATTTCTGGATGGCGCGCACCACGGTGTCGGAGCTCAGCACCCCGCCAATGCTGGAGACCGGCGAGGTGACCGTGTCCAGGCGCGAGCCGGTGATCTCGCTCTTTCGCGTGCGCTCCAGGTGCACCAGGTTGCGGACGAAATCGAAGGTGATCCGCCGGTTGCGGAACACGTCGATGCCCAGGAAGCCGTCGGCGCCCAGGTCGGCGCGCGCCAGCAGCGGCACGTCGCGCAGCGGCAGGTCCACCACCCCGGCGCGGAAGCTGTCGATATTGGCCGTCGGCGCATCCTGCACCCCGGCGATGCCGTGCACGCGGGTGACCGCGCCGTGGGGCAGGTTGAGCTGGGCGGCCAGCTCGAGCGACAGCACCGAGCGGTTGGCGCCAGTGTCGATGATCACGTCGAACGGACCCTGGCCGTTGATGTAGATCGGCGTGGTCATGCGCAGGGTCTTGTCGCGCTTGCCCTTCAGCTTGCCGCTGTCGTCGCCGGGCTGGGGCTTTTCGGTCTGGGCCTGGCCCATGTCCGGGGCCAGGGCGGACAGGGCGCCGAGCGCCGCCGCTCCGGAGATCAGGCCGCGGCGGCCGAAATGCGGTTCCGCGAAACCGGTGAAAAGGCCGCCTTTGCGGCCGGACCCTGACGCCATCTCTTTTACTCGGGCCCGCCTTTTTGCGGCTTCGGCCCGCTCCCCGACCCGGAACTATCCTCCCGGAGGCGGCGAACGGCAACCGCACTGCGACGAGCGCGGTCCTCGCCGCGCCCGGCGGAGGGGCGCTGGGGGCAGAGAAAAAGGGCGGACGCCGGGGGGAGGCGTCCGCCCTTGCGGGTCCCAGGGAGGGGGAGGGGCCCGGGTACTACTTGGAAAGGTGCAGGTTGGCGATCTGGCCGGCGATGGTCTGGAACACCGCGTCCAGATTGGCGGAATTGGCCACGTCGTAGAACTTGTCCGCCGAGCTGGCGCAGTTCTGCAGCACGTTGGAGGTGGACGAGGTGACCTCCACCCGGATCGTGTAGATGATGATCCCGGCCGCCTTCATGTTGTTGCACAGCGTCGTCAGTTTGCCGTCCAGCGCCGTGCCGCGCTGGGCGTCGGTGGAACCCGCCCCAACGCCGACCCGGTTCTGCCAGACGTAGCCGACCCCCGAATAGTAGCTGTCGTTCGAGTTGCCGTTGGACGTGATGGTGTTCTCGCCGTCGGTCATCAGGATGACGATCTTGTCGGTCTTGGGCGTGCCGTAGGCCACGCCGTCGGCGAAGGGCGCGTTGGGCGAAAGCGTATGCCAGCCCCAGACCATGCCCATCGGGATGTTGGTGTCGCCGATGGCGGTCATGGCGTTGATCGCCGTCTTGATCGAGGCGTAGTTGGTGGTCAGGCGCATCAGCGACTGCATCTGGCACCCGGCGTTCGGCCCGTAGGTGTAGCCGGTGGACGAGTTGGTCCCGGACTTGGGCGCGGCATTGTACTTGGCCAGAACTCCCTGGGGAATCTTCCAGTTCGAGGACGAGTAGGACCCGTCGGTCAGGTAGTTGTTGTAGAAGGTGCCGAAGTTGCCGTTCTTGTTCTTGGCCTGGGCGTCGGGTTCGTCCGGCGCGAAGAAGGGTGTGAACAGGGTCGCGGGCGTCGCCACGCTGGGCGCTGTGTCCTGCACGTCGTAGGGCGACTGGCGGCTCTCCACGCAGCCGGCCCAGGTGACGCCCATCTGGCTCATCAGGGTGAAGCGGTTGGCGTGGGCGGTGCCCGACGCGGTCGTGAAGATTTCGTCGTTGATCGGCGAGGCGCCGGTCTGATCGATCCAGGTCGCGGTCTTGTAGGTCGAACCCACGCGAACCGTCATAGAGAACGGCACCAGCGAGATCTTGATCGCGGTGGGATCGGTCAGGCGCGAGGCGGCCGCCGACATGGTGTCGACCAGGTCGTCGGCGGCGGTGATCAGGTTGGTCAGCTTGTTGTTCTGGGACATCGAGCCGGTGTTATCGAGCACCAGCGCGATCTCGAGCCGCTTGTTGGCGCGCACCGCCTCCGAGGTCGCGCCCACGGTCATCGGGCCGCCCAGGAACAGGTTGGCGATCAGCGGGGTGACCGTCACATGGGCGCTGGCGGAGACCACGCCGTTGGAGATGGTGAAGGCGTCGCTGACCATGGCGGTCTGGGTGAAGCCCTTCAGATTGGCCTTCAGCACCCGGTCGCCGACGGTGAAGGCGGCGGTGTTGTCCATGGCGTTGGAGCGCGCGGTCGCCAGGGTCGCGGCGTCGAGCGCGTCCTGCAGTTGCAGCCTCACGCCGGCGGCCCGGTGGAAGTCCACCGCTACCAGGCCGAGCGCGGTGACCACCGGAATGGCCAGGGCGAACATCACCGCCACCCCGCCGCGCCGCGTCGACCAGCGCCGGGCGAACCGGCGGGCGCCGCGGGCGATGCTGGCGAGTCGATGGGTTACAGGGTGGTCCGCGCGCATGGCAGGGTCCGACAGCTACTGGGTTGGTCCGACGGCGGGATGCGCTCCGGACGCACCTCGCCGCCCCCTACTGTGAAGCCATGCGGTAAACGAACCCCAAGCGGACGCGGTTAATGGTG
This sequence comes from uncultured Caulobacteraceae bacterium, assembly GCA_964432415.1. GTDB lineage: Bacteria > Pseudomonadota > Alphaproteobacteria > Caulobacterales > Caulobacteraceae > JAFECT01. The sequence continues at coordinate 185,605 of CAYSNW010000001.1, forward strand.
GGAGAAACCCGTTTCGGGCCTGCGGTCAGCCCAGCACGCAGGACGCGGCGCTCTGGGCGCGCACGGCCCCCATGCCCGGCGCGATGCGGGCCAGGCGGCGGCGCACGACGGGTCCGGAGTCCGCGGCCTTCCACTTCAGCGGCCGGGGCAGGATGGCGGCCAGGTGCGCGGCCTGGGCCGGCGTCAGCTTGTTGGCCGAGACGTGGAACCAGTACTGGGAGGCGGCTTCCGCCCCGTAGGTCCCCGGCGCCCACTCGACCATGTTGAGATAGACCTCCATGATCCGCCGCTTGCCCCACAGGGTCTCGATCAGGACCGTGTAGCCGCCTTCCAGCCCCTTGCGGATCCAGCCGCGGCCCGGCCACAGGAAGACGTTCTTGGCGGTCTGCTGGCTGATGGTCGAGCCGCCGTGCACCCGGTTCTTGTGCGTCGCGTTGTAGCGCAGCGCCGCCTGGATGCCGTCCCAGTCGAAGCCGTTGTGCGAGCAGAAGCGGTCGTCCTCCGCCGCGATCACCGCCTGCACCAGGTTGGGCGAGATGCGCTCAAGCGGGCGCCAGCTGCGGTGATAGTCGCGCCCTTCGAAGGTGCGCTGCAGGGCCAGCCAGGTCGCGGGCACGGGCGCGAAGCGGTGAATGATCACGTCGGCTATGGGCGTCAGGACGGCGACGAGCAGCAGCAGGCCGAGCCAACTCCAGAGGCCGCGGCGACGGGGCCGCGCGGTCTTTTCGGTCGTCGTCGGCGGCGCGGCTTGGCTCATGCGACCGCGACGCTAACCCCGCCGGGCGTCAGCGCAAAGGGGTCAGAGATCGGCGACCTGGGCCGCCCCGTCCTCATCGCCCCAGGCCAGGCGATCGGCCCCGGGCGTCAAGGCAAGAGCGCTGATGGCGCTGCCCTTGTCGGCGCGCAGGCGGCGCACGCCGGTGGCGGTCAGATCCGCGACCCAGACCCGCCCGTCGTTCAGCCCCGCTGCGACCCAGGATCCCTCGGGCGCCGCCGCGACCTGGGTTACCAACGAAGCCTCGTCGTGGCCGACCTCGATGGCCTCGCGCCCCATGGGTCCATTGGCGCCGGCGAAGGGCCAGAGCACCGCCCCGTGGGCGCCGGAGGTGGCCATCAGGGCGCCCTTGGACAGGAAGGCCATGGACTTCGGCTTGGCCGAATAGCCACCCATGCGCATGTCCTTGCCGTCGGCGACGCGCCAGCCGTGCAGGGCGTTCTCCTGCATGGCGCTGATCAGGAACTTGCCGTCGGGGCTGAAGGCGATGGCGACGTGCGAGCCGGCCCATTTCAGCAGAGCCGGTTTCTGGGCGTCGATGCGGGCGAACCAAAGGGCGGCCCCGCCATAGGTGGCGCAGGCCAGCCGCCGTCCCTTGGGATCGAAGGCGAGACCGGCGACCGAGCGTTCGTGCGTAAAGACGCGGCGGAACTTCGCGTCGCGGGTGTCCAGAATGTGGACCTCCCTGGCCGCGGCGAAGGCGATCAGGCCGGACTCGGGACTGGCGTCGACCGCGTCGATCCAGCGGCCGGGCAGGGAGGCCAGTTCGACGGCGCCGTCCGATCTCGACCAGACCAACCGCCCGTCGTCTCCAGCGGTAAGGACGCCCTCGCCCGACGGATGCAGGGTCGCGGCCTGGACCGAGCCGTCCGGGTGCGCTTCGAGGATCTCCCCGGTCTCGAAGCGCACGGTCCCGTCGCCCAGCGCGAAGACCGCGCGGCCGGAACGCTCGAACAGGGCTGAGGTGATATGGGCGTCGAAGGCGAAATCCATGGGTCCGCTCAGGCTGCGCAGGCTTCGAAGGCGGTGCGCAGCTTGGCCTCGTCGAGGTTGCGGCCGATGAACACCGCCCGGCTCCAGCGTTTTTCGCCGGGCTTCCATTCGCCCTGCAGATCGCCCTCGAGAATCATGTGCACGGCCTGGAACACCAGGCGCCGATCCTCGCCCTTCACGTCGATGATGCCCTTGGCGCGCAGGATGTCGGGGCCCTGGGAGGCCAGCAGCTGGTCGATCCAGACGGTGAAGCGGTTGCCGTCGATCGGCCGGTCCAGCGAGAGCGACACGCCCTTGATGTCGTCCTCGTGGGCATGGCCCCGGGCGCCGTCATGAGCGCCGTGGTCGTGGTCATGATGGTGATCGTGATCGTGGTGGTCGTGGCCGCAGTGCTCGTCGTGCACGTGCCCGGCCTCGCCGTGGGCGGGGTTCAGGAACTCGGGCTGCAGGTCCAGCACCCGGTCGAGATCGAAGGCGTGGCGGTCCAGGATGGTCTCCAGTGGGACGTCCGAGCGCGTGGCGCGCCGGATCGGCGCCAGGGGGTTCAGCCGACGCAGGCGGGCTTCGACGGTGACCAGCTCGTCTTCGCTCACCAGGTCGGTCTTGTTCAGGATGATCTGGTCGGCGAAGGCCACCTGCTCGCGCGCCTCCTTCGAATCGTCCAGCCGGGCGCCTACGTGCTTGGCGTCCACGAGCGTCACGACGCTGTCCAGACGGGTCCTGGCCTTGACCTCGTCGTCGACAAAGAAGGTCTGGGCTACCGGGCCCGGATCGGCCAGGCCCGTGGTCTCCACGATGATGGCGTCGAAGCGGCCCTTCCTCTTCATCAGGCCCGACAGCACCCGGATCAGGTCGCCGCGCACGGTGCAGCAGACGCAACCGTTGTTCATCTCAAAGACTTCCTCGTCGGCGCCGACGATGAGGTCGTTGTCGATGCCGATCTCGCCGAACTCGTTGACGATGACGGCGTAGCGCTTGCCGTGGTCGCCGGTGAGGATGCGGTTCAGCAGCGTGGTCTTTCCCGCGCCCAGGTAGCCGGTGAGCACGGTGACGGGGATCTGGTCGGTCATGTTGCCTCTTTGGGGGCCTCTTTAGGCGCCCGACGCGGGCTTGTCAGCGCGGGCGAACACTTCGATATCTGCGGTGCGCTCAGATGGTGCGCCGCGCGGTGCTTTTTAAGCCCGCGAACCCCCTGTCGCGCGTTGACTCTGGCGCGTCTGCGAGTATAAACCGCCCCCTCTCGCCCGCGGGCCACCTCGCGGGCGCATCTGTTTTTGTCCAACGAGGCTCCGACCATGTACGCGGTGATCAAGACCGGCGGCAAGCAATACCGGGTCCAGGCCGGCGACGTGCTGGTCGTGGAAAAGCTCGACGGCGAGCCGGGCGCGGAAGTGCGCTTCGACCAGGTTCTGATGGTCGGTGACGACGCCGGCGCCGTGATCGGCGCCCCGCTCGTGGCCGGCGCCGCGGTGACCGCGACCCTGATCGAGACCCGCAAGGGCGAGAAGATCAAGATCTTCAAGAAGACCCGCCGCCAGGGCTATCGCCGCACCCGCGGCCATCGCCAGCCGGAAAGCGTCCTGCGCGTCACGGCGCTCGCCGGTGAAGGCAAGTCCGCCAAGTGGGACGGCAAGGTCGACCTGACCACCAAGGCCGAGCTCGACGCCCGCGCCCGTGGCCTGGCCCACGCCGTTGCGACCGCCAAGGCCGCCGCGACCCCGGCCGGCGTCACCGCGACCGACGTGGTCACCAAGGGCTCCAAGAAGAGCCCGATCGTGAAGGCCACCGTGGTCGAGCACGCCGACGCCGTCGCCGAAGCGCCTGCCAAGGCCCCGGCCAAAAAGGCCGCCGCCGCCCCGAAGGCCGCCGCTGCCCCCAAGGCTGCTGCGAAGTCCGCCCCGGCCAAGGAAGCCGCGCCGAAGAAGGCCGCTGCTCCCAAGGCCAAGAAGCCCGCCGCCGACGGCGACGCGTAAGACAATAGAGTTCAGGAGAGCATCCCATGGCTCACAAGAAATCCGGCGGCTCCTCGCGTAACGGCCGCGATTCCGAATCCAAGCGCCTTGGCGTGAAGCGCTACGGCGGCGAAACCGTCCTGGCCGGCAACATTCTGGTCCGCCAGCGCGGCACCGAGTTCCACCCGGGCGACAACGTAGGCCTGGGCCGGGATCACACCCTGTTCGCCAAGGTCACCGGCCAGGTGAAGTTCACCAAGAAGCGTGACTCCCGCCGTTACGTCTCGATTCTTCCGAGCGTGACCGCCGAAGCCGCCGAATAGGCGCGATCGACCTGACAGGTTCCGGATCGCGCTCCTGAGCAGCGATCCGGATGAGGAATTCCCACGGGGAGTCCGGATCGCCGGGCTCCCCGTTTGTTTTTCTCAAGCTCCGCAAAGGAGGCCTGCCATGTGTGTGATCGAACAGACCCCCCGGATCGAGACCCGCCGCCTTCTCCTGCGCGCGCCCGAAGAGCGCGACATCGGTGTGATCGCAGAGTTCTGCGGCGACTACGACGTGGCCAGGATGACCACTGCCATGCCGCACCCCTACCGGCTCGAGGACGCCCAATCCTTCCTCTATCGGACCATGGCCTACGACCCGCGCGAGCAGGCGATCTTCCTGCTGGAGCACGAGAACGAGGGCCCGGTCGGCATGCTGGGCTTCCATCCCGGCGAGGACCGCTTTCCCGAGATGGGCTACTGGATCGGCAAGCCCTTCTGGGGCCGGGGTTTCGCCACTGAAGCCGCAGAGGCGGGCCTGGTCTGGGCCAGCCGGAAGTGGGGCCGCCGGGCGATCGGCGCCGGGCACTTCCCGGACAACCCGGCCTCGGGCCGGGTGCTGACCAAGGCGGGGTTTCTCTACACCGGCGAGGTCCGCACCCAGCTTTGCGTGGCCCGGCGCCAACCGGTCGGCGTGCGCATGATGATGTGGCTGGCCTGAGGGTTCAGGGCTAAAGGAAACGCGATGAAGTTCCTCGACCAGTGCAAGATCTACATCCGCTCCGGTGACGGCGGCGGCGGCGCCGTGTCGTTCCGGCGCGAGAAGTTCATCGAGTACGGCGGCCCGGACGGCGGCGACGGCGGCCGGGGCGGCCACGTCTGGATCGAGGCGGTCGACGGCCTGAACACCCTGATCGACTTCCGCTACCAGCAGCACTTCAAGGCCGAGACCGGCATCCACGGCATGGGCCGCCAGCGCCACGGCGCCGCCGGCGCCGACGTCGAGCTGAAGGTCCCCGTCGGCACCCAGGTGTTCGAGGAGGACAAGGAGACCCTGATCGTCGACATGGACGCGGTGGGCAAGCGCATCCGCCTGTGCCGCGGCGGCAACGGCGGTCACGGCAACGTCCACTTCAAGGGACCGGTTAACCAGGCCCCCAAGTTCGCCATGCCGGGTCAGGTCGGCGAGGAACGCTGGATCTGGCTCAAGCTCAAGCTGATCGCCGACGCGGGCCTGGTGGGCCTGCCCAACGCCGGCAAGTCGACCTTCCTGGCGGCGACTTCCGCCGCCCGGCCCAAGATCGCCGACTATCCCTTCACGACGCTCACCCCCAACCTCGGCGTGGTCGAGCTGGCTGGCGACGCGCGCTTCGTCATCGCCGATATCCCGGGCCTGATCGAGGGCGCCTCGGAAGGCGCCGGCCTCGGCACCCGCTTCCTCGGCCACGTCGAGCGCGCCGGGGCCCTGATCCACCTGATCGACGGGACCCAGGACGATCCTGTGGAAGCCTGGCGCACCATCCGCCATGAGCTGGAGGCCTATGGCGAGCTGCTCAAGGAAAAGCCGGAGCTGGTGGCGCTCAACAAGATCGACGCCCTGGATGCCGAGGCTCGCGTGGAAAAGGCCGCGGCGCTGGAGGCCGCCATCGGCCAGAAGCCCTTCCTGATCTCCGGCGTCTCCGGCGAGGGGGTCAACGCCCTGCTGCACGCCGCCTGGTCCCGCATCCGCGAAAGCCGCGCCGCCGAGGCCAAGCCCGCCCCCGCGCCGGCGCCGATCGACGACGACGTCTCCACCGGGGACTGGCGGCCGTGAAGTCCGGACGTTCGAGCTGAGCATGGGTCCGTTGCGCCCGGGCTTCCATCTCGAACCCGGCATGAAGGTCGGTCTGCTCGGCGGCTCGTTCAATCCGGCGCATGCGGGCCACGCCCATATCGCCGAGACCGCGCTGAGGCGCCTCGGGCTCGACCGGGTGATCTGGCTGGTCTCGCCGCAGAACCCGCTGAAATCCGCCCGTGACACGGCGCCGCTGGCCGCTCGGATCTCCAGCGCCCGCAAGGCGGCTCGCGGCCCCGCCATGCTGGTCTCCGACTTCGAGAGCCGGGCGGGGACCCGCTACACCGTCGACACGGTGCGCGCGCTCAAGGGCCGCTTTCCCGGCGTGAACTTCGTCTGGCTGATGGGGGCCGACAACCTGGCCCAGTTCCACCGCTGGAGGGACTGGCGGCATCTGTTCCGGCTGCTTCCCGTCGCGGTCGTCTCGCGGCCCGGAAACGAGCTGAGGGGACGCCTCTCGCCGGCCGCGGCCCGCTTCGCCCGGTTCCGGCGACCGGTCTCGGAGGCCGGGCTGCTGGCCCGCCGGACGGCGCCCGCCTGGGTCTATCTGACGGCGCCCCTGAACCCGCTCAGCTCCACAGCCTTGCGCGCAAAGCCACAGTGAGGGGGTTGCGTCATCCTCCCGTGATGACCTTGGACCCCCGTCGTGCTAGGGTGGTTTTTGACCTGCAGGCAATCGAGGAGCATTTCCGCTGAGTCGCCCATCCGCGCATGACGCGCAACCGGAAGCGGTTTCCCATTCGGCCCATGAGGCCGCGGCCCTTCCGCCCCTTCGTGACGAGGTCAACTCGCTCGAAGACCTGATTATGCATCGCCTGGACGAGGACAAGGCCCAGGAGATCGTTCTCATTGATCTCAAAGGTAAAAGTTCGGTCGCCGACACCATGATCGTGGCGTCGGGCCGCTCGCACCGTCACGTGGGCGCCCTGGCCGACCACATCCTGCGCGCGGTGAAGGACGCCGGTCACGGCCGCGCGCGCGTCGAGGGCCTGCCCAACTGCGACTGGGTGCTGATCGACGTGGGCGACGTGGTGGTTCACCTGTTCCGCCCCGAGGTGCGCACCTTCTACAACATCGAGAAGATCTGGTCGGTCGACGCGCCGGGCGGACACCTGGGCCGCGCCGCGGTCTGAACTGAGAGCGAGGGCCGTTGCGCATAACGCTGGCTGCAGTCGGCCGGCTGGGGCGCACGCCCGAGGCGGCCTTGGCCAAGGACTGGACCGAGCGGGCCACCGTTCAGGGCCGGGCGCTGGGCCTGGGCCCCGTCGACATCCACGAAGTCGAACCCCGAAAGCCGGGCAAGGCCGCGGAGGGCCAGGCCCTGCTCGAGGCCTGCGGCGACGGCGCCTGGATCGTCGCCTGCGACGAACACGGCCAGGTCTTCCCCTCTCGCGCCTTCGCCGAACGGCTGGAGAGGCTGCGCGACCAGGGCGAACGGCGCCTGGTCTTCCTGATCGGCGGCGCCGACGGCCACTCGCCCGACGTGTTGGCGGCGGCGAAGCTCAAGCTCGCCTTCGGCCCCCAGACCTGGCCCCACGCCCTGGCGCGCGCGATGCTGGCCGAGCAGGTCTACCGGGCGGTGACGATCCTCGGTGGGTCGCCCTATCACCGGGATTGATGGGGCCGCGCTCCCACCCACTATGTCCGTCATCCTCGGAGCGGAGCCCCGAAGGGGCGTAGACCCGAGGACCCAACAGCGAATCTTCTGTGACGCTGGGCGCCGGAATCGCAGCGTTGATGTGGGGAGCTGTTGGGTCCTCGGGTTCTTCGCTTCGCGAAGCCCCGAGGATGACGGACTATAGTAAGATGGGCGCCTGGATTCCTTCGAATTGCGCGCCCGATGCTCCGCCGCCTCTCCCTCATCCTGGTTCTCGCCATCGCCGCCCCGGCCCTGGCCCAGTCCTCGCGTGAGGAGCTCTCGACCCAGCTGCGCCAAAAGGAGCGGCTGCGCGACGACCTGACCGCCGAGGCGCGCGCCACGGCGCTGGAGGTGGGCCAGCTGCGCGCCCGCCTGATCCAGGTGGCGACCGCCCAGAGCGCCGCCGACGGCCGCGTCTCGGTCGACCGCTCGCGCTTCGAGGCGCTCAACGCGCAGGAGCAGGCGCTGGCGGGGCGGATGAGCGCCAACCGCACCCAGCTCTCCCACCTGCTGGGCGCCCTGCAGCTCTATTCCCGCAATCCGCCCCCGGCCCTTCTCGTCTCCCCCGGCTCCGCCCGCGACGCGGTCAATGCGGCGATCCTGATGCGCGCCATCGCCCCTGACCTGGAGCGCCGCGCCCAGGCCCTGCGCCTGGAGGCCGAAGCCTTCCAGCGGCTGCGCCGCCAGACCGCCCTGGCCCACGAAACGCTGTTCACCTCCGAGAGCGCGGCGGCCGAGGGGCGCACGGAGCTGGAGCGGCTGATTGCGGCCAAGAGCGAGCTGGAGGCCCGGCTTCTGGCCGACGCCGGCCGGGCCGAACAGGACGCCCGCGCCCTGCAGGCGAAGATCACCAGCCTGGGCGGCCTGGTCCGCGGCCTGCGCGGACCCGACATCTCCCCGCCCCAGACGGCGCTGGGCCCGCTGCGCCGCCCGGTCGAGGGCGAGATCGTCACCGGCTTCGGCGGACGCACCCAATCGGGCGGGCGTTCGGACGGCCTGACCTGGAAGGCGGGCCCGGGCGCCCCGGTGCTCTCGCCCGGCGCGGGGACGGTGGAATACGCCGGGCCGGTGAAGGGCTGGAGCCAGGTGGTGGTGATCAACCTCGGCGGCGGCTGGCGGGTGGTGCTGGCCGGGTTGGAGCGCACCGCCACCGCCCAGGGACGATCCGTCGCGGCGGGTGAGCCCATCGGCCTCATGGCGAAGACCGCGGGCGGGGCCCAACTCTATATGGAACTGCGCAAGGACGGGCAGGTCACCGATCCGGCGAGACGGCTCGACGCGCGTTGAAGAGCCTGATTTGATAGGAACCTGGACGCTCCCGCCACGATTTCGTCGCGGAAGGGGTGTTCTTCATCAAGGATTTCGGGCCTCAATGGCCCGGCAGTTACGGGCGAGGACTCTTCGATGCGCAAGCTTCTGGCGGTCGGCATCTCGGTTTTGGCGCTGGGCGGAGGGGCCTTCGCCTACGCCCGTTCCCCGGCCTTCCAGCCGAACGACGAAGCCCTGCACATGCTGGAGCTGTTCGGCGACGTCCTGACCATCGTCAAGCAGCAGTACGTGGTGAAGGTCGACGACAAGAAGCTGATCGAGTCCGCGCTCGACGGCATGCTGTCCTCGCTGGACCCCCACTCCAACTACCTGAACGCCGCCGACTTCAAGGACCTGCGCGAGCAGTCCCGCGGCGCCTACGGCGGCCTGGGCCTGGAGGTCACCACTGAAGAGGGCGCGGTCAAGGTGATCACGCCCATGGACGACACCCCGGCCGCGCGCGCCGGCATCCAGGCCGGCGACTACATCACCGCCATCAGTGGCCAGAGCGTCATCGGCCAGAGCCTGACCGACGCGGTCAAGCTGATGAAGGGCGCCCCCGGCACCGACGTGACCCTGACCGTGGTGCGCGCCGGCAAGGACCCGATGGAGCTCAAGCTCACGCGCGAGATCATCAATGTGAAGTCGGTGAAGTACGAGGCCAAGGGCGACTACGGCTATCTGCGCATCACCAACTTCAACGAGAATACCGGCCGCGAGACCGAGGACGCCATCACCGCCCTGAAGAAGAAGATCCCGGGCATGAAGGGCCTCGTGCTCGACCTCAGGAACAATCCGGGCGGCATCGTCGACCAGTCGGTCCAGGTGGCGGACGCCTTCCTGGACGGCGGCGAGGTGGTCACCCAGCGCGGCCGCGACCCGCGCGACATCGAGCGCTACAACGCCCGGCCCGGCGACATGCTGAAGGGCCTGCCTGTGGTGGTGCTGGTCAATCCGGGTTCGGCCTCGGCCGCGGAGATCGTGGCCGGCGCCCTGCAGGACCGCCACCGCGCCAAGATCCTGGGCGTGACCTCCTTCGGCAAGGGCTCGGTCCAGACCGTGATCCCGATGCGCGGCGGCCTGGACGGCGCCCTGAAGCTGACCACGGCGCGCTACTACACGCCCTCCGGCCGCTCGATCCAGAAGACCGGCATCGAGCCGGACCTGGAGGTCGCCCAGT
>CAYSNW010000002.1:0-68319 GCA_964432415.1 uncultured Caulobacteraceae bacterium
TGCTCGGTGCGGATCTGCATCTCGATGCGCATGCCCTTGGGGCCGACCACCGTGGTGTGCAGCGAGCGGTAGTTGTTGCGCTTGGGCGTGGAGATGAAGTCCTTGAACCGCTCCGGCACCATCGACCACGCCCGGTGCACGATGCCCAGCGCCCGGTAGCAGTCGTCCTCGTTCTCCACGATCACGCGGAAGGCGTAGATGTCCGACAGCTGGGAGAAGCCGATCGACTTGCGCTGCAGCTTGCGCCAGATCGAATAGGGGGTCTTTTCACGTCCGAAGACCCGCGCCGGAATGCCTGATTTCTCAAGCTTTTCGACGATGGCGCCGGAGACCGCAGACACCGCCCGGCCCTGGTCGGCCTTCAGCGCCTCGAGCCGGCGGCCGATGGCGTCGCGCGCGGTCGGGTTCAGGTGCTCGAAGCTCAGTTCTTCCAGCTCGGTCGCGAAACGGTGGCAGCCGATGGAGCGGGCCAGCGGCGCATAGACGTCCAGGGTTTCGCGTGAAATCCGTTCCCGCTTGGCGGCGTTGACGAACTTCAGGGTCTTCATGTTGTGCAGGCGGTCGGCCAGCTTGACCAGCAGCACCCGCACATCCTTGGAGATGGCCAGGATGAACTTGCGCAGGTTCTCGGCCTGGCGGACGTGGTCGGACTGCAGCTCCAGGCGCGACAGCTTGGTCACGCCCTCGACCAGGTCGGCGATCTCCTCGCCGAACAGATCCACGATCTCCTTGCGGGTGACCGGAGTGTCCTCGATCACGTCGTGCAGCAGGGCGGTGACGATGGCGGCGGTGTCCAGCCGGTACTCGGTCAGGATGCCGGCCACCTCGATGGGGTGAGCGAAGTAGGGATCGCCCGAGGCGCGCTTCTGGGCGCCGTGCATCTTCACCGCATAGACATAGGCGCGGTTGAGCAGGGCTTCGTCGGCGGTCGGGTCATAGGCCTTGACCCGCTCGATCAGCTCGAACTGGCGCAGGTGTCCCATGCGCTGGGTTGGTTCGGGAGCAGGCCGGGGCCTGGAGGCTACGGGAGCCGGAGTGACGTCGGAGTCGTGCGACTGGGGGGCGCCGTCGGGCGAGGACGCCGGGACCGCCGCGCTGTTGACGTCGTCCGCCGTCAGTAGCGCTCCTCCTGACCGCCGTCGCGGTCGCTCTGCAGGGCGCGAACCAGTTCCTGCTCGCTCATCTGCATGTGCTGGGGCTCGGCCAGCAGGGCCAGAGTCTCGGCTTCTTCCTCGGCCTCGGTGCGCTCATCGACGCGCTGCAGCGTGCCGATCAGGTTGTCCTTGAGGTTCTCGGGATCGACCTTGTCCTCGGCGATCTCGCGCAGGGAAACGACGGGGTTCTTGTCGTTGTCGCGGTCCAGGAACAGCGGCGCGCCGGCCGAAATCGAGCGGGCCCGATGCGCGGCCAACAGCACGAGGCCGAAGCGGTTGGGAACCTTCTCGACGCAATCTTCGACGGTGACGCGGGCCATGCTGATCCTCGGGGAGCGGAGCTAGAACCGGAGAATGTAACGGCCCGAGCACAATTGTGCAATGCGGCAAGAGGGGAAAAGAGGGTGTGCGCGGCGCCCTCTCCGCCATCTCCCCCCGCTCGCGGGGGGAGATTTCCAGATCTCTTACTCCCCGTCCCAATACTCCTTCGTCTCCCCGGCCCGTCCCAGGAACCGGAACCCGAGTGGCCGGCCGTTCTCCGCGCGCCCGCTCTCGACCGTCACCCCGAACTTGCCGCTGTCGGGGTACTCGCAGACCTCCGGAGACATGGCCGTCGACACCGCCAGATACTTCAGCTCCCCCGACCCGGTGTTGATGATCTGGTGCGCCGTATCGGCCTCCCCCGGCGGGCAGGCGACCACGTCCCCCGCGCGCAGCGGATAGGTCTCCGCCCCGATGCGCACCTCGCCCGCGCCCTCCAGCACGAAAAACATCTCCTCGTTCACCCGGTGGGAGTGAAGCGGAAACGCCCGCTTGCCGGCCGGAACCACGGTGACGTTGTAGCCGAGCTTCTTGGCCCCGATCCGCGTCCCGATGGTCCCGAGCTTCGCCTGGAAGGCCTCCGGCGCTACGCCCGACCCGGGAATGGGCGCGCCTCCGTGACCGAAATCGAAGTAGGTGACTTCGTCGAGATTCAGGATCGGTCTGGACATGACGGCCTCACGTTCTTGATATGTTCCGCGTCATATCGCGGGTATCCAGGACCCGTCAAGCGCCTCAGAACTTCCCCGTCTGCGACGTCAGGGTCCAGAACGCCCCCTCGAAGCCCGCCCCGAAGATGATCGCCTGAGCCTCGGCGGCCGACCATTTGCGCCAGTCCCGGTCCGCGTGGCGCCCGTACCAGGCCCGCGCGAACCGCCCCAATTGCTCCAGACCCACCGCCTGCCCCCGCGGCAACCGGTGACGCGCCGACCAGGCGTCGATCTCAGCCTCGTTGCGGAACGGCAGCACCATGTTGCAGTGATGGTGGACATTGGCCCAGGCCGAGCGCGGCGGGATCGCGAAGTGCACGACCAGATCGTCGCGCAACGGCACCCCGTCCCTCAACCTGATCTCCACGGGCTCGTCCTCGCCGCCGAGACGCGAGCGCACCCTCACCTCCCCGCCCGCCAGCGCCGCCACCCCGAAGGCGCACCACAGGCACGGCGCCCACCAGCCGTGCTCGCGCCCCTTAACCCAGGTGGCCGAGGGCGACAGGGCGAAGGGATGCACGATCCAGGGCTCACAGCGGTCCGGGTGCAGCACCAGGCCGTGGATCTCGTGCAGCGTCTTCAGGCCGGCCTCGATCTCGGCGGCCGTCAGGCCGAGCGCATCCGCCATCTCGCCGGTGAAGGGCGCCGCCCCGGTGTCGAGCAGTCCGCGGATGATCAGGTGATGGATGCGGCCCGCCAGGGCTTCGTCGTCGGGTGTCATGGGCGCTCCAGGGGCGCGGCGTCCGCCCCGACCGAGGCCTCCGCCGTCAGGTTTTCAGCCGAAGTTCCGCTCACCGGATGGCGCCATCCGGGCGCGATCTCCGCCAGCGGCCCCATCACGAAGCGCCGCTCGGCCGCACGCGGGTGCGGCAGGCTCAGCTCGGGGCCGTCCAGCACAAACCTTCCGTGGGCGATCAGGTCCAGGTCCAGGGTCCGCGCGGCGTTCCGCTCGCCCCGCACCCGCCCGAAGGCGCGCTCCACCCTCCGCAGGGCGGCCAAGACCTCGTGCGGTCCCTGCCCCGTCTCGACAATGACGACGCCGTTGAGGTAAGCGGGCGCGGACGGATCGGGCCACGCGGCCGACCGCCACCACGACGAGCGCCGGACCAGCCTCAGGCCGTTTGCCTGCAAGGCCTCCAGCGCCGCCTCGAGCAGGGTTTGGAGCGACGCATATTCGCCTTTCAGATTAGTCCCGAGCGCGACGATCACCGCTTCGTCGAGCCCAGTCATTTCATCCTCACCGGACATTTATCGGCATGACCTTTTATCCCACCGACCGCATCGCGCTGTTCATCGACGGCGCGAACCTCTACTCGGCCGCCAAGGGCCTGAATTTCGACATCGACTACAAGAAACTGCTGGACGAATTCCGCCGCCGCGGCGTGCTGATCCGCGCCTACTATTACACCGCCATCGTCGAGGGCGACGACTACTCCCCCATCCGCCCCCTGGTCGACTGGCTCGACTACAACGGCTTTACCCTGGTGACCAAGACCGCGCGCGAGTTCACCGACAGCCAGGGCCGCAAGCGCTGGCGCGGCGACATGGATATCGAGATCGCGGTCGACATGATGGAGATCGCCAACCGGGCCGATCACCTGGTGCTGTTCTCCGGCGACGGCGACTTCCGCCGCCTCGTCGAGGCCATCCAGGCCAAGGGCGTGCGCGTCACCGTGGTCTCCACCGTCAAGTCCCAGCCGCCGATGGCCTCCGACGACCTGCGTCGCCAGGCGGACACCTTCGTTGAGCTGGCCGACCTGATGTCGATCGTGGGCCGGCCGCGCCAGCAGCACGCGCCCCGCTTCCTGCAGCCCGAGGACCGCACCGCGGCCGAACTCGAAGCGGACGACGAGGTTTGAGCGCCGCTCCCCCCGAGGCGCCGGCCGACTGCCCGCTCTGCCCGCGGCTGGTCGCCTATCGCGACGACAACCGCGCCAAGGAGCCGACCTGGTTCAACGGGGCCGTGCCCTCCTGGGGCGACCCCAACGCGCGCCTGCTGGTGGCGGGCCTGGCGCCGGGGCGCGGCGGGGCCAACCGCACCGCGCGGCCCTTCACCGGGGACGGCGCCGGCTGGCTGCTCTACGCGACGCTCGGCAAGCTCGGCTTCGCGCACGGGACCTATGAAGCGCGGCCCGACGACGGGTTGGAACTGGTCGACTGCATGATCACCAACGCCGTGCGCTGCGCGCCGCCGGGCAACAAGCCGCTGCCGGCGGAGGAGAATACCTGCCGACCGTTCCTGGCTTCACGGATCAGGGCCCTGCCGAACCTCAAGGTGATCGTGACCCTGGGCGACGTATCGCGGAAGAATGTGATCAAGGCGCTGGGCGCCAGGGCCTCGTCCATGGCGCCCGGCCATGGCGAGGAAGCCAGGATCGGCCCCTACTGGCTGATCAACAGCTACCACTGCTCGCGGCTGAACACGAACACGGGCCGGCTGACGCCGGAAATGTTCGAAGACGTGTTCCGGCGTGCCAAGGCCAAGCTCTAGCGCCGCCGCCAGTAGTCGTAGCGGTAGGCCTCCACGAACCCGATGGATCGATAGAGTTCGATGGCGCCGAAATTGGCCGCCTCGACCTGCAGGAACAGCCTGTCGAACCCCCTCGTCTGCGCCTGATCGACCAGGGCGCGCAGCACCCGGCGCGCCAGGCCATGGCGGCGGTAGGCGGCGGCCGTGCGCATGCCGTGGATCCCCGCCCAGCCGTCCAGGCCCGAAAGCGCGCCGATGGCCGTGACGTCGTCGGCTGCGCGGGTCTGGGCGAAGATGGTGTCCCCGGCCCGCTGCAGGGCGGACGCCCGTTCCTCACCTTCGGCCTTCGAAACACCCGGCCCCATGAACAGCGCCCGCCAGTCCGCGTCGGGACCCTCGGCCAGGCCGGCCGGGACCACCGCCGCCAGGGCGCCTGCGGCCTCTTCGGTCGCGACCGTCATGACCAGGGTCGTCTGCTCCGGCGAGAAGCCGCGCGCCTCCAGGGCCGCGATCAGGCCTTCAGGGCCGGAGAAGGCGGACACCCGGAACGCCGGCGCCACGTCGGCGGCGATGTAGAATCCAATGGCCCGGGCCAGCTTCGCGTCCAGGGAGTCCGTGCCTCCCTTCAGCGTCACGATGCTGTTGGCTCGCCCGATCACCCCACGATTGGCGCTCAGGATCCAACGGTCGTCCTCGACCCGCCGCAGGGGCGGCAGGGCGTTCAGAGTCGCGCGTTCTATCGCCTCGACATCATCCGCAGTGATCGAGGCCGTCACCGTCTCAGCGCTCGATCCGGCCGGCGCATTCCTGGCGCTGCATCAGGTTCAGGGCGTGGTTCTTGGCCACCACGCACCAGTGGATCGTACGCGGCGGGATGTAGAATCCGTCCTCGTCCCCGAGGTCGAAGCGCCGCCCCTTGGGATTGCCGCCGCCCGTGTCCAGGGTCACGACATAGGTCCCGAAGGACGGCAGCGTACGGGTCGCCTTTTCATGCGGCCCGAGCTTGACCGGATCCAGGCCCTCGATCGTGAGGGTCACCGGGATCGAGCCGTCGTTGAACAGATTGACCACCTTGTCGGTGTCGCGGGGCTCGCCCGCGAGCAGGCCGGCGAAGAGCAATGCCAACATCGTCACCTCCTGAGTTCGATCGATCATGCACCCGCGGACGGCAAAGGTCCAAGCCGCCGTTCAGGAGGCCAAGGCCTGGCCCGGCTCCCGGTCTTGCGCCACCTCGCGTCGTTCGAGCCAGCCGCTGTAGCGCCCGATGCGGCCCGCCAGCGGCAGGACGATCTCGACGTCGAAATGGAAGCGCCCCTCGCGCACCTCCTCGAAGGCGTCGCCGACCGGCGCCAGACCTGGCGGCATGGGTATGCCGAACGCCGTCCAGCGCTTGACCACCAGACTGAGACGGCCGTTGTCGAACAGCGCCGCCAGGCCGAAGGCCAGCGGTCCGAACCGCTCTACGATCAGCCGGTCGAAGCGGCCTCTACCGATCTCCTGGGTGCTGACGAATGGCTTGCCGTCAAAGCGCCGGCGCCAGGTCTCGACCCCGTCCTTGACCGTGAATTCGACGCTCACCGGCACATCGTCCCCGCCGTTCGGGAAACCCACGATCGCGCCGATCAGCCAGGCCAGGGGATTGCGGCTGCGCTCGACCTGAGCTCGGCCCTCGACCACCAGCCGCTCGCCCGGCGAATGCATGCGCCGCATGATGGACGGCAGGCTGTCCCACACCGGACCCAGCGCCCGGCGATACAGCGGCCGATCGCCGGCGCCCTCGTCTGAGTGCACGCCGGTGAAGATGGCGCGGCGCGCGAACAGCGGTTCGAAGTCCTCGAGCTCCAGCTCGGCGATACAGGGCCGCGCCCCCGGATCGGGCCGGACGCCGGCCAGCCTGCGGCGCACCAGCGCCTCCGCCGCCATGGAGGGTATGAAGGGTCCGTCATCGCCCTCGGCGATCAGATTCCACTGCAGTTCGGAGGGCCGCCCGCCGACCTCTCCCGTCACCCGCACGAACATGCCGCCCCGATGGGCGCCCCAGCACAACCGCCGCATCACCGCGTGGAACAGGGGCGAGAGCGGCGTCAGCGACCGGACCAGACCCAGGCGCGGCAGCCAGCCGGCCAGATTGAGCAGCCGATGCAGGATCTCCGGGACCGGGCCCGCGCCCATCCACACCGATCGAAGCTCGGGCCAGGTCCGGGGCGCCAGCTTCAGGTCCGGCGTGTCGACCAGCGAGAACAGCCGCGAATCCAGCGGCAGGCGCCCCGGCACGGCGATGGTGACGCGCCGCGTGTCCATCAAGCCCCACCCCGAGGCCGGTCCGCCCCCGTCCCACAGCGTCACCAGCTTGCCGGCGTAGGCGGTGACCGCGCGGATCACGTTCAGCCCCAGGCCCGCGTGCGGCGAGGGCGCGATCCCGCCCGTGATCGAGGAGAGGACATCCAGGCCCCGCGACAGCCGCCGGGCGGCCGCGAAGGTCAGCACCGGACAGGTCGACACCCCCGACAGCACCGCCACCCCCGCCGCCCGGGCCATCTCATCGAGCGCGCCCACGCCGGCCACGAACTCCGATCCGTCGGCCAGGTCGAGATAGTCGACGCCCAGCGCGACACAGGCCTCGGCGACGCGGTAGGGGCGCTCCCCATAGGCCTGCCACGGGCCGCTGGCGTCCACCACCAGGTCTGGCGCCAGGGCCGTCATCTGGGCGGTGAGGTCGCCGTCGCGGTCGAAGACGGTAGCGCGGCGCGGCGCACCGGGCGGCAGGGCGGCGCAGAACGCCTCAGCCTTGGACAGCGACCGTCCGGCGATCACCGTCTCGACCCTCGGCTCGTCGGCCAGAAGCCGCGCCAGGCGTCCGCCGAAGGTCCCGTAACCGCCGATGATCAGGAGTCGCATCGATCCATGCTCGCATCCCGACGCGGGCCGGTCCATGCGTCGCGAGCGGCTCAGCGAACCTTGCGGAAGCGCACGCTGCGTTCGACGTCCGGGGTCCCGTAGGGGAACTGGATGACGGCCTCGCCGTGGCTGCGGGTGTAGAGCAGGTCCTGGGGAATGCGGGCCGAATCGCCGGCGCCGTCGCGCAGGACGGCGACCCGCCAGGAATCCCAGCTGGAAGGCGTCATCCAGGGTGAGCGGCCCGCCGGCGCGGTCAGGGCCCACCGGGCCCGGTTTGCATGAACCTGCCCGCGGGCGTCGGGTTTCTCGGCCGTCACACTTCCGTCGGCCGCGAAAATGAGGCGGCCGCCCGCGCCGTCCTCCCAGGTCCCGATCAGATCGGCCTTCGACGGCGAGGGGCCGGAACAGGCCGCGAGCGCGGTCACGCACGCGAGCGCCGCCGCAAGCGCGAAGCGGGATCGTGACCTGAGGTATTCTGCAGACCTGTGCATCGGACCGCGACGGTATACTTATCTCTGGTTGGACACTACTGATTGATTCAGCGGTCTATTTTCCACCATCGACGTGGGTCCGGCAACGTTTCCGGCGAAGAACGGCGCCTAACCTTTGTCCCGCATCAGCCGCGCCTTGTCGCGCTGCCAGTCGCGTTCGGCGGTGGCCTCGCGCTTGTCGTGGGTCTTCTTGCCCTTGGCCAGGGCCAGCTCCAGCTTCGCGCGGCCCTTCTCGTTGAAGTACAGCTTCATCGGAATGATGGTGCGGCCCTCGCGCTGGACCGCGCCGATCAGCTTTTCGATCTGCTTGCGATGCAGCAGCAGCTTCCGCGGCCGGCGAGGCTCGTGGTTGAAGCGGTTGGCCTGGCCGTAGGGCGGGATGTCGGCGTTGATCAGCATGATCTCGCGTCCCTCCACCGCCGCATAGGATTCCGCGATATTGGCGCGGCCCTGGCGCAGGGACTTCACCTCGGTGCCGGTCAGCATGATGCCGGCCTCCATCGAGTCCTCGAGGAAATAGTCGTAACGCGCGCGCCGGTTCTCGGCGATCGCCTTGCCCACCTGCGGGGCGATCGGAATCGGGGGCATCAGATCACCCCGGCCTCGCGCAGGGCCTCGTCGATGGCGGGCTTCACCGCGTCGGCGCAGGGCGCGAGCGGCAGGCGCACCTCGTCCGCGCACAGGCCGAGCCTGGCGAGGGCATACTTGGCCGGCGCCGGCGAGGCGTCCAGGAACAGGGCCTTGTGCAGCCGCGCCAACCGGTCCTGCCAGTACAGGGCGCCCGCCCAGTCGCCGGTCGAGGCGGCCCGGTGCAGGGCCACCATGGCTTCGGGCGCGACGTTGGAGGTCACCGAAATCACCCCGTGGCCGCCGTGGGCCAGGTAGCCCAGGTAGGAGCCGTCGTCGCCCGAGATCAGGGCGAAGTCCTCCGGAACCATCAGCCGCATCAGGCTGGCGCGCATCAGGTCGCTGGTGGCGTCCTTGATGCCGACGATATTCGGAAGCTTAGCGATGCGCGCCACCGTGTCGTTGGAAAGGTCCACGCCGGTGCGTCCGGGCACGTTGTAGGCCAGCACCGGCATTTCCACCGCGTCGTTGATGGCGGCGTAGTGGCGATACAGTCCCTCCTGGCTCGGCCGGTTGTAGAAGGGCGTGACCACCAGGGCCGCGTCGGCGCCGACGGTCTTGGCGTGGCGGACCAGGTCGATGACCTTGGCCGTGTCGTTGCCCCCGCAGCCGGCGATCACCCGGGCGCGTCCCGCCACCGCCTCGACGCAGTGCTCCACCACGCGATGATGCTCGGCGGTGCTGAGCGTAGAGGCCTCGCCGGTGGTCCCCACGGGCACGATTCCATCGACTCCGGCGCGCACCTGACGCTCGACCAGATCGGTGAGGGCTTTGGGATCGAGGGCTCCGTCACGAAATGGTGTGACGAGCGCGGTCAGCACGCCCTTGAACAGGGGTCGAGTCATCGGCAGGAAACCTTGGGCACGAAAGTTGCTCCGGTCTGGCCGTTCCGCCACGGAGCGGCCAAACTGGGTCTGTAACAAGCGTAGGGCCCGCAGGCTTTTGCTGCAACCGCCGAGGAGATCGCGTGACGTCTTTGGGTAAGCTCACCATCGTCGCCCTCGCCGCCCTGTTCGCGGGAGCCGCCGGCGCCCAGGAGGCGCCGCCGCCGGCCACGACCACGACCGAGGGCCTGCCCACGGCGCCCCAGCCCTACGTCCCCTCATCGCCCCCGCCGGCCCCGGCTGCGACCGGCTATCGGCCGAGCCTGCTCGGCGGCGCCGACTCCAACGCCCTGTCCCAGGGCCTGGCCGCGGCCAAGGCCGGCGACCTGGCCCGCGCCGAGAGCTACCGCGCCCAGATCTCCGATCCCACCGCCCAGAACATCATCCGCTGGGCCGAGGCTGACGCGCTGGGTCCCCAGCTGTCCTTCCTCCAGCTCGACGCCGCCCGGCGCGACTTCGCCGGCTGGCCCCGCGCCAACACTCGCCAGGCCGCCGCCGAACGGGCCATGGAAAACGCCGGCATGGATCCGGACCGGACCATCGCCTGGTTCAACGGCGCTCCGCCGCTCACGGCCGAGGGCGCCATGTCCCTCGCCGCCGCCCTGCAGGCCAAGGGCCGCGAGGACGAGGCCCGCGCCCTGATCAAGGCCTGGTGGCGCGACCACCTGTTCGACGCCGACGTGCAGGCGCGCATGCAGGCGCGCTACGGCGCCTGGCTGACCCACGAGGACCACAACGCCCGGCTCGACACCCTGCTGCTCGGACCCCAGGGCCGCGCGGTCCAGGCCCTGATGCCGCTGCTGGACGCCGACCACCAGGCGCTGGCCGAGGCCGTCATGGCCCAGCGCAACGACGCCGGCGACGCCCTGAACCGCTTCGTCAACGCTCCGGCGAGCGTCGCCAAGAGCCCGGTCCTGGCCGAGGAGCGCGCCCGCTTCCTGCGCCGCCATGGCCTGGACCAGATCGGCCTGACCCTGGTCGGCAACTTCCCCGCCGGCCCGATCGACGACGAGAGCGCCGAGCGGATCTGGCTGGAGCGGCGCAACTACTTCAACCTCGCCATCCGCGCCCACGACTGGCGCTCGGCCTACGCGGCCATGGCCAACAGCCGCTTTCCCGGCGGCGAGCGGCTGGTGGACGCCGAGTTCTTCGCCGGCTGGGTGGCCCTGACCAAACTCAAGGACCCGGCCCTGGCCGACAAGCACTTCGAGACGCTGCAGAAGGTGTCTTCCACCCCCATCACCCAGGGCCGGGCGCTGTACTGGCGCGGGCGGGCGGCGGAGGCGCGCGGCGACGAGGCTGCGGCGGCGGCCTTCTACCAGCAGGGCTCGAAGTACTTCACCAGCTTCTACGGCCAGCTGGCGGCGGCCAAGGCCGGGGTGAAGACCATCACCCTGCCCCGCGACCCGGTTCCCACCGAGGCGGACCGCCAGCGCTTCGAGGGCCGCAGCCAGGTCAAGGCCGCGCGCATGCTGGCCGAGGCCGGCGAACGCGACCGCTTCAAGGCCTTCGTCCTGGCCCTGAACGAAACCCTGCCAAGCGCCGAGGAAGTCGCCCTGCTGGTCGACCTGGCCCGCTCCTACTCCGACCAGGACCTGGCCATGCGGGTGATCCGCGGCGCGGCCCAGCGCGGCTTCATCCTGGCCGAGCGCGGCTATCCGGTGGTGCGCGTGCCCGTGGTGCCCGGCTCCGCCGAGCCCGCCTACGCCCTGTCGATCGCGCGCCAGGAGTCGAACTTCCTGCCCACCGCCCGCTCCGGCGCCAACGCCCGCGGGGTGATGCAGCTGATCCCCTCGACCGCCCGCACCGTCGCGCGCCAGCTGGGCGTGCCGTGGAACGAGGCCTCGCTCTACGAGCCCGAATACAACATGCGCCTGGGCGCCTATCACCTGGGCCAGCTTCAGAACATGTACGGCGGCTCGATGGTGATGACCTCGGCCGGCTACAACGCCGGCCCGACCCGACCGCCGCAATGGGCCAACGAGTGCGGCGATCCCCGCGGCGGCACGACCGATCCGCTGGACTTCATCGAGTGCATTCCCTTCACGGAAACCCGCAACTATGTGATGCGGACCCTTGAAACCACTCAGATTTATCGCGCGCGCCTCGCCGGCGGGACAGCGCCGCTCAGCCTGGCGGAGGACATCCGCCGCGGGGCCTATGGCTACAGCGCGCCGGTGACCACCAGCAGCAATGTGGCGGAGATCACCCTGACCTCCTACACCCCGGTCGGCCCGCCGCCCGGGACGCACCCCTACTACGGCCCGCCGACCCGCCTGGCCCACAGCAAGCGGCCCCACGGCGCCTCGACCCACTCGGCGTCCAGGTCGAAGACGCACGCCAAGACCTCGCGGTCCAAAGCCGCGTACGGCAAGTCGTCGGCGACCAGACACCCCTCGTCCAAGACCAGCACCCGGTCGGCGAAGCGCCCCGCCAGGCACAGGTCGTGAAGCGTCACGATCACCGCCGCCCCGGCTGAGGCCTCGGCCTTCAGGATTTCCAGCGTCGCCAGCTGGGCCTCCGGGTCCAGGCCCGCGATCGGCTCGTCCAGAGCCATCAGCGGCGCCTGCTGGGCCAACAGCCGTGCGAGCAGCACCCTCGCCCGCTCGCCGCCGGACATCTCGAACACGCTGCGGTCGGCCAGGCCGGAAAGGCCCACCCGCTCCAGCGCCGCCTCGGCCCGGGTCCGGGCGACCTCGGGCGGTTCGTTGATCGCGCCCAGCGCCGCCAGGTCGCGCGCGGCCAGGCCCCAGGCGACGTGTCGCTCCTGGGGGAGATAGGCGCAGAGGCGAGATCGTTCGTCGGGCTTGAGGGCTCGCGGATCGTGGCCGTCGAGCAGCACGGTTCCGGCCGTCGGCTTCAATAGGCCCAGCGCCGCCTTCAGCAGGGTGGTCTTGCCCGCGCCGTTCGGCCCGCAGACGGCGGTCAGGGTTCCGGGCCGGATCACCGTCGAGACATCGCTCAGCACCGCCCGGCCGCCCAGCGCCGCCGACACGCCCTTGAGCTCCAGCGCCGCGCTCATCGCCGCCAGCTCCGCGCTGCGCGCCAGGCCACCAGGGCGAAGATCGGCGCCCCCACCAGGGCCGTGAACACGCCCAGCTTCAGCTCCTGATCGGTGGGCGTGACCCGCGCGGCCAGGTCCGCCAGCACCAGCATCAGGGCGCCGGCCAGGGCAGAGGGCAGCAGCAGCTTCGAGGGGTCCTCCCGCACCGCCCCGCGCACCAGATGCGGCGCCGCCAGGCCGACGAAACCGATGACCCCGGCGACCGCCACCGCCGCGCCCGTCGCCAGCGAGGCCGCGACCACCGCCACGATCTTCAGCCGCGGCATATCCAGGCCCAGGGTCGCGGCGGTGTCCTCGCCCAGGGTCAGGGCCTTGAGGGCGCGCGACGCCAGCATGGCCAGCAGGGCCGCGACCGCCAGCGGCCCGGCCGCGAAGGCGACATCGGCCCAGGAGCGGTTCTCCACCGAGCCCAGCAGCCAGGCCAGCACCTCGGCGGTGGTGATCGGCGAGGTGGATAGGTTGAACATCAGCTCGGTCAGGGCGCCGGCGAAACTGGACAGGGCGACCCCGAACAGGATCAGGGCCTCCGGCGCCGGAAAGCGCGCGGAGAAGGCCACCAGCATCAGCCCGGCCAGGAAGGCGCCGGCCAGGGCCGCGATCTCCACCGCGCCCGGGACCGCCGCCAGGCCAAGGACAATGGCCAGGGAGGCGGCCAGGGCCGCCGTCGCAGAGACGCCCAGCACGCCCGGATCGGCCAGGGGATTGCGCAGCAGGCCCTGCAGCAGGGCGCCGGAGAGGCCCAGACACGCCCCGACCACCGCCGCCGCCCCAACCCTGGGCGCGCGGATGGCCCAGAGGATGTCCGCGGGCGCGCTCGACGGGTCGCTGAAGGCCTGGGCGAACTGGGCAGGGCTCAACGCCGCCTCGCCGAAGGAAATCGCGACCGCGGCCGCGAGGCCGAGGCCGATCAGCAGCAGGGCGTTCAGCCCGACCTGTCCCGGCGTGCGGATCATCGCGGCGCCCGCCTGGCCAGCATCAGTGTGCCGTCGGCGGCGAACCAGGCCGGGCATCCCAGGATCGACCCGGGCAGGGACGCGGCGGTCTTGCCCCGGGCCAGTTCAGCCAGCAGCGGATGGCGCCCCTGGTCCCAGCGGGTCTGGTGGCCGGCGTCGAAGAAACCCAGCACGAACAGGCGCGGCGGGTTCAACGCCAAGGCCTCCAGCGGGATCGCGGCGAAACTCTGAGCGCGCGCGGCGTTGCTGAGTCCCGCGCCGCGCAGCATGGCGTCGACCAGCGTCCCCGGCCCCGCCGTGAATCCGCCCGGCGTGTAGTAGAGCGCGCGCTGGCCCTTCCAGGCGCCGGCGCTGGCGGCCAGTTTCGCATCCATCCGCCGGATCAGGGCCTCACCCTCCGCACGGCGGTCGAGCGCGGCGGCGACGGTGCGGACGTTGGCGCGGACGCCCGGAAAATCGGTGGCGTCTTCAATGTGCACCACCCGGGCGCCCCTGGCCTCAAGGGCCCGCACCATCCGCTCGTCCCCGCCCCAGGAGCGCACGACCAGGTCGGGCCGCGTGGAGGACAGGGCCTCAAGGGTCGCCCGTTTGAGCGGCAGCCCACGCGCCTGATCGCGCAGCCAGGCGTCCGGATCGTCGGCCCGCTTGGACAACCCCGCGATCGCCTCGCGCGGGGCCAGGGCCAGCACGTACTGGTCGGCGCACTGATCCAGCGAGACCACGCGGCGAGGGGATGCGGCGACCGGGAATGCGACTGCCGCGGCTGCCGCATAAGCCACGATGGCGACTAACCAGCGTCCTTCCCCCCTCGAGGGGGAAGGTGGGCCCGTCAGGGCTCGGAAGGGGGGCGGCGCAGAGTTGGGAAATGGATGGCGCGCCCCCCCATCCGAGGGCTGCGCCCTAACCTTCCCCCTCGAGGGGGGAAGGAACCTGGTCAATGCGCCCAGCGCTGTGGCCGGGATCACGGGCGCACGAGGCCCTCGAACAGGGCGTCGAGCATGGTGGTGGTCAGCTGCTTCTCGCTCGCCCAGGCGAAGTAGGGTTTGGTGATCACCAGGGCCACGACGCCGTGGCACCCCGCCCACAGGGTCTGGGCCGCCAGTTCGGGATCGGCCTTCAGCTTGCCGGCGGCGGCCACCTCGGCGACCGACTCCTCGAAGCTGTCGAACACCTGCCTGCCCAGACGCTGGGCCACGCTCTGGGCCCCGTCTTCCGCCTCCTGCGGCCGGGTGCAGAACACCAGGCGGTAGGCGTTTGGGTTGGCCAGGCCGAAGGCCATGTAGGCGTCGAGCATCTCGCGCACCCGAGTCGACGGGTCGCTCTTGCGCGCGCGGATCATGTCGTGGCTGCCCATCAGGCGCGCGAAGGCGGTCTCGCAGATCTCGAGCAGGATCTCGCTCTTGTCCTTGAAGTGCATGTAGAGCGCGGTGGAGGAGACCCCGACCTCGTCGGCGATCTTTCGGATCGTGGCGCCCTCGTAGCCGCAGTCGACAAAGATCTTCTCCGCCGCGACCAGGATTTCGCGGCGGCGCACGTGGCCTTCGCCCTTGGGCTTGCGGGCGGAGCGGGCGGGCTTTGCGGCGGCTGCCGTCACGATGTCCTCGAGACCTGAATTGGCGGCGCGCAGTTAGCCAAGTTTGCGCGGGCCCCGCAACAGATGTGGATTCGACGATCCCGCGAAGGGCCGCTCCAGGCTTTACGCGGCGCGGGGCGAGCGCGTAAGCGGGGGCATGGCCGCACCCATCCGCCCCCTGGTCGCCGACCTGCCCGAGATCATGCGCACCCGCGCCTGGCGCGACTACGCCCTGATCGACAGCGGCGATGGCAGGAAGCTCGAGCGCTACGGCCGCTTCACGGTGGTGCGTCCCGAGCCGCAGTGCTTCTGGTCGCCGGCCCGGCCCGAGCTGTGGGACAAGGCCGACGCGGTGTTCGATCCCGACGGCGAGGACGACGAGGGCCGCTGGCGCATGGCCGGCCCGGTGCCCGAGACCTGGTCGCTGGAGTGGGAGCGGGCCCGGTTCCAGGGCCGCCTGACCGCCTTCCGCCACCTGGCCTTCTTCCCCGAGCAGGCCGCTAACTGGGCCTGGCTGAAGTCGCGCATCGAGAGCCTTGAGAGGCCCCGGGTGCTGAATCTCTTCGGCTACACCGGCGTCGCCAGCCTGGTCGCCGCCGCTGCGGGCGCCGAAGTCACCCACGTCGACGCCTCGAAGAAGGCCATCGGCTGGGCGCGGGAGAACGCGACGCTCTCGAAGCTGGACGACAAGCCCGTGCGCTGGATCTGCGAGGACGCGCGCAAGTACGTCGGGCGCGAGGTCAAGCGCGGCTCCCAATACGAGGGGATCATCCTCGACCCGCCCAAGTACGGCCGCGGCCCGGGCGGCGAGGTCTGGCGTCTGTTCGAGGATTTGCCGGAACTGACGCGCCTGTGCGCCTCGCTGCTGTCGGACAAGGCGTCGT
This sequence comes from uncultured Caulobacteraceae bacterium, assembly GCA_964432415.1. GTDB lineage: Bacteria > Pseudomonadota > Alphaproteobacteria > Caulobacterales > Caulobacteraceae > JAFECT01. Next base: position 16,030 of record CAYSNW010000002.1, read on the forward strand.
TCCTGCTGCTCAACGCCTACGCCGCGCGGGTCTCGGGCCCGGCGCTGGCGCATCTGCTGGCGGACGCCATGCCGGGCCGCGGCGGCCGCATCGACTGGGGCGAGCTGGCCCTGGTCGAGGAGCCCCACGCGGGCGCCCAGCCCCGCGAGATCGGCCTGTCCTTCTTCGCCCGCTGGAGCGCGACGTGAGCGTCGACCCCAGAACGGTGACGTCGCTCACCAACCCGACGGTCAAGGCCGTGCGCGCCTTGCATCTTCGCAAAGAACGTGAGGAAACCGGCCTATTCCTCGCTGAAGGCTTGAAAATAATCATCGAGGCGCTCGACCAGGGCTTCGCGCCGAAGATTCTGCTGCACGGCAAGGACGCCGCCGGCCACCCGGTGCTCGAACGCGCGGTGACCGAAACCGCGAAGGCCCGCGGCCAGGTCATCGAGGTCACCCGCGAGATTCTGGAAAAGGTCTCCCGCCGCGACAATCCCCAGACCGTCATCGCCGTGTTCGAGCAGCGCTTCACAGCGCTCGACGCCCTCGATCCCGCCACCGCGCCCTGCTTCGTGGCGCTGGAGCAGGTGCGCGATCCGGGCAATCTCGGCACCATCATCCGCACCGCCGACGCTGCCGGCTGCGGCGGGGTGATCCTCGTCGGCGACACGGTCGATCCCTTTTCGGTGGAGACGGTGCGCGCCACCATGGGCTCGGTCTTCTCCGTGCCGATCGTGCGGGCCACGCGGGAGGCCTTCCTGGCTTGGCGCGGAAACTGGCCGGGGTCGTTCGTCGGCACGCTTCTCACCGCCACCCACGACTACCGTTCGGCCCCGTACCGCAAGCCGACCCTGATCGTCATGGGCCCCGAACAGGCGGGCCTCTCGCCCGAACTGGCCGCCGCCTGCGACGTCAACGTCAAGATCCCCATGCGCGGCCGGGCCGACAGCCTGAACCTGGCCGTGGCGACTGGGATCATGATCTACGCGGCGACGGAGTAGCCTCCAACGTAGTCTGGGTCACCCGGATCGGCCTGCGGCCGACCGTGTGATGACAAGAAGGGAGTGGCATCCAAATTCTTTGTCATCCCACGGTTTTGCGGAGCAAAATCCGGGGGACCCAAGCGACCTCCACCCCTCCCGTTACGTCCCCCTCGGCTTCGCCCGTGTCGTCGGCGGCGCCTCCAGCGGGTTCTCGGGCCATGGATGTCTGGGGTAGCGCCCCCGCATCTCGCTCCTCACCGCTGCCCACGAACCCTTCCAGAACCCCGGCAAGTCGCGGGTCACCTGCACCGGCCGCCGCGCGGGCGACAGCAGCGCCAGGGTCAGGGGTTCGCGCCCTTTCGCCACCGTGGGATGCGACGCCAGGCCGAACAGTTCCTGCACCCGAACCTCGACCCGCGGCCCGCCCTCAGCGGCGTAGTCGATCGTCACCCGCGAGCCGGTCGGCGCCTCGAACCGCTCCGGCGCCTCGGCGTCGAGGCGTCTCGACAGCTCCCACGGGATCATCGCCGCCAGGGCCTGTTCCAGCGCCCCGTCCCCGATGCCGTCGAGGCTGGACTTGCCCCCGAGCAACGGCGCCAGCCAGTCCTCCAGGGAGACCAGCAGCGCCGTATCAGACAGATCGGGCCAGGCTTCGTCGTAGCGCCTGAGGAACCCCACCCGCGCCCGCAGCGCCCGTGACCGGTCCCCCCAGCGCAGGCTGTCCAGCCCCCGCCGGCGCACCTCGTCCAGCAGCGCCTTCTCGACCAGCCCGGCCGGCACATCGTTCAGCACCCGTTCCTCGACCACGATCTCGCCGAGCCTGCGGCGGCGCACGGCGCGGACCTTGCCGCGCGGATCGGTCTCGATGGCGTCCTCACTGTCGATCCGGTCGGCGAAGGCGTCGAGCAGCGCCGCCTCGTCCAGCGGCGCTGCCAGCAGGATGCGGTCCTTCGTCCCTCCCCCGCCCAGTTCGCCCACCGCCAGCCAGGTCTCGCGCGCCAGGGCGTCGGTCGGCGCCAGGAACACCCCGCGTCCCGAGGCCAGGCGGAACTCGCCGGGCGCGCCACGCGCCCGCGCGATGCGCTCCGGGTAGGCTTCGGCCAGCAGCAGGCCCGGATCGGCGCCGTGGGCGCGCACCGTCCCGACGTAGCGCTTCGCCGCTTCGGCCCAGCGGGCCGCCAGCGTGAAGGCGTCGCGCGCCCGGCCCGACTTCTCGCGCCCCGCCTGCTCCAGCCGCGTGCGCAGATCGGTGTCGGCGCCGCCCAGCCCCCGCTCGGTCAGAATGGCGGCGATGCGCGCGCCGAGATCGGCCCGCGCCGCGGCGGCGGCTTCGATCACCATGTGCGCCAGCCGCGGCGGCAGGGGCAGGTCGGTCAGGGCGCGGCCGTGGGCGGTCAGACCGCCCTGGGCGTCGAGCGCCTGGATGCGGGTCAGCAGCGCCCGCGCCTCCTGCAAGGCGGCGGAGGGTGGCGGATCGAGAAAGGCCAGGCCCGCCGTATCGCGCGCGCCCCAGCGCGCCAGATCGAGCGCCAGGCGCGACAGGTCCGCTTCAAGGATTTCGGGCCGGTCGAAGGGGATCAGGGCGCGGGTCTGCGGTTCGTCCCACAGCCGCCAGCAGACGCCCGGCTCCAGCCGCCCCGCCCGGCCGCGCCGCTGATCCGCCGCCGCTCGCGACACCCGGATGGTCTCAAGCCGTGTCAGGCCCGAGGCCGGATCGAAGCGCGGAACCCGGGCCAGGCCGCAGTCGATCACCCCGCGCACGCCCTCGATGGTCAGGCTGGTCTCCGCGATCGAGGTGGCCAGCACCACCTTGCGCCGACCCCGGGGCGCGGGCTCGATGGCGCGGTCCTGTTCGGCCGGATCGAGGGCCCCGTACAGGGGCGCGATCAGCACCGCCGGGTCGGTGATCCGTTCCTTCAGGCGTTCCGCCACCCGCTTGATCTCGCCCTGGCCCGGCAGGAAGACCAGCAGGCTGCCCGGCTCCTGCGCCAGGGCCTTCACGACCGCGCGCGCGGCCTGTTCCTCGATCCGTTCGCGCGGATCGGCGCCGAGGTAGCGGGTGTCAACCGGGAACATCCGCCCCTGGCTCTCGACCACCGGCGCGTCGCCCAGCAGGGCCGAAATGCGGGCGCCGTCGAGGGTCGCGGACATGACCAGCAGCTTCAGGTCCTCGCGCAGGACCCCTTGCGCGTCACGCGCCAGGGCCAGGCCCAGGTCGGCGTCGAGGCTGCGTTCGTGGAACTCGTCGAACAGGACGGCGGCCACGCCCTCCAGGCCGGGATCGTCCAGGATCATGCGGGTGAAGACGCCTTCGGTGACCACCTCGATGCGCGTCCGGGGCCCGATCCGCGACTGCAGCCGCACGCGGTATCCCACCGTCTCGCCGGGCTTCTCGCCCAGCGACCAGGCCATGCGCGCCGCCGCCGCCCGCGCCGCCAGCCGGCGCGGCTCCAGCACGATCAGCTTGCGTCCCCGAACCCAGGGTTCGTCCATCAGGGCCAGCGGGACGACGGTGGTCTTGCCCGCGCCGGGCGGCGCCACGAGCACGGCCGCCTCGCGCGCGTTCAGCGCGGTCTTCAGCGCCGGGAGGGCCTCGTGGATGGGCAGCTTCATGGGCCCTGCGGTTAGCCTGCGCCGCCGCAAAAGGAAACGGCCGCACCCTTTGGGGATGCGGCCGCTCCGTTACGCGAACCTCAGGCCCCTTAGGGCCTCAGGGATCAGTCTTCCTTGTGCGGCAGCTCCATCGGAGCCGCCTCGTGGCCGCCCACGGGAATGCCGCGGCCCAGCTTGGAACTCCACATGCCGTAGACGAAGTAGATCACGATGCCGACCGCGAGATAGATCAGGAAGAAGTTGCGGGTGGCGACCGTGGCCATCAGGCTCATGAGCAGGACCAGGCACATCAGCGCCCCGGCGATCGGCACGAACGGGAACAGGGGCGTCCGGAAGGGGCGCACCAGGTTCGGGGCCGAGCCGCGCAGGTACATCACCGTGATGCAGACGATGGCGAAGGCGGCGAGAGAGCCGACGTTCGACAGGTCCGCCAGTGCGTCCAGCGACATGAAGCCGGCCGCGCCGCAGGCGGCGATGCCCACGATGATGGTGTTGATCCAGGGCGTCTTGAACTTGGGATGCACCTTGGCAAGCGCCGGCGGCAGCAGGCCGTCGCGCGACATGGTGTAGAAGATCCGCGTCTGGCCGTAGAGCAGCACCAGCATCACCGACGACAGGCCGGCGATGGCGCCGATCTTCACCAGGATCGCGAACCAGGGCAGGCCGATGGCGTTCACCGCGGTCGCGATGGGCGCCGGGTTGTCCAGCGAGGCGTAGGGCACGATGCCGACCAGGACGGCCGAGGTCAGGATGTAGAGAACGGTGCAGATGGCCAGCGCGCCCAGGATGCCGATGGGCATGTCCTTGGCGGGGTTGCGGCTCTCGGCGCCGGCGGTGGAGACCGCCTCGAAGCCCAGGTAGGCGAAGAAGATCACGGCGGCGGCGTGGATCACGCCCCCCACCCCGTACTTGGTGGAATTATCGCCGGTGACGACCGCGACGAGCGCCCGCCAGATCTGGTGCCAGATGTCGTTGGGAACCCCGGGTGCGACCGCGGGAATCTGTTCCGGGATCAGCGGCGACCAGTGGCTCGGATGCACATAGCGCGACCCGATCACGATGAAGGCGATGACCACCGACAGCTTGATGAAGACCACGATGTTGTTGACCGTCGCGGACTCCGAAACCCCCACGACCAGCAGCAGGGTCACCGCCGCGATGGCCACGATGGCCGGAAGGTTCATGATGCCGGTGGCGATCACCTGGCCGGCGTCGTTCTTGACCAGAACCCCCGGCGCGGCCGTGAGCTCTGGAGGAATAACGATGTGCATGTCCTTCATCAGACTGGCCAGATAGCCCGACCAGCCCACCGCGACGGTGGACGCCGCAAGGCCGTATTCGAGGAGCAGCAGCAGGCCCATGATCCAGGCCACGACCTCGCCCATGGAGGCGTAGGAATAGGAATAGGCGGATCCGGAGACCGGAATGGCCGAGGCCAGCTCGGCATAGCAGAGCGCCACGAAGGCGCAGAGCGTGCCGGTGATCACGAACGAGATCATGATCCCGGGGCCGGCGAACTGGGCGGCGGCGCGGCCGGTCAGCACGAAGATGCCGGTGCCGATGATGCAGCCGATCCCCAGCAGAACCAGGTTCAGGGCGCCCAACGAGCGCTTCAGTTCGCCGTGTTCGTTCTCGGCTTGGATCATTTCCACCGACTTACGTCGGAAAATTCCTCCGCGGGCGCCTCCCCCGGCGCTTGATGCGTTGGCCATGCGTCTCCTCCCATTCGCAGGCCAGACTCCGGCCAGCAGGATGGGGACCCTAGCTGCGTCGCAAGAAACCGGCAATCGGCTCAATGGACGCGTGAAAGTCGCGCGACTTCATTTCCGGCGGCGTTTGGGCCATCTAGCCTCCATGTCCGACCAGCCCGCCATCCGCGCCTTTGTCGCCCCGGTGACGCCCCTGCAGCAGAACTGCACCGTCGTCTGGTGCGCGAAGACCAGCCGCGCCGCCGTGATCGATCCGGGCGGCGAGATCGACAAGGTGCTGGCCGAAATCGCCCGCCGCGGCCTGATCGTGGAGAAGATCTGGGTCACCCACGGTCACATGGACCACGCCGGCGGAACCGCGGCGCTCAAGGAGCGGACCGGCGTGCCGATCGAGGGCCCGCACCCGGACGATCAGTTCTGGATCGACGGCATTCCCGAGGCCGGCGTGAAGTACGGGGTCGCCGGCGCGCGCAGCTTTACGCCTGACCGCTGGCTGCAGGACGGCGACACAGTGACGCTCGGCGAGACGGTCTGGGAGGTGCGCCACTGCCCCGGCCACACGCCCGGCCACGTCATCTTCTTTCATCGCGAGAGCCGCTTCGCCCAGGTCGGCGACGTGCTGTTCAAGGGGTCGATCGGGCGCACCGACTTTCCCCGGGGCAACCACGCGGACCTGATCGCGTCCATCACCGGCCGGCTCTGGCCGCTGGGCGACGATGTCCGCTTCGTCCCCGGCCACGGACCGATGTCGACCTTCGGGGATGAACGCCGGACCAATCCCTTCGTCGCTGATCGGGCCCTGGCGTCGGGGCGCTGACCTCGCCGCGCGCGATAGTGGCAAGCGCCACTGTACGGTTACCGACGATGATTTTCGTTTCCCGCGAACGCGATTGGGATTAGGCCTCGCCTTGGGGATCCCCCGCGCTAGCCGGGAGGAGATGGGCGTGAGAGTACTTCTGGTTGAGGACGAGGCCCTTGTGGCCATGATCGCCGAGGAGGCGCTTTCCTCGATGGGCTTCGAGGTCTGCTCCGCCCGAAACGGCGCGGAAGCGCTGGAGACCTTCGAGCGCGAGACGGTCGTGCTCGCGGTCGTCGACGTGGGCCTGCCCGACATTCGGGGCGATGAGCTGGCGCGGCGCCTGCGCGCCTCGGCGCCCGAACTCGCGATCCTGGTCGCCTCCGGCTACGATCCGGGAGAGCTGTCCGCCCGCTTCGTCGACGACGCCAGGATCACGGTTCTGGCCAAGCCCTACACCGAGGGCGACCTGCGCCGCGCGATCGTCTCCCTGGGCGTGGCCGTCCAGGACTGACCCGTCACGCCAGCTGCAGCGCCGGCTTGGGCTGGTGGAAGAACAGGGCCTGGCCGATCAGGGCCTTCACCGTCTCGTCCCGGAAGGGCTTGGTCACCAGGAAGGCCGGTTCCGGCCGCTCTCCGGTCAGCAGCCGCTCGGGGAAGGCGGTGATGAAGATGACCGGCACGTCGTAGCTCTTCAGGATGTCGCCGACCGCCTCGATGCCCGAGGAGCCGTCCGCCAGCCGCACGTCGGCCAGCACCAGGCCCGGCGAGGCGCCCGTGGCCAGGCGCACCGCCTCGTCGTGGGTGGCGGCCACGCCGGTGACGCGGTGACCCAGGTCGCGCACCAGCCGCTCCAGATGCAGCGCGATCACCGGCTCGTCCTCGATGATCAGCACATCGGTGGCCAGCTGCTGCTCGATGGACCTCTGCGCCGCATGGAAGCGCGTCTCGACCTCGGCCTCGCTGATCCCCAGGACATAGCTGGTCTCGGCCAGGCCGAAGCCTTCCATGATCATCAGCAGCAGCGCGGTCCGGTGTTCGGGGGTCATCTGCTGCAGCCGCCGGTCGGCGACCAGCCGGCGTCTGGGCGCATCAATGGAGTGGCCGTTCAGCGCCTTGCGCCAGGTCATGTGGAAGGCGCGAAACAGGGCCAGGCGCGGGGGCCTGTCCTTGTCGACCTTGAGCTCGCCCTTGAGCAGGCCCTCGAGCGTCGCCTGGACGAAGCCGTCGCCTTCCTTCTGGGAGCCCGTCAAGGCGCGCGCGTACCGTCGCAGGTACGGCGCCTGACGAAGGATGGGCTTCGTCGACATGCAGAGGCGGCCCCTCGATGAACTGCTGATGTAATGCCCGGGCGCCCTTTCGGTTCCCCGATGAACTCGCGAAGCGCCCAGCCGTTATGGGCTTTCCGCCCTCGGAGACCGCCATGACCGCCGACGATCCTGCCGCGCCCCAGACCCCTGGTCCCGACGTGACCCCGCCTCCGGCGCCCCCGCCGCCGCCCTCCCCCGAGATCGAGCCGAACCGCAGTCCCGACGAGGCGCCCGCCCCGCCCAGCCAACCGGCCGACGATCCCGACTCACGGCCGCGGGACTAATCACGGACATTTCAAGGGAAAAATCAGCGTCACCGTGCGGAACCGACCTTCGCCGAAGGGGTTCAATCAAAAGCTGAACCCCATGTGGGGGTTGGGCCAGCGCACGGCACAGGGAGCCTGGACAATGCCGCAAGGCCAAGGAAACGAACGCACCGGAACCTCCAGGCGAGGTTTCGCCTCCATGGATCCCGAACGTCAGCGCGAGATCGCCCGCAAGGGCGGCGCCAGCGTCCCCAGCGAGAAGAGAAGCTTCTCCCAGGACCGCACGCTCGCGGCCCAGGCCGGGCGCAAGGGCGGCGAAGCCTCCCACGGCGGACGCAAGCAGGGCGTCCTCGACCGCCGCAGCTGACTTGACCTGATCCGCAACCGGCGGACGGCGGGCTCCCCTGGGGGCCCGCCCCTCGCTCGTGCGCAGGGAAACCGACACCGTCGCGCCGAAACCCTAGCGGCGCGCAGTCCGACGCGTCCCTAGCTCCGCAGCACCCAGATCCCGAACGTCGGCGCCGGCGACACCCACGACTGCTGCACGCGCCACCCCCCGGCCTCGGCCAGGGCGCGCAGCCCCTCGGGCGTGAACTTGTACGAATTCTCGGTGTGGATGGTCTCGCCCTCGTGGAATACGATGCGGCGGCCGTCCAGGCGCACCACCTGATCGCAGAGGCTGACCAGGTGCATTTCGATGCGGCTGTCGCGCGGGTTCCAGACCGCGCGATGGGCGAAGGCCTCCAGGTTGAAATCGGCGCCGAGCTCGCGGTTGGCCCGCGCCAGTACATTGAGATTGAAGGCCGCGGTCACGCCCTGGGCGTCGTCGTAGGCCGCCGTGAGGGTCCCGGCGTCCTTGGCCAGGTCCGCGCCCACGATCAGGGTCGCGCCGGAGCCCAGCAGTCCGCGCACCGCCCGGAAGAAGCCGACCGTCTCCTCCGGCGTGAAATTGCCCACGGTCGAACCGGGGAAGAAGCCCACGTGCGGACGGCCCGCCACCGCTTCGGGCAGGCTGAGCGGCTTGGTGAAATCGCCGACCAGCGGGATCACCTCGAGCGCCGGATAGTCCCCGGCGATCCGCTCCGCCGCCTCCGCCAGGGCCTCGGGGCTGATGTCGAAGGGCAGGTAGGCGGACAGCTGGGGCGCCGCGTCCAGCACCAGGCTGGTCTTGGCGCTGGCCCCGCTGCCGAACTCGACCAGGGCGGCGCCGTTGGGGATCGAGGCGGACAGTTCCGGCGCGATGGCCTTCAGCAGCGCCGTCTCGGTGCGGGTCAGATAGTATTCCGGCAGGTCCGTGATCGCCTCGAACAGGCGCGAGCCTTCCTCGTCGTAGAACCACTTGGGCGACAGAGCCTTCGCCGGCCGTGACAGGCCCTCGACCAGGGCGTTCAGGAATTCGTTGCGGGCGGGCGCCCGGCGTCCGGGCCTGGGCGCATCGGCGTCCTGGGCGAGCCTGAGCCCCATGAACTGCCACCGCTGCTTGGGATAGAAGAAGTTGCGATAGCTGGCCCGCACATGCCCCTGGGGCGTGGCGAAGGAGCCGCCGCGCAGCACCAGCTGGTTGGCCATGAACTTGCCGTTGTATTCGCTGGCGGTTCCCGGCGTCGGCCGGAATCCCGGGTAGGCGGCGTAGGCGCTGGCGGTCCACTCCCAGACGTCGCCGAACATCTGGCGCAGGCCCTGGCCCGGCGACCCCAGGGGCCTGAACGCATCCTTTTCCGCCAGGTTGCCGCAGACCTTGAGGCCGGACGCCGCGTGCTCCCATTCCGCCTCGGTCGGCAGGCGCGCCCCGGCCCAGCGGGCGTAGGCGTCCGCCTCGTACCAGCTGACGTGGACGACCGGGGCGAAACGATCGACGGGCTGTTCGCCCCACAGGGTCATGGTGCGCCACTCGCCGGCCCGCAGCGTCCAGTAGAGCGGCGCGCTCCAGCCCTGGCTCACGACCTCGGCCCAGCCGTCGGACATCCACAGCTCCGGCTGACGGTAGCCGCCGTCCTCGATGAATTCCATCCACTCGCCGTTGGTCACCGGGCGGTCCGCCAAGCGATAGGATCGGAGCAGCACCGGCTGGCGCGGCAGTTCGTTGTCGAAGGCGAAACCGTCGGGCCCGGCCCCGATCTCGACCTGTCCGCCCTCGAAGTCCGTCCAGGACAAGGGCCCCGGATCCGCCGAGACGGCTGGCGTCCCTTCCCGATAGGCCGGCGCCAGGGGGGACTGGGCGAACAGGTGCAGCAGGTCGGTGAGGATCAACTCCTGGTGCTGCTCCTCGTGATTGAGCCCCAGCTCGAACAGATAGGCCGTGCGGGGGTCGTCCAGGGCGCCCGGCCGCTCCAGCCAGGCCGCCATCGCCTCGTCGACCTTGCGCCGGTAGAGGCCCACCGCCGCCGCGGAGGGTCGGGTGAGCAGGCCCCGCGCGCCGCGCGCCACCCGCGGACCCAGGCTCTCGTAGTAGGAGTTGAACAGCCGGTCCCAGGCCGGATCGACCGGCTGGTAGCCGGCCTGCGGGCACAGCAGCATCTGCTCGAAGAACCAGGTGGTGTGCGCCAGGTGCCACTTCACCGGACTGGCGTCGGGCATGGACTGGGCGCCCTGGTCCTCCGCCGACAGGGGCGCGGCCAGCGCCTCGGTGCGCCGCCGCACGGTCAGGTAGCGATCCGCCGCGTCCTCGGCGAAGGCGGCGCGATAGGGATAGCGGGCGGGCCGTCCGCTCTCGTACGCGCTCATGCGGTCTCTCCAGGCGACGGGACGGGCCCCTGAGATTGGAAGCCCGTCTCTCGATTCAAGTTCCCGATAACGCCGTTCCGTAAATTCGTAAAGAACAAATACAGAACTTTTTGGCGATGCAATCGATAGCCCGCGGCTATGGCTACGGCCAAGCTTCCCTTACGCGGCAACGGTTTGCAACGGAACGGATCGCGAGGGCGCGCGTTCACCGAACGGCGTCGAAGCGGGCCGGCCCCCAGGGGCTGCGGCGTCACCCGCGACACAAAAAACAGGGCGATCATGACCGGTCTGAACACAGACTCGATCTTCGAGCATCCCCGGCGCTCCGTACCCGATCTCCATGAGCGGCCTTCCCGCACCGTTGAGGAGATCGACCAGTCCAGCTGGCGCGAGGACGTCATCGGCCTGATCCCGGCGCTGCGCGCCTTCGCCTGGTCGCTCAGCCACAACGCCGCCGACGCCGACGACCTGGTCCAGGACACCCTGATCAAGGCCTGGACCCACCGCACCAAGTTCGAGCCCGGCACCAATCTGCGGGCCTGGCTTTTCACCATCCTGCGCAACACCTGGTACACCGCCGTGGTTCGCCGTCGGCGCGAGATCGCCGACGACCAGGGCAAGCACGCCGCCGCCCTGTTCACCGCCCCGACCCAGGACTGGAGCCTGGCCATGCACGCCCTGCAGCTGGCGCTCAATCGCCTGCCGGCCGAGCACCGCGAAGCCCTGATCCTGGTCGGCGCCGCGGGCCTGACCTATGAGGAGGCCGCCGAGATCTGCGGCTGTGCGCTGGGCACCATCAAGAGCCGGGTCAACCGGGCGCGCACGCGGCTGCTGCGCATCATGGACGCCGAGCACCCGGCCGACACCTTCGCCGCCGAGGACCTGCTGGCGCCCGTCGCCGACGACTGAAGTCCCTCGCCGTCACAAATAATTGTCAGTGAAAACAAGCCTGGCCGCGGCTTTCGCCGGAACCGCGCCTCGGGAGCGCCGGTTTGGCGCCTGCTCCCCCACAGCCAGAGGAATCTTCACCATGGCCAATCGAGATCAGTACGAAGGCGGCTATCGCGGCGAACACCACGCCGGTCCCGACCGCTGGCGCGACCAGCAGGACCACGGCGGGCGCCACGCCGAGACGGAAGGACGCTCCTGGAGGAGCGAACAGGGCTATGGCCGCCACGAGGGCGCCCCCCGTCAGGACCGCGGCTACCCCGGCGACCTGCCCACCCAGTTCAGCCGCGGCGGCGGCTACACCTCCAACCTGGGCATGACCACCACCGGCTCGGACCTCTACGGCGGCTACGGCCCGGGCGGCCAGGGCTCCAGCTACGGGATGAGCGGCTACGGCGAACAGGCGGGCGGCTATCGCGCCGGCTATGGCCAGGACCAGGGCCGCTCGTACGGCCAGACCTACAACCCCGCTCCGCCGCAGGGACCGCACTACCACGCCCAGGGCTATGAGCCCGGCGCCCAGATCTGGCGCAACGAGGGCGGCCGCGGCTTCGATCCGCGTCAGGAACCCGGGGTGCGCTTCGAATCCAATGTCGGTGATTTCGAGCCGGACTACCTGCACTGGCGCGAGACCCAGCTGCGCAACTTCGACCGCGACTACCACAGCTGGCGCGAGGAGCGCCGCACCCGCTTCGCCGACGATTTCCACAACTGGCGCAAGGAGCGCGACGGCCGCAACGCCTCGGCCGGCCAGCCGGTCCAGTCGGCCACGACCCAGACCTCGCCCCAGGTCCGGGACGTCTCGGAAGGCGGCACGGGCCACGACGACAAGAAGCCGAGCTGACTCCGGCCCGGACGGAACAGGTGGCCCGGCGAGCGATCGCCGGGCCGTTTCGTCTTACTTGCGCAGCAGCGGCGCCAGGCGCTGGGCCAGCATCATGTCGCCCTGGATCTTCATCTTGCCCTGCATGAAGGCCATCATCGGATCGAGGCGCCCTTCGCTCAGTGCGATGAAATCGTCCCAGCTCATCGCCACCACGCAGTCGGCCGGGTTGTCGTCGTTGCTGACGCTGTTGGGGGTCGACGCTCCGTCGATGAAGATCTTGCCGGCGTCGCCGAAGTCGAGCTTCACCGTCTTGCCGAGGCCGGAGTCGGCGCCCACGGCGCCTCGGATGTGTTCGGTCACTTGCGCCAGGTCGGCCATGGAAGTCCCTCGGGGTCTGGTCGGGCCGGCAGGAACCGGCGCCTGAACGTCGGAGCTTCGAAGATTTTCCGTTGCGGAAGTCAAGAGCGCGACGCGCGAACTCGATTTTCCTTAACCCTCTTGCCCCCTAGACTGCGCCCCGATTGGGGAGACTGCCTGCATGCGCGCAATTCTGACGGCCCTGGCCGCGTCCGTTTCGCTCGTGGCCCTTGCCACGCCGGCCGGCGCCAAGCCCGCCGAGGGTCCGTCGCACGCCTTCGAGGCGCGCGACCTGTTCGGCCTGGAGCTGGCGGTCGATCCGCAGATTCGCCCCGACGGCGGCGCCATCGCCTATGTGCGCGCCAGCTACGACATCATGACCGACCGGGCGCGGCGCTCGATCTGGCTGGTGGACACCGCCACGGGCGAGAACACCCCGCTGGTCGGGACGGCGTCCGCCTCGCCGCGCTGGTCGCCGGACGGCAAGCGGCTGGCCTACGTCTCCTCCGCCGACGGTGCGCCTGCCCTCTACGTCCGCTGGATGGCGACCGGCGCCACCGCCCGGGTCGCGAACCTGCCTGACGGCCCGACCAATCTCTCCTGGTCGCCGGACGGCAAGCGCATCGCCTTCACCCTGTTCATCCCCGACGAAGGGGCCAGCGTCAGCCCCGGCGTGGCCAAGCCCGAGGGCGCCAAGTGGGCCGAGCCGCTTAAGGTCATCAACAAGGTCGCCTTCCGCGCCGACGACGAGGGCGATCTCAAGCCCGGCTTCAGCCATCTGTTCGTGATCGACGCCGACGGCGGGGCGCCGCGCCAGGTCACCTTCGGCGCCTTCGACGACGACGGCCCCCTCTCCTGGGCTCCCGACAGCCGCGCCCTGCTGTTCGGCTCCAACCGCGGCAAGGACCGGGAGCGCAACCGCCAGGACAGCGAGGTCTTCCAGGTCGACGTGGTCTCCGGCGAGATCAGGCAGCTCACCGACCGGCGCGGCCCGGACCAGGGCGCGGTGGTCTCACCCGACGGATCGAAGATCGCCTACGTCGGCTACGACGACCGGGTGGTCGGCTATCAGAACGAGCAGCTCTGGATCATGGACCGCGACGGCGGCCACCCGCACCTGGTCAGCGGCGGCCTCGACGGCTCGGTCAACGTTCCGCGCTGGGCGGCGGACGGCAAGTCCATCTACGTGCAGTCCAACGAACACGGCATGGGCCGCGTGCTGCGCATGGGCCTGGACGGCAAGTCCACGGTGGTGGCCCAGGGCATGGGCGGCGCCGACCTCGACCGGCCCTACAACGGCGGCAGCTACAGCGTGGCGCGCGACGGGTCGGTCGCCTTCATGATGGGCGATTCCACCCACACCCCCGACGTGGGCCTGGGCCGGGGCGGCGCCTGGCGCCGGCTGACCCACTTCAACGCCGAACTGTTCGCGGGCAAGCAGATCGCCGAGGCCCGCCCGCTCGCGGTGACCTCCGCCTTCGACAAGCAGCCGATCGACGCCTGGATGCTGCTGCCGCCCGACTTCGATCCGGCCAAGAAGTACCCGCTGATCCTGGAGATCCACGGCGGCCCCTACTCCAGCTACGGCCCGGTGTTCGGTTCGGAGCTGCAGCTCTACGCGGCGGCCGGCTACGTCGTGGTCTATTCCAACCCGCGCGGCTCGACCTCCTACGGCGAGAAGTTCGCCAACGGCATCGAGCGCGACTATCCCGGCCACGACTACGACGACCTGATGAGCGTGGTGGATGCGGCCATCGCCAAGGGCAACGTCGACCCCAACAACCTGTTCGTCACCGGCGGCTCCGGCGGCGGGGCCCTGACGGCCTGGATCGTGGGCAAGACCGACCGCTTCAAGGCCGCGGTCGTGCAGAAGCCGGTGATCAACTGGTCGAGCGAAGTGCTGCTGACCGACGGCTACACCTTCATGGCCAAGTACTGGTTCGGCAAGATGCCCTGGGAGGACCCGACCGCCTACTGGAAGCGCTCGCCCCTGTCCCTGGTCGGCAATGTGACCACCCCCACCATGGTCCTGGTCGGCGAAGAGGATCACCGCACCCCACCCGCCGAGGCCGAGCAGTACTATGCCGCCCTGCAGATCCGCGGCGTGCCCACCACCCTGATCAAGGTCCCCGGCGCCTCCCATCACGCCCTGGCCGCCCGGCCGTCCCAGGAGGCGGCCGAAGCCAACGCCATCCTCGGCTGGTTCGCCCGCTACCGGACCGACCGTAAATGAGTATCTGGCGCGCCCTGCGCTGGCCCGTCGCGGCCCTGGCCCTGCTGTTCGGCATACCCGCGGCGATCATCGTCGTGGACGGGCTGAACGACCGCGTGGCCGACGCCGACGTGGGCGTGATCCTGGGAACCCGGGTCGACCCGGACGGCCAGCCCTCCGCGGGCCTGGCCGCGCGGCTCGAGGAGGGTCTGGCCCTCTACCGGCGTGGCCGTTTCGCCATGGTCATCGTCTCCGGCGGGATCGGGCGCGAGGGCTTTGACGAGGCCAAGGTCATGCGCGGCTGGCTCACCGCGCGCGGCGTGCCGGCCAATGCGGTCCTGCTCGACGGCCACGGCGACAACACCTGGGCCACCGCCACCAACTGCGCCGGGATCATGCAATCCCATGGCTGGCGCCGCGTGCTGGTGGTCAGCCAGTACTACCATATCTCGAGGAGCCGCCTGGCCTTCGAGAAGGCCGGCATCGGCCAGGTCTACACCGCCCACGCCCACCACTTCGGGCTTCGCGACTTCTGGTCGGTGCCGCGCGAGGTCGTGGCCTACGCGGCCTATCTGATGCGCTAGGCGGGCTCTAGGCGACCGGTTCGCTCACCAGATAGCGGTCCATCTCGACCAGGTGCGCCTCGACCTCCGCGTCCTCCAGGAACGAGCCCAGGAAGCTGTTGCGGGCCAGCGCGATGATGTCGGCGGTGGACAGCTCCACCGCGCGGGCGAGCTTGAGATAGTTATCGCCCACGTAGCCGCCGAAGTAGGCCGGATCGTCGGAGTTGATGGTGGCCCTGAGCCCCAGCCCCAGCATCCGCGGGATCGGATGGTCCGCCAGGTCCTTGACCACGCAGAGCTTCAGGTTCGACAGCGGACAGACGGTCAGGGTCATCTGCTCGCGGACCAGCCGCTCGGTCAGCCGCCCGTCCTCCAGCGCCCGGTTGCCGTGGTCGATGCGATCCACATGCAGGCCGTCCAGCGCCTCCCAGACGTATTCCGGCGGCCCCTCCTCGCCCGCGTGGGCCACCAGCTTCAGCCCCCGCTCGCGCGCGGCCTTGAACACGCGTTCGAACTTGGACGGCGGATGGCCGACCTCCGAGGAATCCAGGCCTACGCCGACGATCCGGTCCAGCCACGGCTCGGCCTGCTTCAGGGTCGCGAACGCCGCGTCCTCGTCCAGGTGGCGCAGGAAGCAGAGGATCAGCTTCGACGTCACCCCGAGCTCGGCCTCGGCCGTGCGCATGGCGGAGAACAGGCCCTCCGCCGCGATCGAGAACGGCAGGCCGCGGTCGGTATGGGTCTGCGGGTCGAAGAAGATCTCGGCGTGGCGCCCGCCATCGGCCTTCAGCCGGCGGAAATAGGCCATGCCCAGGTCATGGAAGTCCTCCTCGGTCTGCAGCACGCCGGCGCCGGCGTAGTAGATGTCCAGGAAGTCCTGCAGGTTGGAGAAGTCGTAGGCCGCGCGGACCTCCTCCACCGACTTGAACGGCAGGTTCACCCGGTTGCGCCGGGCGAACTCGAACATCTGCTCCGGTTCGAGGCTGCCTTCGATGTGCAGGTGCAACTCGGCCTTGGGGAGGCCCGTGATGAAGGCCTCCAGGGGATCTCTCGTCTCGCCGGTCATCGCAGGCTCCGTTTCATCCCGGCAGGTTGCCGCGCGACGCCGGCAAAGTCACGCCCCGGCATGCTCGCCGCTTGCGTGCGCACCGGTGCGCCTGATTAGCTGGAGTCCAGGCATCGGGGGTTCCATGAAACGCCAGACCATCATCGCAGCTGTGGCGGGGGCCTTCGTGCTAGGTGCGGCCGGGCAGGCGTGCGCCGCGGATTTCCGCACGACTGTCAACCTGGTCAGCGACGGGTTCGCCGTGGATGCCGACTCCATCACTAGCCCCGATGCGGATCACCGCCTGATCGAGGTCATGCTGGTCGAAAAGGTGTCTCGCACCAGCCCAGGGGGAAAATCCTACGACTATGTGATGTCAAAACAGCTGATCGACTGCGCGGGCAAGACCACCGCCATCCGGGACTTCCAGTTCTACCAGATGGACGGAACCCATGTGGATGGCTTCAGCGCGAACCTCGCGGACGCCGCGCCCAATCCGCCCGGCTCGAACCGCGCCGACGTGATGATCCGGGTCTGCGGACCAGCCGACGCCGACACGGTGGAGATGCGGCGCGACACGGTGCGTCAGATCGCCGAAGAGATCCGAGCGAAGATGAGGCGAACCGAGTTCTAGTGGGCCCTATTCCGCCGCGATCGACAGCGGTGAGGGCAGGACTTCCGAGCGGATCGGCTCCATCGCCGGCTCGATCTCCAGGCTCAGGCCGCGCTCTTCCGGCGTGATCATCAGACCGGCGCGGCGGGCCCGCAGACCCAGGTCCACCCGCGAGGTCAGGACCGCGATCGGAGCCGACAGCAGCAGCGGCAGCACCACCGGGGCGAACCACAGCATCAGGTCCGGCACCAGGGCGGCGCCGGCGGCGAAGGCCAGGCCCGCGCCCATCTCCCAGCGGTGACAACGGAAGGCGTCGCGCCAGCGCATCGTCGAGCCCTCGCGCTGCTGCGGCGCCCAGCCGGCGTCGCGGCCGTTCAGGATGTCGAACACCATGCGGCTGTGGCTGACCATCATCATCGGCGCGTTGATCGCCGACAGCACCATCTCGAACAGGGTGCCACGCAGAAGGGTCCAGCCGCCGCCGAAGGCCGCCCGCTCACGCGGACGCGACAGGGCCAGCGCCAGGCCCAGCAGCTTGGGGCCCATCAGCAGCACCACCGGCAGGATCCACAGCCAGGCCAGGGCCGAGACGTCGGGTCCCACGATCCACCAGAAGTCCGGCAGGTGCGCGGCGTTCTGGATCTGGATGATCAGGCCCACCACCAGCGACAGCAGCCACAGCGGCGAGGCCACATAGGCCAGGCAGCCGAACACCAGCTGCAGGCGGCTGATCGGATGCAGGCCCTTGGCGTTCAGCATGCCCAGGTGCTGCAGGTTGCCCTGGCACCAGCGGCGGTCGCGGGTCATGAACTCCACCAGCGACGGCGGGGTCTCCTCGAAGCTGCCGCCCAGGGCGGGCGTCACGTGCACGCCCCAGCCGGCGCGGCGCAGCAGGGCGGCCTCGACCACGTCGTGGCTCAGCACATGGCCGCCGAAGGGCTTGCGGCCCTTCAGGATCGGCAGGCCGGCGGCCTCGGCGAAGGCGCGCACCCGCACGATGGCGTTGTGGCCCCAGTAGGTGGACTCCGAACCCGTCCACCAGGCCAGGCCCGCGGCGGCGACGCGGCCGTACAGGCGCACGCCGAACTGGGAGGCGCGGGCGAACAGGGTCTCGGCGCCGACGATCACCGGCGTGGTCTGGATCAGGCCGACGTCGGGGTGACGCTCCATGGCGTCGACCAGGCGCAGCAGGGTGGCCCCGCTCATGGTCGAGTCGGCGTCCAGGATGATCATGTGGGCGTAGGCGCCGCCGAAGCGGGTGACCCACTCGGCGATGTTGCCGGCCTTGCGCTCCGTGTTCTGGGTGCGGCGGCGATAGTAGACGGCCGAGGCGGCGCGGTTGCGTAAGGAACGGAACTCCTCGCGCTCGGCGGCGGCGATGGCGTCGTTGGTCGAGTCCGACAGCACGAAGATGTCGAACCAGGCGCTCATGTTCAGCGCCTTCAGCGAGGCGTCGATGGAGGCCAGCCGCGCCAGGGTGGCGGCGGGGTCCTCGTTGTAGAGCGGCATCAGCAGCGCCGTGCGCACCCGGGGGCGCTCCGGCGTGCGGGCAAAGTGCGGGGCTGAGCGGTCGCCGCCCTTGGCCAGGACCACGAAGCCGGCCAGCGCGCTGCAGAACCAGCAGGAGATGGCCAGGATCAGGATGGCGAACAGGCCGAGCGCCATGCCCTCCAGCGGCGTGAAACCGTCCACCGCGTACAGCCGCCAGGGCGTCCAGGTGGCGACACCGGCCAGGGCGAAGGTGGCGAGAAACAGCGCAGCGCGGCGCAGCGACACGCTGGCGGGCGAGGTCGAGGGGCGCGCCACATCGGCCGGCGCCTCGGTCAGGGACTGACGCGGCATCGCCAGGGGCGACTCGGGCGGCGTCCACGGCCGCGAGATGAAGGAAAGGTCCGCGATTTCGGCGCGTTCGCCGCGCGCCTTGAACGCCAGATTGGCCGTGCCGTCCATCGAACCCGCCTGAGAGCGCTCACGCCGACCCGAACGGTCACGGCGCGATCACAGACATGTTATGATGCGCCGCACAATAATCAAGGAAATTGTTGTTAATCCGGGCGCGGCAAAGCCACGCCTGTCGTGAACCTTCGCAGGTGCGGCCGTGATCAGGCGTTCCGACGCGCCAGCTGGAGCAGTCTCCGTTCCAGCACAAGGGCCGCGACCGCCGACCAGCCGACCAGGACCACGGCGAAGGCGCGCTCCCACCATCCGACATTGTCGTCGTTGACCAGGCCGGGAAACATCAGGTGGCGGGTCAGGACGGTGAGCACCGCCATGAGCACGAACACCGCGATCAGGAACCGCTTCAGGCCCCGCATCTCCTCCACCCGCCACAGGCCCCAGACCAGGGCCAGCGGCGCGATCTGGATGCCGAGGCCGAGGTTGACGAACAGATGGCGCGGATCGGGCCAGTGATAGAGGCTGGAAACCACCAGCCCCACGGCGGCCAGGGCGAAGCACAGGGCGGTGATCACGGCGGGGACGCGCCCTCCCCCGACCCCGACCAGGCCAAAACCGAAGCCCACCCCGGCCAGGCCGGCGCCGATCCCGGCGATCAGCACGCCGGCGTTGAAGATGATCGGGTGCGGCGCGAGCGCCGAGCCCAGCACGCTGATGTACTGGCGCGCATGGTTGAAGTGGGGAAAGGCCAGGGCCGCGACCAACACGCTCAGCAGGGCGAAGATCGGCGAGGCGACGCCGATGGCCAGCAGGATGCGCCGCCGACGGAAGCGGGACTGTTCGGGGGTTTCGCTGCGGCTCATCGGCAGGACAATGGCCGAGGCGGAGCAGCCAAGTCCATCCCGGCCAGCGCCGGGCCTCAGGCGCTGAGGCTCATCGGCGCCGTGCCGCCTGCATCCTGCTGCGCCTCCAGGAAGTCGCCGAGCTCGGCCAGGGGCAGCGGCCGCGCCATCAGATAGCCCTGGGCCAGGTCGCAGCCCATGGCGGCCAGGATGGCGCGGACCTCGCGGGTCTCCACCCCCTCGGCGGTGACCTTCAGGCCCAGGCTGTGGGCCAGGTCGATGGTCGACTTGACCAGCAGGGCGTCGCGTCCGTCGTCGGCCAGGGCGGTGATGAAGGCCTTGTCGATCTTCAGCTCGTCGGCGCGGATCTGCTTCAGGTAGGCCAGGGAGGACAGGCCCGAGCCGTAGTCATCGATCGACACCCCCACGCCCGCAGCGGCGAAGCGGTCGACGATGCCCAGGGCCACCTTCGGGTTCTCGATGACCGCGGTCTCGGTGATCTCGAAACAGATGCGGGCCTCCGCGGCCCGGATGGTCTCCAGCGCCCAGCCCGCGAAGTCAGGGTCGCTCAGCAGCCGGCCCGACAGATTGACCGAGAACAGCAGGTCGAAGCCCCGCTCGCGCAGGCTCGCCTGGTCCGCGATGGCGCGGGCCAGCACCTGCTCGGTCAGGGCGCGGATGTTGCCGGTCTCCTCGGCCATGGTCACGAACAGGTCCGGCGCCACCATGCCGCGGGTCGGATGGCGCCAGCGCACCAGGGTCTCCACCCCGGTGAAGGCGCCGGTGCGCAGGTCCTGCTTGGGCTGGTGGAAGGTCTGGATCTCGCCGGCCTCGAGCGCGGCCATCATGTCGCTGATCAGACTGAGATTGCGGCCCGGATCGCCGTAGGCCGCCTCGTCGAACACCTCGAGCTTGCGCCGTCCCGCGCGCGCCTGGTCGAGCGCGATGCTGGCCCGCTCGATGGCCGAGCCCACGACCGCGTCGTCGATCCCGTGGATCGCCAGACCGCCGGTGAGCGAGACGTCGACCCTCTGGCCCTCAAGGGTCATGGGCGCCTGCAGTCGGGTCATCAGCTCGGTCGCGATCCAGCGGGCGTCGCTGAGATCGTCGGCGCGGACCAGCAGGCCCAGGGTGTCGGTGGACAGGCGCGCGCCGTGGTCAGTGGGCCGCAGGCCCGCCAGCCGCACGCCGATTTCAGCCACCAGCTCGCTTGCCAGGGCGTAGCCGATGGCGCCGCGTACATATTCGAAGCGGTCGACCCCCAGGGTCAGGACCGCGATGATCCCGACCCCGCCTTGCCGGGACATGGTCTCCAGCGCCCGCTCGAAGCCGAGGCGGTTGGGCAGGCCGGTCTCCGGATCGTGCAGGGCCAGGTGGGTGATCTTCAGCTCACGCTCGTGGATCTCGCGCGCCATGGCGTTGAAGCTGTCCGCCAACCGTCCGATCTCGTCGGAGGACACCACCGCGACCCGCGCCTCCTGGCCCCGCTGCAGGCGGTGGGCGGCCTCCTCCAGCGCCGAGATCGGCCGCGTCAGGGTGCGCGCCAGGGCCAGGCTTCCCAGGGCCAGCACGGCGAGGCCGAGGCCACCGGCCATCATCAGCACCCCGGACAGCGGACCGGCGGCCAGCTCGTGGTCGATGGCGTGGCGCGCCCGGGCGGAAATGGCGGCATAGACGCCACCGGCGATCAGCATCAGGACCGTCCCGAACAGGGCGGTGTAGAGGACCGTCAACCGGGTCCTGAGATGATGAAACGCCCCGATCCGCATCAGGGCCGGTCGTCTGAGCCCGGCGGCTGGGGCGGCACAGTCTTCGCGTTGGAAAAACCGGGGGCGATGGCGGTGAACACGCGGCGCATGAGCGCAGCCATACAGAAGTTGACCTAAGGTTGGATTAATCCGCCTTCTCAAGCTCATTGAAGCTGGACTGAAGACGTCCCGGGAAGTCTTTCGGATAACGTCGGTCGGCGTCTCCGACCTCGGCGCCGGACAGATATCTGGGCGCAAAGCCAGCAGACCTCCAGCGTCGGGAGCCCGATCACCCACTGACCGCAGCGAAGTCGACGAAGCGCACGGGACGTGCGCCCAACGACCCTTCTGAGGCTGGAATTCGCCCGAATTGCCGCCGAGTCTGCGCGGAGTGTGGCAGGCCCAGCGAGCGAAGGACCGGGCGGACGGCCGACCCCTCGGACGCCGCTCCCGGAGCGGACGGCGAACGCGGTTGGCCGTGGCCGTCGCCGCGGCCCTGGCCTGCCATCTGATCTTCTTCATCTGCCTGCAGACCCGAGGCCGAAGCTTCCCCTCGCAGACCTTTGGCGACGAGGTGGTGCTGGCCAGGCTTCCCCCAGCCCCGGTGGCGCGCCGGAGCGCCCGCGCGCCGTCCGCTCACCCTGCTCCGGCGCCTGTGCTCCACGCCCAGGCTTCCCCGCCTGTTCACGAGCCGCCGGCCCAGCTCCCTTCGGCGGCGGCCGACGCCCCTCAGGCGGCCCCCAGGGATTTCGGTCGGTGGAGCGTGCGGACCGACGAGCCCGGCTCCGGATCAGCCCGGTTCAAGGCGCTTGAGGGATGCGAGCCTGAACGCATGGCCGCTCTGAGCGGTCAGTCCCTGGCCGCCTGCCGCGCCCGGCTGGCCCGGCTGGGGGACGCCATGGGAAGCCTTCCTCTGATTGCGGATCGGGAAAAGGCCGCGCGTTACCAGGCCTGGGCGGACTTCCAGATGGCCAAGAACGAGTGGCGAAAGGCGCCGATGCTGCACGGTGACCTGCTCGACATCCCCGGTCGCCGCGAGTTCAAGCCACCGCCCCCGATGCCGCTCGCGCCTGACGAGCCCTTCAAGGCTCGCCGCTGGCACCTGGACAAGAGCCAGATCGACCACGGCAAATTGCGACTGCGTTACAAATTCTGAGGTCCGCAGACGATGCTCCTGTTTCGTCAAGACGGCCGCCCCCTCGGACGCCGCTCCCGGAGCGGACGGCGAACGCGGCGGGCCGTGGCCGTCGCCGCGGCCCTGGCCTGCCATCTGATCTTCTTCATCTGCCTGCAGACCCGAGGCCGAAGCTTCCCCTCGCAGACCTTTGGCGACGAGGTGGTGCTGGCCAGGCTTCCCCCAGCCCCGGTGGCGCGCCGGAGCGCCCGCGCGCCGTCCGCTCACCCTGCTCCGGCGCCTGTGCTCCACGCCCAGGCTTCCCCGCCTGTTCACGAGCCGCCGGCCCAGCTCCCTTCGGCGGCGGCCGACGCCCCTCAGGCGGCCCCCAGGGATTTCGGTCGGTGGAGCGTGCGGACCGACGAGCCCGGCTCCGGATCAGCCCGGTTCAAGGCGCTTGAGGGATGCGAGCCTGAACGCATGGCCGCTCTGAGCGGTCAGTCCCTGGCCGCCTGCCGCGCCCGGCTGGCCCGGCTGGGGGACGCCATGGGAGCCCTTCCTTTGATCGCCGATCGGGAAAAGGCCGCGCGTTACCAGGCCTGGGCCGACTACCAGCTGGCGAAGAACGCCTGGCGCAAGGCGCCATTGCTGCATGCCAACACCCTCGGCGCCAACGGGCCCAAGGAGTCCACCCCGCCGCCGGGGATGCCGCTGCCGCCGGACGACCCTCACCCGCCGCACCGGTGGTACGTGGACAAGAGTCAGCTCAGTCAGGGCAATCTGGTGGTGCGGTACAAGTTCTGGTGAGCCGCCCCCCAGGCGGAGAGCGGCCCTTGGCTCAGAACTTTTGGCCGAACCTCACGCCGAAGGTGCGCGGCTTCGATGGGACCACATACGGTTCGAAGCCGCAGATCTGGGTCGTGCACTCGGCGTAGCGGTAGACGTCGCCGCGGCTGTCGAAGGCGTTGAGCAGCGAGAACTCGAAGGTCCAGTTGTCCTTCTCGACCCCTGCCGTCAGATCCACGGTGGTATAGGCTTCCTGCTTGCCGATCAGGGACCGGATCGGGATTTCGACGCCCGTCACCGGGCTCGGGGCCTTGACCCGCAGGTCCGCCCAGCTGGAGCCCTGATAGACCACCGCGCCCTGGACGTGGGCGTTCATCCCGCCCATGCCCCACTCGTAGCGGGTGACGAGGTTGGCCTTGAGCTTGGGCGTGACCGGAAGCTCGGTCCCCGACGGCGCCTGGGGCGTGTACGGGTAGGCCGCCACCGGGCAGACCGTGATCGGCTGCTGGGTCGCGGGGTCCAGCGCGCCGCAGTAGTTCTTGGTCAGATGCGCGTCGGTGTAGGAGGCCGCGCCCGAGAAGGTCAGGCCGCTGTTCGGACGCCAGATGAAGTCCGCCTCGGCGCCCTTGATCTGGGCCTGGCCGGCGTTGCGGATTTCGGTGAAGGAGTTCTGGCCCAGCACCGAGAACTGGAAGTCCTTCCAGTTCTCCAGGAAGATCGCCCCGTTGAAGCGCAGGGTGTGATCGGGCGACGAGGTCTTCCAGCCGATCTCGTAGTTGGTCAGGAAGTCCGCCTTGTACGGCGGCAGGCTGGCGCGCCGGTTGATGCCGCCGGGGCGGAACCCGGTGGAGTAGGTGGCGTAGACCATCCGGTCGTCGTCGATCTTGTAGGTCAGATTGACCTTCTCGGTGTGGCCGGATTCCGAGACGCTCTTGTTCAGGTTGGTGCAGGGCGCGCCGGCGGTCACCGCCGGGCCGAAGCACTTGAATTCGCCGGTGTTGTGGCTGACCGTCGAGGCAAACCCGAAGAAGCCCTTCAGCGAATTCTCCGCCTTGAAGTAGCGCATGCCCCCGGAAATCGTCAGCTTGGGCGTGATGTCGTAGGTCGCTTCGCCGAAGACCGCGGAATCGATGTCCTCACGGAACTGGTCGGTCAGCCAGATCGTGTGGGGATGGCCCGTGACCGAGAAGTTCGTGCCCAGGGCGTCGATCTTGTAGTCCTGCAGGATGTCGTGGGTCTGGCGCTCATAGAACAGCCCCGCCACGTAGCGGAAGCGGTCGCCCTGGGGCGAGGCCAGGCGGATTTCGTGGCTCTGCTTGGTGAAGTGGTCGTCACCGACGATGCGCTGCGAAGGGTCCACGACATGGCCGAGGTTGTCGTAAACCACGTAGCCGATCTGGTCGTAGAAGAACGAATAGTCGGTGTAGTCCGACGTGGTGTGCAGCTTGCGGTCCATGTAGGCGCCCGCATAGGTCAGGTCGAGACTTCCGACCTTTCCCTGCACCGTCATCGCCGCCTGGTACCAGCGGTCGGTGCCGCCCTCGGGATAGAAGTGCTTGACCTTCAGGTCGCCGACGGACGGATCGTAGGCGAAGATGCCGTGGGCTGTGGTCTGCTGGCCCATGATCGTGGGCGTGAGCGTCCAGTTCTCGTTGAGCTCGACCCTCAGCGCGGCCCGGGCGCCGTGGATGTCGACGTCGTTGTAGTCCTTCTTGGCGACGGCTGCGTTGTTGATGGTGACATTGGCCGTCGCGTAGTGGCGCGTGCCCGGGACGTTGTCGATGTAGCCGGCGTCATGCTCGTTCCAGGCCACGAGGCGGATGGCCGCCTTCTCCGCCACCGGGAGGTTGATGTAGCCCTCCTCGATGTGTCCCATGCCGCCCTGGTCGACCTTGTTGATCGAGACGTCGTAGCTGCCCTTGGTCACCCCGAACTCGGGCTTGTTGGTGATGATGCGCACCGTGCCGGCCTGGGAGCTGGCGCCGTACAGCGTGCCCTGGGGACCGGAGAGGCTCTCGACCCGGGCGATATCGTAGACGTGGATGTCCAGGGCGCCGCCGATGGTGGTGATCGGCTGTTCGTCCAGATAGATGCCGACGCTGGGCAGGGAGCCCGAATGGTTTCCGTCGCCGCCCGAGGCGACGCCGCGCATGTAGACGTTTGAGAATCCGGGGCCGAGCTCCTGGAAGCTCACGCTCGGCAGGAACTTGGCGTAGCTGTCGAAACTGGTGACCTGCAGCTCCTGCAGCTTCTGGGTCCCGATCGCCTGGATCGACAGCGGCACGCGCTGCAGGTTCTCCTCGCGCTTCTGGGCGGTGACGATGATCTCTTCCACCGTCGCCGGCTTGGCGTCGGCGGCGAAGACCACGGCCGGCGCCGCGCTCAGGATGGTCGTACCCAGCAGCAGGGACGCCAGGCGAGGCGCGACGCGCCCCCGGCCAAAGGAAGACATCGCGCGCATAACCACCCCCGGGGAGTCGATGAGAGAACGGGGTTATCACGCTCCGGCGACTAAACGTTGTCAAGTTGGCGAGGGTACGGTTTCGACAATCTCCCGCGCGCTGTGGCTTTCGCCTTCAAGCAACTGTTTCAGTTGAGAGTCTTCAGGCGCTGCGCCACCGCTCCAGACTTGACCCAAGGGCAAGTTTCAGCGGGTCGAGCCAGGGTTCGAAGTGGCGCCACTGGTCCAACCCCTCCGTGTAGATGGGCCGGCGCACCTGTTCGGACGAGGCGGTGCGTACGATCCGCTCGGTCTCCCAGAAGCGAAGGGTGGATTCCTCAAAGGCCAGGCCGCAATGGGCCAGCAGGGCGCGCACCTGCGCCTCCGGATCGGCGACCAGATCCTCGTAGATCACCCGGTGGACCCGCCCCGGCGCGGCGGCGTCGAAATGGTCCATCAGGGCCACATAGTCCCGGTACCAGCGTCCGATGTCGCCAAGGTCGTAGCTGAAGGCCTGGCCGCGCGCGAAATGCTGCTTGAAGCCGGAGAAACAGCAGGCCAGCGGATGGCGCCGCACATCGACGATCTTCGCCCTGGGCAGGATCAGCGCAATGAAGCCCGCGTGCAGGAAGTTGTTGGGCATCTTGTCGATGAACAAGGGCCGACCGAGCTTGCGATGCACCCGGGTGGCGTCGAGGTAGGCCTGGCCGAGGTCGGAAAGCTCCGTGGCCGAAAGGCTCGCCAGCACCTCGGGATAGGCGCTGGGACCGCCCTTGCCGTCGCGCCCGCCCACCCGCCGGGCCAGTAGCGCGATATCCGGCAGTTCGGTGGTGCCCTCCACCTGGGAATGGCTCGACAGGATCTGCTCCACCAGGGTCGAGCCGGAGCGCGGCAAGCCGACGACGAAAATCGGGTCGGGCGCCGGGTTTCCCTGCCCCTCCCGCGCCTTGAACAGGGCCGGGGTGAAAAAGGCGCGCGCCCGTTCCAGCTGCTCGGTGGTCTCCTCCGGCTCGTAGGCCAGGCCCTCGCGGCGCAGGGCGGCGCCCCGGGCGTAGTGGCCGAAGGCGGCCTCCCATCGCCCCTCGTCCTCCAGGGCCTTGCCGAGGGCGAAGTGCAGATGAAAGGCGTCCTCGGGCCCGAGACTGTCGGCCTCAAGCCCCGTCTCCATCGCGGCGATGTCGGCGGCCTCGAAGCGCACGGTCTTCAGATTGGCCAGGCTCCACCAGGCTTCGCCGAAGGTCGGCGCCAGGGCCGTGCTGCGCCGGTAGGCCTCCACCGCTTCCGCTGTGCGGCCTATGGCCTTGAGCGTGTGGCCATAGCTCATCCACACCTTGGGCTGGTCCGGATGCCGCTCCAGCACGGCGCGGTACAGTTCCGCCGACAGGTCCTGGTCGCCGGTGCGCGACACCGACGCCGCCTTCAGGCTCAGCAGGCCGGCGTTGGACGGGTCCTTTTCCAGCAGCCGCTCGATCTCGACCAGAGCCTCCACCGCCTTGTTCTGCCGGTGCAGAACGGTGGCGTAGTTCTGCCGCGCCGCGTCGAAGCCCGGCGCCAGGGCCAGGCATCGCTCCAGCAGGTGCTCGGCGTCCTCGAAACGACCGAGCCGCGCGGCGACCTCCGCCAGCATGCGGATCGCGGCCACGTCGGTCGGATGCGCCTGCAGGAAGGGTCGGATCAGCCGCTCGGCCACGTCCAGCCGGTTCTCGAACAGGGCGGAGGCGGCCTGCATCAGGACCGGGTCCCCCACCGAGGCGTTGACCACCTGGCCGTGGGCCTCCTGGGCGGCCTCGACCTCGCCGCGGACCAGCAGCAGGTCCCCCAGCGCGCGCCAGGCATGGGGCTGCATCGGATCGATGGCCACCGCGCGCCTCAGGCCCTCGATCGCCGCGTCGGTCTCGCCCAGCGCCGCCTCGGCCAGGCCCAGCTCCACATGCGGCGCGCTCCAGGCCGGCGCCTGCGCCGCCAGCGGCGCGAGCACGGCCCGTGCGGCGGCCGGATCGCCGTTCAGCCGGTGCGCCACGCCCAACAGCAGCTGGGCCTGGGGATGACCCGGCACGACCCTGAGAATCTCCTGCGCCTGCAGAACCGCCAGCGCCGGCCGGTCGCCCAGCATCGAGGCGGTATGGGCCAGGGCGGTTTCGAGCGAGCCGGTGGGCTCAGCGGCGGAGTCGGACAAGGCGCGATCCTGGGCGGCGGAGGGCGATCAGACTCCGGCGCCCCGTCCGGTGTCAATCGCCATGGCCACGAGGGCGGCCGGGCCGGACACATTTCGCTTTACGCGCGAACAATATCGAATTTACCTCCCCGCCTGAAAACCCGGGGAGCGCCATGGAAACCGTCGCGAAAGTCGTTTCGATCATCTCCGGCCTGCTGTCGGCCGGATCCAGCCTGAAGAACCTGTTCGACCCGTCCAGCGGGGGGATCGACCTGCAGCAGCTCACCGACATGATCGTCAACGAGGTCAAGGTCGTGTTCCAGCGCGACCTGACCCTGGACCAGATCAAGGCGGCCACCGCCTCGGCCCAGTCCGCCAGCCAGTTCGTCAACGAGGACTACGCCGCCGACGTCAACGCCGGCTACACCGACGACCAGCTCTACGCCGCCCTGACCTCGGGCCTCGGCGCCAACGCCCTGTCCGACGCGGAAGATCAGATCAACCTGATGGCCCAGTGGACCGACGACGGCCAGGCGGACCTCGCCCAGCAGACGATCTCGCTCTACCTGCTGCTCGGCGCCATCATCCTGGGCTTCTACCAGGAGATGGCCAGGCGCTCGACCGGCGACGTCCACAACGCCACGCTGGCCACGATCAAGGCGCGCGCCGCCACCTACTACGCCACGGCCCAGCCCCTGGTCGCCGCGGTGCAGACCGCCCGGCTGGCGGCGATCTCGGGGCTCGATATCGCCTACAATCCCTATACCAACACGCCCCGCCAGGTGACCTTCACCGACAGCTGGCTGAGCGGCGATCCGGTCTGCGGCGCCTTCTACAGCAACGGCGCATACTCGCCGCTCTGCACCGATCCCCTCGGCGCGGTGACCCCCGTCCTGACCGCCTATGTGGGATTGGTCTCCACCGGCGACGCCACCGCGGCCTCGGCCCTGAAGACCCAAGTCTACGACAACAGCTGCACGAACGGCTACGCCCAGACGCTCGACTACCGGGTCGATTCCGTCGTGACCTATGGAACCTGGTACGCGAACTGCCTGACCTCGCTCGCCAACTTCGCCGCCCTGAAGACCAACCCCCTGGGCGGAACCAGCGCAACCCATCACGGCAGGCACAGGCCTCACCACTGAGCCGGCGGCGTCCTGGGTCGATGGTTCCCTACAGCCAGTCGTCCAGGGTGACGGGCTTCATCAGCTCCTTGCCGTCGCGCTCGAGCTGGAAGTGGATGCTGCGCCCCGGCTCGTCCTGCAGGGCCCACAGGATGCCGAAATAGCCGCCCTGGCCGATCCAGCCCTTGACCGTGTCGCCGGGGCGGAAGTCCGCGGCCTCTGCCGGTGAGCCCTTTTGCACGCTGGCGACGTGGACGAAATCGCCCTGGGCCTCGAGCTCCAGGCCCGAGCGGTCGATGCGCCAGAAGTCCTTGTGGGCGGCCGAAGCGCGGATCAGGGTCTGCTGGCGGCTGAGGTCGTAGATGAAGTTCAGGCGACGCAGCATCTCCACGCCCACCAGCACATCGGCCTCGTGGGTGGCCTCGTCCGCGTCGCCGGGATCGCCCAGCACCACCGGCGGTTTGTCGAACACGAGCTTGCCGATCTGGAAGCGCTCGCCGATCACCGTGCGCGTGCGCGGAACCCGCCCGAACGTGGTCCAGGTGCGGCCCGGCTGGGCGCGCGCGTGGCTGTCCCACAGGCGGTGCGCCTTGACGAAGCGCGGCGAGACGAACAGGGCGTCACCGATCCCCGTGTCGAACAGCACCTTGACGCTGCGACCGTCGAGCCAGCCGTGCATCAGCGGTCGGTGGCCGGAATGCATATGGGAGAACCCCACCCCGTCGGTCTTGAGCAGGGGCACCAGTTCGTAGCCCGTGGCGTTCTCGGGAACAGGGCCGGACACCCGCGCCAGGCTCTTGTCGAAGTTCATGTCCCAGACCGCGACGCGCCCGGAGGGGACCACCCCCTGGGCCAGGTCGAAGCGGCCTGTCGGCTGGCCGACCAGCACGGCTTCGCGCTCCAGGAAGGCGCCGCCGACCTCGACGCGGTCGGCCTGGAAGACGGGAAGGTCGTCGAAACCGACCGGGCCCTTCATCCGCGCCGCCTTCGACCCGCCGTTCATCTGACCCGGCGCCTGGACCAGGGTGGAGTCGCCGCCGGTCAGCTTCAGGTCCGCCGCCAGCTTCTGGTCGATCATGTAGTCGCGCGCGGCGGTGTCGATCAGGAAGGCGTAGGGGCCGCGGCCGTTGACCTTCACCGACAGCCAGACCCGGTTCTGGGTCAGCCGGAAGGCGAAGGGGGCGCTGGCGGTCAGGGCCGCCGCCGTCAGCGGGCAGATCAGGGCGCCGGCGCCGCCAAGTCCGGCCAGCAACGCCCCGCGTCGCGTCGATTCAGTCACGGCGCCCCCCTGCCGATAGCTTCAACCAGGAGACGAGAATGGGCGAAGGCCCAGCCCGGTCAATCCCTAAAGCCAGTCGTCCAGGGTGAGCGGCTTCATCAGCTCCTTGCCGTCGCGCTCGAGCTGGAAGTGGATGCTGCGGCCCGGTTCGTCCTGCAGGGCCCACAGGATGCCGAAGTAGCCGCCCTCCCCGATCCAGCCCTTGACCGCGTCGCCGGGACGGAAGTCCGCGGCCTCGGCCGGCGAGCCCTTCTGCACGCTGGCGACATGGACGAAGTCACCCACCGCCACCAGCTCCAGCCCGGAGCGATCGACGCGCCAGAAGTCGTCGTGGGCGCCGGAGGGCTGCACCAGCACGTGCTGGCGGTCGATGTCGTAGACGAAGTTCATCCGGCGCAGGACTTCCACGCCCACCAGCACATCGGCCTCGTTGGTGGTGTCGCCCGCGTCCGCCGGATCGCCCAGCACCATGGGCACATTCTCGAAATGGATGTTCCCGACCCGGAAGCTCTTGCCGATCACCGTGCGCGTCGTGGGCACGCGGCCAAAGGTGGTCCAGGTCCGGCCCGGCTGGAACTTCGGGAACGCGTCCCACAGCTTCTCGCGCTTGACGTAGCCGGGGGACAGGAACAGGCCATCGGCAATTCCGGTGTCGAACAGCACCCGCACGTCCTTGCCGTTCAGCTTGGCGTACACCAGCGGCCGGTCGCCATACAGCCGGTGCGACCACTGGATCGGGTTCTTCTTCAGGATCGGAACCCGGTCATAGCCGCGGGGATTCGCCCGCACGGCGGTCGCGACCCTGGCCAACCCCCGGTCGAAATTCATGTCCAGCACGGCGACGCGGCCCGATGGCACCACGCCTTGCGCCAGGTCGAAGCGCCCGGGCGGTTGACCGACCAGAACCGCGTCCCGGTCCTGGAAAGCTCCAGCGATGGTGATCGAATTGACCTGGAAGACGGGCAGGTCGGAGTTCCCAACCGGGCCCTTCAACCGTGCGGCCTTGGTCGGGATACCCCCGGCCTGACCGGGGGTGAGGGCCATGGAGGACTCCCCGCCGGTCAGCTTCAGGCTCGCGGCCAGCTTCTGGTCGATCATGTAGTCGCGCGCGGCGGTGTCGACCAGGAAGGCGAAGGGCCCCTTGTCGTTGACCTTCACCGCCAGCCAGACCCGGTTCTGGGTCATGCGGAACGGAAACGGCGTGCTCTGCACCGCCTGGGCGATCCCGGGCGCCAAGCCCGCGGCGGTAAGGCTGAGACCGGCGGCCAGCGCGGTCCTCCGGTTGAAATCCTGCATGCCGACATCCCCCACGCCCTACCCGCCGATATCGAGCCCGCTGTCTGCAGCCGTCAAGGCTGGCGATGCGGAGCCCTCTGACAATCGAACGACGTGACGTGGCGGAGTCCGCCGCTGGTCGACCGGTTGTAGCAGCCTGGAGCTATTTCGGAATCGGTCTGTCCCAAGGGGCCGCAGGACATTGGGGCTGAGGTGGCCTGCCACCGGAAGCCGAAGGCGGAGGGTGGCGGAGACGGAGGGATTCGAACCCTCGATACCCTTGAGAGGTATGACGATTTAGCAAACCGTTGCCTTCAGCCACTCGGCCACGTCTCCGGCGGCGTTCCGTTTGCCCGCACCGCCGCCGGGGGTCAACCCATCGCACACGAGAAGTTGGGTCAGATCCTCATCCCGTGTCGATCCACGAACCACCAACCGCCATCCCATGCGAAATTCTCGCGCGTTAACGCGGTTTGCACGGGATCGGGCGCATGGTCCGGCAAGGTCCGCCCTCCGTGACCGGCCAAGAACCGCTCGATGCCCGCCGCCCTCGCCCGTTCCCAGCCCGAGCTTCAGCCCGATGCGACGCCCGAGGTGACTCCGGCGGCGCGGGTCGCCGCGCCGGTCGCACGGCGGGACGATCGGCCCTCGGGGCGGGCGGTCGCTCCGCCCTCAGGTCCCCCCCAGGACGCCGCTGCGCTGCAGGCCCTGGCCGCGCGCGAGCTGGTCAGCGCCGAGACGCCTGCCGACCCGCGCGACCGCCGCGGTCCGCTGCGGCCCGGACAGCTGGTCTCTTCCCGTTCGCGCAGCTCCGGCGCCATGGCGGTCAGTCTGTTCCGCGCCGGCGACTTCCTGGCGCTGGGAGTGCTGGCCACGGTGGTCGCGGCCACGCTCAGCCCCCTGCCCCTGCTTTCCACCCCGCTGCGGACGCTGTTGCCCTTCATCGCCGCCGCCGCGGTGGGCGCCCAGTTGCTCGAAGGCTTCGAGCTCTATCGTTTCGGCCGCAACGAGAAGCTCAGCCTGCACCTGGCCAAGGTCGCCCTCGCGATGATCGTCTCCGGCGCAGTGGCCCTGGGCGTCGCCGCCTTCCTCGCCGCCGGCCCGGGCGTGGCGACCGCGCTGGTGATCTGGAGCGCGCTCGGCCTGATGTGCGTGCACATGCTGCACGTCGGCTGGTGGGCGGTGGTGCGCGACTGGCGCACCTCCGGCAAGCTGACCCCCAACGTCGTCGTCGTGGGCGCCACCAAGCACGCCGAACGCCTGATCAAGGCCGCCATCGCCCGGCGCGACGTCAATGTCATTGGCGTCTTCGACGACCGCATGGCCCGCTCGCCCACCAATGTCGCGGGCGTGCCGGTGCTCGGCGGCACCCTCGACCTGCTGGAACACCGCATCACCCCCTCGGTGGACCGGGTGGTGATCGCCGTCGATCCCTCCGCCAAGAACCGGGTGCGCGAGATCATCGACCGGCTGAAGGTGCTGCCCAACGAGGTCAGCCTGCTGGTCGACCTGGAGACCGAACTCGACCGCAACGCCGCCCTGAAGCGCCTGGGCGACGCGCCCCTGACCCGCGTCTCGGGCCTGCCTGCCGACGACCGCCGCGCCCTGTCCAAGCGCGCCCAGGACCTGCTGATCGGCACAGCCGCGCTCGTCATCCTGTCGCCGGTGATCGCCCTGACCGCGCTGGCCGTGCGGCTGGACAGCCCGGGCCCGGTGTTCTTCCGCCAGCGCCGCCACGGCTTCAACAACGAGACCATCACGGTCTGGAAGTTCCGCTCCATGCGCGTGGAGTCCACCGACTATGCCGCCTCGCGCCAGGTCACCGCCGACGACGACCGCATCACCCGGGTCGGCAAGTTCATCCGCAAGACCAGCCTGGACGAGCTGCCCCAGCTGCTGAACGTCCTGAAGGGCGAGATGTCCCTGGTCGGTCCGCGTCCGCACGCGGTCGGCATGAAGACCGGCCAGGCGGAGTCCTCGCGCCTGGTGGCCGAATACGCGTGGCGCCACCGCATGAAGCCCGGCATGACCGGCTGGGCCGCGATCAAGGGCTCGCGCGGGCCCCTGCACAACCCCGCCGACGTGCGCCGCCGCGTCTCGCTCGACATCGAATACATCGAGCGCCAGTCCTTCTGGCTCGACCTCTACGTCATGGCCATGACCATCCCCTGCCTGCTGGGCGACCGGGAAGCGATCCGCTAGCTTTTGGGGGGCGCCGGTCCCAGGCGTGGGTCGCGCGGCGCCGGTGTCGGGTCTTTCACGGTCGCGACAAACAGCGGCAACCGGTGTTCCTCCATGATCCCGTGGCAGTCCAGGATCAGCCAGTCGCCGTAGAGCACAAAACCCTGTCCGCCCCACTTCCAGGTCAGGGCGCGGCCGCAGAAACTGCCCCATGGAAACGTGTAGAGCTCGCGCGGATCGGCGTCCCAGGACCCTGCGTCCGTCGGGATACCAGGACTGGGCGCGCCCAGCTGCAGCGGCTCGACCTTGAGATCGTAGTCCGCCGGCAGCGGCAAATCGACCGGGCGAAGGCCTTCACCGTGCTCGCCGCCCAGGAAGAGCTGGCGAGGCATATGGCGTTCGCAATAGGGCGACCACAGCACCACGCCGGGCGCCAGGCGACGGCTGATGTCGGATGCGGGGTTGGGCGGACAGCCGGCCGTGCCGGTGCGTTCGAGAACCGAGGCTGGCATGCGCCAATCCAGCCCGGCCTGGTCGGCGCGCGGCGCCAGCACGATCTCCGGCATGGCGGGAAGCGGAGGCACGCTCTCGGCACGGTCTCCCACGGCCCACAGGGCGCTGACGGATCCTGCCCGCCCCTGTTCCGCGTCGATCCACGCCAGGGTCTCGGCGCCGTCCAGGGAGAAGGCCAGGGGACCGACCTCGAGCTTGCGTCCGTGGCGCATCGCCTGCAGCAGCAGCGAAACCGAGGCGGGATCGACCGTTCCGAGGGTATGGGCGGTTGTGCCCCAGGTCATGCTACCGCGGTACGAGACCCAGGTGACGGGCTTGATCCCCTCAACCGGCCGCCCATCCACGGATACGGCGGCGCTATCCAGGTAACCACCGGGCAACACGATCTCGATCTTGGGCCGAGCGCCTTGCTCCCCGGCGACGGTGATCCTGAGATAGGCGGCGCGCTGATCACCTGTCGGCCCGCTGTGCCGGTCCGAGAGCCCATAGGCGTGACAGGTTCGCATGTTGTCGCAGGCGGCGATCCACGAACCGGTCTCGCGCACGCCGGCCCTCGCCGGCGCCACCCCAGCCAGGACCGTCAGCAGGATCAAAAGCGTTAGACCGCGATGGTTCATGAGCCCCCCGGACACGCCCGCAGTCAGTCATGACACCCATGCGCACGCAACCCCGCCGTTAACGGGACCTGCACCGCCGCCCGCTAGAGTCCGCCCATGGTCCGTGGCCCCCGCCCCCGCCCACCGATGGAGCGCGCCTGATGTTCTGGCGCGGTGTCTGGGGCTATCTGCCCGCCAATATCGCGCAGGGCGTGGTCGGGCTGGGCTCGATCCTGGTGTTCACGCGCCTGTTGAGCCCCGCCGACTACGGCGTCTACGCCCTGGGCTTCTCTGTGATGACGCTGGGTCACACCCTGGTCTTCACTTGGCTCGAGGCGGCCATGGCCCGCTTCTACGCCGCCGAGCACGGCAAGCCGGGCCTGAGCGACCTGTTCGCGACCATCTACCGGGCCTGGCTGGGGCTGGCTCTGCTGTTCGTGCCGCTCGGGGCCGTGGGGCTTTGGCTCTGGCCGGCCAGTTGGCCGGTCAAGGCCGCGGCCGCCGCCGGCCTTTCGGCCATCCTCGCCCGCAGCCTGGTCAAGCTGGTGCAGGAGCGTCGCCGCGCCGCCGGCGACGTCATGGCCGCCTCCGCCCTCGACATGGGCCAGACCGCCGGCGGATTTGGCCTGGGCGCCCTGTTCGCCGCCATGGGCTTCGGCGGCGCCGCGCCGCTGGTGGGCGCGGGCCTGGCGGGCCTGCTCTGCCTGCCCCCGTCGCTGGGGCGTGAGTTGACCATCGCCCGCGAAGGCCGCTTCGACGCGGCGCGCCTGAAGGCCTATGCCCACTACGGTTTTCCGATTTCCCTGTCCCTGATCCTGGCCCTGGTGCTGGCCACCACCGACCGTTTCCTGATCGCGGCCTTCATGGATGCGAAGAGCGTGGGCGCCTATCACGCCGCCTACAGCCTGGCGAACCGCACCCTCGACGTCGTCTTCATCTGGCTGGGCGCCGCGGGCGGCCCGGCCCTGGTCATGGCGCTGGAGCGCGGCGGGCGCGAGGCGCTGAAACGCGCCGCGACCGAACAGGCCTCCACCATGGTGCTGATGACCCTGCCCGCCGCCGTGGGTCTGGCCCTGGTGGCGCGCCCCCTGGCGGAGCTGATGGTCGGCGAGGGCCTGCGCGAGGCTGCGACCCAGGTCACGCCCTGGATCGCCATCGGCGGCTTCTTCTCCGGGATCACCACCTACTATTTCCACCAGGCCTTCACGCTGGGTCGCCGCACCAAGCTGCTGCTGCTGGCCATGACCTTCCCGGCTCTGGCAAACGTCGCCCTGAACCTGGTCCTGATCCCCCGTTTCGGCGTCGTCGGCGCCGCCTGGGCCACGGCGATCAGCTACGCCTTCGGCGCCGCGGCCTCCTGGGCCCTGGGCCAGCGGGCCGGCGGCCTGCCCGTACCCTGGGACACCCTGGCCAAGGCCGGCGCCGCCACCGCGCTCATGGCGCTCGCGGTGATCGCGGTTCCGCCCCTGGGCGGCGCGCTCGAACTGCTGCTCAAGGCCGGGATCGGGGCCGCGGTCTACGGCGCCGTGGCCTGGACGCTGGACGCCGCCGGCCTTCGCACCCACGGGTCACGGCTTCTCAACCGTTTTCGGGCATCAAGGATCGCATCATGATCGAAGCTCCCGAACACCTCTTCGACAATCGCGCCCACGCCTCGGCTCGCCCGGTGCTGTCGGTGCTGATCCCCTACTACCGAGATGATCCCTGCGCCCTGCTGCGCGCGCTCGATCGTGAAGCCCCCCGGCTCGGCGACAGCGTGGAGATCGTCCTGCTCGACGACGGCGCCGGCGACGAGGCCCTGGCGGCGCGCGTGGGCCAGACGATCACCGACATGGTGCTGCCCGCCCGGTTCGTGCGCCTGCACTTCAACGAGGGCCGCGCCAAGGGCCGCAACCGCCTGGCAGGCCATGCGCGGGGCTCCGCCTTCCTGTTCCTCGACGCCGACATGCTGCCCGACGACGAGCGTTTCCTGCAGAGCTGGGCCGAACTGGTCGGGCGCGAGGACCCGGCCGTCGCCTTCGGCGGCTTCTCGCTGAAGCAGGCGCCGCGGACCAAGGAATTCGCGGTCCACCGCCAGATGGCGCTGAAGGCCGAGTGCGTGCCCTTCTACGAGCGCGCCAAGACGCCGGAAAAGTACGTCTACACCTCCAACCTGCTGGTCAGCCGCACCGCCTTCGAGTCCGAGGCCTTCGACGACGGCTTCACCGGCTGGGGCTGGGAGGACGTGGAGTGGGCCATGCGCATCGTGCGCCGCTTCCGCGTCGTGCACGTCGACATCCCGGCGACCCATATGGGGCTGGACACCGCCGCCAACCTGGCCGGCAAGTACGAGCAGTCGGTGGCCAACTTCGCCCGCGTAGTCGGCCGCCACCCCGAGGTCGTCAGCCAGTACCCGAGCTATCGCGCCGCGCGCCTGCTCAAGAGAGCGCCGGGCCTGAAGTCCTGGCGCGGGCTGTTCAAGGGCGTGGCGCTGAACGGCGCCTTCCCGCCGGCCACCCGCGCCTTCTCGCTCAGGCTCTATCGCGCGGCGCTCTACGCCGAGGCGGTCTGACCATGGAGGCCTACGCCGCCGACGCCTCGCTCAAGGGCAAGCTGCGCCGGCGCCTGACGCGGCTGGTCGAACGCCGCCCGGCTGTGGTCCATCTCGAACACCCCATCGTCTCCTTCGCCTTTGACGACGCGCCGCGCTCCGCCGCCGAGACCGGCGCGGCGATCCTGGAGGCCGCCGGCGCCAAGGGCACCTTCTACATTTCCTCGGGACTTTGCGGCCGCGAAGGGCCGATGGGCGTCTTCGCCGACGAGGCCGAGGTCGAAGCGCTCTCCTCCCAGGGTCACGAGATCGGCTGCCACACCTTCAGCCACCTGGACTGCGGCCAGGCCGGATCCGAGCGCATCGCCCGCGA
The DNA here is from genome assembly GCA_964432415.1 of uncultured Caulobacteraceae bacterium. Classification (GTDB taxonomy): domain Bacteria; phylum Pseudomonadota; class Alphaproteobacteria; order Caulobacterales; family Caulobacteraceae; genus JAFECT01. The sequence continues at coordinate 53,828 of CAYSNW010000002.1, forward strand.
CGTGGACTGCAATGTCGCGGCCCTGGTCTCGCGCGGCCTGAGCGAGCCCACCACCTTCGCCTACCCCTATGGCGACGTCTCGGTCGGGGCCAAGCGCACCCTGGCCTCGCGCTACCGCGCGCTGCGGGCCCTGCATCCGGGCATGATCGTCAGCGGGACCGACCTGAACCAGATGCCCGCCGTCGGGATCGAGGGGCCGGCCGGCGAAGCCAACGCCCAGGCCTGGCTCGAGCGCGCCGCGCGCCGGCGCGCCTGGCTGATCCTCTACACCCACGACGTCGCCGATCCGGCCTCCGCCTGGGGCTGCACGCCTGCAGCGCTGCAGAGACTGGTCGCCAGCGCCAAGGCGCTCGGCTTCGAGATCCGCACCGTCGCCGACGCCCTCGACCGTATCGGAGCCCGGGCGTGAAGGACCTCGCCGTCCTGATCCCGACCCTTCGCCGCCCCGAGAGCCTGGCGCGGGCGCTGAAGTCTCTGTTCGCCCAGAACGGCGTCGGCCACCGCCTGCACGCCATTGTGGTCATCGACAACGACCCGGCCGCCTCCGCCTGCGACGCGGTCGCGGCCCTGGCCGCCGAGAGCCCCTTCCCGTTGGTCTATGTGCACGAGCCGCGCCCGGGCGTGGCCACCGCGCGCAACGCTGGCCTCAAGGCCACCGACGCCGCTCTGATCGCCTTCCTCGACGACGACGAAGAGGCGCCGCCCCATTGGCTGAGCGCCCTGCTCGAGACCCGCGAACGCTTCGACGCCGATGCCGTGTTCAGCCCCATCCAGGGCCGCGCCCCGGACGAGATCACCCTGTGGCGGCCCTATTTCGACGCCTTCTTCTCCCGCACGGGACCCGCCGTATCGCAGACGCTCGACCACGGTTACGGCTGCGGCGCCTCGCTGCTGAAGCGCGCGACCGCGCTTCCCGGCTCCGCGCCCTTCGACACCGGCCACGACCAGATCGGCGGCGAGGACGACGCCCTGTTCGCCGCCCTCGAGGCCCGCGGCGGCCGCTTCGCCTGGGCAGCAGAGGCGGTGGTGACCGAACACGCGCCGGCCCACCGCGCCACCCTCGCCTATGCGCTGAAGCGCGCCTTCGCCTACGGCCAGGGGCCCAGCCAGACCGCGCGCCGCGCACGCGACTGGAAGGCGCTGGCCCGCTGGATGGCCATCGGCGCGGCCCAGGCCGCGGCTTTCGGCCTGATCGCGCTTCCGGCTCTGCTGCTGGGCCGGCCCGAACCGCTCGACCGCGCCGTGCGCGGCCTCGGCAAGCTGGTCTGGATGGAGGGCTTCGAGCCCCGGGTCTACGGCCAGGCCGAGATCAGCCGCCTGGCGGTGTCCTGAGCGGCCGAACCCTCAGGCCTCTTCGCGCCGGCCCATCGCCAGCTTCACCGCGATGGTCACGAACATCACCCAGCGCAGGTCGTTCCAGGTCATGGTCACGCTCTCGGTCAGGCTGGTCAGGCTGTAGACGGCCAGGAACGGCACGGCGAGCAGGGCTGCGCGGCTGGTGAACACAGCCCACAGTCCGCGCATCCAGGTCTCGACGAAATAGAGCGCCCACAGGCTAAGGCCCCACAGCCCGAGGCCGAGGTTCATCTCCACCCAGCTGGAGTGGGCGTGGCGCGCGCGAAAGCCCGCGATCCTGGTGATCTTGGCCAGCGGGCCCCACGGGCTCTCGTTGTCCCAGACGGCGCCATAGCCCCAGCCCAGCTGCGGCCGCTCCTTGATCACGCTGGCGGCGCCGGCCCAGATGCGCGTGCGCCCTGTCAGGGTCGCGTCCTTGCCGAGCGCATCGAAGATCAGGTGGGGCGCGAAGATCGCCACCGACGCCACCCCCGCCACCGCGACCACGCCCAGCCAGACCATGACCACGCTGGCCGCGGGGCCTCGCCGCGCCAGCCAGACGAAGCCCAGGGCGCCCAGGCCCAGCGCCAGGGCGAGAAGCGAGGTCTTCGAGGTCGACATCAGGACCAGGCCGAGCGCCAGCGCCGCGCCGCCCAGCCACAGCCGCCGGCGCCCCGGATCCAGCAGGGTGGCGGCGGCGAGCACCACACAGCCCAGCGCCATATTGCCGCCGAGCGCGTTCTTCTCGAGCCACAGGCCGCGCCAGGCGCCCGGAAACAGGGTGCTCATCCGCCCGATCGAGGGCACGAACACCGCCACCAGCAGCGACAGCACGCCCAGGATCAGGAAGCTCCAGGCCCAGCTCGCCGCCAGCCGGCGCCAGTCCAGCCGCGCGGCGATCACCACCCCGGCCAGCGAAGTCAGCAGGATCGCCACCACCCGCCGCGTCGTCGTGGCCGGATCGGACGACCACATCACCGACAGGGCCGCCAGCGCCACCAGGGCGATCAACAGCGGCGCCCGTATCAGCGCGGAAAAGGTGTCCTTCAACCCGGTCAGGATCAGGCCGATGCCGACCACATAGGCGGGGTAGTACAGCGCCCGGATCAGGCCGCCCGACTCCGCGTCGGGCTTGTCGCCGCTCAGCGGTCCGACCCAGCCCTGCGAGAACATCAGCAGCATGAAGACCACGCAGCCGAACACCAGCGGCCCGGCCTCCGAGCCGCGCCGCTCCGCCCGGTAGGGCGCGAAGGTCAGGCTGGTCACGACGCCCGGCGCCGCAGGATCTTGGGCGCGAAATCGCGGGCGCGGTTGAATACGAGGCCGGCGACACGGCCTCCCGTCGCCTCCAGGGCGTCGCGCAGGGCTGCAACGTGGGGCGCCTCGGCCTCCTCCGCGGCGACCACGATCACGGTCGCGTCCATGAAGGGCGCCAGGGTCACCGCCGAGTCGGAGCGGTCGGCCGAGGGGCTGTCGACCACGATATAGTCCGCGTGCCGGCGCATGGCGTCCCAGTAGGAGGGCACGGGCAGGACATGGGCCCGGCTCTCGACCCTGAACACTTCGCTACGCAGCCGCGTGATCCACAGCCGCCCGCCCAGCAACGGCCGCGCCACGATCAGATGAGCGTCGGGCACGATCCGGCCTTCCCGATCCTTCAGCGCCGGCCGCACCGTGAAGAAGGTGGTCCCGTCAGGCGAGGCGCCGGCGACCTTGCCGACCTGGCCGAAGCGTTCCGGCTCGCCGGCCGCGGCGGCCAGCTGGGTCTGGCGCTCCAGGTCCGCGTCCACCAGCCAGACCGGCTTGCGGGCGCGCACCGCGGCCAGGCGCGAGAACTCCCGCGCTATGGTGGAGACGCCTTCGCCGGCGCGGGTGGACACGAACTGCACCAGACGGCCGCGCTCAAGCGGCGCCGGCCCCAGGGCCGTCCACAAGCTCGTCATCTCCGAAGTGAGATCGACCATCACCGAATCGCCGTCACGCGCACGCCACAAGACCTAACACAGACAGCCTGAGCCGCTGTTGGCCCAATGGTTAGTGGCGGAGTCTCTAACGGGCGTTAACGGGTGCTCCGAATTGCAGGCTCTGCGGGATCGCGCAGTAGAGGCGCCGATCAGTCTCTCAATGAACAGTATTGTATCCTGTGACTTCCGGGTATCGCCGCAAAATGAACGGGTTCATCGTGTTGCAGGCCTGTAATCATCGTGCCAACCATCAGCATTCGTCGCGGCGAGTCCGCGACCGGCCCGGGGGTATTCATGAGACTCGAAAGATCAGTTCTGCTTTCCACCACGATCATCGCCGGCTTGGCGGTGATGGCAGTTCCGTCCATCGCCATGGCGCAGGACGCGCCCCCGGCGCCGCCCCCGCCGCCGCCCGAAAAGGCCAAGGCCGACAAGGCGGCCGAGGTGGAAGAGGTGGTCGTCACCGGCTCGCGCATCAAGCGCAGCGAATTCAACAGCCCCAACCCCATCCAGGTCCTGACCAGCGAGGCCAGCCAGCTGGCCGGCGTGTCCGACACGGCCTCCATGCTGCAGGGCTCGACCCTGGCGACCGGGTCGCCGCAGATCACCTCGACGATCTCCACCGCCTTCGTCACCGCCGGCGGCCCGGGCGCCCAGACCCTGTCGCTGCGGGGCCTCGGGGCCAACCGCACCGTCGTGCTGCTGAACGGCCGGCGCGCCGGTCCGGCCGGCGTTCGCGGCCAGGTCTCCTCGGTCGACCTGAACGTCATCCCCGAGAGCATCATCGATCGGGTCGAAATCCTGAAGGACGGCGCCTCGTCGGTCTACGGCTCGGACGCCATCGCCGGCGTCGTGAACATCATCACCAAGAAGAACCTGGACGGCGGCTCCTTCGACGCCTTCGCCAGCCAGCCGGAACAGCGCGGCGGTGAGCAGTACAAGCTCGATTTCACCTGGGGCAAGACCTTCGCCCGCGGCTACTTCAGCTTCACGGTGGACTACAGCAAGACCAAGGAGCTGACCCGCGGTGACCGTAGCTATCTCGGCTGCGCCGCCCAGTATCAGACCGACGCGACCACCCATCAGCGCAGCGATCTGATCGACCCGCGTCAACCCGGCACGCCGAAGTGCAACAACCTGATCTACGACGACATCTGGCTCTATACCGGCGGCGGCGGCACCTACCGCGGCAAGCTGCAGTTCGACTACGGCCACAACCTCGGCGCTTTTGTGCCGCGCCAGTTCAGCCCGATCGGGCACGTCGAGGGCACCCGCACCCGCTTCTACCCGAACTCGCCGACGGGCTGGTACATAGTTGGAGCCGATCTCCAGGCGGACAACCCGAACTCAACGGGGGTGATCGACACCCTGAGCCCGTTCAACGCCCAGGCGACGGTGACGCCTGAACTGACCACCAAGTCGTTCTTCGCCCAGGGCGGCTACAACCTCGGCGGCAGCATGGAGGCCTATACCGAGGTCCTGCTGAACCGCCGCGAAAACGTCAGCCACGGCTACCGCCAGTTCTGGACCTACCTCTACACGGCCGAACAGGACCCGTTCAGCGCGGGCTTCACCAATACCGATCCGCGCTTCTTCGACACCATCCTCAGCCCCACGCCGATCACCAACCACAACAACTCCGACACCCGTGTGGACTTCGGCCGTGTGGTCGGCGGGCTGCGCGGCGACATCGAGGGCGTGCCCTTCCTCAAGGGCTGGAGCTGGGACGCCTTTGTCCAGTACAGCCACTCCTCGGGCCTCTACGGCAACGACCGCATCCTCGACGACGCGGTCAAGTCGGCCGAAGGCCGTAGCATGTTCGGCACCGCGGGCATCTTCAACGACAACTCGCTCCCGCGGGCCGGCGCCTCGTGCGTGGGAATGATGCTGCCCAAGAGCCACAAGCCCTGCATCGACATCAACTGGCTGACGCCGGACTTCATGGCGGGCATCTACACGCCCGCGGAGTCGGCCTTCCTGTTCGACCATGAAGTCGGCAAGACCGTCTACGAGCAGACCACGTTCGAGGCCTCGGCCACCGGCGACCTGTTCAACCTGCCCGCCGGCCCGGTCGGGGCGGCTGTCGGCGTGCACATGCAGAAGGATTCGATCGACGACGTGCCCGGGCCCATCACCCTGGCCGGCAACATCTGGGGCCAGTCCGGCGCCGGCATCACACGCGGCTCGGACACCACCAAGGAAGCCTTCGGCGAACTCAGCATCCCGATCTTCAAGGGCGTGCCCTTCGCCGAAAAGGTCGATCTGTCGCTCTCCGGCCGCTACACCAACGTCAGCAGCTATGGCTCGAACAACACCTACAAGGTCGGCCTGAACTGGCAGATCGTCCCGCAGCTGCGCGTGCGCGGCACCTACGGCACCTCGTTCCGGGCCCCGGCCCTGTTCGAGCTCTTCCTCGCCGACCAGACCAGCTTCCTGGGCCAGCGCAGCATCGACCCCTGCATCAACTGGGCTCAGAACCTGGCCAATAACGCGCTTGCGGTGCGCATCGCCAACAACTGTCAGGCTCAGGGCATTCCGGGCGACTACTCCGGCGCCGGCGCCAGCGCCACCATCCACAACGGCGGCGGCGCCGGGGTGCTGAAGGCCGAAACCTCCAAGGCCAAGACCCTGGGCGTGATCTGGACGCCCAGGTTCGCGGACCTCAGCATCGCGGTCGACTACTTCGACATCCAGGTCGACAATGAGGTCACCACCTTCGGCCCGGGCAATATCGTCACCCAGTGCTACAATTCACCGACGTTCCCGACCGACCCGCTGTGCGGCCTGTTCCATCGTAACGCCGCGTTCCTGATCACCGACGTGCGCGACGTCTACATCAACATCGCCAACCAGATCGACCGCGGTCTCGACCTGACCGCCCGCTACCGCAGGGACTTCGATTTCGGGCGTCTCTCGGTCAATCTGCAGGCGACCTGGACCCTGAAGAACGCCACGGCGATCTTCTCGGGCAACAGCGTCGACAACAACGGTTCGGTCGGCAACCCCGACTTCACCAGCGTGATCAATACGCGCTTCGATCACGGCGACTGGACCGGCTTCTGGAGCGTGGACGTCATCGGCAAGGCGTCGCAGTCCGACTTCCTGGCCAACGGCGATCTGAACTCGACCAAGACGACCCGCTTCAAGGTCCGGACAGAGCCGGTGATCTACCACACCCTGTCGCTGCGGAAGCACTTCGACACCTGGGACCTGCTGGTCGGCGTGCGCAACGTGTTCGACGAGCATCCGCCGGCCATTTCGCCCGCGGCCGTCGGGGCCTTCGGCGACTCTGTCGCGGCCTCCCAGTACGACTACGTCGGCCGTCGCGCCTTCATCAACATCAGCCACCGGTTCTAGACCCGGCGGTGATTTTCGAAGGATGGCCGCGGGGCGACCCGCGGCCATTTTCGTTTTCCAGGCCGGGCGCGAAACCGCAACTCGCACGGCAAGCCAAACAGGCTACAAACGGCCGTCCGCCGCTGGCGGTCGGAGATGCAAGAGGAACAGCCGGTGGTCGCCGTCATCCGGGGCAAGCCCGACAATCTCGACGAGGTCGGCCTGCGTTTCGAGCGGGCGCCCTTGGCCGAGCCGCTGTTCCTGAACAGCGTGCCGAAGTCCGGCACCCACCTTATCCGCAACATCATGCGGATGTTCGTGGCGCCCGATCAGCACTGGCCGCGCGAGTACATCCAGCACCCCAACCTGCGTCAGAGCCGCGACGCGTTCGACCCGGGCCGTCCCTGGGTCAGCTGGGGCCACCTGCTGTTCTCCGATGACGCAGCCATCCTGCTGCGCCACACCCGCCACATTCTGCTGGTGCGCGACCCCTACGACTGGGTGGTCGCGCGCGCGCGCTTCTACCTGTCCGACGAATTCCAGGGTCCGATCAACAATATCAAGGGCGGCGTGGTGTCGGCGCAGGAGGTCCTCAACATGATGATCTTCGGCGTCCACCAGAAGGTCCCGACCCTGCTGGACATCTACTCCGCCAACGCCGCCGCCTGGCTGGGCACAAGGGTGATCCTGGTCCGCTACGAGGACATCACCGCCGCGGTTAGGGACCTGAGCGCGCCGGGCGCCGAACAGTTCTTCGCCGCCCTGATGCGGGACTGCGGCGTGGGCGCCCTGCCCGCGGACTGGCGCGAGCGCGTCGCCGCCGGCGCCGACCCGGCCCAGAGCCGCACCGCGCGCGAGAACCTCAACCTCACCGCCGAGATTCCCTCGGTGCTGCCCGACACCCAGAAGGCCCTGGTGGATTTCGCCGCGCCCGGCCTGCGCAGACTGCTCGGCTACGCCTGAGAGAGCGGCCTCAGTACTTCATCGGCGCGGTGGCCAGCACCGGCAGGTCCAGGGTGCGTTCCACCGACGAGGCGGTCGCAAATCCCCGGCGCGAGAACACCTTCAGCAGCCCCGCGCACACCGCGGTGAAGGCGGCGAACAGGAAGGCCAGGCCGAAGACGATCTTCTTCAGGCTCTTGCCCTCCGCCGGCGGTGTGGCGCGCGCCACCACCCGGATATGGTCGTCCGCGCCCTTCAGAATGTCTTCCGCCGCCCGGGCCTCGACGTCGCGCACCGCCGAGGACTTGATGATCCCCTGCAAGGCGTCGCGGTCGGCCGACAGGGTCTGGAACTGCGACTCCAGCCGGGTCAGGCGCATCTGACGCGACTGGATCTCGGCCAGTTCGCGGGCCAGCTCGTTGCGCCGGGCGTTGAGCGCAGTCACCTCCGCCTCCAGGCCGATGCGCTGGGTCTCGATCCCCTGCCAGACCGGATTGGCGCCCAGGCGCTTGTCCTTCTCGCCCACGCTGCGGCCCGAGGAGACCAGGGCCTGCAGCTGGGTGATCCTGGCCTCGATGTCCTTCACCGGCTGGGCGTCGGGGGTGTAGCGGGCAAGCAGATCCTGGCGGTCGGACTGCAGCTTCAGCAGCTGGGCGGGGATCGACAGGTCCAGGTCGCGCTGGATCTCGATCTCCTGCGGCGCCTCCGGTTGACGCGCCTTCAACGTCGCCAGCCGTCCCTCGACCTCGCGGGCCTGGGCGTCGGCCTTGAACTTTTCGTCGAAGATCGACTGGTAAGTGGCCGCCAAAGAAGCCTTTTCTGTCGTGAAATCCGCCACGCCATGGGACTGCAGGAAGCCGGCGTAGGCGTCGTCCGCCTTCTCCAGCCTCTGGGTGAAGGCGTCCCGCTCGCGGCTGACCGCGGGCGAGGTGTGGTTGGCGAAGATCTCGCGCCGATAGCTCAGGTAGGTGGCGACCAGGCTGTTCAGGATCGCGGCGGCGGCCTCGGGATCCTTGTGCTTGAAGCCGAGCTTGATCACGCCGGTGTCCGGCGCCGTCTCCACCGACAGGCCGGTGGTCATGATCTTGAGCGCGGAGGCCTCGATGTCGCGCCGCTTGGCCGCGTCGGCTCCGGCCCAGTCGGCGGCCAGCCTGGGATCGATCACGTTCAGGCCGACCGCCCGCACCGTGCGGCGCTTCAGCTCGTCGCTGGACAGTATCTCGGCCTCGGACTGGACCACCTCGTCCTTCTGGGGCACCGCGCCGCGTCCCGCGTCCCCGGCGCGCGGTTCGTAGACATACTCCTGCCCGAGCTGAATCAGCAGGCTGGAGTGGGCGGTGTAGGTCTTGGGCAGGGTCATGGCCAGGCCCGCGCCGACCAGCAGCACCACAGCGAACACCAGCACCACGGTCAGCCGCTCGCGCCACACCAGGACCGACAGGTCGCGCACCGAATAGCGCGCACGCGACACGCGCGCTTCCCCGCGCGAGGCGTAATCGCCCGAGCCGCCCGTCCAGCTGCCCTGATCGCGCATGCGAATCCCACAAAACTTAACAAACCCGACGTTTGGGCCCGCGGCGTTAACCAGTGGTTACCCCTTTGGACCAAGTCTCCGGTTCATGCGGTTCGATCCCTCCCGGCGTCTGGTGATCAGTGTCGCCGCGGCGTTCACGGCCTCCAGCCTGACGCCGGGGCCGGCCATGGCCCTGCCCTTTTTCGGCTCAAAGCCCCGCGCCGCCTTCGACGATATCCCTTACGCCACCTGGAGCGACGACGAGCCCGGCTACCGGCTCTATCCAGGGGATCAGATCAATGTCGCCACCCCCACCGCGCCCGAGCTCAGCCGCGACCTGACCGTCGGTCCCGACGGGCGCATCTCCATGCCGCTGGTCGGTCCGGTGATGGCGGCGGACCGTTCGCTGGGCGAGCTGGAGGACGATCTGTCGCGGCTCTATGCGCGCGAACTGCGCCGCCCCGTCGTGGAGGTCACGCTCAAGCAGGCGGCGCCGATGAAGGTGCTGGTGGGCGGTGAGGTCGGGACCCCCGGCTGGGTCGACATGCCCGGCGACCTGGACGCCCTGCAGGCGATTCTCGCCGCCGGTGGCTTCAAGACCTCGGCCAAGCGCACCGAGGTGGTGGTGATCCGCCGCGGCCCCGGCGGACGGCCCATGCGGCGGGTGACCAATCTGTCGGCGGCGCTGAAGGACCCGACCCGGGCCGATTTGGTGCCGCTCCGCCGCTTCGACATCATCTATGTGCCGCGCACCAGCGCGGCCGAGGCCGGCGTCTTCATGGGCCAGGTCCGCGACCTGCTGCCCTTCAGCTTCAGCTATTCGCTGAACAATCCGTACAGCAAGTAGCTAGGGCCGCAGGCCGGCTGTGGTGTCGGCGGCGATCACCAGCGGGCTCCAGCTGGGCCAGGCCCGGTGCGTCCGGTTCAGCATGACGAAGGCTCCCCCGGCGCCGTAGCGCTTGATCCAGGCCGCGGCCTTGCGGTTCTCGTCGCTCGCCAGCACCACGTCCACGCTCCTCGCGTCCGCCGCCCAGGCCGCCACCCAGGCGCCGTCCAGGCCGAAGCGGGCGCCGGCCGGCGTCGAGACCGCGCCCCAGGGGTCGAAATTGGCCCGGCTGAAGTCCACTCCCAGCATCCGCGACAGGCCCGACCGGTCGAGCGTCTTCAGGGAGAACAGCGCTTCGCCGGTCTTGGGATCGCGCGGCATCAGCCCAGGAGGCACGTCCAGCCAGACCGCGCGACCGCCCGCCTCCAGCCAGCGCCTCAGCGGCGCCGCCTCCCCTCCGCTCACCAGGGCCTGAGGCACGGCGTCGATCGCGAAGGTCACGGTGGTTCCGCGCGCCGAGGCCGGGTCGGCCAGAAGCGCCTCCAGGGCTGCGGCGTCGATCACCGTCCAGCCGTCGCGTTTCAGCGCGTCGCGCGCACCCTCGCCGCCATCGAAGGGCGTGGCTGTCTTGTAGGCCTCGTCCCAGTAGACCAGCCGCCGCACCGGCTTTTCGCTCAGGCGGAAGGCGTACAGCGCCCCGTCATGACTGGGGACCAACAGGGCGCCGGGAATCGGAACCGGCGAGCCGTAGACGCCGCCGGGAACCGCCGCCTTCCACAGCTTGCGCCCGCTGGCGGCGTCGAAGGCGCCGACGCCTCCGTTGGAGTCGGCGAAGAACACCGTGTCGCCGCTCACCGCGGGCGAGGGCCACGCCACACCGGACATCTTGTCCTTCCACAATGCCTTGCCGGTCTTCAGATCAAACGCCTGGATGATGGCGTCGTCCGAGGTGGCGTCGAACACGCGGCCGTTGGCGATCGCCGGACCGCCGATGACCCAGACGATCTCATGGTCGAAGCGCCAGCGCTCCTTGCCCGTCGCCGCATCGACCGCCCAGAGCAGGCCGTCGCGGGCGCCGAAGACGACCATCCCGTCCGCCACCGCCGGCGCGGACTGGATCGAGCGCCGGTCGAAACCGAAATCACCCGAGTTCAGACTGTGGCCGAGGGTGTCGAAGCGCCAGCGCAGGCCACCGGTTTTCAGGTCGAGCGCATAGAGCGAGCCATCGAAACTCGGCGCATAGACCGTCCCGCCGGCGACGGCGGCGGCGGTGCGCACCCGCCCGCCGGCGAGGAAGCGCCAGAACAGCTTGCCGGTGTGAAGGTCGAAGGCCGACACGCTTCCGTCGACGCCGCCGATCACCACCCGCCCCTCGGCTATGGTCGGCGAGGCCTGGTAGAGGTCTCCGCTTTCCAGGCCCCAGGGCAAGGGGGCCGCGGGCGCCGCGGGCTTGCGCCAGAGAATGCGGCCGTCGCGCGCCGAGACCGCGACGATCAGGTCGTCACGGGACTGCACCAGGGCGACGCCATCGGCCACGGCGGGCGAGGATGCGATGGGGGATCCCAGCTGGGCCGACCAGATCGGCTCGCCCCCGAGGCTCAGAGCGTAGAGCCGCCCGTCCGTGCTGCCGAAGACGATGCGCTGGTCGGGGGTCAGCACCGGCGTGGAGCGCACCGCTCCGCCGGTCATGAAGCGCCAGGCGCGGCCGGCGTACTGCACGCCGCCGGAGGCTGGGTAAACGCCCGTATGTTCCGGCCCGCCCCGGTACATCGCCGGCTGGGCCCGGACCGCCGGAGCGGCGGCGATCAGCAGAAGCAACGGAAGCCAGGACCACGCGCGCATCCGGCCATGATGGCCAGGGCGCCGGAACGGTCTTGTCCGAAATTGCGCGGCCTCCGCGCCGGACCGGGCGAGCCGGGCCCGGCGGTTCGCCGATCGGCCTCAGGCCGCCAGGGCGCTGGAGCCGGCGCTCAGCCAGCGGCGCGCGGCGCGCTGGGCTTCGGCGACGTCTTCGCGCTCCATCTCCTGGCTGAGTTCGCGGCGGTAGACCGAAGCCTCCACCGAGCCCTTCATGGCCGCCAGGTTGAACAGCATGTGCGCCGAGACCAGATCCAGCGGCGCGCCGCCCTGGCCGGTGGAGTACATCATGCCGATGCGGAACAGCTCGTCCCCCGACATGTCCGGCGTCGGCAGCGGCAGGGCGCAGGCCTGAAACTCCGCCGCGCCCTCTTCGATACCCGTCTCGATCTTTTCTTCGATCGCGATCATCGGTTCTTCCCCTTGTCGCCCTCACGTTCTGGAGGGCGTTCCCATCGTTCGTAACGGGAGGAAAGCGCGGGTCCGATGAAGTTAAAGTTAATCGCGGCGATAACCGCAAATCTTTTCTGTCAACGCAATATGAATACTGAAATCCGCCTTAAACAAGCCGAAACCTGCGAGTAATATCGCGTTGACAGGTCTTTACAGCCGTTATTGATCCTTTACGCGCGTTAGGCTTTGCGCGCCCGCTGTCCGAACAGCACGCTGCGCGCCGCCTCGGCCTCCGCCCCGGCCGCCGCGAGGTTGCGGCGCAGTTCCTTGCCGACCTCCAGCCCCCGCTGCACCGCCGGCCTCGCCTCCACCCGCGCGTGCCAGACCTTCAGCGCCGGAAACTCTTCCAGGTCCTGGCCCTGCAGCCGGGGCAGGATCCAGGGCCAGATCGCCATGTCGGCGATGGAATAGTCGCCGGCCACGAACTCGCGGTCCCTCAGACGCGTGTCCAGCACCCCGTAGAGCCGGTTCACCTCGTTAGTGTAGCGCGCCACGCCATAGGCCAGGTGGCGCTGGTCCGGCGTGATCGCCCGCGCATAGCCGCGGAAGTGGTGCGCCTGGCCGGCCATCGGGCCCAGGCCGCCCATCTGCCAGAACAGCCACTGCTCGACCTCCGCCCGCTCGCGCGGACTTTGCGGATAGAACCGACCCGAACGGCGCCCCAGGTGCTGCAGGATCGCGCCCGACTCGAAGATGGCGAGGGGCCGGCCCTCGTCACCGTCCGGATCGACGATCGCCGGCATGCGGTTGTTGGGGCTGACGGCCAGGAATTCCGGCGTGAACTGCTCGCCCGTCCCGATGTTCACCGGCCTGACCGTGTAGGGCAGTTCCATCTCCTCGCAGGCGATGGTGATCTTGTGGCCGTTGGGGGTGGGCCAGTACCAGATCTCGATCGGCGCGCTCATCGTCGGGGTTCCCTTGGGTGCGAGCGGCTCAGATGGCGCCCCGCCTCCTGTCGCGCAACGGGGCTTGCTGACCGCGCCGTTCAGCTTGAGTTCATCGCGCGCGCGGATATCTGGTCCCATGCCGCTGAAGTCGCTTGGCGGCCTGATCGGCGCGGAAGGCTGGTCCGCCCTGAGCGAGGAGCACGAGGTAATGAAGCGTAGCATCCTGGCCGCCCTGGCGGCGGCCGTGCTGGCGGTCCCGGTCACAGCCCTTGCCGAACCCCGCCACGACCATGACCGCGGTCACGAGCGCCACGACGGCGGCCGCGACGATCACCGGGGCGACCGCGACGATCATCGGGGCGGAGGCCCCGGTTGGGACCGCGGCGACCACCGCGGCGGCGGCGAGCGCTGGGAGCGCGGACGGCGGGACTGGTGGCGGGGCCACGACGAGTGGCGCGGCTACGAGGGCCGGCGCACCGGTTTCTGGTATGCCCCGGGGCGCGGCTACTACCGGCCCGATCCGCGCTGGTACGGCCACAGCTGGCGGCGCGGCGAGTACCTGCCCGCCCCCTACCGCACCTACTATGTCAGCGACTGGGGCTATTTCGGCCTGAGGCCGCCGCCGCGCGGCTACGCCTGGGTCTATATCGGCAACGATCTGGTGCTCGTGAACCTCAGGACCGGCCTTATTTTGGACGTTCTTCTCGACGTCTATTGACCCCGCACACGTTGGATCACCTTCACGCCTCGCGGGTTCGCTCGCGGGGCGTTTTGTTTTTCACGGCGCTGTTTCGCCTGCCTTTCCCGTTACCTGACTAAACCCCTCATTAACCGTTCAGCCACGGTTCACCTGACGGGGCTCATGGATGGCGCCAACGAGGGGCGGAGCGTCCGCCCCGACGAATTTGGAGCGACCCTCGTGACCCTCAAGCGTCTCCTGCTCACGGCGACCGCGGCGGCCAGCCTGGCCCTGCCCGGCCTCGCCCTCGCGCAAGATCACGGCCATCACGACGACAACGACCGCGGCCACCCGGCGGCCCAGGACCACCACAACGGCGGCGGCGGCGGCGGCGGTGGCGATCATCGCGGCAATGGCGGCGGTCAGCATTCCCAGGGTCAGGGCCAGGGCGGCGGCCAGCACACCTATGGTCAAGGCCAGGGTGGCGGCGGCCAGGGCGGTGGTCAGGGCGGCGGCGGCCAGCACGGCTACGGCTATGGCCAGGGCGGCGGTCAGCACAACTACGGCCAGGGTCAAGGCGGCGGTGGCGGCCAACACAACTACGGCCAGGGCCAGGGCGGCGGCGGCCAGCACAACTACGGTCAAGGCCAGGGCGGCGGCGGCCAGCACAACTACGGTCAAGGCCAGGGCGGCGGCGGCC
>CAYSNW010000002.1:68419-69986 GCA_964432415.1 uncultured Caulobacteraceae bacterium
GGCCAGGGCGGCGGCGGCCAGCACAACTACGGTCAAGGCCAGGGCGGCGGCGGCCAGCACAACTATGGCCAAGGTCAGGGCGGCGCCTACTGGGGCGGCCAGTCCGGCGGCCAGCACAGCGACGGGCGCGACCACCGCTCGGGCCAGGGCACGTACGGCGGCGGCGATCACCGCGGCGGGTACAATGGCGGCTATAACGGCGGCGATCACCGCAATGGCGGCTACGACCGCGGCCGCGACCACCACGGCTCCGATCAGTGGCGCGAACGCAACCGCGGCTGGGAACGGGGCGCGGTCTGGAGCCGCGACCGCGACTGGTGGCGCAATGACCGCCGCTTCTACGGCTACCGCGGCATTCGCACCTACTTCTTCTTCGCGCCGGGCTTCGGCTATTACTCGGTCCCGCACGAGTACTGGGGTTACTCCTGGGCCACGGGCCAATACCTGCCCAGCTACTTCTGGCGCTACGAGGTCTCGGACTACTGGTCCTACGGCCTGCCCGCCCCGCCCCCCGGTTGCACCTGGGTCTGGCTCAACGGCAACATCGCCCTCGTCGATATGAGCGACGGCTACATCGTGGACATGGTCTACAACGTCTGGTGACCAGACACCGAACTGCAGAGAGCCCCGCCCGCAACGGCGGGGCTTTTTGACATGACGCGAGCGGCGTACAGGACTCGCGCCTTCAGTGGCTTCCCGCGACCGTCACCGCCTCTCGCGGCCGGCGGAACCTTCGAGCGTTCGAAACGGAGAAACTGACGTGACCCTCAAGCGCGCACTGCTGGCGGCCTCGATCGCCGCTTCCCTGGGCTTTCCCGCCGCCGCCCTCGCGGCCGGCGCCGATCCGGACAAGTCTCCCCCGCCTCCGCCGCCCCCGCATGGGCAGCACAGCGGCGGTGGTGGCGGCCAGAAGCCTCAGGGCAACGGCCAGGGCGGCGCCCAGCACGGTCAGGGCGGCCAGGGTGGCCAGCATGGTCAGGGCGGCGCCGGAGGTCAGGGCTCCGGCGGTCAGCACACGCAGGGATCGGGCGGAGGCGGCCAGGGCTCCGGCGGCCAGCACGGCCAGGGTTCGGGCGGCTCCGGCGGCCAAACGGGCCACGGCGCCTCGGGCGGCGGGGGCGCGGGCGTCCAGTCTTCCGGCGGACAGCACACCCAGAGCTCAGGCGGCCAGGGCTCAGGCGGCCAGGGCTCGGGCGGCCAGCACGGCCAGGGCAGCGGCCATCACGGCGACGGGCGCCACGACAGCGGCCAGGAACGCGGCGGCGACCGCATGGAGAGCGGTCAGGAGCGCCACGGAATCCGCGACAACGACCGTCACGACAACGACCGGCATGATCGGGACCGGCATGATCGGGACCGGGGCGAGCGCGGCCATCGCGACCACGGCAATGACCGCAACAACTGGAACCACAGCCACAACGACAACTGGCTGGCCCGGGCGCTCTGGAGCCACGACCGCAACTGGTGGCGCCACGACCGCCGCTTCCACGGCTACAACGGCCCGCGCACCTACTTCTTCTTCGCGCCGGGCTGGGGCTATTACTCCATCCCGCACGAGTACTGGGGC
>CAYSNW010000002.1:70086-156305 GCA_964432415.1 uncultured Caulobacteraceae bacterium
CTTCTTCTTCGCGCCGGGCTGGGGCTATTACTCCATCCCGCACGAGTACTGGGGCTACGCCTGGGCGCCCGGCCAGTACCTGCCCGATTTCTTCTGGCGCTATCGGGTGAACGACTACTATGACTACGGCCTGCCCGCCCCGCCCCCCGGCTGCGCCTGGATCTGGCTGAACGGCAACATCGCCCTCGTCGACATGTCGGACGGTTACATCATCGACATCGTCTACAACGTCTGGTGAGGCTGACCTGCTGACGGAAGAGCCCCGCCCTCACCGGCGGGGCTTTTTTCATGGGCTCTCGCGGAGTCGCTCCTCGGTTAGATTGGGGCCGCACGCCCTGCGCAAGGCAGGCGTTCCCGGAGGTCTGATGACCGACACCGCAAGTCCGCGCCTCTATCGCGGCACATTAAAGTCCGAGGCCAGGATTGTGATGCCGGTTATCGCGGGCCTCGCACTGCTTCCATTGAGCTGTCCTCTCATTTCATCGGGCCATCTGACGGGCTGGGGCTACCTCGAACTGGCTCTGGCGGCCGGCGCGCTCTTCGGGGGAATCGCATTCCTCGTCCGACGTCCGACACTGTCGGTCGGTCCATCAGGCCTCCGGCTTCAAAGCCTGCAATACAGTTGGCGCTACGCTTGGACCGACGTCCAGGCGATCGGAGAATTCCAGCGCAGCCGGGGACTCAAGGGGCCCTGCCTCGGCTTGCGTCTCCGCGCCGATGTCAAACCTCAGCATAGGCTGGGCGAAGCCGCGGGCCTGGCCATGTACGGCTACCAGGCGATCATCCCCGACATGTGGGACGCACCTTTGAACGCCATCAAGGACCAGGTCCTCACCTTTCACGAAAAGGCGGCCGGCGAATCCAATCGCATCGAGCAGACCTGAGCCTTCCTCGACGATTCCCCAAGACCAGTGAGGTAATCGCCCCTTCAGATTTCGCTGCTACGCTTCTGATCGAAGCCGACGAAAGCAGCCCATGTTCGCCTCCGCCCTCAAGGATTCCCGTCGGCCCCTCAGCCAGGCCGAACTCGAACGGTTTCTCGAAGCTCACGCTCTCTACACCCGGGCCGAGCCCGGCGGCGTGCGGGCCGCGCTGAAGTTCGCCCAGCTCTCGGGACGCGACCTGTCGGGCCGCCTCCTGGACCGCGCGGACTTCACCGCCGCCTGCCTGATCGAGGCGCGTTTCGTCCAGGCCAGCCTGGAGGACGCCTGCTTCAACGGCGCCGACCTCGGCCAGGCCGATCTGCGCGGCGCCCAGTGCCGGCGCACCGACTTCCGCGGCGCGGCGCTTCGCGGCGCCAACCTCGGCTACGCCACCCTGGACGAGGCGGACCTGCGCAACGCCCGGGTCGCCGGCCGTCCCGCCCTCTCCGGCTTCCAGGCCGCGGTCTTCGCCGGCGGCCGCTTCGATCGCGCCGAGATGGACGACCTTGAGGCCGAGCGCGCCGACTTCAGCAGCTGCTCCATGCGCAACGCCCGGCTCAACGGGGCCAATCTGAAGGGCGCCGTGTTCAAGGGCGCCATCCTGAACGGCGCGGAGTTCAAGGGCGCGATCCTGAAGGACGCCGACCTCGAGGGCGCGGTCCTGACCGGCGTCGACATGGCCGAGCTGAAGCTGCCCGCCTCGGCCCTGGCCGGCGCCATCCTCGATCCCGACGCCCGCGCGCTCGCCCGGGTGGATGAGTTCCTGGAGCGCATCGACGCCTCCGAGACCTGGGTCCGCTCCGACGGCGCCCGGGGCAAGCCCGCGATGTTCGACGGCTGCGACCTGCGGGTCCTGGCGGGTTACATGTTCGGGCGCGCGCTCACTGCGCTCAGCGCCAAGGGCGCGCGCGCCGTGGGCGTCGACTTCTCCGGCTGCCAGCTTCAGGGCGCGATCTTCGACGGCGCCGATCTGCGCGAGGCCGACTTCACCGGCGCGGACCTGCGCGGGGCCTCCTTCAAGGGCGCCAACCTGGGTTTCGCGGTCTTCAAGCGCGCGAGCCTGCTGCCGCTGGCGCTCACCGGCGGCCAGGTCCGCCCGGTCAGCTTCGCCCTGGCCAACCTCGCCGGCGCGGTGTTCGATGACGCGGCCCTGGGCGGCCGCGAGGCCGTAGCCGAGGTGGCGTAACTCGCCGTCAGGCGAGAAGAAGAATTTCACCACCAAGCACACCAAGGACACCAAGAGGTCGGCGCGAACTCGCGATCCGTCCTTGGTGTCTCTTCTTGGTGTCCTTGGTGTGCTTGGTGGTCCAACTCTTTGAACGAAAGCCGCTTCGCGGCCCTAGCCGGGGAATCCCTAGACCCCCAGCTTCGCCTTCAGGATCTCGTTGACCGCCGCCGGATTGGCCTTGCCGCCGGTGGCCTTCATCACCTGGCCGACGAACCAGCCGAGCGCCTGCGGCTTGTCCTTCACCGCCTCCACCTTGTCGGGGTTGGCGGCCATGATCTCGTCGATGGCCTTTTCGATCGCGCCGGTGTCGGTGACCTGCACCAGACCGTGCTTCTCCACCACCTGTTTTGGCGAGCCCTCGCCCGCCCACATGCGGTCGAAGACCTCCTTGGCGATCTTGGACGAGATGGTGCCGTCGGTGATCAGGCCCACCAGCTCGTTGATGGCTTCCGGCGAAATCGGGCTGTCGGCGATGTCGTGGCCGTCGCGGGCCAGGCCGGCCAGCAGCGCGTTGACCGTCCAGTTGGCCGCGAGCTTGGCGTCCACGCCCCTGGCCGCCTTCTCGTAGAAGTCCGCGCGCGCCTGCTCGGCGATCAGCACGCCGGCGTCGTAGGGCGACAGGCCGTACTGCGAGATGAAGCGCTTTCTCTTGTCGTCCGGCAGCTCCGGCAACGAGCGGCGGATGTCCTCGATCCAGGCCTCCTCGATCACCAGCGGCAGCAGGTCGGGATCGGGGAAATAGCGGTAGTCGTGCGCCTCTTCCTTCGACCGCATCGAGCGGGTCTCGCCCTTCACCGGATCGAACAGGCGGGTCTCCTGGGTGATCGAGCCCCCGTCCTCGAGGATCTCAATTTGCCGGCGCGCCTCGTACTCGATCGCCTGCTGCATGAAGCGGAACGAGTTGACGTTCTTGATCTCGCAGCGCGTGCCGTACTCGGCCCCGACCTTGCGCACCGAGACGTTGACGTCGGCGCGCATGTTGCCCTTCTCCATGTCGCCGTCGCAGGTGCCCAGATAGATCAGGATGGTGCGGACCTTCTTGAAATAGGCCACCGCCTCGTCCGAACAGCGGATGTCGGGGCGCGAGACGATCTCCATCAGCGCCGTGCCGGCCCGATTCAGGTCGACGTAGCTCTCGGCCGGCGACAGGTCGTGGATCAGCTTGCCCGCGTCCTGTTCCAGGTGCAGGCGCTCGATGCCGACGTTGAAGGTAGAGCCGTCCTCGCGCTCGACCTCGACCACGCCTTCGCCCACCACCGGCTGGTCGAACTGGCTGATCTGATAGCCCTGGGGCAGGTCGGGGTAGAAGTAGTTCTTCCGCGCGAAGCGGCTCCTGCGGTTGATCACCGCGCGCAGGCCCAGGCCCGTCTTCACCGCCTGCTCGACGCAGAATTTGTTCAGCACCGGCAGCATGCCCGGCATGGCCGCGTCCACGAGGCTCACCTGCTCGTTCGGCCCCGCGCCGAAGCCGACCGCCGCGCCGGAGAACAGCTTGGACTTCGACGCCACCTGGGCGTGGATCTCCAGGCCGCAGACGATCTCCCAGGGACCGGTGCGGCCCTGGATCAGCTTGGAATTGACGGTATCGGTGGTCATGACGGGCCTTGGGAGGAGAGACACCCGCATCTATGGCCCGAAAGCCGCCATGTCCATAAGGCGAAGGCGTTGCGGGCGGCTGCCGTTCTGCTACCTCTTCGCCCGACCCAGTTTTCGGAGCCGCCGATGTCCGCCTTCCGCCGCCTCGCCCTTCCCGTCCTCGCCGCCGCCCTGCTGGGCGCCGCCGGCGCCGCCTCCGCCGCCGACGCGCCGCGTCCCGACCACAAGTTCATGGCCGACCACGCGAAGACGAAGAACGTCGTCGTCCTGCCGGGCATCCAATACCAGGTGCTGAAATCCGGCCCCGCCGACGGCGCCCACCCCACCCGCCGCGATGACGTGACGGTCAAGTACGCCGGCAGCTTCACCGACGGAAAGCCGTTCGACAGCTCCGACAACGCGCCGGGCGGGACCGTCACCTTCCCGCTCGGCCAGCTGATCCCCGGCTGGGTCGCCGGCATCCAGCTGATGCGCCCGGGCGACGTCTGGATGTTCTGGATCCCGTCCGAACTCGCATACGGCGAAAAGGGCATCGGCCCGATTCCGCCCAACAGTGTGCTGGTGTTCAAGGTTGAGCTGGTTTCCTTCGCGCCGCACGTCGAGGCGAAGAAGCCCTGACGCCCACGCCCCTGAAGCCCACGCCCGTGTCCCCCCGCGAGCGGGGGGACCGGTCGCGCAAGCGACCAGGAGGGCAAGTGTATCTGGGCGCCGCGCGGGGTGATTTCGTTTGTCAGGATAGGGCGCCGACGCGCGCGAAACCTTCAGACACGACGCCTTCCAGCGAAGCGCCCAGCTACACGGGCCCCCCTCTGCCCGCTTCGCGGTCTGTCTCCCCCCGCTCGCGGGGGGAGATCGGCAGTGTCGCGTCCGGCTCCGCCGGCTCTACAACCGCCTCACCCTGCGCCTCCTCTTCGCGCGCCTGCGCCTCAACCGCTTCCGTCTCCGCCGCGGCCCGCGCCTTGAGCTGTATGCGCAGGCGCCAGGCGCAAACGATCGAGAGCAGGACGCAGGACACGCCCGAGAACCACAGTTCCGGCAGCGGACCGACGCGCTGCGCCAGCACGAAGATGGCCACGATACCGGCCAGCAGCAGCGGCACCGCCACCGCATAGATGACGACGAAGATCGTGCTCAGAACCCGCGAGGTCGTCCTCACCACCAGCGCTCCGCCTTGCCGCGGAAGCCTGCCGCCTGCTCCAGCGCGCCCGCCAGCTTGAACAGCGTGCCCTCGTCCAGCGCCTTGCCCACCAGCTGAAGACCCAGCGGCAAGCCATTGGAATCCAGCCCGGCCGGCACGCTGATGCCCGGCAGGCCGGCCAGGTTTGCGGGCACGGTGAAGACGTCGTTCAGGTACATAGTCACCGGATCGACCCGCTTGTCGCCAAGCGCGAAGGCCGCCGACGGGGTGGACGGGGTCAGGATGGCGTCGACCTTGCCCCAGATGTTGTCGAAGTCCTCGGCGATGCGCCGGCGCACCTTCAGCGCCCGCACATAGTAGGCGTCGTAGTAACCGGCCGAGAGCACATAGGTGCCGATCAGGATGCGCCGCTTGACCTCGTTGCCGAAGCCCTCCGCGCGCGACTGTTCGTACAGATCGGTGAGCGAGCGGGTGTTCTGGGCCCGGTGGCCGTAGCGCATGCCGTCGTAGCGGGCGAGGTTGGAGGACGCCTCCGCCGGCGCCACGATGTAGTAGCAGGGCAGCGCGTATTTGGTGTGCGGCAGCGACACGTCGACGATCTCGCAGCCGGCGTCGCGCATCCACTGGATGCCCTGCTGCCACAGGGCCTCGATCTCGGCCGGCATGCCGTCGACGCGGTATTCCTTGGGCACCCCGATGCGCAGGCCCTTCACCGACTGGCCGACCATCGCGCCGTAGTCGGGGATGGCCACGTCCAGGCTGGTGGAGTCCTTCGGGTCGTGCCCCGCCATGGAGCGGAGCAGGATGGCGCTATCCTTCACCGTCTTGGCGATCGGCCCGGCCTGGTCCAGGGACGAGGCGAAGGCCACGATGCCCCAGCGCGAGCACAGGCCGTAGGTCGGCTTGATCCCGACGGTGCCGGTAAACGCCGCCGGCTGGCGGATCGATCCGCCGGTGTCCGATGCGGTGGCGCCCAGGCAGAGGTCGGCCGCGACCGCGCTGGCCGAGCCGCCGGACGAGCCGCCCGGGGTCAGCTCGGCGTTGGACGCCTTCGAGCGCCACGGATTGACCACCGGCCCCCAGGCCGAGGTCTCGTTCGACGACCCCATGGCGAACTCGTCCATGTTCAGCTTGCCCAGCATCACCGCCCCGTCGCGCCAGAGGTGGCTGGTGACGGTGGACTCGTACTGCGGGACGAAGTTGCCCAGGATCCTTGAGCCCCCGGTAGTGCGGAACCCCTGGGTGCAGAACAGGTCCTTGATGCCGAGCGGGGCGCCCTCCAGCGGCCCGCCCTCGCCCTTCGCCAGCTTCGCGTCGGAGGCCCGCGCCATGGTCAGCGCGTGCTCGGTGGTGGGCAGCACATAGGCGTTCAGCTTCGGGTTGGCCTTCTCGATCGCGTCGATGAAGGAGCGGGTCAGCTCCTCCGACGAGAACTTCTTGCCCTTCAGGCCGTCCAGGGCGTCCGAAAGGGTCAGGGTGTTGAGCGCGCTCATTCCACCACCTTCGGGACCACGAAGAAGCCGTCGGCCGACTTGGGCGCATTAGCCAGGATTCGCTCGGGGTCGCCCCCGTCAGTGACCACGTCGGCGCGCAGCGGCTGGGCCGCCTCCACCGCAGTGGACATCGGCTCCACGCCGGTCACGTCCACCTCGTTCAGCTGCTCGATCCAGGCGAGGATGCCGTTGAGTTCGTGGACGATCGCCTCCAGCCGGTCTTCCGGCTCGGCGATGCGGGCGAGATGCGCGACCCTGCGGACGGTCGCGACGTCGACGGCCATGGGCCATGCTCCTGTTGCGTTGCGGCATGGGTTAGCGGGACCCGAGCGCGTTTGACAAGCGGTCTCTGTGGCCGCAAAGCGCGGCCGTGCCCATTTGCGACATCCTCGACCTGCCCGCGGCCTGTCCGCCACACACGCCCTTCGTCGGTCTCGACCTCGGTGAAAAGACCATTGGGGTGGCGGTTTCCGATCCCATGCGCGTGATCGCCAGCCCGCTGGAACTGATCCGCAAGACGAAGTTCACCGACGATGCGGCGGCGCTTTTCAAGCTGATGCGGAGCCGCGGCGCGACGGGCATCGTCATCGGCCTGCCGGTGAACATGGACGGGAGCGAGGGCCCCCGCTGCCAGTCCGTGCGCGCCTTCGCCCGCAACCTGCTGCGCCTGGACGACAGCCTGCCCATCGCCTTCTGGGACGAGCGCCTGTCCTCGGCCGCGGTCAACCGCATGCTGATCGATGAAGCCGACATGACCCGCGGCAAGCGCGCCGAGGTCGTGGACCGGGCGGCCGCGGGCTACATCCTGCAGGGCGCTTTGGACCGGTTGGGGTGGGGATGAATTTCAATGTCTCGACTCTTCCCGGCGAAAGCCGGGACCCAGCAATCCCCGGCGAAGGCCGGGGTCCATCAAAGGTGCATCTTTCCTGGACCCCGATAGTCATGGGATTGTTATACTTTGCGTACCCAACGACTCTCTGTAAACGGGAAGGGTGAGGTGGCTGCCGGGATGCGGCGGCGACCCACAGACCTCTGGAGCCTGTGGGAAATTATGCGGCCCTTTCACGCCGACTTCTTTCTGACCGCGAAGGGCTTTCTGCGCAATTACGCGACCTACGATCTCCTTTCCCCCCTTGGCCTAGTCAAGGACGCCGTGGGGTTAAATAGGATTTCGAAGGAACACAGGCGGGTATACGCAGGGGCCTGGGATAGCTTCAGACCGTTTGTTGCAGAGCTAAATCTAGTTGCTTCCGTCGCTACAATTGAAAAGATGCTCTCGTGTCTGGCTGACCCGGACTCAACTTACCCGCAATACTACGCCCTCGGCGCTGAGCTGGAGGGGCGCCTGACGGACGAGATGAAGGGCAGAATGTTTCTGTCGCTCAGCCCCTTCGAAGCCAACATCTACGAGCAACCGACTCAGGGCTGGGAGGAGATCGTCGAGCGATTTCCAGCAACGCTTGGCGACATTGAGGAGGCGCGCAAGTGCTTCGCACTCTCACGCTATCCGGCGGCTGTGTTTCATTCGTTGCAGATCGTCGAGATCGGCGTGGCCGAACTTGGCTCGATAGCGGGCGCCACCGATCCGCTGCCGGGATGGGGCAGCACGCGCAATCGCTTGTCGGCGATCCTGAAGAAGCCCTACAAAGACCGGACGGCTTTCGAAAAGAAGCACTTCGCATTTTTCGAGCAGGTCAGCGCGACCATCGAGCTTCTTAACAGTGCGTGGCGCAACAAGGTCAGCCACGCCGCTGGCAAGCTTACGCTGCTGACCGCTGAATTTACGCCCGACATCGCCGAAGAAATCCTGTCGGCGACGCGCTCTTTTATGCGCCGCCTTGCGACGGAGGGGCCTTCTTCGGATGAAGGGCCGTCCTAATCGTCCGCTCGAACGCCTTTTCGGCTTCGGCTGGGTCTAAGTCGCCAGCGTCCTGCATGTCGCGAACGGTTTCCAGAAACCGCTTTGACTGGGCCTCGTCCTCCAGCTTCGGAGGGGCTTTCTTCTTTGCCATCAGGCGACGACGCCTCCTTGCCGATCAGTCGTTCGATAGGTGAGCCGCTTGCCCACGACACCGGCCAGCAGGGTATCAGCCCGCGCCTTGTCGTCCACGCCCACGGCAATGCGATTGGAATACCGGAAGTCGAACTCGGCAAGGTAGCGGTGCAGGTGGGGCTTGCCACAGTGCTGGTACACGCCGCGCATCCCGCGCTTGAAGATGGAGAAGCAGCCTTCAATGGTGTTGCTGTGCAGGGTCGGATCCTGCCGCGAGACGTACTCGCCGCGCTTGTGGGTCACTGATCCGTGGTCGGCGTATTCCTTGCCGATCAGCGCGTAGTGGTAGGCCTCATCAGTCAGGAGCCGGGCTTCCTTGGACACGTTCGCGGTGACGATCTCGGAGATGGTCGAAACCCGCATGTCGTCCAGCACGAAAGACCGAACGCGCCCGCTGTTGCGCTCGACCAGCGCCAGCACCTTCATCTTGTGGCCGATGCCGCGATTGATCTCGGTTCCGGGCTCGCGACCGATGAAGGTCTCGTCGGCCTCGACCGCGCCACCATCCGAACCGAAGGGCGCCAGATCGCCGGAACGCATCGCCTCGCGAATGCGATGCGCCATGAACCAAGCGGTCTTCAGGGTGACGCCCAAGGTCCGGTGCAGTTGGTTGGCGCTGAACCCCTTCTTGCTCGCCGAGATCAGATAGATCGCCTGAAGCCACAGGCGCATGGGGACATGCGAGGCTTCGAAGATGGTCCCGATCTTCACGGTCAAGGGCTTGCGGCACTGGTAGCACTTGTAGGTTCCGATCCGGGTGCTCTCGCCGCCCATCTTTGAGATGCGCTCGCAGCCGCCGCAATGCGGGCAAACCGGTCCTTCCGGCCAGATGCGCGCCTCGACGTAGGCGTAGGCGGCTTCTTCATTGTGGAAGTGCGGAGCGGAGAGGTTGGACATGACGAAATCCCTTGCTGCACATAAGATAGCGCATCAATTGGGTACGTCAAGTATCGGCAATCAACTTTGGTCGATTTTAGCCGACCATGATGTTTTCGATCAGGGCGTTGGCGGGGATAACCAGCGCCTCGACCCGTTGAGCAATGCCGAGTTTCACGGCGTCTATCGCGCTGATCGTTTGATGGCTGCGTTGCCACCCGAGCACGACATCCGGCGCTTGGCCGGAATGGGTGGCGACGGTTTCGGCGGTACGATTATCGTCCTCTTGAAGCGATAGGAGCCTGTGAACACCGGCGCCGGTGGACATGGGGCCGGGGGCGTCCAAAGACGATTCGTGGAAGAAGAATACAGACGATGGCGCGGCGGTTCGGATGTCACCGGCCATGTACAGAATGTTGGCCGCGCTTCTGATGCCACCCATGTTGTGGGTCGTGATTGCGATGGGCAAGGCGCGCAACGCGTTGAACGCATAGTAGGCGTGGTCGATGATTCCACCCGACGAGTTGATGCACAGGGTGAGCGACGGAAAGCCCTGCTTCACAGCAGCGTAGGCCGTGGTGACCACCTTTTGGGCGGCCTCGTAGTTCAAGATCGAATTGAGCAGCACGAAACATCCGCCCGGGTTTGTCTTGGACAGCGTCGGCGGAGGCATTGGGGATGGCGGTAGCGGGTCCAGGATCGGGGGCGTGTCTGTCATGAGCGCAGCCTACACCCGATTCAATGGGTACGCGAAGTATAACATCCCCATAGTCATCGGGGATTGCTGGGCCCCGGCTTTCGCCGGGGAGAGGGTGAGAGTGAGGATGGTAGCGTGAACACCATCCTCCTCGCCGTCATCCCCGTCTTCGCCCTCATCGCGATCGGCTACGGCCTCAAGCGCTCCAACTTCCTCCCCCTCGATCAGTGGGTCTCCGTCGAGCGCCTCTCCATCCACGTCCTCTACCCCGGCTTCCTGATCCCCTCGATCTGGGGCGCCAATCTCTCGGGCGGATCGGCCGCGGCCTCCGGCATGGCCGCCATCGCCTCGGTCGTGGTCGTCGGCGGCGCGGTCCTGGCGCTCAAGCCCTTCCTGCCCATCTCCGGCCCCGCCTTCACCAGCGTCTTCCAGGGCTCGGTGCGCTGGAACTCCTTCGTCTTCCTGCCGGTGATCCGCCAGGTGTTCGGCCAGCACGGCCTGGCGCTGGCCGCCATCATGCTCGCGGTGCTGATCCCCTTCATCAACATCGCCGCGGTCATGGTCATGGTGCGCTGGGGCGAGGGCCAGGCCGGGACCAGCCCACGCCACATGGCCAGGGCCATGTTCCAGAACCCGATCCTGGTCGCCTGTCTTATGGGGTTGGCGCTCAACTTCGCCCACGTGCCGACCATTCCGGGCGTCTCGGACCTGCTCAAGCTGCTGGGCGACGCCGCCCTGCCGCTCGGCCTGCTGATCGCCGGCGCGGGCCTGGCCTTCACCGACATGGCCTCACGCCCCTGGGTCCTCGGGATCACCTCCCTGGTCAAGGTGACGGTCATGCCGTTCCTGATGTACGGCTTCGCGCGGCTGTTCGGCGCCGACCCCATGACCCAGGGCGTGGCCCTGCTCTGCGGCGCGGCTCCGGGCGCCGCAGCCTCCTATGTGCTCTCACGCCAGATGGGCGGCGACTCGCCGTTGATGGCCGGGATCATTGCGCTCACCACCTGCCTCAGCGCCGTGGTCATTCCGGTGCTGCTGGCGGTGTTCCACTACGGGTAGCCTGAAGGCGCGTCAGACGCGCGGTGACGTCCGTCGGTCCTAAAGCCGATGCGGGAGATTCTGCAGCGCCTCCCGCGCCGCGCGTGCGCCCTCGCCCACCGCCCCGATCCAGTTCTGGTGCCCCCTCAGCTGGGAGTGGCCGAAGCTGATGCGGCCGACGGGCGCGCGGGCGATGTCGCGGGCCGTGGGTTGCCCGTTGCGGCCGAAATAGAAGCCCGGCTGCGGACTGACCAGGGCATGGCCCCAGCGGTTGAGCACGATGCCGGCGATATCGCGCCTGGGGTCGAACCCCGCCCGCGAGAACAGTTCGGCGAGCTGGCGGCGGATCAGAATCTCGAACGCCTGGAAGTCAGTGTTCAGAAGCTGCTGGCGACCTTGCGACGCCTGCTCGCGCGCGCTCATGCCCGCCTGGGGAAACCCGACATACATGGTCAGGACGGCTGGGTGGTCGGGACCGAACGGCGGGGCGTCCGGGCCCAGCCGCATCGGCTGGCGGATGTTGGCGAAGAAGCCGAAACCCTCGAACCAGCGCACCGCGGAGACCCCCAACCGGTCGAGGAAGCGCCAGTTTCTAAGCGCAATGTTCACGACCATCACGGGCGCGAAGATGAATTCGTCCAGCGCCGCCCGATTTTGCTCCGGGAGATCGCGCACCACATGTTTGGTCACCCATGCCCCGGAGGCCATCACCACCGAGCGCGCCCGCAGGCGGCGCCCGCGCCCCCCCTGGACGTAGTGGACGTTCACCTGCTTCTGATCGGGCGAGTGCCGGACGCCGACCACGGTCGCCGGCAGGCGGAGCCTTGGGTTGGCGGACGCCCGATCGAACGCTCCGGGCCGGATGGCCCCGGAGATGACGCCCTCGAAGGTGTCCGGACCCGCGATGGCGTCGGGAATCAGGCGCTTGGCGAAGTAGCGCGCCAGTCCGGAGTTGCCCCCGGGAAACGAGAAGTAGGTTCGGTCCGCATCGGGCAGGGCCTCGCGCCCCTTCAGGGCATAGGCTCCGGGCAGCCGCAGCTGCGCGGCGCCATAGGCGGAAACCGCGTCTGCCGAGACACCGAACGAGGCCACCGCGACGATGGGATCGACATAGTCGGTCGCCACCTTGGGCAGCCCCAGGGTCTTCGTCAGGAACTCGCCATAGGTGAGCCCATCCAGCCAGCGTCCGCCATCCGCGGCGGCCTCGGCGGGAGGCCCCGAATTCTTCCATCGCAGAAGGGCGGCTTTCTTGTCCGCCGGCAGCGGGGCCTCGGCCAGGTCGTCGGCCCACATGTCGCGCACCAATCCGCGCTCGCGCCCGAAGTGGTAGCCGACGCTGGCCGCGTGCGAATTCCAGTACATCGGCACGAAATTTTCGCGCCCGATCTTCATGGCCGAGTGCAGATTTTCCGGCTGGACGAAGTCGAACTCCATCGGCAGGCCGAGCTCGCGCCACAGGTCGAACACCTCGTCGCCGGGGGTGGGGACTGACAGGTCGTTCGATCCCTGCGGCGCGAACAGCCGGCGCCCATCGACGCGGAACTCGTTCTCCTTCGCTTCGCCGCCGAAGACCGGGTGGTTGTCGATGAGCAGGCAGGAGGCGCCCTGCTGCGTCGCGTTACGCGCCGCCGACAGCCCGGCGAGGCCGCCGCCGACCACGACCACGTCGTAAATTTCGCCGGTGTCCTCGAAGTCGGCCAAACTCGCGTACTTGTTGTCACGCAACGCATGAGCCTGGTCGCGCACCGGCGCGGTGTTGCCGTTCGAGGCGGCATAGCCGCCCTCGCCGCCATAGCCGGTCCAGGCGTCGACCGGCGCGCCCTGACAGCCGGCGAGCGGGCAGGCCAGCGCCAGGGTTCCGCCGATGAAATCCCGCCGGGCGATCCGCGCGTCCAGGCCGAGCGCGCGCCGCTGCGCCTCATCCGTCATCGCACGCCTCCAGCCGGCCGCGTTTCGACCAGGCGTTGCTCGATAAGCGAGAACGGCGCGGAGTCGCCTCGCATCACCGTGTCGTGGAAGCCGCGCGCGTCGAACCTCCCGCCCGCTTGCCGCGTGGCCTGTTCGCGCAGGCGCCTGAAACGGTTCAGCCCCCACCAGTAGACCGACCCCGTGCTGCGGAAGCAGGCGATCGCCAATGCGATCTGCTCGGTGGTGCCGGGGCGGGTCAGCGGATCCGTCGCCAGGTCGCGCTCCACGGCCCGCCAGTCCCAGCCCGGTTCGGTGGCGCCGAATTCGGCCACGGCCCGCAGCACGAACCGCCGCTCCACCAGCCGGCTCGCATAGAGACCCCACGGGTCGTCGCGATACAGCCCGGCCTCCTCCATGAGGCCCCGCGCGTACTCGCCCCAGCCCTCCACATAGGCCGGCGCATAGACCGCCTTGCGGTAGGGGCTGAGGTCCTTGGCCTCGAACAGTCGCGCGAATTGATAATGGTGCCCGGGCACGAGTTCGTGGGACATCACGGGCTTGGCCCATACCCAGGTCGAGCTGGGAAGGTTCGAGGTGTTGTAAAAGTAGGTCCCGACCGGCCGTTCCGTCGACGGCGGGATGTAGATGCCGTTCAGCAGCAGCTGATTCAGATTGGGCGGCAGCGCCTCGACGGTGCAGGGCGTGGTCGGCATCGACGTGAAATAGCTCGGCGCCAGGGCGCGCGACTCCTCGACCGCGGCGCGCAGCCGCGCGCCCACCTCGTCGCCGTCGCGGGCGATCCAGCGGGGGTCACGGGCCAGCGCCTGGTGGAAACGCTTCGCGTCCGGCTCGACCCGCATGTCACGTCGCATCTTCGACAACTCGCCATCGACCCTCGCGAGTCGATCCCGGGCGGCGTCGCGCAGGGCCGGAAGGTTGGCCTCGTCGGCATGCCTGAGACCGAGAATCCGGGTGAAGAAGGCCGGCGCCTCGGGGGACGCCGCCAGGGCCGAGGTCTCGCCGCAGCGGGGGATATAGTCCTGCTCCAGGATTTCCCTGACACGCTCGAGGCCGGCGGCCACGGGGCCTCGCGTCAGCTCCGACACCGCCTGCGCGAAGGCCTTGCCGGCCGCCGAACCGTCATCGGACGAGGCGGCGATCGCATTCAGGGTCTCGACGAGATCATGGCCATCGCCCTTCAGCTGGGAAAGCGCCCGCGTCGCTTCCGCGGCCGGGACCGTGAGCTTGCGCTCGATCTGGCCGCGCAGCCTGAAGCCGACATGGTCCAGGTATCCAGGCGCGGCCCTCAGCCGCTCAAGGAAGGCGCCCCGGGCGGGCTCGCTGCGCGGTCGGCTGAACTGCCGCTGCAGCAGGCGCACCTCCGAGGAGCCGTAGCTGAGCGGGAATTC
Organism: uncultured Caulobacteraceae bacterium; assembly: GCA_964432415.1. Lineage (GTDB taxonomy): Bacteria > Pseudomonadota > Alphaproteobacteria > Caulobacterales > Caulobacteraceae > JAFECT01. The sequence continues at coordinate 84,446 of CAYSNW010000002.1, forward strand.
CATCCAGTAGAACGGCGCCAGGGCGGCCGACTTCTCCAGGTCCCAGGCCAGGATTTCCAGGGTCTCCGCCTGCTCCCGCCCGCCCGCGTGCGTCGCTAGGCGCCTCGCCCGTAATGCGAGGGCGGCGCAGCGACTGGCCGTATCGGCATAGCCCTCCGCCGAATTGATCGGCAGCCGCGACGCCGCGATCGCCGCATCGAGGTACGGCGCCGAACCGTCGCGCAACGCGCGCGAGGTGTTGGAAACCTCGGCGACCAGGTCCGCGATCGGATCGCCCTGGTCCGCCCCAAAAGCCTGTGAGGCAGGCGTCACACAGGCCGCCGCGCCGAAACCGAGCATCTGGCGCCGCGAGACGCGCAGACCTGCTGCCTTGCCGGAATACTCGCGCATGACGCCTCCATAGGGTCCCCTATGGAAGAACCATAGACTTGTCTACGGAAACGGGGCAAGGCTAATCAGGCCTTGCAAATGACGCCGTCCCCACTCGCCGAGAAGCCCCAGCCGCGACCTCGCCTCAGCCGCGCATCGTGGGTTGGAGCCGCACGGGAAGCCCTGATCGACGGCGGCAGCGACAGCGTGAAGGTGGAAGTCCTGGCCGACCGGCTGGGCGTGACGACCGGCAGCTTCTACTGGCATTTCAAGAACCGCGCCGCGTTGCTGGCCGCCCTGCTGGACGACTGGCGCCAGGTCAACACCGCGGCCATGGCCGAGGCCGTCGAACACGCCGGAAGTTCCGCCGCCGACCAGTTCGACGCCCTGGCCCAGGTCTGGATTTCCGAAGCCGTGTTCTCGCCCGCCTACGACGCGGCCATCCGCGACTGGGCGCGCACCTCAGACGAGGTGGCCGCCGCGCTTCACAGGGTCGACCGTGAGCGCATCGACCTGATCCGAGGCATCTTCCTGGGCCTGGGCTACGACCCGGACCGGGCCGAGGTGCGCGCCCGGATCCTGTATTTCCATCAGGTGGGCTACTACGCGCTCCAGATGTCCGACGATCTGGAGACGCGCCTCAAGCTGCGCCCGTTGTACATCGAGGCTCTGCGGGACGGGCCGGGCAAGGGCGAATTCGGCTGAGGCGAACGGACTCTGCTACGGGCCGCGCGCGTACAGCGCCTCGACGTGGATCCACAGCACGCCGGGATCGGCGATCGGGATCTTGGTCCCGTCGATGATCCGCTCGTCGGAGAAGGATCCGTCGTCCCCCTCGGCGTGATTGTGCGGCGTCGCCCCGATGTCGGCGCGGCCGACCAGCTCCCAGCAGATGTCGGTGACGGCGGTCAGCACGTCCTCGCCGCTGACCCCGTCCGGCATCCTCAGCCACACCCACAGCCGGGAATGCTTGCCCGTCTTCGGATGCGGCTCCCAGCGCAGCCGCTGCAGCTCGAAACCGGACCGCTCGATCAGCGGCTGGACCAGGGCCTTGGCCGCGTCTTCCGCCTCGGCGTCGACGATCACGGAACAGATGATGGTGGGGCCGGGCATGGGGGATGGACTATCGCGGAGTCTCAGAGCCTCCAAGCGCGATTGTAGGGTGAGCGTTCAACCCCATCCTTCGATGGATTGCGATCGAGGCGCACGGACGACAGACTTCCCTGGCGAGCGATGGCGGCCAGTCGGGCCCGTGATGGCACACCCGCCTTCCTCAGAATGTGGTGCACGTGATCCTTCACCGTAGCGATCGAAATCCCGAGCTGGCTAGCGATCTCCCTGTTCGAGAGGCCGCCGGCCACCGCGTCGACGACCTGCCGCTCCCGACAGGTCAGTCCTTCGATCGGCGCAGCGCGGCATTCCCGCAAAACAACCACCGGGACACCAATCCGTCGAGCGCTCGCCAGATCCAGGGTCAAACCCTGTCCGTGGAAAGCGATAGCAAGATCGGTGAGCGCGGCGACCGGCGTTCCGGGCCCGCCCTGCCCGAGAGATTCTATAGCCTGGCGCAACGCTTGGGCGCGAGGGTGATCCAGCATGAAATTCCTCACTCAGCCCTCTTCTTTGGAGCCTCGCCCCAATGACCTTCACCGCCCCTCCCGCCGTCAACCGTTTCTTTGCCGCAATGCAGGTCGGCGCGGCTGCAGAGGCCGAGATGATGGCCCTGTTCACGGAGGATGCGGTTTACGTGGAGCCGTTCAGCGGGCGAGTGCTCACCCACACGGGCAAGCGGGCGATCCACGAGGCCATGTCGCAGGGCTGGCGCCACCCCTTGCCTGACGCCCGGATCGAGGTCGATCGGGTCGAAGTGGATGGCTCTGAGGTGACTTGCGTCTGGACCTGTCATTCGGCCGCATTGCCCGGCGGGCGGGGGCGCGGAGAAAACCGGTTTACCCTCGAGGACGGTCGAATCGCGCGTCTCGAGACCCGAATTCTGCCTTCGGAGCACTGAGCCTTGATCGACCGGGTCAACGCCTATCTCAGTGGGTTCACGGATTGGCGCGGGGAGGTGATGCGGGCGCTCAGGGACGCCATCCTTGCCCTCGCGCCGGCGCCTTCCGAGGTCTGGAAATGGGCCGAACCGGTCTACGAATCCGGTGGTCCGGTGTGCTGGATGAAAGCCCACAAGGCTCATGTCACCCTGGGTTTCTGGCGCGGCGCCGCCCTGGCCGGCCTGGATCCCCGCATGGAGTCCTCCGGCACAAAGATGGGCCACATCAAGTTGCGGGGCGTAGCCGAGATCGATCCGGAGCAGATTGCGCGCCTCGTCGGGGCAGGCATGGCGCTCAATGCCGAATTGGGGGACCCGACAAAAGGGGACTGATCGCCCTTCCCTCATCCCCGACTCCCCCCTATAGCCACGGCTCATGGCGCTTCCCGCAACCGATGTCTCCGACACCATCCGCGCGCGCCTGTTCCCGTTCCCGAAACGTCATTTCGTCAGCTGCGCCGACCTCGATCCGCCGGACGTGGACGCCCTGCTGGACCTCGCCGACGCCTTCGTCGACCTGAACCGCCAGACCAACAAGAAGCTGGACCTGCTCAAGGGCCGCACCCTGGTCAATCTGTTCTTCGAGAACTCGACGCGGACCCAGTCCTCGTTCGAACTGGCCGGCAAGCGGCTGGGCGCCGACGTGGTCAACATGAGCCCGCGCACTTCCTCGGTCGCCAAGGGCGAGACCTTGATCGACACCGCCGTGACCCTCAACGCCATGCGCCCGGACCTGCTGGTCGTGCGCCACTCGGCCTCCGGCGCCTCCGCCCTGCTGGCCCAGAAGGTCTCCTGCAGCGTCATCAACGCCGGCGACGGCTCCCACGAACACCCGACCCAGGCCCTGCTCGACATGCTGTCCATGCGCCGGGCCCTGGGCTCCGTCTCCGGCCTGACGGTCGCCATCTGCGGCGACGTCCTGCACAGCCGCGTGGCCCGCTCCAACGTCGCCCTGCTCAACCTGATGGGCGCGCGGGTGCGCCTGGTCGGGCCGCCGACGCTCATGCCCGCCGACGCGGACCGCTGGGGTGCGGAGGTGTTCCACGACATGCGCGAGGGCATCTCCGGCGTCGAGGTCGTGATGATGCTGCGCCTTCAGCTCGAGCGCATGGACGGCGCCTTCGTCCCCTCCATGCGCGAGTACTTCCGCTTCTGGGGCCTGGACCAGGAGAAGCTGGCCCTGGCCGCCCCCGGCGCGAAGGTCATGCATCCGGGCCCGATGAACCGGGGCGTGGAGATCGACTCCGGCGTCGCCGACGACCTGTCCGTCTCGCTCATCCAGGACCAGGTCGAGATGGGGGTCGCCGCGCGCATGGCGGTGCTGGCCTCCCTGGCCGCCCGGCTGGAGAACGAGCGATGAGCCGCCAGCCCATCGCCTTCGTCAACGCCCGCCTGGTCGACCCGGAGAGCGGCTACGACGGCCCCGGCTGCGTGGTCGTGGCCGAGGGTGTGATCAGCCATGTCACCCACACCCCGCGCCTGGACGGCGCCTCGCCGGGCCTGAAGGTGGTGGACTGCTCCGGCGCGGTGCTCGCCCCCGGCCTGATCGATATCCGGGTCAAGACCGGCGAGCCGGGCGCCGAGCCCAAGGAAACCCTGAAATCCGCCAGCCGCGCCGCGGCCGCCGGCGGCGTTACCTCCATCGTAGTCCAGCCCGACACCCACCCGCCGGTGGACGAGCCGGCCATGGTGGACTTCATCCTGCGCCGCGCTCGCGACATCGAACTGGTCCACGTCTATCCTGCCGGCGCCGCGACCCGGGGCCTGGACGGCCAACGGATGGCCGAGCTCGGCCTGATGGCCGAGGCCGGGGCCGTCTATTTCACCGACGTCGACCGGCCCATCGTCAATTCCAAGGTCCTGCGCCGTATCCTCAGCTACGCCGGAGCCTTCAATGCGCTCGTCGCTCACCGCCCCTGCGACCCCTGGCTTGCCGACGGCGCCGCTGCCACCGAGGGCGAACTGGCCGCGCGCCTGGGTCTCCCCGCCTCGCCCGGCGTCGCCGAGCGCATCGGCCTGGAGCGCGACCTGGCCCTGGTGGAACTGACCGGGGCCGACTTCCTGGTCGACCAGATCTCCACCGCCGACGGCCTGGAGACCCTGCGCCGCGCCAAGGACCGGGGGCTGGAGGTCTCCGCCTCCGTCTCCATCAACCACCTGTCGTTCAACGAGATCGACATCGGCGACTACCGCACCTTCTACCGCCTCGACCCGCCGCTCCGGCCCGAGCGCGACCGCCAGGCGATGATCGAGGGCCTGCAGGACGGCCTGATCGACATCGTCGTCTCCGCCCATGCCCCCGCCCCCGCCGAGGACAAGCGCCTGCCCTTCAGCGAGGCCGCCCCCGGCGCCGTGGGCCTGGAGACCCTGCTCCCGGCCCTGCTGTCCCTGCACCACGAGGCGGGCCTGAGCCTGCTCGACATTTTCCGCCCCGTGACGCTTGCCCCCGCCCAGCTCCTGGGCCTGGCGGCCGGCCGCATCTCGGCCGGCGCCCCCGCCGACCTGGTCCTGGTCGACATCGACGCCCCCATCCTTATCGACGCCGAACGCCTGGCCTCGAAGTCCAAGAACAGCCCGTTTGACGGGAGACGCCTCCAGGGCCGCATCCTGCTCACCCTCGTCGACGGCCGCGTCGTGTTCCAGGGCGAGCGGTAGGGCCTCAATAATATTGACTCTTCCCGGCGAAAGCCGGGACCCAGCAATCCCCGATGTCTATCGGGGTCCAGACAAAATGGCGCTTGCCTCAAGCTCCCGCACATGAGAACATTTCAAGAACATCAATCTGATACTCCGCCATGTTCTACACCTACATCATGGCCAGCCGCCGCAACGGCACGCTCTACACGGGCAGCACCACCGACCTCACCCACCGTGCCTGGCAGCATCGCAACGGCGTGATCCCTGGCTTCTCGAAGGACTACGGCTGCAAGCTCCTCGTCTGGTGGGAAGCCTTTGAGCACCTGGAAACCGCCCGCCACCGCGAGCGCTGCATCAAGGAATGGCGCCGGGACTGGAAGCTGAACCTGATCGAGACGATGAACCCGGAGTGGCGCGATCTCTATCTGGAGTTCGTTCCGGAGCTGGATCTTTGAAGGCCATTCCTCCTGGACCCCGGCCTACGCCGGGGATTGCTGGATCCCGGCTTCCGCCGGGAAGAGTCAAAGAGGTATGGGACGTAGCGTCACCGGTATTCGGCAGCTAGTCTCCGACTCCCATGCCCTACCTCCCCCTGATCCTCGCGGCCGTCGGCGGCTATCTCATCGGCTCGATCCCGTTCGGGGTCATCGCCACGAAGCTCGGCGGCGCGGGGGATCTGCGATCGATCGGGTCGGGGAACATCGGGGCCACCAACGTCCTCAGAACCGGGCGCAAGGACCTCGCGGCCATCACCCTGATCGGCGATGTCGGCAAAGGCGTGCTCGCCGTCCTGCTGGCCCGTTACCTGGCCGGCGAGGAGGCTGCAGCCATGGCCGGAGGCGCGGCCTTCCTCGGCCACCTCTACCCCGTCTGGCTGAAGTTCAAGGGCGGCAAGGGCGTGGCCGTCTTCTTCGGCATCCTGCTGGCCGGCGCCTTCCCGGCCGGGCTGCTGGCGGCCATGACCTGGGTGGCCATGGCGCTGCTGTTCCGCATCTCCTCGCTCTCGGCGCTGACGGCCGCGGCGCTTGTCCCGCTCTACTGCCTGGGCACGGACCAGCCCTACGCCTTCCTCGAGCTTTCCATCTTCATGGCGGTTCTCATCTATATCCGCCATTGGCCCAATATCGTTCGCCTTTTGAAAGGCGAGGAGCCCAGGATCGGCGGCAGCAAGGACGCCGCCCCCACCGGCGCGTGAGCGGCCTTTCCGACCAGGAGCGCTTCGACCGCCTGCGGCTGGCGCGCACCGAGCGGGTCGGCCCGGTCGCCTTCCATCATCTGATGCAGCGCTTCGGCACGGCGGCCTCCGCCCTCGCCGCGATCCCGGGCCTGGCCCAACGCGCGGGCGGCGCCATGACGCTCGCGCCCACAGCCGAAATCGAGGCCGAACTCAACGCCGGCGCCCGCATCGGCGCGCGCCTGATCCTGAACGGCGACCCGGAATTCCCCGAGCGCCTCTCAGCCCTGGACCCGCCCCCGCCCCTGCTCTGGATCCTCGGCGATGCGGCCCTGCTCTCGCGTGAGACCCTGGCGGTGGTCGGCGCCCGCGTCGCCTCCGCCTCGGGCCAGCGCTTCGCCCGGGGCCTCGCGGCCCAGCTCGGCGAGCACGGCTATGTCGTCGTGTCCGGCCTGGCCCGCGGCATCGACGCGGCCGCCCACGAGGGTTCCATGGAGACCGGCACGGTCGCGGTGCTCGGCGGCGGCGTCGACGACATCTATCCGCCGGAGCACACAGAGCTTCACCGCCGTATCGCCGAGCGGGGCTGCGTGGTCTCCGAAAGCCCCATCGGCGCCCGGGCCCAGGCGCGCGACTTCCCCCGGCGCAACCGCATCATCTCGGGCCTGTCGCGCGGGGTCGTGGTTGTCGAGGCCGAACTCCGCTCCGGTTCACTGATCACCGCCAGGCTGGCCAATGAACAGGGCCGCGAGGTCTTCGCCGTGCCGGGCTCGCCGCTCGATCCCCGTGCGCGCGGGACCAACGACCTGATCCGCCAGGGCGCGATCCTGTGCGAGGGGATCGAGGACATCCTGCGCGAGTACGAGCGCCCGCGCCTGATCCGCGAGCCCGGCGCCGCCTGGGACGGGCCGCCGCCGCCCGACGCCGAGGTCGAACGGGTCCGGGTCCGGGTGCGCGACCTCCTCTCGCCCACGCCCGTCCCCATCGACGAGCTGGTGCGCGCGGTCGGCGCCGGAGCGCCGGTGGTCCTGGCCGCCCTGGTCGAGCTGACCCTGGCGGGCGAGGCGGAGCTGCACGGCGGGGGCAAGGCGTCGCGGGGCTGAACGGTGCTCGCGAACTGCTGGTCCTCACATCAGTATTGTAACCATATTATGATTATAATACTCTCGCCTCATGAACGCCCTCGTTCGACCCCCGCAGCAGGAACGCAGCCGCCAGACCCTGGCGGCGATCGTGCGCGCTACGGAGACTCTGCTGGAGCGCAAGCCGTTCTCGGACATCTCGATCGCCGAGATCGTGAGCGAAGCCGGCTGCACCAGCGGCCCGTTCTATGCGCGCTTCACCGGCAAGGACGCGCTGCTGCCCTACCTCTACGACAAGTACGACGCCGACCTGACCGACCACATCGAGCGGTTGGACGCCGCCCAGGACTGGGCCAGGCTCGATCTCGCCGCCACCGTGCGCCTGGTCCTGCGCGAGGCCGTGCGCAGCTACGCAGCTCGACCCCACCTCCTGCGCGAAATCATGCTGTTCGCCCGCCGATCACCGCAGCTGATCGGACCGGAGATCCGCGCCCGGCGCGAGCGTCTTCAGGGGGTCCTGATCGGACGGATCGCGCGCTTCCGCGACCAGATTCGCCATCCGGACCCGCACCGCGCGGCGGCCTTCGCCTTCTTTTCGGCCGCTACGGCCGCGCGAGAGATGATCCTTTTCGGCCACGCGCCGCTGGCCCAGTCGGCCGTCACGGAACTGGCCGCGCTGGAGGTCCAGCTCTCCCGCCAGATGCTGACCTACCTGACCTTCGACCCGGAGACGTCCCAGTGATCCGCAGATCTTTCCTGGCCCTTGGCGGCGCCGCCCTGGCCGTCCCGGCCGCGCGCGCCGGCGCACAGCCTGCGTGGTCGCCGGTGACCTTCGCCTCCGTCGTGGGCGCAACTGTCCCGGCCGAGCAGACCACGGTTCGCGTTCCGGAACGTCACGGCCGCCCCGGCAGCGGCGAAATCACCCTGCCTGTGGTGCGCTTCCGCAGTCTGGCCGAGCGCCCCGGGGCGCCGATCCTTTACCTGGCCGGCGGCCCCGGCGCCTCGGGCCTGGTCTCCGCCCGGCAGGAGATCTTCCTGGTCCTGATGCGCCTGCGCGAATTCGCCGACGTGGTGATCTTCGATCAGCGCGGCACGGGCCAGGCAACACCATCGCTGCTGCTTTCCGGCAGCTTTGACCTGCCCGCCGACCAGCCGCTCCGCGGGCCGGCCGCGACCGCCCGCCTGGCCGAGATCGCGCGCAAGGGCTCGGCCGAAATCAAGGCCCGGGGCGTCGACCTGTCCGCCTACAATACGGTCGAGAACGCCGAAGACATCGAGGCCATCCGACTTGCGCTGGGCGCGGAAAGGCTCACCCTCTGGGGCCACAGCTACGGCTCCCACCTCGGCCTGGCCTATCTGGCGGCCCATCCGGAGCGGGTCTCTGCGGCGATGTTCGGCGGGGTCAACGACCTCCCCAACCGCTGGCGGCTGCCGGCCGACGGCGACGCCCTGCTCGCCCGCATGGACGCGGCGATCGGCGCCGATCGCCGCCTTGGTCCGCGCATCGGCGGCTTTCAGGCCCTCGTGCGCCGGGTGTTCGCGGCCCTGGATCGGCAGCCTCAGACCGTCAGCATCGGCGGCAAGCCCGTCTATGTCGGGCGTGAAGAAATACAGACCCTGATCGCGCTCAACGGCGGCGACATCTTCTTCATCCGGGAACTGCCGCTGATCCTGGCCGACATGGACCGGGGCGACTACGGCCGCGCCGCGCGCGCCCTGCAGGCCCTGCGCGCCACGCCCCAGGGCACAGCCATGCGCCACGGCATGCATATCGCTTCCGGAGTCTCCCCGGCCCGCGCCGCCTTGATCGCCCGGCAGACGCCCGGATCGCTCGCCGGCGACGCCATCAACTTCCCCTACAACATCCCCGCCTTCACCGATGGCTGGGGTGTCGCCGACCTCGGCGAAGCCTTCCGCGCGCCGCGCCCCTGCGATGTCCCGACTCTGTTCATGAACGGCGAATTCGATGGCCGCACCTCGGTGCGCGAAGCCCGCGAGACCATGGGACGCTTCTCCCGGGCCGGCTTCATCGAAATGGGCGGCGTCGCGCATGACTTCTACGGTTTCTCTCCGGCGGTGGTCGACGCCATGCTGTCCTTTCTGAACGGCCGGGCGATCCCGGCCCGCATCGAGGTGCTGCCTGTGGAGTTCCGCAGCCCTGACGAGCCAGGCTTGCTGAAGCAGCTCAACCAGATCCTGGGCGACAAGGGCGTGGAGCCGATGGTTCAGGCGATGCGCGCCGCCGCCAGGGCCGGCGACGGCCCGGTGTTCAACGTCTCCACCGCGCGCACCGCCGGCCTGATTCTGGCCAACCAGATGAAGAAGCCCGACGCCGCCATGGCCCTGCTGGAGGCGGCGGACGAGCTGTTTCCCGACGACTTTTCGATCAATCGCCAGCTCGGCACGCTCTACCGGGCCTCCGGCGACAAGGCGAAGGCCCTCGCCCGCTTCCGCAAGGTCAAGCAGCTCAACGCCATCGCCTCCGGCGCCGACCAGGACATTCAAAGCGTTTCGTGAGCTGCGACCTGATGCACCGGCCGCCCGGGGGTGGGGTTGACGGCGCTCCGGCTTGCCCGTCCAGTGTCAGGGTCGGGCGGCTGCGCCCGTGCGCAGCGGAAGGCCCGATCATGAAATCCCACCTCGCGGCGGCCGCCGCGCTCGCCGCCGGCCTGATGTTCGCGTCCGCCGGGACCGCGCGCGCCGGCGACACCGCCTGCATGTGGAACGTGCTCACCCCGGCCGAGAAGCAGGCCCTGGCGGTGTCCTATGCCGAGAAGGGGCCCAGCGGCGTCGAGGGCATCGGCGACAGCAGCCTGCTCGACCGCATGGACGCGGCCTGCCACCCTGCCCTGAACAGCGTGGAGGGCGCCCGCAACATGGGCGGCGCCCTGGCCGAGCGGGCGATCCAGAATGGCGCGGCCTATGTGCTGAAGACCCGGTTCAACATCGAAACCCCGGCGTTGGAGGCCGCCTGGGCCGCCACGGACCCGGCGCTGCGCGAGCGCTTCCGCAAGAGCATGGTCGACTACCAGGTCAAGCGCGAGGGGCCGGTCGATCTGGCGGCCGCCGACGCGCTCATGGCCCGGCTGCATCTGGAGGGCGGCGATGCGCGGCGCCAGGTCATCTACTGGACCCGCTCCACCGTGCTGATCCCCTATCTGGAGTCGCTGTTCTAGCTTTGAGGAACCAAGCTGGACCGTGGGCGTTGAGCCCCCATCGGCGGTCCTGATGGGCCGCGTTCCGGGAAACGCTTCTATGAAGATCATCGCCTTCGCCGCGGTCGCCGCCGCCCTGACGTTCGCCGCCGGCGCCGCATCGGCCGACCCGATCAAGAACGCGGGCCACCAGGTCGCCAAGACCACCCGTTCGGTCGCCCACGAGGGCGCCAACGCCGGACGCGACGTGGGCCATGTGGTCGCCGCCTCCGGCCGCCACGTCGAGCACGACGTCAACGGCACCTCGGACAAGTACAACGACCATCCCGGCCACAAGGGTTACTGGCGCCACCACCGCCGCCATCACCGCCACCATCACGTCGAGAACCACGTCGACAACCACTAAGGGCGCGCCGGAGGGGGCCCGCCGCCGCGCTGATCTTCAGTTGCGGTGGCGGGCCAATGCCTTTTCCAGCTCCGAGACCATCATCGCCTTGAGCGACGCCGGAGACACGATCTCCAGCTTGTCCTCCCAGGTGAACAGGTGCCAGGCCAGCTCGCGCATGCCCGAGGCCCGAAACTTCACGATCACCGAACCGTCCGCCTGCTCGGTCACGCTCTGGGTCGGATGGAAGCGCCAGACCAGGGCGTCCTCCGCCCCGGGGGGGAGGACCTTGAGCACCACATCCTCCTGGGCGTCCTGATAGATGCCGAAGGAGCGGTTGGCGTAGGCGTCCAGGTCGAAGTCCTCGGGCGCCGAGCCCGGGACGTCCAGCATCTGAAGATCCTCGATGCGGTCCAGGCGCCAGTTGCGCGGCTCGTTGCGCTTGCCGTCGCTCCCCAGCTCCTCCGCCACCAGATAGTTGGCCCGCCCGAACATGATCCCGTAGGGGATCACGCGGCGCACGGCGCCGGGCGTGCGTCCGCCGCGATAGATGAAGCTGACCGCCTTCATGGCCTTGACCGCATGGCGCAGGGTGGCGATCAGGCTGTCGTCCTCGTACGGGCGCGGCCCCGCCTGCACCGCGATGGTCTCGGCGCGCACCAGGGCCTCCACGTCGGGCATCAGCCGGCGCAGCTCCTTGTTCTTCATCGCCGAACGGACCTTGCGGGCCAGGCTCTCCAGGGCGTGGGCCCGTGTCTCGGCGCCCTGCGCCTTCAGGCCCTGGGCGGCCTTGTCGATCTCCAGCAGCTCCTCCGCCGTCGGCGACTGCAGGAAGCCGTCCAGCCCGCCGGGGATGCGGAAACGCTTCACCGCGCCCTCCGGTACGACCTCCATCTGCGGGAACAGGTAGCCCACCACGTCGCGCATGCGCTCGGCCGTGCGCCGGCCCGAGCCGATCACCTCTGCCATCTCGTCCAGAGTCAGCCCCTCGGCCGAGGCCGCCAGGGCGCGCGACAGGTCGATCAGGGCGCCGGCCTTTTCATGCCGCATGGGGAACTCCAAAAGTAAACGACCGTTTTTGTCGTAATCGGATCATAAACAGAACACACCAGATCGCAAGGAGGCGCCCATGGCCCGCTTCGAAAGCCCGACCCGCAGCATCGCCGGCACCAAGCGCCAGGCCATGGAACGCCAGGCCATCGCCGCGCGCTTCGGCCGCGCGCGCCCGCCCTTCAGCCTGGTCACCCACAAGGGCCCGCTGCCGATGATGGTGGTGGACGTGGTGCGCACCCGCGCCGAGGAGCGCTTCGAGCGTGAGGACGGCTGCGAGGTCCTGAGCCTGTCGGCCCGCCAGCTCAACGACCCTACCCTGCGCATGGCGTTGGGCCCCCACGTCGGGCGCGCCGCCGCCATCCGCGTGGTCTGGGACCCGCGCGACTGTCAGGTCATCGAGGTGATCGAGGGCTACGTCCCCCAGGGCCGCTCGGACGACGAGGACGACCTGTGGATGCAGGCCAAGCACGATATCACCCTGCGCTGGTCTGCGGCGGCGTGAGCGGCCACCGATAATACGGTCGATTAACGGTGGTTTTACGGTGCGAGCTTCTGAAGGCTGGCCCGGATCTCAGCCGGAATTTCCACCGCTGTCCGGCTCACCCGGTCCACATAGACGTGGGTGAATTCCCCGGCCGCCGCGGCGCTGTCCTCGTCGTTGCGGAACAGCCCCACCCGGTAGCGCACGCTGGAGCGTCCCAGGTGCTCGACCTTCAGGCCCGCCCAGATCCGGTCGGGAAAGCTGACCGGCGCGAAGTAGGAACAGCGGGTCTCCACCACCAGCCCGATCACCGGGCTGGTCTCGAGATCCAGGGCCCCCTCCTCGATCAGCCGCCGGTTCACCGCCGTGTCGAACCAGCTGAGGTAGGCGACATTGTTCACATGGCCGTAGACGTCGTTGTCCATCCAGCGGGTGTCGATCCCGGTGAACCAGGCGAAGTCGGCGCGCCGGGGAGCCTCGGCCCGGGCGCTCACAGCACCGCCCGATAGACCGCCAGCGCGTCCTCGTAGGCGACCTCGCGCGGGTTGTTCACCAGGATACGCTTCACGTTCATGGCGTCGGCGGCCAGCATCGGCAGGTCGGCCTCGGTGACACCGACCTCGCGCAGGGTGTGGGCCATGGGCATGGCGGCGACCAGGGCCTTCATGGCTTCGATGAAGGCGCGGGCCTGGACGTTGGCGCTCCCGCGCGCGCCGGGCGGGGTCACCGCCTCCGCGAGTTCGGCATAGAGCGGCTCTACGGCCGGCAGGTTGAACTCCAGGACCGGCCCCAGGACCAGGGCGTTGGACAGGCCGTGCGGGACGTGGAATCGCCCGCCCAGCGGATAGGCCAGGGCGTGCACCGCGCCCACCGGAGCGTTGGCGAATGCCATGCCGGCCAGGAGCGCGCCTTGCAGCATGGCGCGGCGCGCGTCCAGGTCCGAGCCGTCGGCGACGGCGCGTCCGATGTTACGGGCCAGCAGGCTCAGGGCCTTGATCGCCAGGGCGTCGGAGACGGCGTTCTTCTTGTGCCGGGTCGTGTAGGCCTCGATAGCGTGAACCATGGCGTCGATCCCGGTCGCCGCGGTCACCGCCGACGGCAGGCCCACGGTCAGGGCCGGGTCCAGCAACGCCAGGTCCGGGTACAGACGCCGGCTCAGCACCGCCAGCTTCTCATCGCCCGGCGAGGTGACCACCGCGATGTGGGTGACCTCCGAACCGGTTCCCGCCGTGGTCGGAACCTGAATCAGGGGCAGGCGCGGGCCCTTGGTCATTTCGATGCCGTAAACGTCCTCCAGCCGCTCACCCGAGGCGGCCAGCAGGGCCACCAGCTTGGCGGTGTCCATGGACGAGCCGCCGCCCAGGCCGATCACCCCGTCCGCGCCGCCCGCGCGGGCGGCCTCCACGGCCCTGATGATGCTGTCCTGCGGCGGATCGGCCTCCACCTCGCCGAACACCAGGGGCTCGATCCCTTCGGCGCGAAAGGCGTCCAGAATCGGGGCGATCAGGCCCGCGGCCAGCAGGCCCGGATCGGTGACGATCATCGGCCGCGTAACGCCCAGCTCTCCGGCAAACCGGGGCAGGCTTAAGGCCGCATGGTCCTCGCAGACGACCCGGGGCGTAGTCTCGAAGGTGAAGGCGTTCATGACCGCACCCTTCCGACGCCGTCCGGCCCGGCGTCAACCTTTTGGTCACGGGCGTTAACGACGGATTAACCATTTCGGGCCAAATCAGGGGCTGTCTTCTTCTTCTCGGAGACACCCCACCATCACCGAACTTCTCAAGCCCGGCGCCCTGCCGGGCTTTTTTTCTGCGCCGTGGCGGCTGCGACGCGCAAGCGCCTTGCGCGCCGACAAAGCTCGCTGCTATACGGCCCCTCCTTCGAGCGACCTGATCCGCGGTAGCTCAGTGGTAGAGCAGCCGGCTGTTAACCGGCTGGTCGTAGGTTCGAATCCTACCCGCGGAGCCACTCGCCAGCGCCTAGCGCCATTGCGCAAGCGCTTCCGTCATTCGAACTACGATCACGTTGATTGCGAGCGCGGCACCGAGTGTGCCGACTAGGTTCCACGCAATTACGAGCGGCAGCGAGAACTCCCATCGATACGGATGGGGATCTTCGGGTCGGCGTCTTACATCGAGCGCCCATCGCTCAAAATGAGCCTGAACCGGCGCGGCAATCATAAGCAGAGAGATGTAATACGCTACGGTCGCCATCGCAGAATGTTTAGCCGCGATACTGAGCGCAGTGACTATCGCAATACGCTTCAAGAACTCGAACCAATAGGCGGCAGCCCGTCTGATGAGATGCGCTGCCAGCACATCATGCTCACTCGTGGTCGGGCGGACATCAAGTCGTCGAAGCCAGGCCATCGATCGATGTGCGAGGGATTCGCGCCTGTTCACCTCTCGCTCTCTCGAGCCGTGAACGGCGGCATCTGATTCGCTCTCTTCAGTCATTCCCTAAGTCTAGCGCAATCTAGGGGGGAGCTTGATGATGTGGTGCTGCGGGTGCCAACAAGGTGCCCGCCGCTCATGCCCGATTTCGGCGCGCCTGCGACGGTGCTAGGCTTCTCCGCGACATCGGCGGAGGGAGCCATGCCCGATCTCACCCGGATCCAGACCCTGTTCGCCTGGCTGATCCTGATCCAGTTCGCGGTGGTCGTGCTGCACGACTGGCTGGAGATCCCGGGCCTGACCCGCTCTTCCCAGGTCCGCGCCGTGGTCGGGACCCGCAAGCTGCTGATCGCGACCCTGATCAACGCCCTGTTCCCAGGCGCCGCGGCGGCCTTGGTGCTCTGGTACTGGAATCAGACCCCGTCCCCGGTCGCGACCGGCTACTGGCTGGCCTACACCGCCATCACCGTGCTCTCGGCCATCGCCATGTGGTACCTGCCCTATCTGTTCGGGGCCAAGGCCTCGACCCGGCAGGACTATCTGGCCATGTACCGCCGGACCCTCCAGGTGCTGCCGCGGCGGGGCGACAACCCGCGGCCGAACCTGCTGCACGTCCTCTTCCATCTGCTGTTCGTGGGCACCTTCGCCCTGGCGCTCGTTCTCTGGCTGAAGACCCGCTGAACATCCGCTCGCTGGCCATCCGGCGGCGGCGCATGCCAAGCTCCCCAGCAAGGCCGCACCGGCCACGCCACAGGGGGAAGCATCCATGGCCGCAGCGCCGCCCGTCATCGCCGAGCCCGCGTCCGACACGCCATCCGGCCCGGCCTCGCTGCAGGCCTACGTCTTCGCCCTGTTCTTCATCTTCGGCGGCATCACCAGCCTGAACGACATCCTGATTCCCAAGCTCAAGGACCTGTTCGAGCTGGGCTACGCCCAGGTGATGCTGATCCAGTCGGCCTTCTTCATCGCCTACCTCCTGGTGTCCCTGCCCGGCGCCTGGCTGGTCCAGAAGATCGGCTACATGCGCGGCGCCGTGGTCGGCCTCGCCCTGATGTCGGGCGGCTGCCTGCTGTTCATTCCCGCCTCGCTCTCGGGCCAGTACGTCACCTTCCTGGGGGCGCTGTTCGTACTGGCCGCCGGCATCACGGTGGTCCAGGTGGTGGCCAACCCGCTGATCTCCATGCTGGGAAAGCCGCGCACCGCCCACAGCCGCCTGACCTTCGCCCAGGCCTTCAACTCCCTGGGCACGACGCTCTTCCCCTTCGTCGGCGCCAAGCTGATCCTTGGGCCGATCGCCAAGGTGAACGGCGCCGCCCTCACGGGCGTCGCGCTCGCCGCCTACCGGGCCAGCGAAACCCACATCATCACCCTGGCCTATATGGGAATCGCCGCGGCCCTGGCGGTGGTCACCGTCGTGGTCTGGCTCAACCGCAGGAAACTGACCGAGCCCAAGGCCGAGGCGCCGAACGTCCTGCGCGCGTTCGGCCTTCTGAAGCAGCC
This sequence comes from uncultured Caulobacteraceae bacterium, assembly GCA_964432415.1. GTDB lineage: Bacteria > Pseudomonadota > Alphaproteobacteria > Caulobacterales > Caulobacteraceae > JAFECT01. The sequence goes on from CAYSNW010000002.1 coordinate 100,725, forward strand.
GCGCTTCGCCTTCGGGACGGCGTCGATCTTCGTCTACGTCGGGGCCGAGGTCGCGGTCGCGAGCCTGTTGACCAACTATCTGATGCAGTCCGACACCCTGGCCCTCGCCGCCCGCCGCGCCGGCGAGATGCTGATCTTCTACTGGGGCGGCGCCATGATCGGCCGCTTCATCGGCGCGGCCGTGCTGAGGGTCGTCTCTCCGGCGGTGGTCCTGACCGCCGTGGCCTTCGGCGCGATCGCCATGCTGGGTCTGTCGGGCTCCACCATCGGCGCGGTCTCGGGCTACGCCCTCATCGCCGTGGGCCTGTTCAACGCCATCATGTTCCCCACCATCTTCACCCTGGCCAGCGAGGGCCTGGGCAAGCGCGCGGCGGAGGGCTCCGGCATCATCTGCGTGGCCATCGTCGGCGGGGCGGTGGTGCCCTACCTGACCGGCGTCGCCGCCGACGCCTCCACCCTGCGCATGGCCCTGATCGTGCCGGCGGTCTGCTACCTGGCCATCGCCGCCTTCGGCCTGTTCTGCCGGCGCGCAAAACCCGCCTGAGCACCGGCTGAAGCCGAATTCAGGAAGGATTAAGGTCCCTTTCAGCCGCGCGGCATCCCTATGCTCCGACGCAGACCCGCCGAAGAGCGTGGGCGCCGCGACCGTCCCGGGAGGACCTTGCATGAGACGTCTCGCCATCCTTGCCCTCGGGCTGTCCCTGACGGCGGGCCCCGCCCTGGCCCAAAGCGCGAGCATGGCCGACTGGGTCCGCCCGCCGGTCGCCCCCTCGAAACCGCAGAGCGACGCGGAAAAGGAGCTGGGCAAGACTCAGGGGCGCGCCCTGCCGGCGCTCGAGGTGCTGCAGCCTTCCCTGGACCTGGCGTTGCCGGCCTATGTCCCGCTGAAGAACCGCAAGGCGCTGAAGGGCCACTACAAGGCCGCCGCCTCCGACGTCCTGCCCGGCCAGGCCAAGCTGTGGGTCAAGGCGTTCGAGGCGATGTATCCGAACGTCCATATCGAGGTGACGCCGCCCTACGCCGGCTCGCTCGGCGCCAAGGAACTGGTCAAGCAGAACCTCGACTTCGTCTTCGTCTCGCGCGAGCTGAAGCCCGACGACATCACCGATTTCCGGGCCAAGTTCGGCTATGATCCGCTGAGCGTCCCGATCATGGGCGGCACCTTCCGCGACTTCGGCTTCCTCGACGCGGTGGGCTTCGTGGTCAACCGCGACAACCCCATCGACCAGCTCAGCTTCCAGCAGCTCGACGCGATCCTGTCGACCACCCATGCCCGCGGCGGGGCGGCCATCACGACCTGGGGCCAGCTAGGCCTGACCGGCGAGTGGGCCGACAAGCCGATCCACGTCTACGCCATCAAGCCGTGGAACGGCTTCGAGGAGTTCGTGCGCCAGCGGGTGCTCAGCTCGGACGGCAAGCGCGGCGAGTGGCGCAAGGATCTGAACTTCTCCGAGACGGTGTTCCCGATCGCGGGATCGGTGGCCAGGGACAGGTACGCGCTCGGCTACACCGGCTTCGCCTACGTCGACGCCCCGGTGAAGGTGATCGCCCTGCAGGCCGAAGCGGGCGGTCCGGTCGCGGCGCCGACCTACGAAGCGGTGGCGGGCGCGCAGTGGCCGCTGGCCCGGCTGGTCTTCTTCAACACCAACAAGAAGCCCGGCAAGCCGCTGGACCCGGCGGTGGAGGAGTTCCTCAAGTTCGTGCTCAGCCGCCAGGGCCAGGCCCTGGTGCTGAAGGAGGGCGTCTACCTGCCGCTCAGGGGCGGCCAGGCGAACGCGGCCCGCGCCATGCTGCGTCCCTGAACATGCTCACCTGAAAGACAATTCATCCGGCCTTCAGGGTGGCTTCAGCCCGCCCGGCAAAATGGCCGCCAAGACCAACAAGGACAACCAGGGAATGAAACGCGCATCGAAGCTTCTCTCCGCCCGTACGGCCTTCGTGGCCGGCGCGGCCCTGGCCGCCCTCTCCGCGGCCGTGATCGCCGTGCCCCAGGCCCATGCCCTGAAGTACGCCGCGGTCGAGCATCACCTGAAGGTCGACCCCAAGATCGCGCCCTGGGTCCCCGGTCCCGTGGACGTGCAGCCCGAGGAAGAGCTGAACGTGGTCGGCGCCGACGTCATGGACGAGATGACGCTGGGCTGGATCAAGCTGATGCGCAAAGCTTACCCGCGCCTGTCGGTGACGCTGGAGGCCCGCGCCTCCGGCTCCGGCGGCCAGGGCCTGACCGACGGCCGCAGCCACCTGGCCCCCGTCGGGCGTGAATTGCTGCCGGCCGAAGAGCAGGCTTTCGTCGCCAAGTATGGCTACCACCCGACCGCCATCAAGGTCGCCACCGGCAGCGTCGGTTCGCTGGGCAAGACCGCTTCCTCGATCATCATGGTCGACAAGGACAACCCGATCTCGTGCATGAGCCTGGATCAGCTGGACGGCCTGTACTCGACCACCAACAAGCGCGGCCACGCGCCGGTGCGCACCTGGGGTGACGTCGGCGCCACGGGCCCCTGGGCCCAGCGGCCCATCCACCTCTATGGCCTGAAGTCCCCCAACGGCATCGAGTGGTTCTTCAAGATCCAGGTCATGCAGATGGGCGAGTACAGGAACGACATCCAGTTCGTGAAGGGCCGCGGCTTCACCCACGCCTTCAACGTCGCAGCCGAAGACATGGAGACCCACCCGGGCGGCCTGACCTATGCGCTGCTGGCCAATGTGCGGCCCAACACCAAGGTCCTGTCCCTGTCCGAACACGACGGCGGGCCCTGCTATGCGCCGACGCTCGCCAACGTCTACAGCCACAAATATCCGCTGAGCCGCTACGTCTACATCTACATCAACCGCGCGCCCGGCAAGCCGATCGAACCCAAGATCAAGGAATTCCTCAAGCTGGTGTTGAGCCGCCAGGGCCAGGAAGAAGTCGCCAAGGAAGGCGTCTATATTCCGCTGCAGGCCTCCGTGGTGGCCGAGGAACTGAAGAAGCTCGATTGACCCCAGTGCCAAGGCCGTCCCTCCCCGGCCTGTTCGCGGCCGTCGTTCTCGCCCTTGCGGCGGGAGCGGCGGCCGTCGCCTTCCCGGCCGACCGGCGTCTGCCCGATTACCGGCCTACGGCTGACATCCGCGGTGAGGTCGCCTGCGCGGGCGGCGACACCATGCTTCGGCTGGTCGAGCAGTGGGCCGCGGACCTGAAGCCGCTGCAGCCGGATCTCAGGATCAGCGCCGATCGCAAGGCCAAGCTCGCCGCCGACGGCTTCCAGGAACTGCTCGACGGCCGGGCCAACTGCGTCACCTTCGTGCGCGAGCCGTTCGAGAGCGAGCTCAAGGCCTTCCGCGCCCGCTTCGGCCATGAGCCGACCCTGGTCCCCGTCGCCGGCGGCAGCTTCGCCACCCGCGGCGGCACCCATGCGGTGGCCATCTACGTCAATGAAAAGAACCCGCTGGCGCACCTCAGCCTGGCCCAACTCGACCGCGTCTTCTCCGACCATCCGCGCCACGGAGGAGCGCCGATCCGCCGCTGGGGTCAGCTCGGCCTGACCGGCGCCTGGAGGGACCGCCCGATCCACGCCTTCGGCATGCTCAAGGCGCGCGCCACCGGCAATCCGCCGGGCCTGGTCAACTTCCTGCAGCAGCGGATGCTGCTGGGCGGCCGGTTCCGCGCCGACCTGATCGAACAGGTCGACCGGCCGGGAGAGCAGTCGCTGGAGGCCATCGTGCGCCAGGTCGCCGCCGATCCGGACGCCATCGGCTTCAGCGGCTTCGGCTATATCAAACCCGGCGTTCGCGCCGTGCCACTGGGAGAGACCCCCGGGGGGGCCTGGGTGGCCGGCAGCCCCGCAAGCGTCGCCACCCGCCGCTATCCTCTGAGCCGCCGCATCTACATCCTGATCGACCGGGAGCCCGGCCGGCCGGTCGCGCCCGCCACCGCCGCCTTCCTGCGCTACGTGCTGAGCCGCGAAGGCCAGGCGGCCATCGCCGCCGACCCCGAGGGCTTCCTGCCCCTGTCCGCGGCGGACACCGAGGCCTCGCTGCGGATGCTCCGATGAAGCGCGCCCTCTTAGCCCTGGCGCTGCTCGCCGCCGTGCCGGCGCCCGTCCTGGCCGCGGCCTGCGAACCCTGGCGGCCCCAGACCCTGACCCTTCCCACCCACGCCGGATGGCTCACCGCCGATGGTCGCGTGAGGGTCGTCGGCTACAACGACATGCAGGGGATGCTGGAGCGGCTGGACGCCCTGTTCACCCGGGCCCATCCTGCCATCCGGTTCGATCTGGTCCTGAAGGGCACCCGCACCGGACCGCCGGCCCTGATCGATGGCAGCTCGGCCTTCGCCCCCATGGGCGCGGATATGAGCGAGCCGGATCTTGCGGCTCTGCGCAACGCCACGGGCTTTGCGCCCGTGCGCATAGCCATCGCCCACGACTCCCTCGATCCGAAGGCCTTGTCCGGCCCGTTGGGCGTCGTCGTGCATCCGGACAATCCGCTGAGCCGCCTCGGTCTCGACCAGGCCGCGCGCCTGTTTTCCGGCGGGCCGCACACCTGGGGCGAACTGGGGCTCACCGGCCGCTGGCGCGACGCGCCGGTGCATCTGGTCGGCCTGAAGCCAGAGACCGCCATGGGCGGCGAGTTCCACCAGCGGGTCCTGGGCGTGGCCGCCTTTTCCGGAAGCATGACCGCCTTCCCGCAGTCGCGCGACGTCGTGGCCGCCGTCGCCGCCGATCCCTTGGCCATCGGCTTCGCTGGGGTCAATCGCGAGGGCGAGGTGAAGGTCCTGGCCCTGGCGCCCAGGCGCAGCGTCAGGGCGGTCGGCCTGACGCGCGAAAACGTCCACGCCGGCCTCTATCCCCTGGACCGCCAGCTCCTGATCTATGCGCCGCGTGACCGTTCGGGCCGGCTCGAGCCGGTCACGGCCGAGTACCTGCGCCTCGCGCTGTCCTGCGAGGGCCAGGCGGCGATCGCGGCCGACCCCCTGGGTTACATTCCCCTCAACGCCCGCGAAGCGCGCGCGGAACGCAAAGCTCTGCGCTGAACGAAGAAGGGCCGCGGAAGTCGCCCTCCGCGGCCCAGGTCCGAACGTGACTGTGGGGAGGACGTCCGGAACCTCTAGCTCACCCCGTACTTGGCGAAGGCCGCCAGGGCGGCGACGACGGTGAGGGCGCCGCCGATGCGGGTGGCGATCTGGGCGAAGGGCATCAGCTGCATGCGGTTGGCGGCAGACAGGATGGCCACGTCGCCCGTGCCCCCCTGGCCCGAGTGGCAGGCGTTCACGATGGCCACGTCGATCGGGTACATCTTGAGGAAGCGCGCCACGAAGAAGCCGGTGCCCATCATGGCGGTGACCGTGGCCACGATGGTGATGATGGTCGGCGCGTTGAAGGCCTGGATCAGCTTGTCCCAGGGCGTTAGGGCCACGCCGATGGCGAACAGCAGCGGGTAGGTCACGCAGGTCGTGAAGAAGCGGTAGACGCTGTAGGCGCCGTTCTCCAGCGTGGGCGGGATGAAGCGTCCGAGCTTCAGCAGCACGGCGATGAACAGCATGGTCACCGGCCCCGGCCAGTTCAGCAGCTTTTGGGCGAGCGCGCCGACCAGGAACAGGGTCACGGTCAAGACCGCGGCGCCGCCCACCGTGGCCGGATCGACCAGGGCGCGCACCGGCGTCGAGGCCTTGGAGAAGTCGAAGTCGTCGTGCTCGTCGATCTGCAGACGGCCCTCGCCGGTCAGGTGCGGCAGGCGCTTGCCCACCAGGTTCAGGATGCCCGCGAACAGGATGGCGGTGAGGCTGCCCAGCATCACCGAGGGCAGGATCTCGGCGAAGATCTCGCCCTGCGGATGGTGCGAAAACAGGGCGTAGCCGGTGGAGAGCGGGATGGCTCCCTCGCCGACGCCGCCGGCCATGATCGGAACCACGATCTTGAAGATGGTGTGCTGGGCGCCCAAGCCCAGCGCCATGCCCACCCCGGTGCCCACCAGGCCGGCGACCACGGTGCCGAGCGCCAGCGGAATGAAGATCTTCAAAAAGCCCTGGATCAGGACGCGGCGGTCCATGCCCAGGATCGAGCCCACGATGATCGCGGAGATGAACAGGTAAAGGAAGTTGGACGACTTGGTGAAGGAGACGATCGAGTCCTTCAGGGGATCGGGAATCAGGTGGGCGAAGACCAGGTAGGACGGGATGAAGGTGGCGAAGATCGCCGCCAGCCCGATCTGGTTCAGGAACGGAATACGCTTGCCGATCTCCGCGCAGGCGAAGCCGCCCGCGGCCAGCACCGCCATGTTCATCAGGATGTCCTTGGGGACCTCCTTGGACTGGACGAACGCCCAGGTCAGGACAGCGATCAGGACGAACACTGGCAGCGGAATGATGCCGATGCGGATGTCCATCAGCTTCCACCACATGGCGATCGGCCATATGGGCTTGTCTTCGGGGGCGGTGGGCGGCGTTTGAACCGTCGTGTCGGTCATCTTGGTTCCCTCCCGGGGACCGGCCCTTGGAGCCGGATGTTTGCTCTAGTCCCGCCCACGCTCGCCGCTGCGGCGGCGCGGGTCTCTTATCAGTCGCCGGCTCAGTCGGCCGAGTAGGTCAGCAGCGTCATGGTGTCGTCGAAGAATCGGTTCGGATAGAACGGGGCCGCACGGCGGTTCACTGGCTTGGCCGGATCGACCATGCCCTCGGCGGTCATGGTGAAGATGCGCTTGGTCTTGGGGTCGAAGGCCATGGTGCGTGCGATCGGACGCGTCGTCACCGCCTGAACCAGCTTGTAGGCGTCGGGCCCCTGCTGCTCGAAGATCACGATATTTCCGTCCACGCCGTTGGAGGTGAACACGCGCTTGCCTTCGGGATCATAGACCACCCCGTCGTTGCCGCGCCCGATCTCGAAGGTCCCGACCACCTTGCCGTTGGACGCGTCCATCACCGCCAGCACTGGCTTTTCGCCCTTGCAGCCGATGAACAGCCGCCCCGAGGCGCGGTCCATGGCCAGGCCCGTGGGCATGTCGCAGCCGGGAATGGCGTATTCGGCGGTCTGCTTGTGGCTGCGAGCGTCGACCTTGGCGATCCTGGTCTTGTCACGCTCATTGACCCAGATCGAGCCCTGGCCGTCGGCCACGACGCCCTCCAACTCCTCCGCCTCCATGTGAACGCGCGCGGTGATGGCTGAGGTCTTGGCGTCGACGAAGACCAGTTCCTGGGTGTCGCCGAGGGTGAAGGCCAACTGATGGGTCACCGGCTCGTAGAAGGCCGCGTCCGCCGCCTCGCCGAGCTTGACCCGGTCAAGGGTCTTCAGGCTGGAAAGCTCGAAGACGGTGGTGGTGCCGTCGCCGTTGGTGGTGTAGCCGCGGTCGAAATCGGGAACCAGGGTCGCCATGTTGGCGCCTTCCGATCGCTCGACCTTGCCCACCACCTTGCCGGTCGCCGCATCGACGATGGTCACACCCTGGGCGCGGCGCCCCAGGAACAGGTAGCCGCGCGCGGCGTCGAAGCTCAGATAGTCCCAGCTCGGCGCAGCACCCTTGAGCGGCGTCACCGACTGCAGGTGATAGGGCGCGGCCTTCGCGGCGCCGACGGAGAGGGCCAGGACGGCGCCGGCCAGGGCCAGGCTGGAAACCTTGAGATTGCGCACGCGGAAGTTCCTTTCGGAGAGACGGAACAGGGAGACCACACGTCGGCGCTTCTCAGCCGCGCGTGATCGCCCTAGGTTGGCGTGACGCTAGGCGCCCAACCTGAAACGACACTAACACCCGCCTGAAAGAGCATTCAGCTTGCCGCTCGACCGCCGCAGAGGCCCTTCCCGGGTCACCGCCCGCCGCACGAGGTCCCCCCGATGAAAGTCCTGATCGTCGAGGACGAGACCCGTCTGGGCCAGTTCCTGAAGCAGGGCCTGTCGGAGCATTCCCACACCGCCAACTGGGTCGGGAATTGCCGCGACGCCAACAACGCCCTGGCCGAGACCCACTACGACCTGATCGTTCTGGACCTGAGCCTGCCCGACGGCGACGGCCTCGACCTGGTGCGCGAGTGGCGCGCCTCGGGTTTCAACGAGCCGGTGCTGATTCTCAGCGCCCGGGACGGGCTTGAGGATCGCATCAAGGGCCTGGACGTCGGCGCCGACGACTACCTGCCCAAACCCTTCAGCCTTGAGGAGCTGCTGGCCCGCATGCGCGCCCTGATGCGGCGCCAGTCGGTGGTCAAGCATACGGTGCTCGAGCGCAACGGCATCAAGATGGACCTGCTCGGCCACACGGTGCACCTGAACGACGCACCCGTCGACCTGACCGGCCGCGAATACGCCCTGCTCGAAATCTTCCTGCAGAACGCCGGCCGCGTGCTGACCCGCACCCTGATCTCCGAAAAGATCTGGTCCTCCCACTATGACGTCGACACCAATCTGCTCGATGTCTACATGAGCCGCCTTCGCGCCAAGCTCGAAGGCGCCCTGGGCCGGCCGGTGTTCAAGACCGTACGCGGCATCGGGTACCAGTTGCTGTGAAGTCGATCGGGGCGCGGCTGACCTTCTGGTATGCGCTCAGCGCGACGGTCACCCTCGCGATCCTGTTCCTGGCCGGCTACGAATTGCTGGAAAGTCGGCTGGTGCATGGCCTGGACCTGCTCAACGAGGCGGAGTTCGCCCAGCTCAAGGCCCGGCTCGGGCCCGACTACCGCAACCTGACTTCCGCGGTGATGGACGAACGCATCCGCGCCACCAGCGAGTACGGCAGCGTGCTCTTCTACATCTCCATCGAGGACCCCAAGAGCGAACGGGCCAAGTTCAACTCGCGCAACCTGCATGGCCGCGACATTCCTGACATCAAGGGCAAGCGCGCCTTCACCGCCGCCATGCCGGGCGCCGGCGACGTCCGCGTCGACGAGTACCTGCTGCCGCCCTTCGACGTGACCATCGCCACCTCGGCCCGCGCCGTCGGCGACGGCATGCGGGAATACGTGAAGGTCTGTGTGGCCCTGCTCGGCGCCATGCTCCTGGCCTCCATCGGGATCGGGATGGGGCTGAGCCGGTTGCTGCTCAAGCCCGTGCGCCTGATCCGCGAGACCGCGCTTCGCATCGGCTCGAACAATCTGAGCGAACGTATCCCGGTCGCCGATGTGGAGGACGAGGTCTCCGACCTGGCGCGCCTGCTGAACCAAACCTTCGACCGGCTGGAACGCGCCTTCGACCAGATCCGGCGCTTCTCGGACGAGGCCTCGCACGAGCTGAAGACCCCCCTGTCGCTGATCCGCCTGCATGCGGAAAAGATGCTGATCGACGGCGACCTGCAGCCGGCGCACGCCGAGGCAGTGCTGGTCCAGATCGAGGAACTGGCCCGGCTCAACCAGATCATCGACGAACTGCTGTTCCTGTCGAGGGCGGAGGCCAAGGCGGTGGCGTTCCAGCGCAAGCCGCAGGATCCGGCCCGTCTGGTTGAGAGCTTCGCCCAGGACGCCCAGGCGCTGGCCGAGCATCGGGGATTGCATTTCGCCTCTACCCACGAAGGTGAAGGGTTGGTGGCTCTGGACGAGAAATGGATCCGCCAGGTCCTGCTCAACGTGCTGACCAATGCGCTGAATGTCTCGCCGCCCGGCGGCACCGTCTCCATGACCTCCCGCGTCGGACCCGATGGTTGGCGGGTCGGCATCGAGGATCAGGGGCCGGGACTGACCCCGGACCAGCGCGAACGAATCTTCGAACGCTTCGTACGCTTCAATGCGCCGGCCGTCGGTGACCGGGGCAGCGGCCTGGGCCTGACCATCTCACGCAGCATCGTGGAGCTTCACGACGGCCGCATCTTCGCCGAGGCTGCCTCCGTCCGCTCGGGGTTGCGGGTCTCCTTCGTTGTGCCCGCGTTCGAAACGGCGGCCTGAACCCGCACGCGGCCACGTCCCGCCACCTGAATTTCCTTTAAGCTTTCCGTCAGGTTCTCGTCAGACGAAGCCGGGACTCTTCGCCCGACAGCATGACCCACGTGTGCATGCGTCACTCATCGAGGGGCCTGGCCGTCCGGGGCGAGAAGAAACCCGACGCCCGTCCGCCGCCACCCCGCCCAGGGCCGAGCTCCGGACGGACAAACAAAAAGTCCGCACAGCGGATGGGAGGGAAGCGAAGTGACTTTCAAGAAGCTTTTGACGATCACAGCCCTGATCGGGATTCCGACCCTGATCGCCACGGCCGCCTTCGCGGACGCCCCCCCTCCGGCCAAAGACCCCGCGTCAAAGTCCGCGCCCAAGGATGAGACGGCAAGCGTCGAGGAAGTCGTAGTCACCGGCCGCTTCCTGGACACCGGCGCCAGGAGCGCGAGCAAGCTCGACATCGACGTGAAAGACACGCCCATGAGCGTGGCCGCCTATACCGGCTCGTTCATGAAGGCGGTGGAGACCAATCAGGTCGCCGACCTCTATCGATACATGACCGGCATCTCGCGCGCCGGCAATACGGGCTACGACCTCACGCTGCGGGGCTTCAAGACCTCGGGCAACGACCGTAACGCCATCATGACCGACGGCCTGCCCGGCCTGACGGTGCGCTTCGGTTCCCCGCCGACGATCGGCACCGACCACATCGAAGTGGTCAAGGGGCCCGCCTCGATCCTCTACGGCCAGACGCAGCCCGGCGGCTTCGTCAACATCATCACCAAGAAACCCCGCGCCACGCCATCGACCGACGTCGAGGTGCGCACGTCACGGGGCGTCGGCAGCTTCAACCGGGCCAAGGGCGTCCTCGGCGCGATCGACTCCACCGGGCCGCTCGATTCCAATGGGACGTTCCTGTACCGGCTCGTCGCCCAGGCCGGATATACGGACGGTTTCCGCACCAACTCCTACGACCGGCCCGTCTACATCGCGCCGAGCCTGACCTGGAACGTTTCCGACAAGACCCGCGCCACGCTCGAGCTCGAGTACCGTACGGTCAAGACCCACTACGACACCTACCTGGTGGCCCCCCACAAGGACATCACCTTCGTCGCTCCGATCGACACCTCCTACCAGGAGCCGGGCGACTATCTGAAGGAGACGGGCAAGACCGCCACCCTGTTCGTCAATCATGATTTCAGCGACCACCTGCGCGGCAATTTCTCCTACCGCTATGTCGATCACGACGACGTCGCGAAGGGCTTCGACGTTGTGGCGGTGTTGCCGACCTTCACCGGCGTCTCGCGCCGCGCCCGAGGCCAGGACAACAAGCGGACCTACTCCTTCGGCGACGCCAATCTGGTTGGCGACTTCGAAGTGGCTGGCATCAGGAACAAGTTCGTCGTCGGAGCCAACTACGGCACTGAGACCGCTGATCTGAACCGCTTGCAGTTCTTCAACGCGCCGACCTCCGGAGCCCAGTCGCTGAATATCTCGGTGATCAATCCGGTGTACGGAGTGGCCGGGCCGCTGGACTCCTATCCTCTGGTCAACTCCACCACCCCAACCAACCTCAACGACCGATATTCGACCAACAAGGCGACCGGCCTGTACATGTCGGACCTGATCACCTTCACCGACCAGTTCAAGGCCATGGTCGGTCTGCGCTATGCGAAGGAAGAACTGACCATCCAGGAGTTGAAACTGACCGGGGTTCCGACCCAGTCGGCGACCACTTCCTCCACCCTGCCGATGGTCGGCCTGCTCTACGAGCCCAACGAACACCTGTCGTTCTACACCAGCTACTCGACGTCCTACGTGCCTGTGCCGGCGTCCAATATCGACGTCAACGGCCTGTATTCCTTCACCCCCACCACCGCGAGCTCGATCGAGTACGGGGTCAAGGGCGACTACTTCAGGCACCACCTGACGTTCACCTTCGCCGAGTTCGACATCAAGAAGAAGAACGTCATCAACACCTTCAGCTGCCCCTTCGGCACCTGCTCCAACCAGGTCGGCGCGGAGGAGGCCAGAGGCTTCGAACTCGAGGCGGACGCGCGGCCGATCGACCAGTGGCAGATCACCGCCGGCTGGTCGCACATCAACGGTCGGGTGACGAGCACCAACATCGCCGCTCAAGCCGGCGCTGAACTGACCAACGTGCCGCTCAACGCCGCCCATCTCTGGACGCGCTATGACGTGCCTGAGGGCGCGTTCAAGAACCTCGGCTTCGGCTTCGGTATATCCTACACCGGCCAGCGCACCGGACTGCTTCCCACCGCCAGCAGTTCCGCGGTGATGCCGTTGCCCGAATACACCGTCGCGGACGCCGCCATCTATTACCGGTTCCGCAACATGGACATCACCTTCAAGGTCTCCAACCTGACCGACAAAATCTACTACGAGAGCGCCGGCTTCACCGGCGACATCAACATCGTGCCCGGCGAGCCCAGGACCGCGACCCTGAGTTTCCGCGCCCACTTCTGACCCCGAAGGGAGGCGCGCCGCGCGCGCCTCCTAAAGGCCCTTTGATTTACCTGTGGGGAGTGGCCGGAAAACCTCCCGCAAGGAGCGACCCCATGCGCCTGTTCCGCTCCCTGACCCTTGTGCTCGTGGCCGCGCTGGGTTCGCTCGGACCGAACGCGCAGGCCCAGGCGCCCGCCTCCGTCCCATCTCTGATCCTGACCATCTCGGTTAAGCCCGCGGATAGGCCGGCGCTGCGGGAAGACCTGGCCAAGGCCCAGAGCCGTCGACTGCACGAGTGGCGGGAGAAGGGCGTGATCGTGAGCTACCGTCTGCTGTTCAATCGATACGCGGACGCAGGCGCCTGGGACGCGGCCGAGATCCTGACCTTCCGGGACGCCGCCGCCCTGGCGCGGTGGAACGAGATCGAACGCAGCGCGCCTGCGGGGCTCGACGGCGTCGCCCTGCCTCTGGTCACCGCAATCGGCAGCACGCCTTCCGACCAGGTCCGGCACGGCTCGAGTTCGCCCCATGGCGCGAGCGGCGACCCGCTGCTGGTCATCCCGTACGACGCTCTCGTCCCAATCCCGGAGTACCTCCGTTACCTGGATGGCTACACCCTGCCCCAGATGAACGGTTGGATGCAGGACGGCGCGCTGCAGAGCTATGGCCTGCATATCGCCCGCTATTACGCCGGGCGGCCCTGGACGGCGATGCTGGTCCTCCAGTACCGGGGCGAAACCGGTCTGGCCCGGCGCGAGGAGGTGGTGGCGAAGGTCCGCGCTCGCCTGGCCGCCGATGCGGACTGGAAGGCGTTCAGCGACAACAAGAAGGCGATCCGAGCCGAGAAGCAGCTGGTCGTCGCGGACGACCTCGCTTCGGAGGGACCGGACTTGTGAGCCAGCCCATCGCGAGGGCCAAGAAGTCGGCGCAGCCGCTGACCATGCGGCGCCTTCTGCTGCCGATCCATCGCTGGATCGGCATGACGCTGGGACTCGTGGTCCTGGCCTCGGCGATCACCGGCGCTGGCATGGCGTTCCGAAAAGAACTCGATCCGGTCGTCTACGCCGGGCTTCTGAAGGCGCCCGCCTGCGCCAGCCGCCTGCCGCTGGACGCCTTTGTCAGCCGGGCGCGCCTGCTCAGGCCCCGGGAAAAGCTCGACTACATCCGCCTGCTGGACCGGGCGGACGCGCCGGTGATCCTTCGCTTCGCGGACAAGGAGACCCTGTATTTCGCGCCCTGTAGCGGGGTGCTGCTCGGCCATCAGAACCGGTACGAGGGCTTCTTCGGCCGGCTGGAACAGCTGCATCGCTTCGCCTACGTCAAGAACGGCGGCTGGCTGATGGGCGCGGGGGCCTTGTCCGCCCTGTTCGTCATGGCCGTGGGCGGCGTGCTGATCTGGTGGCCCCGCGCGCCGCGGCGCTTCGCTGACGGCCTGAGGCTGAACACGCGACTGAAGGGCGCCGCCTTCGAGCTCGACCTTCACCGGACACTGGGGGCCTGGGCGGCGATCATGATCGCGGTCAGCGCCACGACGGGTTTGCCCAACGCCTTCGACAATGTCCGGGACGCCCTCAACATCTTTTCCGGAACGAAGGAGACGCCGCCTCCCAAATCCGCGCCGCCGCCCGGCGCGAAGCCGGCAAGGATCACCATGGAACAGGCCTGGCGCACGGCCCAGGCTTTTTCGCCACATCCGCGCGAAGCTTTGTTGCACCTGGCCCCGAAGGCTCGAAGTCCGGTCGAAATTTTCCTGATCGGCGCGGACGCACCCCACGCCAACGCCCGGACCTACGTCTACCTGGACGCCTATTCCGGCCGGGTCCTGCGTTACGCGCCCTACGCCCGCATGGGGCTCGGCCAGAAAATCTACTACTGGAGCCTGTCCCTGCACACGGGCGAGCTCGGCGGGATTTGGGGGCAGTTCCTGCTGTTCTTCGGCGCCGCCTCGGTCCCCGTCCTGGCCTGGACCGGCATCGGCGCCTGGCTGCGGCGCCGAGTCCACGCGGGAAAGGTCAGGCCGCAGACGGCCCGGGCGACGCAGCGGCGAACGGTCAGCGTGGTGCGCGTCGAGCCCGTGTCGCCGGGTGTCTCGCTCTTTGAACTCGCCGCCGCCGACGGACGCCCCCTGCCCCCCGCATCGCCCGGCGCCCACATCGACGTCGTCGCGGCTCCCGGCTTGGTGCGCCAATATTCCCTGATCAATGGCCCGGACGAGAACGACCGCTACCTGATTGCGGTGCGCCGTGATCCCGCTTCTCGCGGCGGCTCCCGCGCCATGCACGACACGGTCAGCCAAGGCGACAGCCTGAAGATCGGCGAACCGCGCAACCATTTTCCCCTGTCCACGTCGGCGACCAGTCACCTCCTGCTGGCGCGGGGCATCGGGATCACCCCCATCCTGGCGATGGCCCGAAAGCTGGCCCACGACGGGGCCGAGTTCCGCGTCGTCCACTTCACGCGTTCGCCAGACCACTCGCCCTTCCGGACCCAGCTCACCGGGGCCGAGCTCGCGGCTCACGCCGAATTCCACCACGGCCTGGACCCGGATGCGGAGGACGCGGTGATCGAGGCGCTGGTGGCCACGCGCCCGCCTGGCGCCCACCTCTATGTCTGCGGCGGCGCCCGGTTCATGGAGTCGGTCGAGCGCGCCTCGGCGCCGGCCTGGCCGCCCGAGGCGGTGCATCGTGAATATTTCAACGCCAATCCGGACGCCTGGTCCGCCGAGCGGCGCCCCGTACGCGTAACGCTCGCCCGGCGCGGAATCACCCTCGACGTGCCGGCCGAACTGACTGTCCTGGAAGCGATCCAGAAGGCGGGTGTGACCGTGGAGACCTCTTGTCAGCAAGGCGTCTGCGGGACCTGCCTTACCCGGGTGCTGGCCGGGACGCCCGACCACCGGGACGCCGTCCTCTCTTCGGCCGAACGGGCCCGCAACGACCGCATGCTGATCTGCGTCTCGCGCGGGGCCTCCGCGGAGCTTACGCTTGATCTGTGATCCTTAATCGCCGTTCAGGCGGCTTTCACCCTGGCTTCAGCCGGGCGCCGTCCTGTCGTCCCAAGCCTCCGAGGGAGGCGCCCAGGAGGAACCGCACCATGATCCGCTCCCTGTCGCTCACGGCCGCGCTTGTCGCCGGCGTGATCGCCGCCCAGCCGGCCGTCGCCCAGACCACGCCGGCCGCGGCGCCCGCCGCTCCGGCCAAGAACTGGACGGCGCCCAAGTACAAGATCTACGCCCAGAAGCTGTCGGACGAGACGATGGCGGCTCATCCTGAACTGCTCAGCGTCACCATCCATGGTGTCCCGCCCGGAATGGACAAGGTCTACACCATGTTCGCCGGCTCCTACCCCGATCGCATCGGCAACCCGGATGATCCGGACGATATCGACGTGACCGTCAAGGGCATCACCATCCTCGACCCGCGCTGGCATCGCACCAAGGACACGGTGAAGAAGTTCGTGGTCCTCGAGCCTCTGCGCGACGCCAAGGGCGAAAACATCGGCCTGATCGTCTACGCCTTCAAGACCGACGCCGGGAACGCCGGCGAGCGTGAGTTCGGGGCCAAGGCCATGGACCTGCGCGACGCTCTGCAGAAGCAGATCCCGAGCTACGCGGCCCTGTTCGAACCCGCGCACTGACGGCCACCGTGGCCGTCCGTGGGCCCTCCCTCCTGCTGCTGTCGAGCGCGATCCTGGTCGTCGCGCTCGCCGGCACGGCAGCCGCAAGGCCGCACGGCCACAGGCCCGCGGCCGCCCCGCGCATCGTGCTGGCGGTCGATGGCACGAACGAGACCCGCAACCTGCCGCTGCTGGTCGCCGAGCGGCTCGGCTATTTCCGGGATGAAGGGCTGGTGGTCACGCTGGTCGACAGCCCCGCCACGCCCTCCCCGGCCGAACTGATGAAGGACGGCCGGGCCGACGGCGCGGTCGCCTTCTATCACCACACCTTCATGTCCCAGGCCGACGACCACCTGGTGACCGAGGCTGTGGTGACCCTGGGGGTAAGCCCCGGCCTCAAGGTCCTCGTCGCAAAGCGGCTCGAGGGCAAGGTGCGCAGCGCCGGCGATCTCAAGGGCCTGCGGGTCTTCACCGGCGGCTCCCAGTCCGGGAAAACCACCAGCGCCAACTGGTTCGCCCGCCGCGGCGGATTGAGAATCGATGACTTCGTCCATTTGGCGCCCGTCGGTCACGAACAGATGGCCCGCGCCCTGCGCGACGGCGAGGCCGACGCCATCATCTCCCACGAACCTGACGCCGACGACTTCGTCGCCCAGGGCGACGCTTTCGAACTGGCGGACCTGTCGTCGCCGCAGGGAACCCGCGCCGCGCTCGGCGAGCCCTACCCTTCCACGACCGTCTACCTGCCCAGGGCCTACGTCGACGCCCATTCCGGCGCCGTGCAGCACCTGGTCAACGCCTGTCTGCGGGCGCTTGTCTTCATCAACAGCCACAACGCCGAGGAGATCGCGGCCGTCCTGCCGCCGCTCAAGGCCGGCAAGGACCGCGTGGTGTTCCTGAAGACTCTGGCCGAAGACAAAAAGATGTTCGCCACCGACGGCCTCATGCCCGCCAGCGCGGCTCGCGAGGAGTGGTCGGTGATGAGCGCCCTGACCCCGAAGTATCGCTCCATCGACCTGAAGGCCACCTGGAGCAACCGTTTCGTCGAGGCCTGGCGCCGCGCTCATCCCGGGGCCCTCTGACCCTCCCGATATGCGCCGGATGCCCCGGCGCGCATACAAAAAGGCCCGAGACATCAGCTGTCTCGGGCCTTCGTGTTCAGGCGCAGGAGCGAAGCCTACTGGGCGACCTTGTAGATCAGCACCGCGCCGGGGACCTTTGTCTCGCCCGGAGAGGCGGCGACGAACAGGCGATGAGACTCCCGGTCCAGGATCGCTGTCTTGGCGCCGGGCAAGCTCTTGATCCGCGCCGTCTCGCGATAGTGGTCGGCGTCGTCCTGCTGGACCACGCTGATGTAGCCCTCGCCGCCTGTGACATAGATGCGCCGGTTGTCCGGGTCCCAGATCATCTGGTCGGCGCGCTCGGGCGTCTTGATCACCTGCATGACCGCGCCGGTGTCGGCGTTGAGGATCAGTAGATTGCCGGGCTTGCGGGTGACCACAAACAGGCGGCGGTTCTTCTCATCCATCACCACGCAGGCGTTCTGTCCGAGCGCGGCGTCGATGGCCCAGCTCTTCTCGACCTTGCCGGCCGCGGTATCGATCACGTCCATCCGGTTCTTGTCGGTGACGTTGATGTAGATCTTCGTGCCCGCGCTCTCGACCGCCATAGCCTCCACGTGGTCGGCGTCGAAGTGGATCTTGCGCAGCACCTTGCCGGTCGCGGGATCGAGCTCGACGAGATTGGAGTCCTTCTGGGGCACGTCCTTGCCGCCTGTGACCACCCAGATGGGCGCGCCGGTCGCCTTTTCGCCGATGGAGTCGGCGCCAGCGGGCAAGGCATAGGTACGCTTCGGCTTGAGCGTGGTCGCGTCCAGCACGGGTGAGGGCTTCTCGCCATCCAGCACCAGCACCTCGTTGGTCTCGGGCATGGCGTAAAGGCTGTGGGGAGCGCCGAATCCGGGAATGCGGGTCTTGAGCGCACCGCTGGCCAGGTCGAAGGCCAGCAGCTCGTGGTGTTCCTCGCCGGCGAGGAGCAACTGGCCGTTCTTGCGGTCGATGGCGAAGTGATCGAAGTCGCCAGAGTAGTCCGGGACCTCGATCGTCTTCTCGAGCGACAATGGGGCGGTGGCCGCCTGGGCCGGAGCCTTGGGCGCTGCGTTGCAGGACGCGAGCGCCGCCGCGGCGAACGCCAGCGTGAGGGCGTTGGTACGGGTCATCGGGAACTTTCCGAAAATGGGGCGGAGGTCAGGCGCCGGTCTTGAACAGGCTGGCGCTGTCGGGAATGCTGCGGGCCAGCTCGTCGCGGATGCGCTTGGCCTTGGCGTGGAGCGCGTTCTTGTCGGCGCCTTCGTGGAAGGCGAAGACACAGCCCAGGGCGCCGATCCGGTGTCCCTTGGCGTCATTGAGCGGCAGCTCGACCTCGAAGCGTTCGCCGCCTTCGGCGACTTCGAGATTGGTCGTGCCCTTCTGGATCACGCGCAGGTCGTCCTCGTCCGCGGCCTTGCCGATGCGGCCGATGTTGGAGCCGATGATCACATTGACCTTGGCGCGGGGCGGCGTGGCGTGGATGGCGAAGACCAGCAGCTCGGGGTGGGCCTTCATGGTGCGGTCGACCAGGGTCTGGGCCCGGGTCTTGGGCGAGAACTTGGGGTCGTAGGGCCACGGGTCGTAGAGGTTCTTGGTGCTGAGCGCGCGGTGCGCGATCCAGGACTGGATGGCGGCGGCGCTGGCCTTGTGGTCGCCGGCGCCGGCGTAGGTGATCTCCAGCGTGCCGAGCGTGTCGCCCGAGACGTTCTTCAGGACCTCGCGGACCGTCTCGCCCTTGGGGGATCCAGACGGGCTGGCGCCGGCGACGCCGGCGGGAAAGTCCTTGACGGTGTCCGTGCGCAGGACCACCGCCAGGACACCCTTGTGGGCCTTGCGCGAGACTTCGGCGAGGTGGCGGGCGTAGGTCTTGCCGTCCTTCGCGAGCGGCACAGCGTCGTCGGCCAGGACCGTCAGCGGAGCGGCGGTCAGCAGCAGAATCAAGGGGAAGGTTTTCATCGGTCGGTTCCTGTAGGCGTTCCGGGGGGTTCGGTTCGCAGGGCGGCGCGGATCGGAAAAAAAGGACGTCCCCGCCGGACAAGCCGGCGAGGACGAGGGGGAGCGGAAGAACTAGAAGCGGCTGTCGAAGGTCAGGTAGACCAGCCGCCCGATCGGCGAATAGGTCGACACATCGGTGCGGTTGTCGGTGAAGGCGTTGGCGGCCCGCGGCGGCTTGGCGTCGCCGAGGTTGTTCACGCCGATGGCGAGCGTGGTGTCCTTCAGCCGCCACAGATCGTTCGGCAGCTTGTAGGCGACCCGCGCGTCGAAGGAGGAATAGGCCTTCACCGGGATGGCCGGCAGGCCGGCGTTGGCGAAGGTGAACCCGCCGGCGCCCTCGTCGGCCACCTTGTCAATGTAGCTGTGCGCCAGGCTGGCGGTCCAGGGACCGTCGGTCCAGGTGACGGTGGTGTAGGTGCGCCACTTGGGCTGGGTGCCGCCGGCCTGCGGGCTGTTGGAAGCCACGCCCGCGAACTCGTAGAACTGCTGTGACGGCAGCGCCTGGTACTTGTAGGAGTTCAGGTACGTCGCCACGAAATCGAGATCAATGTTGCCGTGGTCGGCGGTACGCCAAGTGTAACCGAAGGTGGTGTCCACCGTGCGCAGCTTGATGCCGCCGAGGTTCCTGAACTGATCGATGGCGTAGATGTTCAGGTTGTTCACGCCCGGATTGGCGTTGAGGTAGGCCAGCAGGTCGCCCGGATTGGCGAAGCCCACCGCGCCCGCCAGGCCCGGGAAGTTGTTCTTGGCGACGTTGTTGAAGAAGATGGACGCCGATCCCAGCCGGTTGACGTCCACCAGGATGTTGTTGAACCCGATGCCGCCGGCGATGTCCCTCTGATCGATCGAGGTGTACTGCACGGTGAGGCGCAGATCCGGCAGGGCGTCCGGCTTGACCACGCCGCCGAGCGAGAAAGTGTCTGCCTTGGCCGGCGCCAGGTTGGGATTGTTCCCGTCCTCGGCGTTGAACGGACTGGATGGTTGGCCCGGGAAAGCCGTCTGGATGATCGCGCCGCCGGCCTGGCGGGTCGCGGTTGGCCCGTACTCCGCATAGAGCGAAGGGGCGGTGAACGACTTCGAATAGGTCGCCCGCACCGTGAACTGGCCGTCGATCGGCTGCCAGCGCAGGCCGACCTTGGGAACCGTGCTATTGCCCGCGTCGCTGTAGTGCTCGGCGCGGAAGGCGCCGATCAGGTCCAGCACGTGGACGCCGGGCATGTTCATCTCCGGGCTGGCCAGGGGGACCCGCATCTCGCCATAGACCGCGTTGATCGTGCGCGACTTGGAGAAGGGGTCGAAGAACTGGCCCCCGACCCAGCGTTGGGCGGTCGGGCCGGTGTTGCGGCCGTTGTCGTCGGCGCCTGCGGACAGGGATTCCTTACGCCAGGCGGCCCCCACCGCCACGCTGACAGGTCCCGCGGGAAGGCTGAAGACATCGCCGTTGAAGGACACATCGGCCGAGTCGAGCACGCTGCGGCCGTGGATGTTCTCGACGCCGAAAATGTTGGCGATGCTCGTGGGATCACGCCCGGTGCGCGCGAAGGGGTCGAGGGCCGCGACCAGGATCAGAGGCGAGGCGGTGCTGAAGTTGCCGAACACCTTGCTGAACTTGCCGCCCGCCACGGCGTTGCCATTGGCGTCGAAGCCCCCGGCGATGGCCGCCGTCAGGTTCGGTCCATAGATGACGTTGCGCTGCAGCTGGGCCAGTTGGTCCTGACTGTGGGTGAAGGCCGCCTCCCAGCGCCAATCGTGGGAGAACAGGCTGAACTTGCCCCGCACGCCGGTGGTGATGCGGAACTTGTTGGTGGTGTTGTCGTACTGTTTGGGGTGGGCGGTGTCGCCGAACTGCACCCCCGAGACCGACCCCGTGGTCGGGTTGAAGGGCGCGCCGGCCGCGACCGTCACGGCGGTGACCCGCGGGAGGAACTGGGCGAAGCTCTTGCCCTGAGCCAGCTCAAAATCGCTGAACAGGTTGACCTTGCCCTCCTCGTCGATCTTGCCTTCCAGGCTGCCGCTCAGCGAAGCCACGTTCTGACGGAGCAGCATGGTCTGGAACTGGCCCAGGTCGTAGGTGGCGCCGATCGTGGTGGCGTTGCCCGCGGTGTACACGCCCGGAACCAGAGCGTTCATGTTCGGCGCAGTCGCGGCGGTTCCCGTCGGAACCGACTGGCTGGGTGAGTTGAGATTGGGGTTCAGGATGAAGGCGCCGCCCACCGCGCCGGGAATGGCCGCGCCGCTGACGATGAAGGGATGGGTGAAGCTGCGCTGGTGTTGGTACAGCGGATCGGTGTGGGTGTAGGAGCCGTTCAACACCACGTCGAACCGATCGGCCAAGGTCGTGCCGGCGCTGAAGTAGCCCGATCCCTCCTTGTAGCCGCCCGCGGCGCTCGCCACCCGGCCCCCGAAGGACACACCGTCCTGATGCTTCTTCAGAATGAAGTTCACTACGCCGCCGACCGCGTCGGAGCCGTAGATGGCCGAGGCCCCGTCGGTCAGCACCTCGACCCGCTCGATGGCGCTGAGCGGAATCTGGTTGACGTCCACGAAGATCTTGCCGCCGATGCCGGCGACGGCGCCGACCGCGACGCGACGCCCGTTGATCAGCACCAGAGTGTCCAGGTCGCGCAGGCGGGCCTGCGAGCCGCCGGCGGTGTTCTGGTTGGTGTTGTTGGCGTTGCTGTTGCCCGTGTTGCCCCGGCCCTGGAAGGCGGGAACCGACTTGCGCAGCACCTCCAGGGCGTTCGAATTCACCCCCACAATCTGAAGCTGCTTCAGCCCGATGGTCTGGACCGGCACCGCGATCGCGTCGGGAGCTGTGCGCAGCGCCGAGCCGGTGACGACAATCTCTTCGACCTGGGCTGTGGGCGTCGATGTCGACGCCGCAGGGGCGGGTTGCGCCATCGCTTGCGACGAATACAAACCTGCCCCGCCGACAGCGAATGCAACAAGCATACTATGGGTAAGCAAATTTGCACGATGACGCATGGCGAGTTCCTCCCAGGGATTTTGATTATTCTTGGGAACAGGGTGACGCCGACTAACTGAATTCACCCTGACGACTTCCTGAACACTACCTGAAAGCGCCCTGAACACCCCGCGGCGGCGCCTGATCCAAATCCGCTGGTGCGTTGATGTTGGCGAAACGTCTGGCGTCAGGGAAATCGACGCTGGAGCCCCCGTGCTGACGGGTGAAGTCATCGACCCGGCCGTGGCGGCCCCGCGCGAGCACCGCCTCGAGCGAGGGGGCCAGGCTCGTCCGCCACAGGCCGCACAGCGGATGCTGTCCGTCCGGCGTCGTCGCCGTGACCACCGCGGCCGGGGGCGCGGTCAAAAGGCGGTCGATGAAATCCTCAGGCAGAAACGGCGTGTCGCACGGGATGGTAGCCAGAAGGTCGGCTTGCCTCGACGTGGCCCAGGCCAGTCCCGCCAACACCCCCGCGAGCGGACCTGCCGGATGTTCCGGCGCGTCGCTCAGGACCGGAAGTCCCTCGGACGCAGCCCAGGCCGCGGCGCCCGATCCGGGCGGCGTACTGATTGCGACTTCCGTGCAGGACTTGCGGAGCAGACCGGCGACCGTTGCGATCATCGGTTCCCCGTTCAGGACAGCCATGGCCTTTTCGGTCCCAAATCGAACGGAACGGCCCCCCGCCAGCACGAGGCCGCAGAGCCCGGTCACCGGCGAACGGGCCTTATGCGCACGGGAATGGACTTGTAGGCCGGCGTACCGCTCCGCCGGTCGCGCTGGTCGAGCGAGACCAGGCCGTTGACCTCGGGGTAGTAGGCGGCGGCCGATCCGCGCGGCAGGTCGCGGGCCACGGCGATGAAGCCCCGCACGGCGCGCACCGCCTCGCCGGCCTCCGGAAACGCCGCCTCGACGTCCAGCAGATCGCCCTCGGCTATGCCCAGCCGCTCAAGGTCGGCAGGGCTGAGGAACACCACGTCTCGCCGGCCCGAGACGCCACGATAGCGGTCGTTCTGGCCATAGATGGTGGTGTTGTACTGGTCGTGGCTGCGCACGGTGGTCAGCAGCAGGACCTCGGGGTCGCCCCGGCGCGGGTCCTCGCCATCGGCCTGGTAGGGAATGAAGTTGGCCTTGCCCGACGCCGTGCGCCAGTCGCGGCTCGACGGCGGGACCGGCAGGCGGAAGCCGCCCGGGGTTCGAATCCGTTCGTTGTAGCCGGCGAAGGTCTCGGGAAAGACCTGCTCGATCAGGTCGCGGATGCGGTCGTAGTCCCCGACCAGACCCTCCCAGTCGACGCCGCCGGGTCCGAGCGCCGCCCGCGCGATCCCGGCCACGATGGCCGGCTCCGACTTCAGCTGCGGCGAGGCTGGCGGGTTCAGCCCGCGCGAGGCGTGGACCATGGACATGGAGTCCTCCACCGTCACCGCCTGGCGCCCCGTGGCCTGCTCGTCCATCTCTGTGCGCCCCAGGCAGGGCAGCAACCACGCCTCGCCCCCATGCAACAGATGAGTGCGGTTGAGCTTGGTGGCGATGTTGACGCTGAGCTCCAGCCTGCGCATCGCCTCATGGGTCTGGCGCGGGTCGGGCGCGGCCACCGCGAAGTTGCCGCCCAGCGAGATCAGGACCTTCGAGCGGCCATCGAGGATGGCCTCGATCGCCTCGACCACGGTGTGCCCGTGCTCGCACGGCATGGGCAGGCCGAACACCTGCTCCATCCGGTCGAGCAGCGCCGCCGACGGCTTCTCGGCGACGCCGACGGTGCGCGCGCCCTGGACGTTGGAATGGCCCCGCAGCGGGCAGATGCCGGCGCCGGGCTTTCCGATCAGGCGCCCCATCAGCTGGAACAGGAACGCCGCCTCGTTCGAGGCTCGGCCCGAGGCGTAGAACTCCGCCTGATCGGGATGGTCCAGCGCCCGCAGCGCTGCGCCGATGGCGGCGAAGGCCTCCTCCCAGGTCGCCGCCAAATACCGGTCGCTCATGGGGTCGTAGCGCATCGGCTCGGTCAGCCGGCCCTGGTCTTCCAGCGCATGGTCGCTCCAATCCAGGAGCTCGGTGACGGTATGCTCGGCGAAGAAGGCGGGGGTCGTGCGCTTGGTGGTCGACTCCCACGCCACCGCCTTGGCGCCGTTCTCGCAGAACTCGAAGGACGAGGTGTGCTTCGGGTCGGGCCAGGCGCAGCCGGGGCAGTCGAAGCCCTCGGGCTGGTTGGCGCGCAGCAGGGTCCGCCCGCCCTCGACCACCGTCTCCTGGTCGCTGAGCGCCCCGGCCACCGCCTTCAGCGCCCCCCAGCCGCCGGCGGCGCCCTTGTAGTCCTTCACGCCCGGTGGCCGCTCGCTCATACGACCGCTTCCTCGACGATCCGATCGGGGCGGCTGAACACCATGTGCCCGTCCGCGCGGGCGAGGGCGACCAGGGTCAGTCCGGCCTCCTCCGCCTTGCGAATGGCCAGGGCGGTGGGCGCGGAAATCGCGACAAGCACCGGAAAGCCCGCCATCGCCGCCTTCTCGACCATCTCGTAGGAGCAGCGGCTGGTGACCACGGCGAAGCCCGAACCCGCGTCGAGCCCCTGCTTCAGGCCGGCCCCGATCAGCTTGTCGAGCGCGTTGTGACGACCGACGTCCTCCCGCACGACCTTGAGGGCGCCCGAAGCGTCCGCCCAGGCCGCCGCGTGCATGGACCGGGTCAGGCGGCCCATCGCCTGCTGGTCCTCCAGCGCCGCCAGCGCGGCCTGCACCGCGTAACGCGAAATCCTCAGACCCTCGCCGACGGGCTCCAGCGGCCGGACTGCCGCGGTCAGGCGCTGCAGGCCACAGAGGCCGCAGCTGGAGCGGCCTTCCATGCTCCTCGCGCGCGCCGCGAGACGGCTGGCCCGGGCGGTCGCATCCAGAGTGATGTCTACAGAAAAGCCCTCGGCCCGCTCGACGATCTCGACGGCGCGGATCTGGTCCAGCGATGCGATCCGCTCGGTGACGGTGAAGCCGACCGCCAGGTCCTCGATGTCCTGGGGCGTGGCCATCAGCACCACGTGCGGCTTGCCGTCGTAGCCGAGACCGACCGGCGCCTCCTCGGCCAGCACCCGGGCGGCGGCTTCGGGGCCGTCCGCGCCCAGCCGCCAGAGCTGCGCCGGGCGCTCCGGCGTCGGGTCGAAACGGATGCGGTCGTCGGTGTTCACGATGGCCATAAGGCTTCCCGCCGAGCGGACATGCAAGAGCCGGCGCTGGGGTCAGCGCCGGCTCTCAAAGATCTGCCCCTCAGCCTTAGGCGTTAGAGCGTCCGTCGACCGGCGACGGCGTGGTAGACGAACAGCACGATCACGGCGCCGATGGTGGCGACCAGAAGGCTGTAGAGGTTGAGGCCCGAGACACCGCCGGGGCCGAAGCGCGAGAACAGGAAGCCGCCGACGAAGGCGCCGACCACGCCCAGGACGAGGTCGAACACGAGGCTGCCGCCGTTCTTGTTCACGAGCTTGCTGGCGATAAAGCCGGCGATCAGCCCGAGCACAATCCATGCGAGGATTGACATGGCTTTTCTCCAAAAGACACCGGCACACCCGGCGCTTTGATAAAGCGGAGCGGGCGCTCCGGGTTCCGCCTGCGCTTGCTCTTGACGCGGCGCCGCGAGCCGCCATTGTCGCGGCCCTGGGATTTTTCGGGGTGGAAGCGATGAAGCGTCTGGTTCTTGGGGTGGCCGTGGCGGCCCTGCTTGCGGCGGCGGGCCCGGCCCTGGCCACACCGGCGGCTGCGAAGAAGGCCGCGCCGGCGGCCGTCGACAAGAAGGTCTGGGCCGCGGCCGAGAAGGCCCGCCCCGACCAGCTGAAGCTGCTGGAACAGGCCGTCGACATCGACTCCGGCACCGGCGACGTGGAGGGCGGCCGCAAGGTCCAGACCCTGCTCATTCCCGAGCTCAAGGCCGCGGGGGCCACGATCGAGATGGTCCCGGCCGAGGCGCCGGGCCTGCCGGACAACCTAGTGGCCACCTTCACCGGCACGGGCAAGAGTCGCATCCTGATGATCGGCCACATCGACACCGTGTTCGGCCCCGGCACGGTGGCCAAATGGTCCTATCACGTGGAGGGCGACCGCGCCCGCGGCCCCGGCGTCTCCGACGAGAAGGGCGGCGTCATCGAAGGCGTCTATGCGCTGAAGCTGATCCACGATCTCGGGTTCAAGAACTTCGGCAAGATCACCTTCCTGATCGAGACCAGCGAGGAGCGCGGCTCGCCTGGGACCCGCAACCTGATCATGAAGCTGCTGGCTGACGCCGACGTGGAACTGAACATGGAGCCGGGCGATCCGCCGGACGCCCTGACCGTCTGGCGCAAGGGCTCCGCCACCTTCCACGTCGACGTGAAGGGCCGCCCCGCCCACGCTGGCGTCGCGCCCCAGGACGGCCGCAATGCGGCGGTCGAGCTGCTGCACCAGATGAGCGGGCTTGAGGTCTTCCCGCACTCGGGGCCCGGCACCACGGTCAACCTGACCATCCTGCAGGCCGGCTCGCGGGCGAACATCATCCCCGAGGACGCCTCCGCCCAGATCAATGTGCGGGTGCGCGAACTGGCCGAGTTCGACCGCGTCGAGGCCGTGCTGAAGAAGAACGCCCAGACCACTGTGATCCCGGACACGACCGTCACGGTCTCGCGTGAGGCGGCCTACCCGCCGCTGCCCAACAACGCCGCGACCGACGCCCTGGCGGCCCGCGCCCAGGCCATCTATGGGCCGCTCGGCAAG
This sequence comes from uncultured Caulobacteraceae bacterium, assembly GCA_964432415.1. Classification (GTDB taxonomy): domain Bacteria; phylum Pseudomonadota; class Alphaproteobacteria; order Caulobacterales; family Caulobacteraceae; genus JAFECT01. Next base: position 127,401 of record CAYSNW010000002.1, read on the forward strand.
ACCCTGGGGCTGTCGGGCAACGGCGGGGCCTCGGAATCGGCGCTCGCCGCCTCGGTTGGCGTGCCGGCGCTGGACGGCCTGGGGCCGGTGGGCGGCGACTTCCACTCCGACAAGGAGTGGATGGACCTGACCTCGGTGACGCCCCGGCTCTACCTGCTGACCAAGCTGATCATGGACCTGGGCGGCAATCCGCCCAAGCCGATGGCCAAGCCCTGACCGAGGCTGGCCGGATCAGCCCTGGGCCGCCAACAGCTCGGCGTTGATCTTGGCGAGGGCCGCCGCGTCGAGCTTGCCGTTGGAATGCGGGGCGAGGTCGCGGATGCTCTGGTCCTTCAGCAGGAAGTAGTGCGGCCCCTCCCCGATCTTGGGGAAATGACGGTCCATCACGGGGCGCGTCTTCGGGTTGGCCAGCAGCGCGCTGATCGGGGAATCGATCGTCAGCTTGCCTTGGGGGACCGCGTGGACCGTGGGCGGCGGGGGCGGCGGCGCGGCGGCGACCGCTCCAGCGCTGACCAGGGCGACGAAACCGGCGGCCAGGATGGCGTTGGTGGGCTTGAACATGGCTTTCTCCTTGGGTCGAGGGTTCAGGCGGTGCGCAGGGCCTTGAGCGCCGTGGCGCTGAGCGCCGTGCGGATCGGAAGGGCGCTGGCGATCAGCGCGATCAGGACTGCGACGCCCAGCGCCAGCGGCGCGCCGGTGGGATCGCTGCGGTAGCTGAAGGGGTACTGGACGATCAGGGTCCCGAAGGCGTCGGACAGGGTGCGGCTGAGCCAGGGGGCGGCGGCGAGCGACAGGGTCCAGCCGATCACCGCGATGAACACCGCCTCCCAGGCGAACAGGGCCGCGATCGCAGGACTGCGCCCGCCCACGGCCTTGAGCACTCCGACCTCGCGGTAACGCTCGACCACGCTGACGCTGATCGATGAGGCGAGGCTCAGCGCGCCGATGGCCAGCATCAGACCGGCGATGATCAGGAGCAGGTCGGCGATCACCGCCAGGTGGTTCTTGACCACCATCTCCAGCAGTCGGCTGGTCATGACCGATCCCAGGCGCCAGTCGCTCTGGTTGACGCTCTCCTCGATCAGCTTGGCCAGTTCGGTCTCGCCGGCGTAGGAGCTCTCCTTCAGGGTGATGAGCATCAGGTTGGCCTTGCCGTCCTGATCGATCAGGCCGCCCACCAGCGCCGGGTCGGCGTAGATCGCGCCGCCGCCGAACTCCTTGACCACGCCGACGATCCGCACGCGGGCCGATCGGCCCTCGGCGCCGAGGCTGTAGTCGCCGCCGAGCCGGATCAGGGGCTCATCGGCGAGCAGCTTCTGGGTCACCACCACACCCGACGGCTCGGCGGGATCGAGCCAGCGCCCGGCGATCAGCTGCGGCCGCAGCATGACGCTGCCCTTGGGCGCCGCGATGACCTGGACAGGATTGGTCCCTTCCTGAGCAGGCGTGGTCAGGGTTCCCTCGACCGAGGACCAGAACTCGGTCTGCTTCACGTTGGGGAACTCGGCGATCCAGCCGCGCATCTCATCAACCGGATAACGGCCGCGGAAGGAGACCTGCAGGTCGTAGGGCTTGGCCTGGCGCACCTCGTCGATGGTGCCGTTCAGCGAGGCGCGCAGGTTCAGGGCGCTCAGGAAGAAGACCAGACCCAGCGCCAGCGACAGGCCCGTCAGCAGCGTGCGCCGCGGGCTGCGCGCCAGGGTGCGCACCGCCATCTTCGGCAGCAACGGAAGCGGCGAGGCGAGCGCTCCGAGCCATCCCGCCAGTCGGCTCACCCGGGCCGTGCCGGGCCGAGCGAGCGCTTCCCGCACCGGCATGCCGGCGGTCGAGACCACCCGCAGCGTCGCCACCACGACCGGGGTCAGCACCGCCAGGCCCAGCACCACCGCGTAGAGCAGGGCCGGATCGGTCGGATGCAGCAGGTCGAAGTTGAGGAAGCCGGCGATGACCTTGGCGATCATCCGCCCCAGGCGCAGCGACAGCGGCAGGGCGATCAGGCCCGAGACCAGGCCCAGCAGGGCCACGCCGATCAGATAGTCCCGCGCGATCTGGGAGGAGCGGGCGCCGATAGCCTTCATCACGCCGATGGCGCGCTGCTCGCCGGTCATGATCGAGTCGACCAGGTTGATGATCAGCATGGCCGAGAGCGCGAAACAGACGAGCGCGACACCGGCGAGCAGGGCCAGGGTGGCGTTGAGCTGGAACTGGTGAGGATGCTGCAGCTTCGACTGCAGGCTCATGCGCCGCACCGTGACGCCCTCGCCCTCGAGCGTGGTCCGGATCACAGCGGCGGCGCGGGCGACCTTCGAAGCCGCTTCGGCGTCCCCGGGATTGGGTCCGCCCAGGAAATCGAACGCGCCGACCGGACGGCTGGCGGCGTCCGCCCCCTTGACCGTCACCAGCAGCCGCGACCCGGCGGGCTTGAAGCCCCAGGCCTCGACCGTCGAGCGCGAGACAAAACCGCTCAGCATCTGCTCCATGCGCGCGGGCGCCTGGCCCGGATCGAAGGCGACGCCGGCGAAGACCGGATTGACCGTCTTGCCGTCGGACAGGCGCAGGGTCAGGGGCTCGTCCATGGGCCGCCACAGGAAGAACAGGGCGTCGCGTTCGACCAGCACGCCGTTGGGCGGCGGCGGCCAGGCGCCCTTCTTCGGATAGAAGCGCGCCACGCGCAGGTGCTGGAAGTCCTCGACCACATAGAGGATCGCGCTGTTCCAGCGGCCCCTGGCGCTCTGCATGCGGGCGCCGACGATGCCCCGCGGCTCGACCTCGGCGACCTGGGGCAAGGCCCGCAGCCGCGCGAGCGTCTCCGCGGAGACCTCGCCCGCATCGACCACGATATTGGGCGGATTGGTGTTGCGGAAATTGGCGTTGAGGTCGTCGGCCAGGATCAGGAAGGCGACCAGCACCGAGCCCACCCCGAACAGGCCGAAGGCAAGGCCCACCACGGTCAGGGTGGTGCGGCCCCAGCGGGTCAGGAGATCGGCGAGAATCTTGCGGAAGCGCACCGACATCACGCCGCCGCCTCGACGAAGGCGCCGTCGGCGACGTGCAGGACGCGGCCGTAGCGCTCCAGGCCCGTTCGCTCATGGGTGGCTACGATCACCGTGCGGCCTTCGGCGACACAGGCCCCGAACAGGTCGGCGACCAGTTCGCTGTTCCTGGAGTCGAGGTTGCCCGACGGCTCATCGGCCACCAGGATCGGCGGGTCGTTGGCCAGGGCCCGGGCGATGGCCACCCGCTGCTGCTCACCGCCCGACAGCCGGTTCGGCGACTTTCGGGCATGGTCAGCCAGTCCCATCTGGGCCAGCAGGTCGAGGGCGCGCTTGCGGCGCTGGGCGGCCGGGATGGCGCCGACCAGGTCCATGGCCAGGACCACGTTCTCGAGCGCGCTGAGCGTCGGAATCAGCTCGAAGAACTGGAAGACAATACCGATCTTCTCGCCCCGAAAACGCGACAGGGCGCTTTCGCCGAGCCTGCCCAGATCGACCCCGTCGACGGTGACCGTGCCGGAGGTCGGGCGGTCGATGCCGGAGATCAGGTTCAGGAAGGTCGACTTGCCCGAGCCGGACCGGCCGGTGACGGCGATGAATTCGCCCCGCCCGATCGACAGTGTCGCGGGCTTCAGCGCCTGGGTCTTCAGGGGGCCGGTGGTGAAGGTCCGCTCGGCGCGGTCTAGTACGATGATGGGGTCCACGCCCGTCTCCCGATGATGTCAGGAGACCTCACCTAGAGGGCGGTTGTCGGCTGCGTTCGGCGCAGGTGTCAGGAAACTGTGGGGACGCGGACGGTGACCGTCGTCCCCTGCCCGACCGTGCTCGACATGGCGATGGTCCCGCCGTGCGCCTCGACGATTGAGCGGGCGATGCTGAGGCCCAGACCGGCGCCGCCGGTGGAGCGGGCACGGTGGGTTTCGACCCGGAAGAAGCGGTCGAACACGTGGGGCAGATCTTCCGCCGGCACGCCACGACCGTTATCGCTGACTTCGAGCGTCCAGGCGTCGGGCGCGATCTTCAAGGCGAGGCCGATGGCCGGGTCAGCGCGGCCCTGCACCGCCGTGAGCGCGTTCTCCACCAGGGCGCCGACCACCTGGACCATGCGCTGAGGATCGATCGAGGCGGTGGCGTCGCCCTCGATCGCGACGGCGCAGGCCACGTCCGCCTGCTCGATCCGATGACGGCTGCGGGAAAAGGCGTCCGCCGCCCAGGCCGCCAGCTGGACCCGGACGGGATGCATCTCGGCCCTTCCCTCCTCGAAGCGGGCTGTCTCCAGCATGTCGCCCACCAGCCGGTCCATCAGGGCGACCTCGGACTCGATCTGGGCGACGTAGGTCTTGGCCTCCTTCGGGTGGCGCGCGATGGTTTCGCCCAGCGCCCGCAGCCGCGCCATCGGCGAGCGCAGTTCGTGGGAGACGTCGGCGATCAGCCGCCGCTTGCGGATGTCCTGGGCCTCGAGCCTGAGCGACATCTCGTTGAAGGCCGCGACGAGATCGCCCAGTTCGCGCTGATCGCCCGGATCGAGCGTCTCGCCGAAGCGGCCGTCCGCCACCCGCCGCGCCTGGTCCGACAGCCGGCTGAAGGTCACTGTCAGCTTGCGCACCATGGGGTAGAACACCGCGATGGAGATCGCGATGATGCCCAGCAGGCCACCCAGCAGCTTCAGGTCCAGCGCCACCGGGATCACGAAACGCTGCGGCCGCGACAGGGTCAGCACGCCCGGGCGGCCATCGTTCAGCCTGACCGGCGCGCTGCCGTGCAGCCCGAAGCTCGAGGCGGCCTCGGTCGCGAACTCGGGGTGGCTGTCGGCGATCATGTGGCCCCCCTCATCGGTCACCGTCAGCCGCACATTGTCGTGGGTGGCGCGCCACGCGCTGGCCAGCCGGTCATAGGGGACCGCACCGGTCCAGTGCCGCGCGGTCCAGCCCGCCTCCTGGCGCAGGTCCTGGCGCCAGCTGTCGTAGATGCGGCCCTGCAGGTAGAGGTGGCCGAAGATCAGCAGCAGCATCGGCACCGAGATCAGCAGCAGCATCACCCGCCAGAACAGCTGCTCGAACAGGCCCAGCCGGATCATGACGCTTCGAACCGGTAGCCGACGCCCCAGACAGTGCGCACCCAGACCGGCTCCTTGGGATCGTCGCCGAGCTTGCGTCGGAGGTTGGAAATGTGGGTGTCCACCGCCCGGTCGAAGGCGTCGGTTTCGCCGCCCTGAATACACTCCAGCAGCTGGTCGCGGCTGAAGACCCGCCCGGGCTCGCGGGTCAGGCAGGCGAACAGGTCGAACTCGGAACGCGTCAGGTCGATGCGGCGCCCCCCCGCCATGACGCCCCGGCCGTCCAGATCGATGGTGAACGGCCCGGCCCGACGCAGGCCGCTCGAGGTTCCGGCCGGCCGCGCATAGCGGCGCAGCACCGCCTTGATCCGTGCCTCCAGTTCCCAGAGGCTGAAGGGCTTGGGAAGGTAGTCGTCGGCGCCGAGCTCCAGGCCGCGGATGCGATCGGCCTCCTCGCCGCGGGCGGTGACCATCACGATGGCGGTGTCTCCCGCCTTGCGGATGCGGCGGCAGAGCGACAGGCCGTCCTCCCCTGGCAGCATGACGTCCAGGATCACCAGGTCCAGGTCGCCCGCCGCCAGCCGGTCCGACGCTCGAACGGCGTCCGTCGCCCAGTCGACCTCGAAACCGCTGTCGGCCAGATGGCGCACAACCAGCGGCGCCAGGGCCTCGTCGTCTTCGATCAGCAGCACCTTCGCCGTCATGGCAGGTCGGGATCCCCTATCGCACGTACGCACGAGCGTAAGGACCGGCGCGGGGACCTGTCGAGAGGGGAACCCCCAACCGGGTCTCTCGCGTTTTGCGAAATCTAAGGGAGCACGCGATGGCTTACGAACTCTACTATTGGCCGACCATTCAGGGGCGCGGGGAGTTCGTCCGCCTCGTGCTGGAGGAGGTCCGCGCGCCCTACGTCGACGTCGCCCGCGAAAAGGGCGCCGAAGCGATCATGCCCCTGCTCAAGGCCAGTCCTCACCCCAGCTTCGCGCCGCCGATTCTCAAGGACGGAGACGTGGTGATCGGCCAGACCTCGGCGATCCTGGACTACCTCGGCCAGCGCCATGACCTGGCGCCGCGCGACCCGGCGGGGCGGGCCTGGACCCTGCAGATTCAGCTGACCATCGCCGACCTGGTGGTCGAGGCGCACGACAGTCACCATCCGGTGGCCCTCGGTGAAACCTACGACAAGCAGAAGGCCGAGGCCGCGCGCCGGGCTGTCGAGTTTCGCGACAAGCGCATTCCCAAGTTCATCGGCTGGCTGGAGCAGGTACTCGCCGGCAATCCCGACGGTCCGTCGCGCCTGGTCGGCGGCCACCTGACCTATGTCGACCTGTCCGCCTTCCAGGCGGTCGAAGGGCTACGCTACGCCTTCCCGAAGACTACGGCGCGCGCACTGGACGCCGCCCCGAACCTGACGGAACTGGTGGTCCAGGTGTCCGAGCGGCCGAATATCCAGGCCTACCTCGCAAGTCCCCGCCGCATCCCCTTCAACGAAAACGGAATCTTCCGCCATTACCCGGAGCTGGACGACTGATCGCCAAGGAACAGCGCGCGCGAACGCCGGACCTGGTCGACGATGAAGCCGGAGACCGCCTTGACCCGCGCCAGGTCCTTCAGATCGGCATGGGTGATCAGCCAGAAACTGCGGGTCAGGCCGACCGCCTCGGGCAGCAACCGCACAAGCCCCGCCTGTCCGGAGGCGATGAATTCGGGAAGCATGCACAGGCCCGCTCCGGCCCGCGTCGCCTCCAGTTGGGCGATCAGGTTGGAGCTCTTGAAACGGACGGTGATCTCCACATCGGGCGCCTGCATGTAGTCGAGTTCGGGCGCCCAGAGCAGGTCGTCGATGTAGCCGACGAAACGATGGCGGGCGAGGTCGGCCCGGGCCAGCGGCGGGGGGTTGCGCTCAAGGTAGGACGGCGCGCCGTAGAGGCTCAGGCGATAGTCGGTCAGCTTGCGGGCCACCAGTCGGCCTTCTCGCGGAGGGCTGAGCGCAATGGCCAGATCGGCTTCGCGTTTAGACAGGCTGACCACACCCGAGGTCGCCACCAGCTCGATATCGAGGTCGGGGTGCTGTTCGGCGAGACCGGCGAGCCGCTGGGCGAGAAAGTGGCTGCCGAAACCCTCCGGCGCGCCCAGGCGCACTACGCCGGAGACCGAAAGATCGGCGCCGCCGATGGCGCCCTGGGCGGCCAGGGCCAGGCTTTCGACGCTCTCCGCCGTGGGCATCAGGCGTTCGCCGTGGACGGTCAGGCGGTAGCCGGTGGGACTGCGGTCGAACAGCTTGGCGTCCAGAGCCTTTTCCAGGGAGGCGATGTGGCGCGACACGGTGGTGTGGTCGGCATGCAGGCGCTGGGCGGCGGCGGTCAGCCGGCCGCTCCGGGCCACCGCCAGGAAGGCGCGCAGGGTATTCCAGTCGAACTCGGCCACGGGCCCTCGCACCTATGTGGATTTTCACCCAACGTTTGGGTGAACTCTCCCATCGATTTGGTGAAAACGCCATGACAAAGATGCACTCACCAGCCCCGAACGGAACCGATCGCCATGGCCTTCGACAGCGAAATCCAAGCCGCCGAACTGTTCACCGGCCTGCGCCGCCAGCGAGCGTCCGACATGACCGAGAGCGCGCCCGATCCCGATCCGCAGTGGGCCGACAGTGACCCGGCCCGGCTGGTAGCCTATCTGTTCGTCTCCCCGCGGCCCTGCGCCGCCCTGGACGCTCTGCTGCAGCGCGCCTGATCCGGAGCGGACGATGACCAAGGCCAGCTCCACCGCGCCCACCCTGCCCGATCCGGTTCAGACCGCGCAGGCGCTGACCGAGCTGGCCCGCAACGCTCACGCCGCCTTCGTTGCCGCCGCAGAGCGCGCGTCACGCGCCGAACTGCTGCCCTACGATCCGACCAGCGTGTCCAAGGCCTTCGCCGGCTTGGGCGTCAGCCTGATGTTCAGCCCCATGGCCGCGGCCCAGGCCCAGATGCGCAGCTGGCAGGACTGGACCGCGCTGTGCGGCGCGACCGCCGCGCGGATCATGGGCCAGCCCCCGGCTCCGGTCATCGAGCCCGCCAAGGGGGACCGCCGCTTTTCCGCCGCCGCCTGGTCGGACGAGCCGGTCTATGACTTCATCAAACAGACCTATCTGATCGGCGCGCGCCAGCTGCAGGACACGGTCGCCGGCGCCGATCTCCCCGAAGATACAAAGACCAAGGTCGGCTTCTTCACCAATCGACTGATCGACGCCCTGTCGCCCGCGAACTTCGCCGCGACCAATCCGGATGTGGTGCGCAAGACGCTGGAGACCGGCGGGCTGAACCTTATGAGCGGCCTCTCCAACCTGCTGGCCGACGCGGCCCGCGGCTCGGACCTGGTGCAGCGGCGCACCTCCCAGACCTTTGAGGTCGGGGGTGACCTGGCCGCCACGCCGGGCGCCGTCGTATTCCAGAACGACCTGCTGCAGCTGATCCAGTACGCCCCCTCGACCGAAACGGTGCTGAAGCGTCCGCTGCTGTTCGTCCCGCCCCTGGTCAACAAGTACTACCTCTTCGACCTGACCCCGAAGTCGAGCTACCTCAAGTGGCTGGTCGACCAGGGTCACACGGTGTTCGTGATCTCCTGGGTCAATCCGACCGAACAGCACGCGGCCTTCGACCTGTCCGATTACGTCAAGGGCGGTATCGTCGCCTCGATCGACGCCATCGAAAAGGCCACGGGCGAGGCGCAGGTCGATCTGGTCTCCTACTGCCTGGGCGGCACCCTTTCGGCTGCGGCCATGGCCTATCTGGCGGCCACCGGCCAGGGCGACCGCGTCGCCAGCGCGACCTTGATCGCCACCCTGCTCGACTTCAAGCAGCTGGGCGACTGGTCGAGTTTCCTGGGCGCCGACGACGTGGCCGCCTTCGAGGCCTATCTGGACGACAAGGGCTATGTCGACGCCGACCACCTGACCCAGCTTTTCTCGACCGTGCGGGCCAACGACCTGATCTGGTCGTCGGTGGTGAAGCACTATCTGCTGGCCGAGGACGCCCGTCCGTCCGACCTGCTGTCCTGGTTCGACGACGGCGCGCGCATCCCCGCGGCGGTCCTGAAGCAATACGTCCGCCTGCTGCTGGTGGAAAACCGTCTGCGCGAGCCCGGCGGCGTGGTCATCGACGGCGTGGCGCTGGACCTCGGCAAGATCGAGACCCCGGTGATCATCGTCGCCCTCAGGGACGATCACGTGGCCGCCTGGAAGGACACCTACGCCGGCATGGCCCTCTTCGGCGGCCCCACGCGCTTCCTGCTGGGCGGATCGGGACACAATGCCGGCATGATCAACCCGCCTGGCTCGGGCAAGCACGGCTACTGGACCGGGCCGATGGCGGCGGATGCGGACGCATGGCTCGAGGGCGCCGAGAAGCATCCTGATTCCTGGTGGCCCCAGTGGCGCAGCTGGATCGTCGAGGTCCAGTCCGATGCGACCGTTCCGGCCGCCGAGCGCACGCCCGGATCCGGTGGCCTGCCCGCCCTGGAAGCGGCGCCGGGTAGTTATGTGATGGTCCGCCACTGATTCGAGCTAAGCTCGACTGTTCACACAGCATAGATTGCCATGCTTAAGGTCACACCTGAGTGACACCTCGCAGCCTGCTTGGCAAAATTTGGCATTTCTAAGCATCTTTTCCATCGCAGACCCGTTTAGTCCTCATCGGGACGGGGCCGTAACGATGGAGTCTCTCATGCGTAAGCAGCTTTTCCTGGCCGGCGTCGCGGCCACCCTGATCATCCCCACCATGGCCGCCACTTCCGCGTCCGCGCAAGACTGCGTGCAGCGCAGCCATGACAACCGCACGGCCGGCACCATCATCGGCGCCATCGGCGGCGCCCTGCTGGGCAACGCGGTGTCCAAGCACGGCGGCAAGCCGGGCGGCACCATCATCGGCGGCGTCGCCGGCGCGGCGGTCGGCAACCAGATCGGGCGCAAGAGCACCAAGTGCGAAAACGTCGGCTACTACGACGCCAACGGCGTCTGGCACTCGAGCAGCGAGGCCTACGCCTACAACTCGACCGACGGCTACTATGACAGCGACGGTTACTGGCACAGCACGGTGAGCGCGCCCTATCGCGGCTACACCAGCTACAGCGACCCGTACGCGGTCGACTACAGCCGCACCTGGCGTGACGGTTACGGCCGTCGCTGCTCCTACAGGAGCCGCTGGGTCGACGACGAATTCGGCACGCGGGTCCGCGAATACTACACGGTCTGCCGCTAGGCCGGACCGCGGCCCGACCTCCAGCTCCAGATCCCAGTCGGGCCGACGAGGCGCCCCCCGAATCCGTTTGGGGGGCGCCTTCGTTCTCACCGGCGAGACATTCCCTCGAATTACACAAATTTAACCTGGGCGACCGGCGGTCCGCGAACCCCGCCGATCCTTATGTTTCAAGGGTGCGACGCGTCGCCGCCTTACCGCGAATTCACTTTGCCTCTGCATCCGTCTGACCCATCACCCGCCTCATAAGCCAAGGCCTTCGCGGGCAAGCAGGGGCGCGCCGTCAAAACGGCGCCAGTCAGGATTCGGACTCGGACATGAAGCGGTCGCACATCTTCATCATCGTCGTCGCCGTGGCGCTCGTCGGCTACTTCGTCCTGCACAGCGTGCTCGGAGGCGGCGACGAAAAGGCTCACGCCGAGCCGCCCAAGAAGGGCAACGAAATTCCGCTGGTGCAAACGGTCGCCAGTCCCGACGTGACCCACCCCTACGCGATCGTGGTGCGCGGCCGCACCCAGGCGCCGCGCTCGGTGCAGGTGAAGGCGGCCACGCCCGGCGTGATCACCGCGACCCCGGTGCTGCAGGGCAGCTTCGTGAAAGCCGGCCAGGTGCTGTGCCGCCAGCAGGTGGACGCGCGCCAGGCCAGCGTCGACCAGGCCCGGGCCATGCTGCGCTCCAGCGAACTTCAGTACCAGGCCGCCCAGGCGCTGCAGGCCAAGGGCTACCGTTCCCAGACCCAGGTCCTCGCCGCCAAGGCGACCCTGGACCAGGCCTCCGCCGGCGTCCGCACCGCAGAGGTCAATCTGGAGCAGATGAACATCCGCGCGCCCTTCTCCGGCGTGTTCGACCATCGCGACGCCGAGGTCGGCGCCTACCTCTCGCCTGGCCAGGCCTGCGGCACGGTCATCGAGCTAGATCCGATCCTGATCGTCGGCGACGTCAGCGAGAACGACGCCGCGCGTCTAAGCGTCGGCGCTTCGGCCCAGGCCAAGCTGGTCTCGGGCGAGACCATCAATGGCACCGTCCGCTACGTGGCCCACGACGCCGACCCGTCGACCCGCACCTACCGGGTCGAGGTGATCGCCCGCAATCCTGGCGCGCGCACCCGCGCTGGCCTGTCCGCCGAAATCCGCATCCAGGCCGGCCAGGGCTCGGCCCATCTGGTGCCGGTGACCTCGCTGGTGCTCGACAGCGCCGGCCGCCAGGGCGTGCGCTACGTCGTCGGCGCCGATCAGGTCGCCTTCGCGCCGGTCAAGGTGATCGAGGAGACGCCCCAGGGCGTCTGGGTCACGGGCCTCAACGGCGACGTGAAAGTCATCACCGTAGGCCAATCCTACGTTTCCGAGGGCCAGAAGGTCCGCGTGGCCGCGCGCTGAGCGGCGCCCCTTTCGAAGGATATCAGATCATGATCGGGGCCCTGATCCAGAGCGCCATCAAGCGCCGCAAGGTCGTTCTAGCCATCACCCTGGTGGCGGGCATCTTCGGCCTGTTCGCCTATATCGGCCTGCCGCGCGAAGCCCAGCCGGACATCACCGTTCCCTACGTCAACGTGTTCGTGCCCTACCCCGGGGTCAGTCCCGAGGACTCCGAGCGCCTGCTCGTGCGCCCGCTCGAGGTGGAGCTGAAGTCGGTCGAGGGCCTGAAGGAGATGAACGGCAACGCCTCGCAGGGCGGCGCCTCCATCACACTCGAATTCCCGGTGAACTTCGACAAGGAGAAGGTGCTCAACGACGTCCGCGCCAAGGTCGACCAGGCCAAGGGCCGCTTCCCGCCCGACGCCCTGGAGCCGATCGTCCAGGAGTTCAACGTCAATGAGGACCCGGTCATCAATGTGGTCCTGCACGGCCCGGCGCCCGAGCGTGAGCTCTATGCGACGCTGAGGCGTCTGCAGAACAAGATCGAGAGCCTGCCGGGCGTGTTCCGGGCCGACATCTACGGCGGCCGCACCGAGATGATGGAAGTCACCATCGATCCGCTGCGCATGGAGGCCTACCACATCTCGGCCAGCGAGATCGCCAATGTGATCCGTGCCAACAACCAGCTGGTCCCCGCCGGCACCATGATCACCCAGAGCGGCTCCTACGCGGTCAAGATCCCGGGCGTGGTGCAGAAGCCCGAAGACGTGCTGGCCCTCCCGATCAAGACCAATGGCGACCGGGTCGTGACCATCGGCGATGTCGCCACCGTCCATCGCACCTTCCAGGAACCGAGCTCGCTCTCGCGCATCGACGGCGAAGCCTCGCTCTCGCTGGGCGTGGTCAAGCGCTCGGGCGCCAACATCCTCGACACCGTCAAGGAAGTCAGGAAGCTCGTCGGCGAGGAGCAGAAGGCCTGGCCGGCGTCGATCCACACCACCTTCACCTTCGACGCCTCGGAAGACATCAACCGCACCCTGGTCGAGCTGGAATCGGGCCTGATCATCGCGGTGATCCTGGTCATGATCATCGTGGTCTGGTCGCTGGGCATCCGCGCGGGCCTGCTGGTCGGGGCCGCCATTCCGATGTGCTTCCTGCTGGCCTTTCTGCTGCTGCAGTCCTTCCACCTCACCCTGAACCAGATGGTGATGTTCGGCCTCGTGCTCGCCGTGGGGATGCTGGTCGACGGCTCGATCGTGGTGGTGGAGTACGCAGACCGAAAAATGGCCGAGGGCTTCCCCAAGGAGGAGGCGTTCAAACAGGCCGGTCAGCGCATGTTCTGGCCGGTGTTCAACGGCATCGCCACGACGCTGTGCGCCTTCGTGCCGTTCCTGTTCTGGAACTCGATCCCCGGGAAGTTCATGAGCTTCCTGCCGATCACCCTGTTCTTCGTGCTGGGATCGTCGATCTTCGTGGCCCTGATCTTCACCCCGGCCCTGGGTTCGATCTTCGGCAAGCACTCCGATGAGAACGACCACGAAGTCGCCAACATCAAGAAGTCCGAAGAGGGCGACCCCCTGACCATGACCGGGTTCATGGGCAAGTACGCCAACTTCACCTGGGCGGCGATCCGCAAGCCGCGCATGGTGCTGCTGGTGGCCCTTCCCGCGGTCCTGGCGGCGGTCCTGGCCTGGTTCATCGTCACGCCGCACAAGACGGAATTCTTCCTCAAGGAAGAACCCGAGTGGGCCACCGTCTACATCAAGGCGCGCGGCAACCTGTCGGTGCCGGCCATGGACGCCCTGGTCCATTCGGTCGAGGCCCGGGTTCAGAACGTCAGGGGCGTGGCCACCATCTTCGGGCGCGTCGGGCGCCAGGGCGGCGGCGGCCTGTTCGGCGGCGGCCCGCCGGCCGACACCATCGGTTCGGTCCGGCTGGAATTCGTCAAGTACGACAAGCGCCACCTGATGAAGATCAAGTCGGAAGAGATCGTCGAGGCCATCCGCAAGCGCGTCGTCGATGTCCCCGGCGTCAACATCGAGGTGCGCACGCCCCAGGGCGGCCCGCGCCCCGGCAAGGACGTGCAGATCGAGCTGAAGAGCGCCGACATCGCTGGCCTCAACCAGTCCGCGGACAAGATCAACGCCGTCCTGCGCGGCACCGGCCAGCTGATCGACCTGGAAGACAGCCGCACCTCGCCCGGCATGGAGTGGGACGTGGCGGTCGATCGTGAGGCCGCCGGCCGCTATGGCGTCAGCGTGCTGACTGTCGGCCAGGCCATGCAGTTCGCCACCAACGGCGTGCTGGCCGGCCGGTACCGGCCCGACGACTCGGTCGACGAGTTGGATATCCGCGTCCGTTTCCCGGAAGGTGAGCGCAACCTGTCCTCGCTCGATCACCTGACCATCATGACCCCGCAAGGTCCGGTGCCGGCCTCCTACTTCGTCAAGCGCGAGGCGGCGCCCCAGGTGGACACCATCAACCGGCGCGACGGCCAGCGGGTCGTGGTGCTGCAGGCCAATGCTCGGCCCGGCCTTTCCGCCAACCAGGTGATCGACAAGCTCAAGCCTCAGCTCAAGGCGGCGGGCATCTCCAAGACCGTGGCCTGGAAGTTCCGCGGCGGCGACGAGGAGACCCAGCAGGCCGGAAACTTCTTCCTGATCGCCATGCTGGTGTCGCTGTTCATGATGGGCGTGATCCTGCTTTGGCAGTTCAACAGCTTCTGGGGAATGATCTGCACTCTGTTCGCGGTGGTGCTGTCCACCGTGGGGGTGCTTCTGGGCATCCAGATCAACCTGATGGACACCTTCCCCTACATCTCGATCATCATGTGCGGGACCGGGGTGGTGGCCCTGATGGGGGTCATCGTGGGCCACAACATCGTGCTGGTGGACACCTTCTTCCAGGTGTTCCGTTCGGGCGGCTACACCTCCCAGCAGGCGGCGCTGCGGGCGGCGGTGATGCGCTTCCGTCCCGTGCTGCTGACCACGCTCACGGCGGTGGTGGGCCTGCTGCCCCTGATGTTCCAGATCGATCCGAACTTCCGCTCCGGCGCCATCGAGTACAAGGCGCCCGGTTCGGAATGGTGGGTGCAGATGGCCGGCGCCATCGTCTGGGGCCTGACCTTCGCGACCCTGCTGACCCTGCTCATCACCCCGGTGATGCTCGGCGCCTACGACGGCATCAAGTCCTTCGTGGCCTGGGTGCTGAGCCGGTTCGGCATCAAGCCGAAGGCCAAGCCGGTTCCGGCCGCCGCGCCGTCACCGGGGCCGTGGGCGCCGGAGCCGGCGGAGTAGCGGCCGCTACGGCAAGGTATCCAGCACCACATCGGTCGCGCAATCGGCGGGCGGGGTGTCCCGCACGCCGATTCTCAGGCTCCCCCACGGGCGCTTGGTCTCCCAGTAGAAGCAGGTGTGCCCATCGGTGCAGCCCTGGGAGAGCCTGCCAAGACCGAACCGTCGTTGCAGCGCGGCGACCGGAACGCACTCGCCCGACAGCTCGCCCAGGATCAGGATGGAGCCGTGGCCGGTCTTGCGGAAGTTGAGGTGACCAACCTTCACTGCGCCCAGATTCAGGTCCCGTAGGTCGCAGTAAAGGTATGTGCTGCCGGAACAGCGGAGCTCGCCTCCGACCAGGCGCTCCACGGCCTTTCGATCGATCGGTTCGGACCTGTCGACCGAGGCCACAAATTCGATGAACCGGCTCGAGCGCTCCTGTCCGGGGGCCGCCGGCGCAGCCGAAAAGACCGCCAACGACATCACCAGGGCGATCTGAATCGGATGGATCGTGCGTCGCATGGGCGAGACCCTCATTTCCCGGCTTGGGCGCCCACACCAGATCATGGATTGGCGGTGACGGCGACCTGCCGCGCACGGCTCGCTAGACCTCAGCCTTCTCCCGGATCTGCCGGCGCCATAGCTCCGCGTATTCCCCGCCCTGCTTAACCAGGGCCACGTGGGAACCGCGCTCCACGACCTTGCCGGCCTTCAGCACCAGAATCTCGTCGGCGTCCGCCACCGTCGACAGCCGGTGGGCCACGATCAGCACCGTGCGGCCGGCGCGGGCCCTCTTCAGGGTCTCCTGGATCGCCGCCTCGGTGCGGCCGTCGAGCGCGCTGGTGGCCTCGTCCAGGATCAGAAGGCGCGGATCGGCCAGGAGGGCGCGGGCGAGGCCCACGCGCTGGCGTTCGCCGCCAGAGAGCTTCAGACCCCGCTCGCCCACCCGCGTCTCCAGACCCTCGGGGAGGCCCCTCACGAACTCCGCCAGTTCCGCGGCCTCGAGCGCGCCCCAGATCGAGACCTCGTCCGCTTCGGGACGGGCGAAGGCGACGTTGCGGCGCAGGGTGTCGTTGAACAGGGCCACGTCCTGGGGCACCAGCGCCACGGCGTGGCGCAGCGAGGCCTGGCGGACCTGCTTCAGGTCGATGCCGTCGAGCAGCACCCTGCCCTCCTGCGGATCGATCAGGCGAAGCGCCAGTCGCACCAGGGTCGTCTTGCCGGCGCCCGAGGGGCCGACCACCGCGACGGTGCGGCCGGGCGCGGCGGTGAAGCTCAATCCGTCCAGTCCCGCCAGGCGCTCGCCGTGCCGGAAGCCCACAGCCTCGAACACCAGCTCCGCCCCGCGCGCGTCCGCCGGGGGCAGATCGACGGCGTCGGGCGCATCCGCGACGTCCGGATTCTGGCGGGTCAGAACGTCCATCGCCTCCATATCGATCAGCGCCTGGCGGATCTGGCGGTAGGCGAAGCCCAAGATGTTGAGCGGCTGATACAGCGACATCAGCATCAGCACGACGGCGGTGACGTCGCCCGGTCCCATCTTGCCGGCCATGACCTGCATGCCGGCCAGGGTCGCCATGACGGCCAGACCCAGGCTCATCACCAGGGCCTGGACGGTGTTGAGCAGGGAGAGGGAGGTCGTCGACTTGATCGAGGCCGTGGCATAGGCCTTCAGCGCCACGTCGTAGTCGTCCACCGCCCGGCGCTCGGCGCCGAAGGACTTCACCGTTTCGTAGTTCATCAGGGCGTCGACGGCACGGCCGGCGGCGTCGTTGTCTGCCTCGTTCAGCTCGCGCCGGTGGTGGATGCGCCAATCCGAGATCGCGAAGGTCAGGCCGCCATAGGCCACGATGGTGACCACCGCAGTGAGCGCGAAACGCCAGTCGTAGCGGCCCCAGAGCACGCTGGCGGCCAGCAGCAGCTCAAGCGCGGTCGGCGCCAGGTTGAAGATCAGCACGCTCATCAGGAAGTCGACCGCGCGCGAGCCCCGGTCGATAGTGCGCGACAGGGAGCCGGTGCGCTTGGTCTGATGGAAGTCCAGCGACAGGGACAGGGCGTGGGCGAAGGCCTCGGCGGCTGCGCGGCGCTGGGCGGCAGTGGAGACCGGCTCGAAGATCGCGTCGCGCATCTGGGGCGCGGCGGAGGCAAAGAAGCGGATCGCCGCCCAGCCTATGGCCAGGCCCGCAAAGGCGATGGCGGCCGAGGCGGCGACGCCTTGCCCGGCCAGGCGGTGGGCGACGGCGAAATTGATCGCGGCGCCCATCAGCAGGGGCGCGATAACGCCCAGCCCCTTGCCCGCGGCGGTGAGGAACAGCGCCAGGGACAGGCGCCAGCCCAGGCCTGGCGCCTGGGAGCGCAGGACCAGCCGCGCCAGGTCGGCCATGGCCTTCAGGAACGGGGGCTCACGCTCCCCCGCCGCCTCTCCGGAAGACAGGCGCACGCGGCCGCGCGAAGCGGCGGCGGCCTTTGCCCTGGCGCCGCTCACGAGCCCGGGTTTCCGACCAGCACCAGGGTGGTCTGGGCTGCCGAAGGCGTGGAGGCCGGTGTGCCGGGCGGTATCCAGGCCACGCGCCAGCCCTCGGGGCGGCGCTCGAAACTGTAGGTCTTGGCCGGCGCGGTGGCGGCGAACTCAAGGGAGCGCTGCAGACTGCGGCCGCCCGAGCTGACGCTGACGCTGTGGAGGCCCGGGCCGATACGGCTGGACAGGCCGAAGCGGGCGCCGAAGGCGCCGCGGGCGTCCGCGCGCACCGCCACGGGGCGGCCGCCATCCAGGGCGATGCTCACCTCCGCGCCGGGCGCGGCCATGCCCGCAACCGCCGCGCCGCCGGCGCCGTCGAAATCCACCGCCGCGATCAGGCCCGCCGTCGTATTGAGCGGTCGCGCGGGCGCGCCGGGACGCAGCACCACCGCGCGGGTCGGCGCGTCGGGCGGCACGAACAGCCAGCCTTCCGCCTCGACCGAGCGGCGGTCGCCCTGGGTGGACAGCCACAGAAGCTCGGGCTCGGCGGCGCGGGGGATGGTCAGGGCGAAATGGCCGTCGTCGCCGGCGGTGGCGCCATAGGCCTTGCCCTCGGCGGTGACGGCGCGGATGCGCGCGCCGGGTCCGGAAGCGCCGTTTATGACCGATGCGCCGTTCTGGGCGGCGGAGACGGCTGTCACGACCGGCGGCGCCAGGTAGCCGTTCTGCGCCTGGACCGGATCAGGACCGGCGCCGGTCGGATCGGAACCGCCCTTGGCGCCGCAGGCCGCGAGCAGGCCCGCCAGGGCCACGGCCGGCAGTCTCCAAATCCCAGTCGGGGTCTCTCGATGCATCTTGCCTTCCGCGCCGGGACGTCCGACCTTCACAGAGATCGTTAGGCGACCGGGCCAGCGCAAGCGCACCCAGCCGCCTTCTTCCGGAGTTTCTACCCATGCCCGCGTCCCGACGCATCGATTCTGTGTGCCTTTACTGCGGTTCGTCCGACACGACCGACCCGGACTTCATCCGGGCGGCGGCGGAATTTGGGGCGGGGCTGGCGGCTGCGGGCCAGCGCCTGGTCTATGGCGGCGGCGGCGTGGGCCTGATGGGCGCGGCGGCCAAGGCGGCGCACGCCGCCGGCGGTCGGGTGCTGGGCGTCATGCCGGAGTTCCTTCGCAGCCGCGAACGGCTGTTCGACGACGTCGAGACCGTGGTCGTGCGCTCCATGCACGAGCGCAAGATGCTGATGTTCGAGGAATCGGACGCGTTTGCGGTCATGCCCGGCGGCATCGGCACCCTGGAGGAGATTGTCGAGTTGCTTTCCTGGAAGCGGCTGTCCCTGCACGACAAGCCGATCGTGTTCCTGAACCTGAAGGGGTTCTGGAACCCGTTCTACCGCCTGGTGGAGCACACGGTTGAGGCCAATCTGACCCCGCGCGGCTTCGAGGCCTCATGGACCTCCGCCGACCGCGTCGAGGACGCCCTGGCCAGCCTGGGCAAGGCCTCGCAGGCCGCCTGACGCGGTCACGCGCGCTATATGAACTGTGATAACTCGGTCACGCAGGATAGTGGGTCTGGGCGCCAAGTCCGTCCTTTTTAAAAACTTGACTTGACAGTCCAGTTAAACGGCGCGATCCCTCCCGTCGCGCCGCAAGGGCGCCCATTCGGGAGACATAGTGATGCGCGCTTTCCTGCTCACCCTGGCGTTCGCCGCCACCGCCGCCGGCTCCGCCCTGGCCCAGCCGACCGGCACCAGCTTGACCCTGCAGAGCGCCGGCAAGGCCCCGGCCAAGATCATCATCGACGGCGCGGTCTGGAAGTGCTCCGGCGCCCAATGCGTCGCGGTCACCTCGGGCGACGCCCAGAACCCCGTGCGCGCCTGCAAGCGCGTGGTGGCTCAGCTCGGCGCGGTCAGCACCTTCAGCTGGGACGGCAAGGCCTTCTCGGCCGACGAACTGGCCGCCTGCAACAAGTAATCGTCCGGACCGGGCCGCCCGCCGGTCACGCCGGCGGCGGCCGAGTCTGCCCGGGATCGTTGAAGTTCCGTCCCTTTACAATTCTCTCATCTTCCCAGTGCTGTAGCACCAACTCCTGCATCGTGAACGCAGATCTGTCCGCGCGCGCACGGAGTCGAATTTCCAGCGGATCAGGCTGTCTGGCCGCCCAGTCGCGCCACGACCTTGTCACGGCCGATCAGCGGCAGCAGGCCCGCCATGTCCGGGCCATGCTCCTGGCCAGTGATCGCCAGGCGCAGAGGCATGAACAGGCCCTTGCCCTTGGCGCCGGTCTTTTCCTTCACCGCCTCGGCCCAGCGCGACCAGGTCGTCTCGTCGAAGCCTTCGGGCAGGAGCGCCGCAGCGGCGGCCATGAAATCCGGATCGGCGATCGAGGGCTCGATCTCGCCGCCCACCACCCGGGCCCAGGTCCTGACCTCGGCGAACTTCTTGAGGTTGGCCCGGGCCACGGTCCAGAAGGCTGGCCCCAGATCTGCGTCCAGACCCTCCAACCGCGGCCGCGCGGTCTCGTAGTCCATGGCGTGCAGCACCTGGGCGTTCAGCCGCTCCAGGTCGGCGGTGTCGTAACGCGCCGGCGAGCGGCCCATCTTGTCGAAGGCGAAGCTCAGGCCCAGCGCCTCAAGGGACGTCCCCGCCTCGAGCGGGTCGCTGGTGCCGATGCGCGCCAGATGGCTGACGATGGCCATGGGCTCGAAACCCTGCTCGCGCATTTCCGAAATCGACAACGATCCCAGACGCTTGGACAGGGCTTCTCCATCGGCGCCGACGAGCAGGGCCATGTGGGCGAAGCCCGGTTCCTTCGCGCCCAGCGCTTGGAATATCTCGATCTGGGCGCCGGTGTTGGTGACGTGGTCCTCGCCGCGGATGACGTGGGTGATGCCCATGTCGATGTCGTCCACGACGCTGGGCAGGGTGTAGAGGAACAGTCCGTCGGCGCGGATCAGCACGGGGTCGGACATGGAGGTGGTGTCCACCTCGCTGTCGCCGCGCACCAGGTCGGTCCACTTCACCCGACGGCCGTCGAGGCGGAAACGCCAGTGCGGTCGCCGGCCCTCGGCCTCCAGCGCCTCGCGCTCTTCCTTGGTCAACTTCAGGGCCGCGCGGTCGTAGATCGGTGGCTGGCCGCGGGAGAGCTGCACCTTGCGGCGGCGGTCGAGCTCTTCCTGGGTCTCGTAGCAGGGGTACAGACGCCCCATCGCCTTCAGTCGGTCGGCCGCGGCCTGGTAGATCGGGAAGCGCTGGGACTGGTTGTGCCGTTCGTCCCAGTTCAGGCCCAGCCACTTCAGGTCGGTCTCGATGCCGTCCTCGAAGTCCTTGGTCGAGCGCTCCAGGTCGGTGTCGTCGATACGCAGCACGAACACGCCCTGGCCGCCGGCCGCCTGGCTTTTGGCGAACAGGAAGTTGACGAGCGCAGTGCGGACATTGCCGACGTGGATGCGTCCCGTCGGCGACGGGGCGAAGCGGACCTTGATGGACATGCGGATACGACCTTCGGAAGGCCGCGTAGGTCGGTCACCCGGGCGCCGGTGTCAAGGTCGCGGGATGGCTGGCGGCCACAGACGCCGTTGCGAAGGCCGGAAAGCCAAACGGCCCCGGATACCATCCGGGGCCGAGAAGTTCTTTAGTCGTCCCTGTGGACCCGTTCGCGGCGCTCGTGCCGTTCCTGGGCTTCCAGGCTCATGGTCGCGGTAGGCCGCGCCTCGAGCCGGGCCAGGCCAATCGGTTCACCGGTCTCTTCGCAGTACCCGTAGGATCCGTCCTCGATGCGGCGAATGGCTTCGTCGATCTTGGAGATCAGCTTGCGCTGGCGGTCACGGGTCCGAAGCTCGAGCGCACGGTCGGTCTCGGACGACGCGCGGTCGACCAGGTCCGGGTGGTTTTCGGTTTCGGCTTGGAGGTTTGTCAGCGTTTCGCGCGACTCCCGCAGGATATCGTCTTTCCACGCCAACAGTTTCTTACGGAAGTACTCGAGCTGACGCTCGTTCATGAACGGCTCGCCGTCGGAAGGTCTGTACTCCTCCTCGACAACGATCACAGACGCGGCCGCCTTCATTGACGCCTCACGCTAAAAAGCGCCCCCCTATAGGGCATCGGGCTTATAGACACGTCCACGATTCCCGACAACGCGGCTGAATGCCCAAGCTTCGTTACGCCGCAAGGCGTGACATTTCGGCCTTAGCCAGTTCCACCGCCGCACGAGATTCGATCTCGTTCAGGATGCCTTCCAGGCGAGCATCCTCGGTGCCGGAGCGTTCCTCGCGCACCGCCTGGGCCAGGCGCTGTAAGGCGGGAGCGGAAGTTTCGCCCCCCAGAAGCGCGAGTTTCACCTCATCCAGCACATCAAGCAGGCGACCGGCGCGGCGCACGGCGCGGCGCTTGCGCTCGAGCGGGCCCTCGGCCTCCTGCAGGGCCAGCAGCGCTTCCAGACCCGCCACACCGACCGGCGCGGAGGCGCGCGCCACAGTTGATGCGGGCGCCGAGGCGCCCGCCTGGCCGACGCTGAAGCCGCCCTGCCCTCCCGTGCGGCTCGCGGATTTCGCGCCCGTCGGGGACAGACCGCCTGCGGCGTTGATCTTCATACGCGTGACTCCGTCTCAGGCGCCAAGGGTCGGTCTTGCCGGTCACTGAATTCTTAACGACCGGGCAGTTTCTGCCGCCCGGCGTTTCCGCCCCGGCGATCCGAATCTTTCCGACTGATTTTGCAGGACTTTTCTCGCTCTCACCTTGGCATGGAAGTCGCATCGCCCCCAGCGGAACATGCTTAACGGGCCCGTCCTTATGTTGCGCACCATCGCCCACGTCGCCTTGCTGTCGGTGATCTTCCTGTTCGGCTGCGATCAGGCCTATGCGGCGAGCCGCATCAAGGACATCGTCGACATCGAGGGTGTGCGGAAGAACCACCTTGTCGGATACGGCTTCGTGGTCGGCCTGAACGGCACCGGCGACACGCTCAGAAACTCCCCCATGACCAAGCAGACCATGGAGGCGATGCTCGAGCGCCTGGGCGTCAACGTGCGCGACGCCAACCTGAACACCAAGAACGTGGCCGCCGTGATGGTCACCGCCGAACTCCCCGCCTTCGCCACGGCCGGCTCCCAGATCGACGTGACCGTGTCCTCCATGGGCGACGCCAAGAGCCTGCTGGGCGGCACCCTGCTGGTCACCGACCTGCGCGGCGCGGACGGCAACACCTACGCGGTGGGCCAGGGCACGGTGCAGACCGGCTCGGTGTCCGCCTCGGGCGCCTCGGGCTCGTCGGTGATCAAGGGCGTGCCGACGTCGGGGCGGATCGCTTCTGGCGGCGTGGTCGAGCGAGAGGTCAACTTCCAGCTCGGCCAGATGAAGTTCGTGCGCCTGACCCTGAGGAACCCCGACTTCACCACCGCGCGCCGGATCGCCGACACCATCAATGCCCGCTATCCCGGCACCGCCATCGCCGAGAACCCCACGGTCGTGGCCGTGCGGCCGCCGGAGATCGGCGAGATGCGCGGCGACATCGTCAGCTTCCTGACCGCGATCGAGCCCCTGCCCATTGAGGTCGACGCGCCCGCCAAGGTGGTCATCGACGAGGTGAACGGCGTCATCGTCATGGGCGAGAACGTGAGGGTCTCCACCGTCGCGGTGCAGCAGGGCAACCTGACCATCTCGATCCAGGAGACGCCTCAGGTCAGCCAGCCGGCGCCCTTCAGCCAGGGCCAGACCACCACGACGCCCCAGTCCAACGTCAAGGTGGACGAGGAGAAGGGCAAGAAGTTCATCGTCATGAAGGGCGGGGTCAATCTCTCCAACCTGGTCAACGGTCTGAACGCCCTGGGCGTCAGCCCGCGCGACATGATCTCGATCCTGCAGGCCATCAAGACCGCCGGCGCCCTGCAGGCCGACATTCAAGTGATGTGATCTGGCAAGTGATGTGATCCGATGACTGATCTGACCGCCCCGGCCGACCTGATCCGCCCCGCCGCCACGCTGCAGGCCGCGCCCCGCGGCGCCACGCCGGACAAGGTCAAGAGCGTGGCCTCCGAGTTCGAGGCCAGCCTGATCGCGGCCCTGTTGCAGCCGGTGTTCGACGCCCTGCCCACCGACGGGACCTTCGGCGGCGGCCAGGGCGAGGCCGCCTACAAGTCCTTCATGGTCGACGCCTTCGCCAAGCAGACGGTCAAGGCCGGCGGCCTGGGCCTGACCCCGGCGATCCAGCGTGAAATCCTTCGCCTGCAAGGAGCCGCCTGATGGCCATAGCCGCCGCCGATCCCACCGACCGCGTCGAACAGCTGATCGTGCTGACCGAGCGTCTGAACGAGCGCCTGTCCATGGAGCTGGCCGCGTTCGAGGCCAACCGGCCCCAGGACGTCACGGCAGGCATCGAGGAGACCCAGAAGCTCGCCAACCTGTATCGGCACGAGTCCGCGCGCATAAAGGCCGACCCCAGCCTGGTGGCCGGCGCGCCCCAGGCGCTGCGGCTCAAACTGGTGCAGGCGATCCAGAGCTTCGATGCGGTGATGGAGCGTCACGCGGTCGCGGTCGAGGCGGCCAAGACCATCACCGAAGGCCTGGTGCGCGCCATCGCCGGAGAGATCGCCGCCCAGCGCACCCCGGCGGCCGGTTACGGCCCCTCGGCCAAGGCCAACGCGGGCGACGCCACGGCGCTCACCCTCAATCGCCGCGCCTAGCGCACGATGCGATCAGGTGAATCACCTGATCGTTGAATCGTGCGCTACATCCAAAAGTTAGAGCATGTCATGCAAAAGTGGGTCCACTTTTGCATGACATGCTCTAGAGCGTCGGAACGAACATCTCCGGAATCCGGCCGGGGCGCGGCTTCGCCGCCGCCGGCCACAGCTCCTTCTTCACCTGGCGCCAGAGCAGGTTCACCTCGAAGGCCGCCGGGCTGTCCGGCACGGCCTCCTGGGCGGTCAGGCCGAACTTCACGGAAGCCTGGTAGGCGGCACGATAGCGCAGGCCCACCCGCGCCAGCGGCAGGCCCATGCCGTGCAGGGTCTCCACCATGGCCTGGATCGCCCGGGGCTCCTCGCCGGCCCGGCGGTGGGGGGCCTGGTTCATCACGAACATCCCGCGCCGGCCCATGTTGGTCACCAGTTCGACCGAGCGCTCGATGGCCTTCAGATCGAAGTAGGAGGGCCGCACGACCAGCAGGCACAGGTCGGAGAAACGCACGGCCTCCGAGGCGGCCTGATCGATGGCCGGACGGGTGTCCAGGATCAGCAGCCCATGGCCCGCGCGCTGGGCCGCCTGGTGGGCGGTGAACAGGGCGCCGGGGCGCAGTTCGCTGACCTGGGGCTGGGGCGTGCGCCGTTCGCGGCGCCAGTCGCTTGCCGAACGCTGTGGATCCATGTCGCCGAGCAGGGGATTGAGGCCCGACCGCGCCGCAGCCACCGCCAGATGCAGGGCCAGCGTCGTCTTCCCCGTGCCGCCCTTGCAGGACAGGACCGTCAAGGTCCGCATGCCGTCTTCCCCCAAGTCACGCCCCCTGAAACGCAACGCTTACGCTGGTCCGCGGCGCGGACGACAAGACGACCGATCGCATCGGCCGCCGGGTACTGGAACATGAAGGCTGAACAGGCCCGAACGTCGCCAAGCGGCGGCGATTTGTCAAACGTTCGCGCCGGGCCGCAGGCCTGAAACAGCGAAGCTTCGGAACCGCTTCGACAATTGGGATTGTGGCCCGCGAGTCGCGGGTCCGGAAATCGACGTCTCGCCTGATTCGAAGGCCCGAAACACAGCGAAGCCAACCGTGACTCCACCTCAGCCGATCCGCCATTAGAAGACCGCTCTGAACCTGCCTGGAGCCCGGCCGTGTACCTGCCCGACATCTACGCCGAGACCGATGCCGCCGAGATCGACCGGCTGATCGACAGCGCGCGCCTGGGGCTTCTGATCACCCACGGTCCCGAGGGTCTCTACGCGTCCCATCTGCCGATGGTCTGGGACCCCGAGCGCCGAACGCTGACCGGTCATCTGGCGCGCGCCAATCCGCACCGCGCCCTTGCCGAGGGCGAACAGGCGCTTGTGGTCCTGACCGGACCGGACGCCTACGTCTCGCCCAACTGGTATCCGTCGAAGGCCGAGGGCGGCCGGGTGGTGCCCACCTGGAACTACGAGGCGGTTCACCTCTACGGGACCCTGGAGTGGTTCGACGCGCCCGACCGCCTGGCGCGCCTCCTCGTCGATCTGACTGACCGGCACGAGAGCGCCCAGCCGGCGCCGTGGCGGGTCGCAGACGCGCCGGCGGACTACATCGAGCGCATGCTTCGCGCTGTCGTCGGCGTGCAGATGCGGGTCGAGCGTATCGAGGCCAAACGCAAGCTGTCCCAGAGGCAGGACGCCTCGGACCGGGCGGGCGCGATTGCGGGCCTGGATGCATCCCCCGACGCACGCGACCGGGCCCTGGCGGAGCGGATGAAGGCCTGGGCCCCCGCCTGAACGGCGAGGGCCCTGAACCTCAGCTCTTGCCGCTGAAGAAGTTGGCGATCATCCCGAAGATGCCCACCGGCTTCTTGGCCGGCGCGGGCACGGGAGCCGGCCTGGGTGTCGCAGCCGCCGGCGCGGGCTGGGGAACGGGCGCCGGTGTCGGGGCGGCCGCAGGTTTCGGAGCCGGAGCGGCGGACTTGGCGGCCGCAGGCTTGGGCGCTGCGGCCTTGGGGGCCGCCTTCTTCGCCGCAGGCTTCTTGGCCGCCGGTTTCTTGGCGGCTGGCTTTTTCGCTGCGGGCTTCTTCGCCGCCGCGGGTTTGGCCGCCACAGCCGGCTTGGCGGCGGCCTTCGGAGCCGCCTTTGCGGCCGGCTTGGCCGCGGGCTTCGCCGCCTTGGGAGCCGCAGCCTTGGCCGCTACGGGCTTCTTGGCCGGGGCCGGCTTCTTCGCCGCCGCGGGCTTCTTCACCGCCGCGGGCTTCTTGGCGGCGGCGGGTTTGGCTGCCGGCGCCGGCTTCTTGGCAGCGGTTGCGGCGGCCGGTTTCGCGGCGGCTGCCTTGGGTTTGGGGGCGGGTTTCGGCTTCGCGGCGGTCGATTTCGCAGCGGCTCCCGTCTTCGCCGGACTCTTGGCCATGTTCGTAAGCACTCCCGGGGGTTATTGCGGTGCGCACGCCACGCACCTGCGTGGATACGATTCGAAAGCATAGACGACTGAGCGAAATGTCAGAGTCCGCCTATCAAATTATCGCGCGCGGTCCCAGAGCCGAGGCGGAAGCCGCCGCAGATGCGGTGGACACGGACGTTCGCCTCGAGGGCGCGACCTACTCCATCCTCGAGGAAGACGAGGACCGCGACGTCTGGCGCATCGACGCCTTCCCGGTCGACGACGACGAGGCCGACGCCTTCCGTGAGGTGCTGGGCGCCTTCCCGGCCCTCCAGGTCGTGACTGAAGTACTGGCCGACGCTGACTGGCTGGCCATGGCCCTGTCCGGCCTGCCGCCGGTGCGCGCGGGGCGGTTCTTCATCTATGGCGTTCACGACCGCGGCCGCACCCCGCCCAATGCGGTGAACCTGCGCATCGAGGCAGGAGCGGCCTTCGGCACCGGGCACCACGGCACCACCGTCGGCTGCCTGCTGGGCTACGACGCCCTGCTCAAGCGCAAGCGCTTCGGAAGGGTCCTCGATGTCGGCGCCGGCACCGGCGTCCTGGCCATCGCCGCCCAGCGCACCGGCACGGGGATCGCGGTGGGCACCGACATCGACAAGGACTCGGTGCGCATCAGCCGCGAGAACGCCAAGCTCAACCGCTCCAGCGCCCGGTTCCTGTGGGCCTCGGGCCTGGGGCATCGGACGGTGCGCGAGGCGGCGCCCTATGACCTGGTCTTCGCCAACATCCTGGCCCGGCCGCTGGTCTGGCTGGCCCAGGACATCAAGGGCGCGCTGAAGCCCGGCGGGACCGCGATCCTCTCAGGCCTGCTCAGAACCCAGGAGCGCTTCGTGCGCGCCGCCTATCTGGCGCGCGGCTTCCGGGTCGAGCGGCGCATCCACCGCGATGCGTGGTGCGCCCTGGTCTTGAGGCGGGGCTGAACCGGCTCAGCTCACCGTCACCACCGAACCGTCCAGCGCCATCAGGTTCAGCTCGACCTCGAGCTCCGGCGCGGCCTTCTTGACCAGCTGGCGGAACGTGCCGAGCACCCTGGCGTGGGACTCGAATTCGGTCTTGGGGTCCTTCACCGCCGCCTCGCCCAGGAACAGGCGGTAAGCGCCGCAGTCGCGGTGGTCGATGACCATGACCTTCTTGATGCCGTGCAACTGCTTGGCCGCGTTCAGGTGCGCCAGGAACACCTTCTGCCACTCCGGATTGGCGTCGTTGAGCGCGCCCAGCGAGGCGCCGGCCAGCACCACATGGTCGTAGTTGTCGCGCAGGCCGCGCTTGTCCATGTAGGCCAGGATCTCGTTCTCGAGCCGGTAGTCCATGCAGGTGAGCAGCAGCACGTCGCAGTGGCCCGCCGCCTTCGCGCGGGACGGCGCCAGCGCCAGGTAGAGGGCCGCGCCTCCGCCCAGGGTCGCAGTGCGGACGAAGGCCCGCCGGGACGGTCCACGGACTTCGGCGTTCAAGGCGTGACAGGACTTCATCGTCGATCCCCCTTACGGATAGCGACGGTATCATGCCTGTGGACGGCGACGCTTTCCAGCCTCCGCGCCGGGGCTTATGAGGAGTGTCATGCGCCAGACCTTTGAAGAATCCACCGACCCGTCCTTCGGCTCGAAACACTTGCCCCGCGTTCGCGACGCCATGGCCCGCCAGGGCCTCGACGGCTTCCTCGTCCCCCACGAGGACGAGCACCAGAACGAGTATCTGCCCAAGGCCAACGACCGGTTGGGCTGGCTGACCGGCTTCACCGGCTCGGCCGGGGCGGCGGTGGTGCTCAAGGACAAGGCCGCGGTCTTCGTCGACGGCCGCTACACGCTGCAGGTCCGCGACCAGGTCGATCAGGCCCTGTTCGAGATCCGCGACCTCGTCGAGGGCGGCGTGCCGGCCTTCATCGAGGAGGCCACGGGCCCCGGCAAGGTGATCGGCTACGACCCGCGCCTGCACAGCCCCGACGCCCTGGGCTGGATCCGCATCTCCGCCGACAAGGCCGGCGCCGTGCTCAAGCCGGTTAGCAACAACCCCGTCGACGTGGCCTGGGGCGAGGAGCGCCCCGCCCAGCCCAAGGCCCAGGTCGTGCCCCATCCCAGCCGCTACACCGGCGAGGAAAGCGCGTCGAAGCGCGAAAAGGTCGGCGAGAGCCTGGCCCAGAACGGCGCAGACGCGGCGGTGATCACCGCGCCGGCCTCCATCGCCTGGCTGTTCAATGTGCGCGGCGGCGACGTGATCCGCACGCCCCTGCCGCTGGGCCAGACCATCCTGAACAAGGACGGCACCGCCCAGCTGTTCCTCGATCCGGACAAGGTGTCGGACGAACTGAAGGCCTGGCTCGGCAACGCCGTGCGGCTGGAAAATCCCGACGCCATGCCTGCCGCCCTGGAGGCGCTCAAGGGCAAGCGGGTGATGCTCGATCCCGCCCAGTCCTCGGCCTGGTACTTCGA
>CAYSNW010000003.1:0-154226 GCA_964432415.1 uncultured Caulobacteraceae bacterium
CTCGCGCTCGACCAGCTTCATGGCGGTGAAGATCGGCCGCTCCGGGCAGCCGGTGCAGAAGCCGGGCGGACGGGCGGGTAGCTCCGCCGCCAGCGGCTCGGCCGGCGCCGGCGGCAAGGGCCGCGACAGGGCCGGCGCGTGGGCGGCCAGGAATGCCTCCAGCCCGCGCTGGAGCACATCGCCGGTGTACTCCCCGGCCTTGGGCAGGACGTCCTTGCCGACGATCTTGGTGGTCAGATCCCGGCGCTTGAGGATCGAGTTCAGCGCCTGTTCGATGAACTCCGGCTGGCCCTCCTCCACCATCAGCACGGCCGACTTGCCGGCGCAGAAGGCCACGACCTCCTCGTCGATCAGGGGGTAGGTGACGTTCAGGCAATAGATCGGAAGCTGCGTATCGCCATAGGCGTCGGCCAGGCCCGCCAGCTGCAGCACCCGGATCAGGCCGTTGTAGAGCCCGCCCTGGACGATGATCCCGATGTCGCCGCCCTCGGGGCCGAAAGTCTCGTTGAGCTTGCGCGCCTTGATGAACTCGACGGCGGCGGGCCAGCGATCCTCGATCTTCTCGCGTTCATGCAGGTAGCTGGCCGGGGGCAGCACGATGCGGTTCACGTCGCGGACCGGGTTCTCCATCGCGTCCTTCAGCGTGAACTCGGGGCGTCTGTTGTCGTGGGCGATGAAGCGTCCATAGAGGTGGCAGGCGCGGATGCGCAGCTCCAGCATCACCGGGCTGTTGGAGGCTTCGCTGAGCTCGAAGCCCTGTTCCACCATCTCCACGATCTTCGGCAGGTTCGGGCGCGGGTCGAGCAGCCAGACCTGGCTTTTCATGGCGAAGGCGTGGGTGCGCTCCTGCATGATCGAGGAGCCCTCGCCGTAGTCCTCGCCCACGATGATCAGGGCCCCGCCAAGCACGCCGCCCGAGGCGACGTTGGAGAGCGCATCGGACGCCACATTGGTGCCGACCACGGACTTCCAGGCCACGGCGCCGCGCAGGGGATAGTTCACGCTGGCGGCCAGCATGGCGCAGGCGGTGGCCTCGCTGGCGCTGGTCTCGAAGTGGACGCCCAACTCCTGCAGCAGGTCGTTGGCGTCGGCGAAGACGTCCAGTAGGTGCGAGATCGGCGCCCCCTGGTAGCCGCCGATGTAGGAAACGCCGGACTGCAGCAGCGCCTTGGTCACCGCCAGGATGGCTTCGCCACGGAATTCGTCGCCCGCGCCGAGGCGCAGCTTCTCGATCTCCTGAACGAAGGACCGTTCCGCCATCTAGTCGTAGTACTCCAGATTCTGCTCGACCCGGGCCAGCAGTTCGGTGAGCCGAGCGATGTCTGAGGCGGAGAACCCCTTGAAGGCCAGCTCCTGGTGGCGAAGGGCGGTGGGGACGATGGCCTGGAAGGCCGCGACTCCCGCCTCGGTCAGGCTGATCTCCATTACCCTCTGGTCGCTGTCGGAGGACCGGCGCGAGACCCGGCCGTCGCGCTCCAGCTGCACCACCACGCGGCTGACGGTGGGCTGCTCCATCAGGGTGGTCTCGACGATGCGGCCGATGGACAGGGCGCCGTAGGCCTTGAGCACGCTCAGGATCCGCCACTGGGACGGATTGATCTTCGCGGCCTTCAGCCGGCCCATCAGCTTGGCGTTCAAACGGTTGGTGACGCGATAGAGGCGGTAGGGCGCGAAGTCCTCGAGCCAGTTGTCACCCGTCGCCGCCGCCTTCGCCCTGCTCATCGCCTCGCCGCTACATGCAAATTCATATGCTTCAGCGGATACCAAAATCGTGGCGGATGTGAAACGTTCACGCGGAGCTACTGGGGAGACGGCCATGAGGTTGCGGGTTCTGTTCACTGCGATCGCGGCGGGCGCCGCGCTGCTGGCCGGGACGGCCCAGGCTCAGTCCCTGACCATCGAGCACGTCACCCTGATCGACGGCACCGGCTCGCCCGAGAAGCCCGACATGACCGTGGTGGTCGAAGGCGGGCGCATCACCGCCGTGGGCCCCAGCGCCCTGACCCATCCCGGCAAGGGCCCGCACATCGACGGACGCGGCAAGTTCCTGATCCCGGGCCTGATCGACACCCACATCCACCTGCGCGGCGTCGTGGACGGGATGAACCCGGACGGAACCCACAAGGTTGACCTCGATGCCCAGCACGGCGCCCTGGCCAGCTTCCTCTACGCCGGGGTCACCAGCGTGATCGACGTCGGCAACGCGCCGGAGAACAGCCTGCGGGCCCGCGCCGATGAGCGGGCCGGCAAGATCCTGTCGCCGCGCATCTTCGCCACCGGCAACCTGATCACCTATCCGGGCAGCCACGGGGACGCGATCGCGCTGCGCATCTCCGACTTCGAGAAGGACAAGGCGCTGCTCGACAAGCACATCGCCGAACAGCAACCCGACATCCTGAAGCTGACCTATGACGAGGAAGGCTGGGGCACTCGGCCGATGATCACCCTGATGCCGGCGCCCCTGCTGGCCCAGATCATCCATTACTACAATCTGCACGGCATACGCACGACGGTGCACATCTCGGACGAACGCCGCGCGCTGGAGGCGATCCAGGCCGGGACCGACACCCTGGCTCACCCGATCATCCAGGGCCCGGTCAGCGACAGCTTCGTCAAGCTGATGGCCGCCAAGAAGATCCCGTTCTCCACCACCCTGACCATCGGCGAGAACTACGCCCGCCTGGCCGAGCATCCCGAATACCTGGACCAGCCGCTCTACGTCGCCTCCTTCACCGCCGAGGAGCGCCAGCGGCTGAAGACCAAGACCCGGGCCGAGTTCCAGGCCCGGACCTGGACCTGGTGGATGAAGCTGATGACCCCGATCTGCGAGGAGAACATCCGCAAGGTCGTGGCCGGCGGCGGGATCGCGGCGCTCGGCACCGACCAGTCCAGCGGTCCGGCGGTGCACCGCGAGATGGAGTTGCTGGTCCAGGCCGGAATCGAACCCGCCCAGGTGATCCGCATCGCCACGCTGAACGGCGCCATCTTCCTCGGCAAGGAGAACGAGTTGGGATCGGTGGAGCCCGGCAAGTGGGCCGACCTGGTGCTGCTCAAGGCCGACCCGACCGTGGACATCGAAAACGCCAAGGCCATCGCCGTGGTCATCAAGGGCGGCCAGTTGATCGACGAGACCAAGCTGCCCCTGGCCGGCGGGCCGCAGGGTTGGCGCTGGCCCGAGATGTGGGTCAGCTCGCGGTAGGGGGTGACGGTGGGACGGGCTCGATCTGTCGCCGAAATTGCCGGTCTTGCCTCCGCCCTGATCGCGGGGGTCGCCATGGCCGAACAGCCGATGGTCCCCGTTGTGGCGGCGCCGGAGCATCCGCGCGTCCTCGCGCCGGCCAATTCGGTGCGGATCGACGCGGCGGCGCCGGAAAACTGTGAGTGGCGACAGCTCCCGGACAAGCCGCAACACCGGCCCATCCTCGTCTGCGTGCAGATGGACGGCGCCTGGATCAGGGTCCGGCCGTTCCAGGGCTTCGACACAACGACCGTGGCGAAGGCCAAGGCCGGCGATCCCGCCGCCATGAACGCGCTCGGCCGCTTCCATATGTACGGCCCCTCCTCCGAGCGTGACCTGGACAAGGCGCTCGATCTCTTCCGCAAGGCGGCGGCGCTGGGCGATCGCGGCGCGATGGCCTCTTTGGGCGACGTCTATTTCGAAGGGCGCGGCGTCAAGGCCGACTTTTCCGAATCCCTGCGCTGGTATCGAAAGGCCGCGGGGCTCGGCGATCCCGCCGCCCTGGACGCCGTAGCGGGCGCCTATCTGAACGGAAGGGGCGTCGCCAAGGACCAGGTCGAGGGGTTGAGGCTGCTGCGGCAGGCGGCTGACGCGGGGAGCGGCTCGGCGGCAAGTTCCCTGTCGCTCGCCTACTACCGCGGCTGGTGGGGGCTCCCGATCGATCCCGTCCAGGGACTGCATTGGCTGAAATACGCCAGCGAGCATGGATGCGCGGTGTGCATGGCCGTGCTGTCCGGCCTGTACGCAACCGGCGATCAGGTGCCGCAGGACAAGGCCGAGTCCCTGCGCTGGCTTCGTGCCTCGGCGAGAGCCGGCTATTGGGAATCAATCCTGAAGATCGAGGCGCGCGGCGAAGAGGTCGAAGACCCGTAAGGCCTCAGGCGTTTGCCCGATCCATGCGGATGATGGCGTCCAGCGAGCGCTCCACGTCATCGTCGGTGGTCGCCCAGCTCGAAACGCTGATACGCATGACGGTCCTGCCCTGCCAGACCGAGCCGCCGCACCAGCAGGTGCCCTCCACCTGGATGGCGGCGGTGACGCGCTGGGTGCGTTCCGCGTCGCCGAAGGCGACCAGCACCTGGTTCAGGGGGACCTCGTTCAGCACCTCGATCCCGGCGGCCTTGAGCCCCTTGGCGAAGCGCGCCGCCTGGCGGCAGTTGCGTTCCACCAGTTCGGCGATGCCTGAGCGCCCCAGCGCCTTGATCGCGGCCCAGACCTCGACGCCGCGGGCCCGGCGGGAGAGTTCCGGCACATAGTCCCCGGGCTCGCGTCCGCCGCTGTCGATCAGATAGGCGGCGTTGGCGGCCATGGCGCCGCGCAGATGCGCCTCGTCGCGCACGAAGACCAGGCCACAGTCGTAAGGGGTGTTCAGCCACTTGTGGGCGTCGGTAGCCCAGCTGTCGGCGCCGTTGAAGCCCGCCATCAGGTGCGCCCGGGCGGGCGCGGCCGCGGCCCAAAGGCCAA
This sequence comes from uncultured Caulobacteraceae bacterium, assembly GCA_964432415.1. Lineage (GTDB taxonomy): Bacteria > Pseudomonadota > Alphaproteobacteria > Caulobacterales > Caulobacteraceae > JAFECT01. The sequence continues at coordinate 4,703 of CAYSNW010000003.1, forward strand.
AGGCGCCGTCGACATGGACCCAGGACCCAGCGGCCTTCGCTCTGGCAATGATCTCGGGCGCCGGGTCGAAGGCGCCGGTGTTCACATTGCCGGCCTGGATGCAGACGATGGTGCGATCGTCGAGCGTCGGCAACTGGTCGGCGATCATGCGGCCCTGGCCGTCGACCGGGACCCGGATCGCCGTGTCGCGCCCGAAGCCCAGCAGCGCCAAGGCCTTGAGCACGGTCACATGCACCTCGCCGCCGACCACGATCCTGATCTCCGGCGCGCCGTAGAGACCCTTCGATCCTACGTCCCAGCCGGCGCGGGCCATCAGCGCGTGGCGTGCCGCCGCCAGGGCCGAGAAGTTGGCCATGCTGGCGCCGGTGACCAGGCCGACGCCGCAGCCTTCGGGCAGGCCGATCAGTTCGGCGACCCACCGCGCGGCAGTCTCCTCGATCACCGTGGCGGCGGGGCTCAGCACCTGGCGCCCGGTGCACTGGTCCCAGGCGGCGGCCAGCATGTTGGCTGCGACCGTGGTGGGTAAGGCGCCGCCGATCACGAAGCCGAAGTAGCGCGGCCCGGCGCTGGCCACCGTCGCGGGCGACCCCACCCGGTCGAGCAGGTCCAGGATCGCCGCCGGATCGCCAGGGCCGCCAGGGAGCGATCCCGCCAGCTCGTCGATCCGGGACAGGGCCTCGGCCGTCGGCAGGACGTCGCGCCCGTCCAGGCCGTCGAGGTAGATATTGGCCCGCCGCGCCACGTCGGTGATCAGGGCCGCGCGGGCGGCGTTGGGTTCGGTCATGAGGTTCTCGTCACGGGGCTTCGGTGCGGTCGCCAAGGGCGTTGGGACTGGCGGCGACCAGGAATTCGACGGGGGCGCCGGATACGTTGCGCACGTGATGGACGGCGCCGGGCGGGATTTCCAGCGCCTCGTGGCGACCCAGGCGATGGACCTCGCCAGCGCGTTCGATCTCGAGTTCGCCTTCCAGCACGAAGAAGACCTGCCGCGCACGGGCGTGGCTGTGGGCGGTCTCCGCCGAGCCCGGCGCCAGGCGCTCGTGAAACAGGCTTAGGTCGGGACCGCTGATCAGTTCCCAGGTCTGACCGCCTTCGCCCCAGTCGCGCGGCGCGACCAGGTCCCTGGAGATCATGCCGGCACGCGTTCAGCCGCCAGCGCGTCGAGCCTGGTATCCAGGCGCTCGCGCACCTGGGGCCACTCCTCGTCGGTGATGGAGAAGACCACCGTGTCGCGCTGATGGCCGGTGAAGGTCAGCTTGTGTTTGCGCAAGACGCCCTCGCGCGTGGCGCCCAGCTTGGCGATGGCGGCCTGGCTTCTCAGGTTGCGCGCGTCGGTGACCAGCTCCACCCGCATGGCCCCGGCCTTGAAGGCGGCGGCCAGCATCAGCCGCTTGGCGTCCGGATTGACCACGCCGGAGCGCGCCTCGGGCCGGAAAAAGGTGGAGCCGATCTCAACCCCGTCGTCCTTGGCGCGGATGTTGAGGAAGCTGGTGGTCCCGACCAGCTTGGCGTCGGCGATGCGGCGCACGGCGTAGGCGATGCGGGTTCCGCGCACCATGTCCTCGCACAGCATCTGCCACCAACCGTCGAAATGCTCGCCCTGGCCGGAGATGGCCTGCAGGGCCCAGCTGTCCGGATCGACGTCCAGGGCGCGACGCAGGGGCTCCTTCAGCTCGGCGCGGAACGGCTCCAGCCGCACGAAGCGGCCCTCCAGGGGATAGGGGTCCAGTCTCATCGGGGTCTCGGTTTCAGGGCTTGAAGGCGGGGGTGGTCAGCAGGGGATAAAGCGAGGCGATCAGCAGCAGGGCCATGACGACGTTGAAGACGCGCAGCACGTTCGGGCGGTCCAGGAAGCGGCGCAGCACCGTGCCGAACGCCGCCCAGGTCAGGATGCAGGGCGCGTTGATCAGGACGCAGATCACCGCCGCCAGCAGCACGCTGCCGGTGAAGCCGCCGCCGGCCGCGTAGGTGGTCACCACGGTGAGCGCGATGAACCAGGCCTTGGGATTGACCGCCTGGAAGGCGAAGGCCTGCAGGAAGGTGAGGGGTTCGGACCGCTCGGCGGCGCCGCCGACGCCCTTCGACGTCGCCATCTTCCAGGCCAGCCACAGCAGGTATGCCGCCCCGCCCCAGCGCAGGACGAGAAACACCACCGGCCAGCGGGTGAAGACCGCGCCAAGGCCCCAGCCCAGAGCCAGGATCTCCACCAGCATGCCGCAGCTGACCGCGAGCGCCAGCGGCAGGGTGCGCTTCAGGCCGAAATTGACGCCCGAAGCCAGCAGCAGGGTGTTGTTCGGCCCCGGGGTGATCGAGGCGGCGAAGGCGAACATGACAAGGCCGAGGACGACGGCGGGGGACATGACGGTCACTTTGCGACGGAATTGTCTCGATCTTTTTGGCGATTGCCATGCGAGTCAATTGGATTATTGTCATGGTGACATTTAGAGAAACTGTCTAATGCCCCCCTGGCGCCCCGAGATCGACCCCGGCGAAGCCCCCCTCTACGAACGGCTGGCGGCGGCCCTGGCTCGCGACGTGGCCGCGGGCCGGCTGCGGCCTGGCGAGAAGATCCCGCCCCAGCGCGACCTGGCCCACCGGCTGAACATCGGGATCGGCACAGTGACCCGCGCCTACGCCGAGGCGACGCGCCAGGGCCTGCTGCGGGCCCAGGTCGGCAGCGGCAGCTATGTCGCCGAGACGCCCTCTCCTACCGCGCGGGCCGGCGGCTCGGCCCTGGTGGACATGGTCCACAACCTGGTCCCCTCCGCTGCCGCCAACACTCGCCTTGCCGAGACCCTGAACCGTCTGCGACGCCGCCCGGACCTGCTCGACACCCTGGCCTATTCGCCCACCGAGGGTCCCGAGGCGCACCGGCGCGCCGGGGCCCAGTGGATGCGCCGCTACGCGCATTTCGCCGACGCCGACTGGCGCCGGGTGATCTGCGTCGGCGGCATTCAGCAGGCCATGTCCCTGGCCTTCGCCACCCTCTGCCGTCCTGGCGACACCGTGCTGAGCGAGGCGGCGACCTTCGTCGGCCTCAAGCGCCTGGCCGGCCTGCTCGATTTCCGCATCGAGGGGCTGGAGATGGATCGCGAAGGGGTCCTTCCCGAGGCGCTGGACCGGGCCGGACGCGCCGGCGCCCGGGTCGCCTATCTGATGCCCTCGCTGCAGAACCCGACCGCTCGAGTCATGGGGCCGGGCCGGCGGGCCAGCATCGCGGCGGTCGCGCGCAAGCACGCCATGACTATCGTCGAGGACGACAGCTACGCCATCTTCACCCCGCCCGGTGTGACACCTCTGGCAGCCCTGGCGCCGGAACGGGTCTGGTATATGGGCGGCCTGTCCAAGGCCCTGGGCCCGGGCCTGCGCTCGGCCTTCCTGCATCTGCCCGAGGGCTTTGATCCAGAGCCTCTGCTCGCGCGCATCCAGGCCCTGTACTATGCGCCCTCCAGCTTCGGCCCGATGATCGGCGCTCAGTGGATCGAGGACGGAACCGCTCACGACATCGTCCAGGCGGTGCGCGCCGAACTCACCCTGCGACTGGCCGGCGCCCGGCGCATCCTGGGTCCGGCGATCGAGGACCCCGACCTGCCGTCCAGCCCGCACCTGTGGCTGCCGCTGAGTGAGCTGGAGGCCGAGCGCGTCGCCGCCCGTGCGCTCCGCGCCGGCGCCGAACTGACCCCGCCGTCCATGCCACTGGTCCGCCCCGACCTGTGTTCCGGCCTGCGCCTGTGCCTTGGGGCGCCGGCTGACTTGGCGACCCTCGAACGAGGTCTGGAAGCTGTCCGCGCTTCGCTTTCGCCCGGAGCGGACGAGCGCGCGAGGGGACTCGTTTAAGGGGCTCGCCCCGGTCCGGAAGCTGGTCCATGGTGCGCGCCGCCAAGGACAAGACCATCCGGAGGATTCCATGGGGCCGCTTCGCACGAAGCTTCTGTTCGCCGCCGCCGTGAGCGTGCTGGCGTTCGCCGCCGCAGCCCAGGCGGCCCCTCCGCCCAAGCCGGCCAAGCCGGCGCCGCCGCCGATCGAGGCGACCTACGCCGATCTGAACTGGCGGCTGATCGGTCCCTACCGCGGCGGCTGGGGCGAGATGGTCGAGGGCGTGCCGTCCCGTCCTGACAGCTTCCTGTTCGGCGCGGCGGGCGGCGGGGTCTGGCGCACGGATGACGCGGGACGCACCTGGCGGCCGATGTTCGATCAGGGGCCGGCCGCGCCGGTCGGGGCCATCGCCATCGCGCCGTCCGATCCGGATGTGATCTACATCGGCACCGGCCAGGTCGAGCCGCGCTACGACATCCAGGCCGGCATGGGGGCGTTCCGCTCCGGTGACGGGGGCAAGACCTGGACACCGATCGGGCTGAAGGACACCCGTTACATCGGCAAGATCTGGATCAGCCCCACCGACCCCAACACCCTGCTGGTCGGCGCCCAGGGCCATTTCTTTGGCTCCAGCGCCGAGCGCGGCGTCTTCCGCTCCACCGACGGCGGCAAGACCTGGACCCAGGCGCTGAAGATCAACGACGAGACCGGCGTGGTCGACATCGCCGCGGACCCCAAGGACCCAACCGTCCTGATCGCCGCGGCCTGGCAGGCGCGCCAGTATCCCTGGCAGAGCTATTTCACCCGCGCAGCCGGACCGGGAAGCGCGCTCTACAAGTCCGTCGACGGCGGGATCAGCTGGAAGAAGCTCGGGGGCGAGGGCTGGCCCACCGGAGACCTGGGGCGCATCAGCGTGGCGACCACGCGCACGGCCAAGGGCCTGCGCATCTACGCCACCGTCGACGGCCAGGACCAATCGGGCCTGTGGCGTTCGGACGACGGCGGCGCCCACTGGACCCGCGCCAACCCCGAGCGAGCCTTCGTCAGCTACTACTCAAGCCGCATCGTGGTCGCGCCCGACGATCCGGACGTGATCTACACCGTGGGCCAGTCGGTCCGACGCTGCGACAAGGCCGGGGCGTCCTGCGAGATCTGGAAGGGCGCGCCGGGCGGCGACGACTACCACTACGTCTGGATAAACCCCGCCCATCCGGACCACTTCGCCACCGCCTCGGACCAGGGCACAGTCGTCAGCGTCGATGGCGGCAAGACCTGGTCGAGCTGGTACAACCAGCCCACGGCCCAAGTCTATCATCTGGCCTCGGACAATCAGTTTCCCTACTGGATCTACACCGGCCAGCAGGACAGCGGCACCATCGGCATCGCCAGCCGCTCGGACTACGGCTCGCTGAGCTACCGGGACTGGCGCCCGGTCGGCGGCGACGAGCGGGCCTACGACATCCCCGATCCCAACGATCCGATGATCGTCTACGGCTCCGGCCTCGGCGGTCACGTCAGCCGCTGGGACGCGCGCACGGGCCAGGTCCAGGACATCTCCGCATGGCCGATCTCCAGCTACGGCGCGCGGCCGACCACGGTGAAGCACCACTACAACTGGGTCACGCCGATGGTGACCTCGCGCACTGGGCCCACCACCCTGTTCCTCGGCGGCGAGGTGCTGTTTGCGTCGAAGGACGGGGGCCAGAACTGGGCGATCATCAGCCCGGACCTGGTCGGCAAGGGTCAGGGCGCTAAGACCTCGCCCCTGAACTGCGACGGCAATCCCAGCAATTCGGAAGCCTTCGCCTGCGGCTTCGGAACCATCACCCAGATCGCGCCCTCGCCGCGCCACGCCGAGGAGATCTGGATCGGAACCGACTCCGGCCTGATCCAGCTGACCCGCGACGGCGGCCACCACTGGGCCGAGATCACTCCGCCGGCGGTCGCCAAATGGACGCGCATCGACACCGTGGAGGTCTCCGCCCTGGAGGACGGCGTCGCCTACGTCACCGCCGACGCCCAGCGGCTGGACGACTTCCAGCCCCATGTCTTCGCCACCCGTGACTATGGCCGGACCTGGCGCGACATCTCCTCCAACCTGCCACGCGACCATATCGCCAGCGTCGTGCGCTCCGATCCGGTGAAGCCCGGCCTGCTCTACGCCGGCAGCGACAACGACACCTGGGTCTCCTTCGACGACGGCGCCAGCTGGCACACCCTGCAGCACAACCTGCCGAACGCCTGGGTCCGCGATCTGATGGTGCATGAAAACGACCTGGTCGCCGCCACCCAGGGCCGCGCCATCTGGATTCTCGACGACGTCAGTCCGCTTCGGCAGATCACGCCGGCGACCTCGGCGGAGGCCGCCCACCTGTTCGCGCCGGCCATGGCCATGCGCGTGCACCCCGACAACAATAAGGACACGCCGCTCCCGCCCGAGGAGCCGGTGGGCAAGAATCCGCCGGCCGGCGCGGTCATCGACTACTGGCTGGGCAAGGACGCCAAGGGCGAGGTCTCCCTCGACATCCTCGACGCCTCGGGCGCGGTGGTGCGCAGCCTCTCCAGCGCCGATCGCGACGAGAAGGCTAAGGCCGAGCGCTATTTCGCCGATACCTGGCTCAAGCCTGCCCAGCCCCTGTCGCGCAAGGCGGGCATGCACCGGGTGGTCTGGAGCCTGCGCTGGCCCAGGCCCCCGGCCATCTCCTTCGACTATTCCATCGCCGCGGTGTTCGGCGAGGACACCCCGCTCTCTCCTGACGGGCCGTGGGCGGCTCCCGGCGACTACACCGTGGTCCTGAAGGTCGACGGCAAGGAGGCCGGGCGCGCGCCGCTGAAAATCGCGGAGGATCCGCGGGTCAAGGTGACCACCGCCGACCTGCAGGCGTCGCTGGAGCTGTCGCGCCGCATCGCCGGCGAACTGGGCAAGTCCCGCCAGGGCTATGGCGAGACCCAGGCCGCGAGGAGCCAGCTGGCGGCGCTGAGCAAGACCCTCTCGGCGGATCCGAAGCGCGCGGCCCTGGCGAAAAAGGTCGGCGACCTGTCCGCCCGCATCGGCGGCGCGTCGTTCGAAAAGGACAACGGCGTCCTGGCCTCCGTGGAAGGCGGCCTGGAGGGCGTCGACGCCGCCCCGACCGGCGCCCAGCGCGCGGTCTTCGAGGAGACCTCGGCCTCGATCGACAAGGCCTGGGCGAGCTGGACCGCCCTGCGCGACGGCGATCTGAAGACGCTCAACGCAGAACTCAGGAAGGCCGGGCTCAAACCCGTGACCTTCCCTGCGGCCGACCAAATGAAGATTGAACCGTCCCCCGGCGGGCAGGAGCTTCCGTAAGGAGGTCTTGCCCCTCGGCCCGGACTCTGCGTTTCCTACGCGCCGTTCTGGGGAGGACGTGGGGATGAGTTCAGCAGCCGTGGGTACGGAGCGGATCGGGCGCAACCATGCGCTGGTGATCGGCGCCTCGTCGGTGGGCACCGTGTTCGAGTGGTACGATTTCTACCTCTACGGCACGCTGACCACCTTCATCACCGAGCAGTTCTTCTCGGCGGTGAACCCGACCACCGGCCTGATCCTGGCCCTGCTGGCCTTCGCCGCGGGCTTCGCGGTGCGCCCGTTCGGCGCCATCCTGTTCGGGCGCCTGGGCGACCGTTGGGGGCGCAAGAACACCTTCCTGGTCACCATGATGCTGATGGGCCTGTCGACCTTCGTGGTCGGCCTGCTGCCCTCCTACGCCTGGTTCGAGAAGCAGGGGGCGGGCCTGGGCGTGATCGCCCCGGCGGCCCTGATCGCCATGCGCCTGATCCAGGGCCTGGCGCTGGGCGGCGAATACGGCGGAGCCGCGACCTATGTGGCCGAGCACGCGCCCGCCAACCGGCGCGGCTACTACACCTCCTGGATCCAGGTCACCGCCACCTTTGGCCTCTTCCTGAGCCTACTGGTCATCCTGGGGGTCAGGACCAAGCTCGGTGAAGCCGTGTTCAAGGATTGGGGCTGGCGCGTGCCGTTCCTGGTCTCGATCCTGCTTCTGATCGTGTCGATGTGGATCCGGCTCAAGCTGCACGAGAGCCCGGTGTTCCAGCGCATGATCGACGAGGGCAAGGCGTCCAAGAAGCCGCTGATGGAGGCGCTGGGCCGCTGGTCGAACCTGAAGCTGATCTTCTTCGCCCTGATCGGCCTGACCGCCGGCCAGGCGGTGGTCTGGTACACGGGCCAGTTCTACGCCCTGTTCTTCCTGGAGAAGATCCTCAAGGTCGACGGCGCCCTGACCAACATCCTTGTGGCCACGGCCCTGATCATCGGCACGCCCTTCTTCGTCTTCTTCGGCTGGCTGTCGGACAAGATCGGCCGCAAGAAAATCATCCTGACCGGCTGCCTGCTGGCGGCCCTGACCTACTTCCCCTTGTTCCAGGCCCTGACCCAGGCCGCCAATCCGGGCCTGGCGGACGCCAGCGCGCGGGCGCCGGTGACCGTAATCGCAGCGCCCGACGACTGTTCCTTCCAGTTCGATCCGGTGGGCAAGGCCGCCTTCAACTCGTCCTGCGACATCGCCAAGGCCTATCTGGCCAAGGCCGGGGTGACCTACCGCAATGCCCTCGCCCCGTCCGGCACCCTGGCCCAGGTTCGCGTGGGCGCCCAGGCCATCGACGGCCTGGACGCGCGCAAGCTGCCCAAGGCCGACGTGAAGGCGAAGAAGGCCGCCTGGGAAAAGGGCATGGGCGCCGCGCTCAAGGCCGCCGGCTACCCGGCCAAGGCGGACTCCGACAAGGTGGACCGCAACAAGGTCATCGGCATCCTGGTGATCCTGATGCTGTACGTGACCATGGTCTACGGCCCGATCGCCGCCATGCTGGTGGAGATGTTCCCCGCTCGCATCCGCTACACCTCCATGTCCCTGCCCTACCACCTGGGCAACGGCTGGTTCGGCGGCTTCCTGCCCACCACGGCCTTCGCCATCACCGCGGCCACCGGCAACATCTACTACGGCCTCTGGTACCCGGTGGTGATCGCCGCCCTGACGGTGATCGTCGGCCTGATCTGGGTGCGTGAGCGCAAGGACGTGGACATCAACGCTTGAAGAAGCTGCTGGGCCCGATCCTGGCGCTGGCGAGCCTCGCCGGTCCTCGCGCCTCCGCGCCGCAAACCGTCGACCCCAGGACGGTGCGCTTCTCCCTGCCCACCATCTCCGGCGACCGGCCCGAGGTGAAACGGCTCAGGGGCGATCCAGCGCCGGACGATCTGGTCTTCGACCAGGACGACTGGACCCAGGTCGAATTCCTGCCCGCCGCGGCCCTGGACGACGTGGTCAAGCTGCTCGGCGCCTACAAGCCCTTCGAACAGGCCCAGCGCGAGCGCTACGGCTGGCGCGACATCTACGTCCGCCGCTTCGCCCGGCGTCCGGTGCTGGCCTCAGCCGATCCGCTGGGCCGGTTGGAGAAGCTGCTGGGCGTCAAGGCCCGCCCCGCCCCGGTGCTGCGCGAGAGCGGCCGGGCGCGCGGGCGCGTGCGCTCCGGCTTCACCCTGCCGCTGGGGGGCAAGATCGTGCTCTACGGCTTCCGCGACGACGACGGCCGCCTGCCGGTCCTGGGCGCCTTCGTCGGCCAGGGCGCCGACGACAGCATTCTCGCCCAGGCTTTCCTGACGCTCTCGGCCAGCGACGGCGTGCTCCTGGTCGACTGGCTGGCTCAGACCGCGCTGCTGTCGGTCGACGCAAACGGGCAGATCGAGTTCTGGCGACCGTGAACGGTTGACCCGATAGGCCGGAGGCGGGCTAACTCCGCCCCCTGGGACGTGGGGAACATCATGCGGATTGAGAGAGCACTGGCGGTCATCGCGACCGGGATTCTGTTCGCCGTGGGGAGCGCCGCCACGGCCGACCCGGTCAAGTACCAGACCCCGCCCGCTCCCATCGCCGAAATCCTGCGGGCGCCGCCCACGCCCTCGGTCAGTCTCAGCCGCGATGACCGCACCCTCGCCATCTTCGGGCGAGAAGGCCTGCCGACCGTCGCGGCCATGGCCTCGCCGACGCTGCGGATCGGCGGCCACCGGATCAATCCGCGCAACAACGGCCAGTCTGAAGGACGGTCGGCCTGGCTGAATTCGTTGTCCTTCGAGGACCTGGCGACCGGCAAGATGGTGGCGGTCGACCTGCCGAAGGGCGCCCGCTTCGCCTATCCGCGCTGGTCTCCGGACGGCAAGACCCTGGCCCTGGTGATGGACACCGACCATGGCCTGGAGCTGTGGCTGGCCGCGCCGGGCGCCAAGGCGGCGCCGGCGCCGGGCCTGGCGGCGCTGAACGCGACCTTCGGGACGCCCTACCAGTGGCTGCCCGACAGCTCCGGCGTGCTGGCCCTGGCCATCCCGGCTGCTCGCGGCGCTCCGCCGGCCGACCCCGCGGCGCCCGAAGGTCCGATCGTTCAGGAGAGCCTGGGGCGGAGCGCACCCGCGCGCACCTATGAGGATCTGCTTCAGAACAGCCACGACGAGGCGCTGTTCGACTACTATTTCACCGGCCAGCTGACCGTCGCCCGTTTCCAGCCGGGCGGTGCGTCCGGCGCAGTGGGCAAGCCGGGCTTGATCGAAGGTTTCAGTGTCTCGCCCGACGGCCGTTACCTGCTTGTGACTCAGCTGCAGCGGCCCTTCAGCTATCTCGTCCCTTCCGCCCTCTTCCCGACCGAGATCGCGGTCTGGTCCATCGACGGCAAACCGGTGTGGCAGCTGGCCGACCGGCCGCTGGCGGACAACCTTCCCATCGATTTCGACGCGGTCCCGACCGGTCCGCGCGATGTCGAGTGGCGCGCCGACGCGCCCGCAACCCTGGTCTGGGCCGAGGCCCAGGACGGCGGCGATCCCAAGAAGAAGGTGGCCGTTCACGATCGCCTGCTGATGCGGTCGGCGCCCTTCGATGCGCCGCCCGTGACCCTGGCGGATCTGCCTGACCGCTATGCGCGCATTGATTGGGGTCGGGGCGACTTCGCGCTCGTCACCGGCCGCTGGTTCAAGACCCGCCATGAGCGCCGTCTGGCCGTCGAACCCGACCATCCCGGTCAGGGCCGCGTCCTGCTCGAGCGCAACTACCAGGACCAGTACGCCGACCCCGGACGCCCGGTTAAGACCACCGACGCGCGCGGCCAGGAGGTCATGCAGTTCACCCCCGACCACAAGGCCGTATTCCTGGCCGGCGACGGCGCCTCAAAAGAGGGAGAACACCCGACCCTGTCGCGCATGGCTCTGGCCGACGGCAAGGTTCAGTTGCTGTGGCAGGGCGAGGATCCCCACTACGAGAGCGTCGTCACCCTGCTGGGCGACACGGGAACCCGGTTGCTGACGCGCCGGGAAAGCCGCGATGAGCCGCCCAACTATTTCGTGCGCGACCTCCACAAGAAGGAGCCGCGTCAGGTCACCGCCTTCAAGGATCCCGCGCCCCAGTTCGCCGGGGTGACCAAGCAACTGGTCTCCTACCAGCGGGCCGACGGGGTGAAACTGTCGGGAACCCTGTACCTGCCGGCCGGCTACGATCCCAAGCGCGACGGACCGCTGCCGATGCTGATGTGGGCTTATCCGACCGAGTTCACCGACGCCTCGGTGGCCGGCCAGGTCGTGGACCGGGCGCGCAACCGCTTCACCCGGCCGGGCGGGATCAGTCATCTGCTGATGGTCACCCAGGGCTACGCCGTGTTCGACGGCCCCTCCATGCCGATCATCGGCGCCAACGGGGCGGAGCCCAACGACAGCTACGTCGAGCAGCTGGTCGCCGACGCCAGGGCCGCGGTGGACAAGGTGGTCGAGATGGGCGTCGCCGACCGCGACCGCATCGCCATCGGCGGCCACAGCTACGGCGCCTTCATGACCGCGAACCTGCTGGCCCACTCCGACCTGTTCCGGGCGGGGATCGCGCGCTCGGGCGCCTACAATCGCACGCTGACGCCCTTCGGCTTCCAGTCGGAACAACGCAACTACTGGCAGGCCACCGAGGTCTATACCGCCATGAGCCCCTTCACCTACGCCGACCGGATCAAGACCCCGATCCTGCTGATCCACGGCGAGGCGGACGACAACTCCGGCACCTTCCCGATCCAGAGCGAGCGCTTCTACGCCGCGCTCAAGGGCAATGGCGCCATCGTGCGCTACGTGGTCTTGCCCTTCGAGCCGCACGGCTACCGCGGCCTGGAATCGAGCGACCAGAGCCAGTGGGAGATGGTCAACTGGCTGGACCGCTGGGTGAAGCACGCCAAGCCGCGCAAGCCGGCCGCCCCGGCGGGTTGATCCGCATCAAGGCGGCGTCCCTGCGGCGCCGTAACGTGGGCCGCAAGCGTGCATCGGCTTGAAAATCCGGCGACCGTCCTATATGAGAATAATTCGCATTTGCGTGAGGGACGTGTGTCTCGAGCCTCAGCTGTCCGTTTCGTCTCCGCCGCCGACGCTCAAGCCGTGGGCCTGACCGCGCTTGGAGACCTGCGCCGTGGAGCGCGGGGCCACGTCATCCAGGTCGGGTGCGGCCTGGCCGGCTGCGCGCCGGGCACCGACGCCGAGGAACTGGAGCGCCGCCTGCTCGAGATCGGTTTCGTCGAGGGCGCCAGCTTCGAGATCGTGCATGAAGGCCTGATCGGCCACGACCCCATCGCCATCAAGCTCGACGACCTGACCGTGGCGCTCCGCCGCAAGGAAGCTGTCGCCGTGCTGGTGCGGCTGGAAGCCGACGAGGCCGAGTTCGACCTTCCCGGCGCCACAGACATGAAGGCCGAGGCCGCGGCGTGAGCGACGCCGCCCAATGCTGCCGCGTCGCCCTGGTCGGAAATCCCAACTGCGGCAAGACCGCGCTGTTCAACGCGCTCACCGGCTCGCGCCAGAAGGTCGCCAACTATCCGGGCGTCACGGTCGAGCGCAAGGAAGGCTCGATCACCACGCCTGAGGGCCGCACCGTCAGCCTGCTCGACCTGCCCGGCACCTATTCCCTGCGCGCCCGCAGCCCCGACGAGGTGGTCACCCGCGACGCTGTGCTCGGCCGCCTGGAGGGCGAGACCGCCCCGGACGTTCTGGTCTGCGTCGCCGATTCCACCAGCCTGCGTCTGGTCCTGCGCCTGGTCCTGGAGCTGAAGGATACCGGCCGCCCGGTCGTGCTGGCCCTCAACATGTTCGACATCGCCGAACGGCAGGGCATCGCCATCGACGTGGAGCGCCTGTCCATTGAGCTCGGCGTGCCGGTGGTCACCACCGTCGCCACCCGCAAGCGCGGCCTGGAAGACCTGCTGGCCCAGGTCGACAAGCTGATCGCGGCGGGCGCCGTGCCGCCGGTCTCCGCGTGGAGCGAGCCCAGCGCCTCGGACGTGCGCGGCCTGCACCGGCGTGCCGAAGCCGTGCTCAAGGCCACGGTCAGGCCGCCGGCCTTCCCGGACACCCTGACCGGCAAGCTGGATCGGGTGCTGCTGCACCCGATCGCTGGCCTGGCGATCCTCTTCATCCTGCTGTTCGTCATGTTCCAGGCAGTGTTCTGGACCAAGCCGATCCAGGACCTGATGACCGCGGGCTTTGACTGGGTCTCGGCCTGGATCGGAACCCACATGGCCGACGGGTGGCTCCGAAGCCTGATCACCGATGGCCTGATCTCAGGCGTGGGCAGCGTGCTGGTCTTCCTGCCCCAGATCATGACCCTGTTCCTGTTCATCATCCTGCTCGAGGACTTCGGCTACATGGCCCGGGCGGCCTTCCTGATGGACCGGCTGATGGGCGGTGCCGGCCTGCACGGCCGCGCCTTCATTCCCCTGCTCTCGAGCTTCGCCTGCGCCATTCCGGGGATCATGTCGGCGCGGGTGATCGACAACCGGCGCGACCGGCTGACCACCATACTGGTGGCGCCGCTGATGACCTGCTCGGCCCGCATCCCTGTCTACACCCTGATCATCGGCGCCTTCGTTCCCAGCCGCACGCTCTGGGGCTTCGTCAGCCAGCAGGGGCTGGTGATGTTCGGTCTCTATGCCGCCGGGATCGCCTCCGCGCTCACGGTCTCCTTCGTGATCCGCAGGTTCATCTGGCGTGGCGACTCTGAGCCCTTCCTGATGCAGCTGCCGGCCTACAAGGCCCCCGAGGCCAAGAACGTCGCGGCCAACGTCCTGCTGCGCGCCAAGATCTTCCTGCAGCGGGCGGGCACCACCATCCTGTCGATGATGCTGCTGATCTGGTTCCTGTCGACCGTACCCTTCCCGCCTCCGGGCGCCACGGGGCCGGCCATCGACTACAGCTTCGCGGGCGTCATCGGCCACTTCCTGGAGCCGGCGCTGCGTCCCATCGGCTTCAACTGGCAGATCGCGGTGGCCCTGATCCCGGGCATGGCGGCGCGCGAGGTGGCAGTGGGCGCGCTCGGAACTGTCTATGCAGTAGGCGGCGAAGGCGCCGGCCTAGGCCACATCCTGTCCGGTCACTGGTCGCTGGCCACTGCCCTCGCCTTCCTGGCCTGGTACGTGTTCGCGCCCCAGTGCATGTCAACCCTGGCCGTGGTGAAGCGCGAGACCAACAGCTGGTCCATGCCGCTCATCATGTTCACCTACATGATCAGCCTAGCCTATGTGGCGGCCTTCATCGTCTACCGGATCGCGGTGGCGTTCGGGGCCGGCTGAATCGGCTTTTCGCCGCCGCCAGCGTGACCATTATGGTTAACGCATGCGAACCGAAAGTGAACAAAAAACAAGACCTAGCGGTTTGAACTTCACGACCCACTAGACCTTTGGGTTGGTGATTCGTTCTCAACGAGGGAGCGAATTCATCCGATCTCCGCGCATCGCCACGGCTGGCGCCAGCGCGGCGAAGGGCGCTAGAGACGGCGGGTGAGCGGATCCTTCGACGTCATTGTGATCGGCGCCGGCATGGCGGGGGCCTCGGTCGCCGCGGAGCTGGCGGACCGGGCCCGCGTGCTGGTCATCGAGCGCGAAAGCCAGCCCGGCTATCACTCGACCGGCCGCTCGGCGGCCCTGTTTTCCGAGATATACGGATCGAAGGCGGTGCGAGCCCTTTCCCGGGCCAGCCGTGGCTTCTTCTACGATCCACCGTTGGGGTTCGCCGAGGCGCCGCTGGTCCGGCGCAGGGGTTCGCTGTTCGTTGCGACCCGAGCCCAGATTCCGGCCCTCGAGACCTTCGCCGCCCAGCCGGACATCGCCGCCGCGACGCAACGCCTGACCCGGACCGAGACCCTGGCGCTGGTTCCGATCCTCCGGCCCGAAGCCGCCCTCGCCTCGGTGTTCGAGCCCGACTCCGCCGACGTCGATGTCCACGGTTTGCACCAGGACTATCTAAGGCGCCTTCGCAGCTCGGGCGGCGAGGTGGTCACCGACGCGGACGTCGTCGGTCTGAGCCGCTCGCGTGGGCTCTGGACCGCGCGCACGACCGCCGGCGACTGGACGGCGCCGACCATAGTCAACGCCTCAGGCGCCTGGGCCGACGTGATCGGCGCCCTGGCCGGCGTCCGTCCGATCGGTCTGCAGCCCATGCGCCGCACGGCCCTGCTGGTCGATCCGCCAGCGGGCGTGGAGATCGACGCCTGGCCTATGGTCATCGACATCGACGAGGAGTTCTACTTCAAGCCCGACGCCGGTCAGATCCTGATCTCTCCCGCGGACGAGACGCCATCGGACCCCTGCGACGTGCAGCCCGACGAGTGGGACGTGGCGGTGGCCGTGGACCGGGTGATGACCGCCACCACCCTCGACATACGCCGGATCAGACACCGCTGGGCGGGCCTGCGCAGCTTCGTGGCCGACCGTACGCCGGTGGCGGGGTTCGATTCCGATCTCGAAGGCTTCTTCTGGCTCGCCGGCCAGGGCGGCTACGGTATCCAGACCGCGCCAGCGCTCTCGCGCACCGCCGCGGCGCTCGTGCTGGGAGACGAGGCTCCGGACGACGTTGAAGTGTCGGCCGAAGAGCTTTCGCCCGCCCGCCTGCGTTAGCCCCCGAGCGCCTGGTCGAGGTCCGCGATCAGGTCATCGGCATGCTCGATCCCGACCGACACCCGGATCAGGTCGCGTGGAGTCGCCGTGTCGGGCGCCTCGTTCGATGCGCGGTGCTCGATCAGGCTCTCGGCGCCGCCCAGGCTGGTGGCGCGGGTGAACAGGCGGCAGCGGGCGACGGCCGCCATGGCCTCCGGTTCGCCGCCCTTGACCTGCATCGAGAGCATGCCGCCGAACATCGACATCTGCCGCGCGGCGATGGCGTGGCCCGGGTGGTCCTCGAGCCCCGGGTAGTGGACCGCCTCCACCGCCGGATGGGTCTTGAGGAAGCGCGCGATCTCCATCGCATTGGCCGACTGCTGGCGGACCCGCAGGACGAGGGTCTTGATCCCCCGCATCAGCAGCCAGCAGTCGAAGGGCGACGGCACGGCGCCGAACGTGCCCTGAACCGTAAGAATGCGCTCGAAGAAGCCGTCCTCGCGCGCCGCGCAGACCGCGCCGCCCAGCACGTCGGAATGGCCGCCGAGGTACTTGGTGGTGGCGTGCACCACCAGATCGGCCCCCAGCTCGATCGGCCGGCTGAGCGCGGGCGTGGCCCAGGTATTGTCGCAGGCCAGCAGCGCGCCCGCGGCGTGCGCGATCTCGGCGGTCAGGGCTAGGTCGGTGATCTTGAGCAGGGGATTGGACGGTGTCTCCGCCCAGACCAGCTTGGTGTTGGGCCGCAGCGCCGCCTTCAGCGAGGCCGGGTCCGACACATCCACGAAGGACGCCTCGATCCCCCAGGGACCCAGCACGTCGCGCAGCAGCTTCACGGTACCGAAATAGACGTCGCGGGGCGCCACGACGTGGTCGCCGGGCGCCAGGGCCTGAAACACCGAACTGGTCGCGGCCTGACCGGAGCCGAAGGCGGCGCAGGCCGCCGCGCCGTCGAGCGCCGCCAGGCATGTCTCCAGCGCCTGTCGATTGGGGTTGGCGTAGCGGGTGTACATGAACCCGCGCGGATAGCCGCCGTCCTCGTCGCGCTGGAAGGTGGTGGACAGGTGGATGGGCTGGCTCACCGCTCCGGTCGTCGGATCGACATCGTGGCCGGCGTGGACCGCGAGGGTCTCGATCTGCGGCGGTGCGTTGCGGCGCTCGGTCATGGCGATCCCCTGCCCTCGAAGGACAGGGGAGCCTTAGCCAGATGCGCCGACGCTGGAAAGGGACCCGGGCCGCTCTCTCCCGGAGCGGTCCCGGAATCCTAGCGGCCTCAGTTGGGCAGTCTCACCTGTTCGGCGGTGATCGCGTAGCGGGCTGTGGCCTTCGAGCGGTTCTGATCCGACAGCCGGCGCCACTCCTGCTGCGCCTCGGTGCGGTCGTGGAAGGGGCCGGCCACGGTGGGGTCGCCGCGCAGTTCCTTGAAGCCCATGCAGGTGTAGTCGCCGCCGACCACCCAGAAACGTTCCTTGGTCATTGTCGTCACTCCTCTCACTATTCCGCCGCGATCTTGGACGCGTCGAACTGGTCGGTTTCGGTGGACTGGGCCATGGCCGTGGTCGACGAGCGGCCCGAGCTGATGACGGTCGCCACCTGGTCGAAGTAGCCGGTGCCGACCTCGCGCTGGTGGCGCGTGGCGGTGTAGCCCCGGGCCTCTGCGTCGAACTCGGCCTGCTGCAGCTCTGAATAGGCGCCCATGCCGCGGTCGCGGTAGCCGCTGGCCAGCTCGAACATGCCGTGGTTCAGGGCGTGGAAGCCCGCGAGCGTCACGAACTGGAACTTGTAGCCCATGGCGCCCAGCTCGCGCTGGAAGCTGTCGATGGTCGCCTGGTCGAGCTTGGCGCGCCAGTTGAACGAGGGCGAGCAGTTGTAGGCCAGGAGCTTGCCGGGGAACTGCCTGTGCACGGCTTCGGCGAAGGCGCGCGCGTCGTCCAGGTCCGGGTGCGAGGTCTCCCACCACAGCACGTCGGCCACCGGCGCATAGGCCAGGCCCCGGGCGATGCAGTGATCCAGGCCCGTGCCTTCCTTCAGGCGGAAGAAGCCCTCCGGCGTTCGGCTGTCGGGCTCGATGAACGGCCGGTCGCGCTCGTCGACGTCGGAGGTGATCAGGCGCGCGGACTCCGCGTCGGTGCGGGCCACGATCAGGGTGGGCGTCCCCATCACGTCAGCGGCCAGGCGCGCGGCGGTCAGGTTGCGCTCGTGGGCCGAGGTCGGGATCAGCACCTTGCCGCCCAGGTGGCCGCACTTCTTCTCCGAGGCCAGCTGGTCTTCGAAGTGCACGCCGGAGGCGCCGGCTTCGATGAAGGCCTTCATGATCTCGAAGCTGTTCAGCGGACCGCCGAAGCCCGCTTCCGCGTCGGCGACGATCGGGGCGAACCAATCGCGCTGGGCGCCGCCCTCCGCGTGCTCGATCTGGTCGGCGCGCTGCAGGGTGCGGTTGATGCGGCGGCACAGTTCCGGCGCCGCGTTGGCGGGGTAGAGCGACTGGTCGGGATACATGGCCGAGGCCGTGTTGGCGTCCGCCGCCACCTGCCAGCCGGACAGATAGATGGCCTTCAGCCCCGCGCGCACCATCTGCATGGCCTGGTTGCCGGTGACGGCGCCCAGGGCATTGACGAAGGGCTCGCTCCGCATCAGCGCCCAGAGCTTGTTGGCGCCCCGCTCGGCCAGGGTGTGGCTGATCGAAAAGGAGCCCCGAAGGCGCAGGACGTCCTCGGGAGAATAGGGACGCTGGATACCGTCGAAGCGGCCTTCCGGGGCGTTGGGGACCAGATCGGCGAAACCAGTCACAATGTGTCTCCTGTCAGAGGCGCTGGCCGTCGCGGCCGTCACAGGGACAAGAACACACAAACTCCCTGATCGTAACGGTCAGACGCGGCGCAATCGTGCCATCTTGTCAAATATGACTTGTGTAATTCTGTCATATTATGACAATGTCACAACATGGCTGACGTCGAGCGCAAACTGTTCCTGGGTGGGCGTTTCAAGCGGCTGAGGCGCGACCTCGGTCTAACCCAGACCCGCATGGCCGAGGAGCTGGGAGTCTCACCGAGCTACCTGAATCATCTGGAGCGCAACCAGCGCCCGGTGACCGCCCAGCTGCTGTTGCGCCTGGCCCAGACCTATGACCTGGACCTGAGGAGCTTCACCGCCGACGCCGACGCGGCGGGCGAGGCGGACCTGACCGAGGTGTTCGCCGATCCATTGTTCAAGGATCTCGCGATCCCCCGCCACGAGGTCGGCGACCTGGCCGGCAATGCGCCGGGCGCGTCGGAGGCCCTGGTTCGCCTGTACCGCGCCTACCTCGACGGCCGTCGCCGCCAGGCCATGGGCGAGGGCATGGCCGACGCCGGCGAAGGCTCAGGCCCCGCCACCCCGACCGACTGGGTGCGAGACTGGATCCAGGCCCACAACAACCACTTCCCGGACCTGGATGAGCGCGGCGAGACGCTGGCGAGCGAACTCTGCGTAATCGGGTGGGGCTTCGAGGCCGCGGCGGTCCAGCGCCTGGCGGACCGACACAAGATCAAGGTCCAGGTCATGCCCACCCCGGTCATGGTCGACTACCTGCGCCGCTACGACATCCATCGCCGCCGCCTGATGCTGGCCGAGACGCTCGGCCCCTCCAGCCGCGCCTTCGCCGTCGCCTATCAGCTGGCCCTGGCCGAGCAGGGGCCGGCGATCGAGCGCCTGTGCGAACAGGCCGCCTGCCCCGACCTGCCAACCCGGCGGCTGCTCAAGGTCAGCCTGACCAACTACCTGGCCGCCGCCATCCAGGCTCCCTACGGCGCCGTGCACGAGGCGGCCGAAACCCTGGGCTATGATCTGGGTCTGCTGCAGGCGCGCTTCGGCATGAGCTTCGAACAGATAGCCCACCGCCTGACCACCCTGTCGCGCCCGGGCGCCCGGGGCGTGCCCTTCTTCCTGATGCGGGTCGACCAGGCGGGAAACGTGTCCAAGCGCTTCGCGGGCGGAAGCTTCCCCTTCTCGCGCTTCGGCGGCGCCTGTCCGCGCTGGAACCTGCATTCGGTGTTTCGCACGCCCGGGCGCACCTCGGTCCAGATCATCGAGACCCATGGCGGCCAGCGCTGGTTCACCCTCTCACGCACGGTCGAGCGGCCTGAACGCGGCTGGGGCGGCGAAGCAGAGGGCGAACTGGCCATCGGACTGGGCTGTGAGCTCAAGCACGCGGAAAAGCTGGTCTACGCGCGCGGCCTGGACCTCGCCCACCCGGTGGCCACCGAGATCGGCCCCACCTGCCGCCTGTGCGAGCGCCCCAACTGCCGCGAGCGCGCCGCGCCGCCGGTGACGCGAACGCTTACCGTGGACGAGCAATCACGCTCGGTCTCGGCCTATCCGTTCGCGGCCCACGGCTGAGGCGCGCCCTCGGGCTCACCGCCCACCAGGTACAGGGCGTCTTCATAGTCCGCGCCGAACTCGATGCGGGTGATGCCGCTGAGGCTGAACGCCGTGGCCTCGGCGCTCCAGTCGGCGCCTGGCCCGATTTCGAGCATTTTCAGCTTGCTTCGGCCGACCCCGAAAACGCGTCCGATGAAACAGACATCGGGATCCGCCTTCTCATAGTGCAAGGTCACCAGCGGAAAGGCCTTGGCGGCGCTGAGCAGCAGGGTGCGCTTGTCGGCAAGGTCGACTGGCGGCCTTTCCGGCCGCTTTTCGCCACGTAGTTCCAGCGCGCGCTCGATGAACTCGGCGCGCGGCTCGTCGCGAATGGCGCTGAGGTCGCGGATACGGAAACAGGAGAAGCCATCGAACCAGAACCGATCGCTGACGATCGCGACCAGGACAAACCGAGGGCCGATATCGAGGACATAGCCCCGCACGCGGTCGGACTCGAACCGGTTGCAGAATTCGATCAGGCTTCGCGAGAGCATGGCCTGCGCCAGCCGGGTGAGATGCTTGCTGGACATGAGACAGGCTCCGTGATGACGCTGGAAAGGCGGCAGACCGACGTTACTTCCCGCCGGCGCCGGTGATTTCCTTGATCATGGCCTGGATCTGCGGCTTGCCGCCCACGGCCCAGACCAGCTTCAGGTGCGCGAGCGTCGCGGCCGCCGCGCCCTCGAACTTCCACTCCACGCCCTCGAAGCGGCAGTTGGAAAACTCCGGCGGCTTGCCCCCGGCGTAGACCATACGGCAGTCGCGGAATTCGCAGTCGGAAAAGGCCTCGCCATCCAGGGCGACGGTCTCGTGGTTGAAGTTGATATCGCTCTGCATGACCGGTGCTTCTACTGCTCGTTGTCCGTGGGGCCGGGTTCGCCGGACTGACCGGCGACCGCGGCCGCATCCTGTTCGCGTTGTTCACGCTTGGCGGCGGCCTTGGCGGCCACCTTCGCGGCCTTGGCGCGGTCGCGCTCCATGCGTTCGAAATTGTAGTTGGGTTTGCGCGCCATGATCAACGCGCCTTGCGCGCCGCGTAACGGGCGTCGCGCTTGGCCTTGGCCTCGACCTTGGTCAGAGCCTTGCGCTCCTTGCGATCGCCACGCTTGGCGTCGAGCGCCGCCGCCTCGAGATCGGCCTGGGCCTGGAGCGCGGCGGCGGCCGCATCGGCCAGCGCCTGCTTGGCGGTCGCCTTGGCTTCGGCTCGGCGCTCGCGCACCGCATCCAGCTCGGCCGTACGCATGGCGGCGCGCTCGGAAAACAGCGGATCGACGACCGTGGGGCGAGCCTTGAACTTGGCCAGCAGCGCTGACTTCGCGGCGGATGCAGTCTTGATACGGTCGGCGAAGCCGGTTTTCAGAAGTTCGCTCATGGGCGGTGTTTACCTTGGGGTTCGGATAAAGATAATCGCGCGGCCAGGAGCGGTCGCGCGATGAATGGATCGAAAAAGATGGCGAGAATACCGGACCTTTGACCGGAGCGGCAAAGGTCGAGCGACGCCGAAATCCGTCGTTATTCGTTGGCCAGTGTGCGCGTAGGCGCCCGCGATAGCAAGAAATACTGCGTTTTCTACAGCTTTTCTTGGCGCAGGATCACGCGGCCGCGGCGGTTTCGTCCGGCTGCAACGCCTCGCTGACCGCGCCAATCAGCAGATCGGGCCTGAGCGGCTTGGAGACGTGGCGGTCGGCGCCGGCCTCCAGGCTGGCGCGCACGTGCTCGTCCAGCGCGTTGGCGGTCAGCATCAGGATCGGCGTTCTGGCCCGGCCCTCGGAAAGCTCGACGGCGCGGATTTCGCGGGTTGCGGTCAGGCCGTCCATCTCGGGCATCTGCATGTCCATCAGGATCAGGTCGAAGCCGCCTGCGCGCCAGGCGTCGAGCGCGGCGCGGCCGTTCTCCACCACCGTCATCTCGACGCCGGCGGCCTCGAGGATCAGGCGGGCCACCTTCTGGTTGGTGGGATGGTCCTCGGCCAGCAGCACGCGCACGCCGGCCAGCAGCACCTCGCTGCGATCCGGGGCCACGCCCTCGTCCGCGCCAGTGTCGACCGCGCGGGTCAGCGGCAGGATCAGGGTGAAGGTCGAGCCCGCGCCCGGCGTGGATTCGGCCTCTATGCGGCCGCCCATCAGCTCGACCAGGGAGGCGGAGATCGCCAGGCCCAGGCCCGTGCCGCCATAGCGGCGGGTGACCGAGGCGTCGGCCTGCTGGAAACGGTTGAACAGACGACCACGCGCCGCCTCGTCGAAACCGACGCCCGTGTCGGTGACCCGGATGCGCAGCCCCTCGCGGACAGCGTCGGCCAGGAGCCGCACCTCGCCCTTTTCGGTGAACTTCACGGCGTTCGACAGCAGGTTGGAGAGCACCTGGGTGATGCGCACCGCGTCCCCGTTCCAGCGCCCCGCGACGTCCGCCGCCACCGACCAGCGGAAGCTCAGGCCCTTCTGCTCGGCCACCGCCTTGTGCAGCTCCGCGATCCGCCCGATCAGCGGCTCGACCTCCAGAACGCCGTGTTCCAGCGTCATCTGGCCGGCCTCGATCTTGGAGAAGTCCAGGATGTCGGTCAGCACCTGCTCCAGCAGCCGGCCCGAGGAGGCCACCAGTTCGGCCAGCTCGCGCGTGCGCTTGGTCTTCTGTTCGCGCGCCAGCACCTCTGAGACCGCGACGACGCCGTTCAGCGGCGTGCGCAGCTCGTGGCTCATGTTGGCGAGGAAGCGCGACTTCTCACGGTTGGCGTGCTCCAGCTCGGCGGTGCGACGCCGGACCCGGTCCTCCAGCGACGACAGCAGGGTCTCGACCTTGCGCCGCTCGGCGTTGAGGGCACGGGCCAGGGCGCCGATCTCGTCGGGGCGCTGCTCGATGTCGCTGACCTCGGCGGCGCGGCGGCGGCGCTTGCGCCCGCGCCAGCCGGCGCTGTCGGCCAGGCGTTGCAGCGGCTTGACGATCGCGCGGCGGGCCAGGGCCATGACCAGTGCGGTCTGCAGGATCGAGGCGATGAAGCCCAGGACCAGGATCCAGGCCGCCGACTTGGCGGCGGACCAGGCCAGGGCCGCGCGCGGATAGCTGATCAGGAACCACCAGTCGGGACCGGCGAGACGGCCGAAGGCGACGATGCGGTCGCCATCGGGGCTGACCACCACGCCGGAGGCCTGATGCTGGGCCTTGATGACCTGGACGGTCTCGCGCAACTGCATGTCGTGCTCGAAACGGTCGACGGTCTGGGCGCTGGCCACGCCAGGCTTCGAGAAGCCCGGATAGGCGATCAGGTCGCCGTCGGCGCTGACGATCAGGTTGGAGGCGCCCGGAACCGTCTGGCTGACGGCGTTGGCCAGGTATCCGCCCAGCGCGATCGAGGAGCCGAAGGCGCCGACGTGGCGGCCGTCGATGTCGAACGGCGTGGAACAGCTGACCGCCATGCGGGCCTGGGTCGCATCGCTCAGGAGCGCGCGAAGCTTGGTGCAGCGGGTGACGCGCCGGGGATTGTTCTCGGGCCGGGTGATCTCGACCATCTCCTCCTTGGAGACGTCGAAACTGGCCGGCGCCGAATTGCGGTACTTGTCCAGCCGGTCCTTGCGGTCGGGCCCGAACATGACGAGCCGGGTCTTCGGCGTGAAGAAATAGAAGTTGTCGTAGCTGCCGTGCGACGCCTCGCCGAACTCGGACACCACCGAGTAGGCCGCGACCAGGACCTTCTTCTCGGCCATGCCGATTTCGGAGGGCCGCGAGAGGAAGGCGCCCATGCCGTAGCTGACGTGGCCGTCCTCGGTCGTCATGCCGTCGAAGGAGTTGGGCGCGCTGCGCCGGGTGCCGTCCGGACGAAGGGGATAGAGGCGGTTGTAGAGCCGGTCGGTCTTGGCGTCGTCGAGTGCGGCGATACGCCGCCGCATGGCGCCGTCGGCGGTCACGTGCAGGGAGACGAGGTCCGAAAAACGGCGACCTTCCTTGTTGGCGCGCTCCTGGACGTACTGGGACAGGAAGGCGATCTGGTGCTGCACAAGCTCGTGCTGAAAGGCGGCGAAGGCGGCCACCGAGGCGATCGCGGTGACCGACACGGTCATCACGCCGACGCTGATCAGGAACTTGCGCGCGAGGGATTTCATCAGGAGAGACGCCCTATTGGACTGCCCTCCTACCAAGCCGACAGTTGAGATCAGGTGTACGCCGCGAAGATTCTCGAGAATTCTCAGATATAGCCGAGTTCGCCCATGGAAGCCCCGCAGAGCTCCTGGAACTGGGCTTCTCGCTCGGCGGTCCAGTCGAGTTTCAGCGGCCGCCCGCGCAGGACGCATGAGAACCGGAACTTGGAACCGTTGACCCGTTCGCCCCGGCGCGCGTCCCAGACCTTGCGCGGCAGGTCGATGCCCGCGGGCGCAAGCAACCGCTCCTCCAGGTAGTCATAGTCACTGAGGGCGTCCTCCAGCCGGATCACCGGCACATCTCGGGCCAGCAGGCCCGAAACGATGTGATTCCACTGCCAGGACAGTTTCTGGAAGCGGTCGAAACCCTCCCAGGCGCCCAGCTCATTGGGGGTGGTCGGGCAGACGTTTATGCCCTTGGCATAGGCCGTATACATCTTACGCAGCCAGTTGGAGGCCACCACCTTGCGGCCATCGCGGGCGAGATGAAACAGCTTCAGGTCCGGCGCCAGCGCCTTCAGCGTATCGACCGCGAAACAGACGTTGGAATTGACGTCCACCGGCAGGCGGTCGCCGGCGGAGGCGTCACGGCGCAGGGCCTCGATCCGGGTCTTCAGCTCGTGCACCACCCAGGGGTGGGCCGGATTGTAGGCGCTGATGCAGAACAGATCGCGGCCGCCCGAATGCTCATGGCGCGCCTCCACATTGGGCGCGTGGCCCATGAGGTCCCCGAAGAAAGTACTGCCGCTCCGGCTGGCGCCGGTAAGTATGATCAAGCCCGGAAATCTCCCACCCCAACCCGTTGAACGCGTTCGTCGGACACTTCCGTCGCGGCGTCAAACCGGAATTCAGGTCGGCGGATTTCGGGATGCCCAGGCGTTCAGCGACCGGGCGAGCCCGGCGATGGCGGCGTGTCGTTCCGCGGGCTCCAGAGCGCCCAGCACACCCCGATCGGGCGCCGGGAAATGGGCGACGGGATCGTCCCCCGTGCGGAAAACATAATGGTCGAACACCGCCTTCCAGGCGGCGCGCTGGGCGGGCGGGAGGTCGCGCAGGGTCAACAGGCCATGCAGCAGCCAGTCGAACGGCGAGCCGCCGTCCGCCTCCGTCTCGCTCCACCAGTAGTTCACCAGGACGTTGAACGGATCGAGCGAACGGACGTGATGCCACCAGAGATAGGGGATGTAGACCGCGTCTCCCGCCTCGACCTCGGCGACCTCGGCTGCCGCCATGGCGTCGGCGAAACGCGGAAACCGCGCGAGGTCGGGATTGTCAAAGTCGACCAGGCTGATCGGCGCGCCGCCCGGCGTCGGCTCCAGCGGCCCGATGTAGAGGTTGGCGATCTGCTCGGGCGGGAAGAAGGTGAAGCGGCGGCGTCCGCCCACCACGCAGGCGATGTTTTCGAACGGGTCGAAGTGGGCTGAAACGACGACCTGGTTCCCGATCCAGATGCGCGGCCGCGTGCTCTCGGGAACAAGGCCCAGACTGTTTTCGCCGAGGAACCCCGGAAGGTGGTCGGCGATGTCGGCGGATTGG
The DNA here is from genome assembly GCA_964432415.1 of uncultured Caulobacteraceae bacterium. GTDB lineage: Bacteria > Pseudomonadota > Alphaproteobacteria > Caulobacterales > Caulobacteraceae > JAFECT01. Next base: position 30,487 of record CAYSNW010000003.1, read on the forward strand.
ACGCACACCGTCGGCGCACCGGCCTGGCCCATCTGGCCGATCAGCTGTTCGACCAGCCGCCGGATCGGCGCCTGGCCCCGGCGGAAGTTCAGGCTCTGCAGGGTCTCGCCGTAGAACAGCCGGCCCCGGATCGACGGGTCGCCGAGCAGAATGTCGGCGGGTCGGCCCCTATCGAAGTCCTGGAGATAGTCGGCCAGCGCGCGGGGCGAGACCCCGGCCCGCTCGACCGCAGGCCAACCCGCGACCCGACCCTTGAGCACCGCGGGCCGCGCGGCCGGAAGGATCTCGCTGCGGAAGCGCTCGGGATCGACGTGGGTCCATTCGCGGACCTGGGCGGGGGGCGTTGTCATGGGGCGCAGGTTGGAGCCGGCGGGCGGCGGCGCGCAAGAGAACCAATTTCCAGCGCTCGTGGCGCGATCGGGCGCCGTTTGCAGCTTTCCGGTTGCCGAATTCCGGACTCGCGGGCTAGCTGGCCCGAAGAGAAGTTTGGAGAGGAATCGTGCGAAAGTCTCTGATTCAATACAATATTATCGCGTTCTCGCTACTATCTGCCCTGACCTTGGGCGCGCCGGCGTTCGCTGCGGACGCGCCCGTCACCGACGCCAAGAAGTCCGAGGCGACGGCCAAGCCGAAAACCTACGACCCCGACCGTATTGTCTGCCGTGCGGTCGAGCAGACCGGCTCTCGTCTGGGCACGACACGGGTGTGCCGCACCGTGGCGGAGTGGGACCAGATCTCCAAGGACAGCCGCACGGCCAGCGACGACGTCCAGCGCCACTCCAAGCAGCAGCCCGTACCGGGCAGCTGAGCCGCCCTTCAGTTCGCCCGGCGGCGGAAGTCCCGGGCGATCTCACGCGCGGCGTTGTGGCCCGGCGCGCCGGTGACCCCTCCGCCCGGATGGGTCCCGGCCCCGCACATGTAGAGTCCGGCGATCGGTGAGCGATAATTGCCGTGGCCGAGCACCGGGCGCGCGGAGAACAGCTGATCCAGGCTCAACACCCCGTGCATGATATCGCCGGAAGTCAGGCCGAACACCCGCTCCAGATCCAGCGGCGACAAGACCTGGCGTCCGACCACCGAGGCCTTGAAGCCCGGGGCGAAGCGATCGACCGTGTCGATCATCAGGTCGGCGACCTGGTCGCGGTGGTCGTCCCAGCTGCGGCCGCCCGACAGCTGCGGCGCCACGTGCTGGCAGAACAGGCTGGCGACGTGGCGGCCCTCCGGCGCCAGGGTCGGATCCAGGGTCGACGGGATCAGCATCTCGACGATCGGATCCGTCGACCAGCCGTCAGCCCGGCAATCGACGTAGGCCTTGTCCATGTAGGCCATGGACGGCGCCATGATGACGCCCGCGGTCATGTGGTCCCCGTTCTCGGGCAGGCAGGAGAAGCGCGGCAGCTCCGACAGCGCCACGTTCATGCGGAAGGTGGCCGAGCCCATGCGGTAGCGGCCGATCCGCTCGCGGAAATCGGCCGGCAGGACGGCTGGGTCGACGAGCTTTCCGAAGGTCAGCTTCGGGGTCAGGTTGGAGACCACCGCGCGCGCGTTCAGCCGCTCGCCCGCCTCGGTGACCACGCCGGTCGCCGTACCCTTCTCGGTCAGGATCTCGGCGACCGCCACGCCCGTGCGGATCTCGACGCCCTTTTCCCGGCAGGCCTTGGCCATGGCCTGGGTGATGGCGCCCATGCCGCCGACCGCGTGACCCCAGGCGCCCTTCTTGCCGTTCACCTCGCCGAAGACGTGGTGCAGCAGGACATAGGCGGTGCCCGGCGAATAGGGGCTGGCGTAGGCGCCCACCACCCCGTCGAAGCCGTAGGCCGCCTTGATCGGATCGCTCTCGAACCAGCCGTCCAGCCAGTCGCCGGCCGACTGGGAGAACAGGGCCAGCAGGTCGCGCTTGCCGGTCAGGTCCAGCCGTCCCAGCCGCTGGCCGAGGCCGGCGCCCTTGAGCAGTTCGGGAAGCGCCGCGCCCCAGCCGCCCTCGGTCAGGTTGGGTGGGGTCTGCAGCACCACATCGCGCAGGACGTCGGCGATGGCCTCCAGCCGCTCGCCGTAGGCGTCCAGCCGATCCGCGTCCTTCTGGGAGAACTTGGCGACCTCGGCCTGGGTGCGGCCGCCGCCGACGCACAGGCTTTCACGGTCGTTCAGCGGCAGGAAGTTGGAGACCTTGCGCTCCACGATCTGAAGGCCGTGGCCATGCAGGTCCATGTCGCGGATGACCTTTGGGTTCAGCAGCGAGACCGTGTAGCTGGCCACCGAGTTGCGGAAGCCGGGGTGGAACTCCTCGGTCACCGCCGCGCCGCCGACCACGTCGCGGCGCTCCAGCACCGTGACCTTCAGGCCGGCCGAGGCCAGGTAGAAGGCGCAGACCAGGCCGTTGTGGCCGCCGCCCGCGATCAGAACGTCAGTCATGGATGGTCCTTCAGGCGGCGCGGGAATGGGGCGGATGGTCGAGGGCGGCTTCGGGGATGAACTGGCGCAGCCGCCGCGCGAAGGAGGCCAGGCACACCTCGTCCGGCGACAGCGGCCCCGAGACGTAGGAAGAAGACGCCATGCCCTGCTGCACCCGTTCGATCAGAATGGTGTCCTCGGCGTTGACCTGGCGGTTGATGCGCCAGTTGAGCCAGCGCGCGGCGCGGACCTCGCGCCGGGCGTCGGGGCGGACGTAGGCGATCTCGCGGATCAGGGTCTGCGTCGGCGAAACCGGCACGAACTGCATGAAGTCGACCTGGTCCGGATAGACGTCGAAGGCGATGTTCGGCCAGAGCTTGTAGTAGTTCCAGGTCCGCCGCTCGGCCTCGGGCAGATGGTCGAACACCGGCAGCAGGGCCTGGTAGCGCGCCTCCGACCAGTTCGAGGTCGGACGATCCGTGATCACCCCGCTCATCTTGTCGACCCAGGGCTGCGCCTCGATGGCGTAGGTTCCGGCGAACAGGCGCGACAGGCCGGGATGGGCGACCGGAATGTGCAGGCCGTCCGAATAGTTGTCCGACACGTTCTTCCAGTTCACCGGCCGAGGACGCAGGGTCACCCGCCCCTGGGGAACCAGATCCTCGAAGCCGTAGGGCGCGATCTCGGCGTCGTAGGGGGCGATCATCTCGGCCACCGACGGCAGGCCGGGCTCGAGCCGCACGAAGATGAAGCCGCGCCAGATCTCCTGTTCCAGCGGAACCAGGCCGTGGCGTTCCAGCTCGAGGTTCTCGAAGCCCTGCCATTTCGGCACCGCCTTCAGGGCGCCGTCCAGGCCGTAGCTCCAGGCGTGGTAGGGACAGACCAGCCGCTTGCCGCAGTTGCCAGAGTCCCCGTCCGCCAGGCGCCCCGCGCGGTGACGGCAGACGTTGTGGAAGGCGCGCACTTCGCCGTCCTCGCCGCGGACCACAACCACCTTCTCGTCGAGGAAATCGAAGGTGTGGTAGTCGCCGGCCTCGGGCACGTCGTTCAGGTGGCAAACTACCTGCCAGGCCTGGCGGAACAGGCGCTGTTTCTCCAGTTCGAAGAACCCCGCATCGCGATAGAGCCAGGCCGGCAGGCTGTGTTCGGCGATGTCGGTCGCGGCTCGGGTCATGGTGGGCTCCGTCGTCACTATACGATCGTATAGTTTCACGCGGTAACGAGCAATCCCGCGACCCACTTTCGGCCGATGGCGACCGCCTCTTCCGCAGTGAACGTCGAGGGGTCGAGGCACAACTCGAGCCACAGGCCGTCCAGCATGGCCGACATGGCGATGGCGCAGGCTCGAGCATCGGCGGCGCCGAGGCCGCGAAGAAGGCTCTCCAGCCGCTCCCGATAGGCCGAATAGCTCTTCGCGTGGGTCGCGGCGGCCGCGGCGTCTGTGCGCACCAGGCCCCAGAACCCCAGCCAGGCCGAGAGCAGGTCGCGGTCGACCACCGCCGGCGAGAAGCTCGCCTCCAGGAAGGCCGCCATCCGAGCCTCGGGGTCGGGTCCGGCGCCGGCGAGCGCCGCCTCGAGCACCGCATCCACCCGTGCCAGGGTCTGGGTATAGGCCTCGTTCAGCAACGCTCCGAAGCTGCCGAAATGGTGGCGGACCAGGCCGGGGCTGACCCCTGCCCTCGCCGCCACGTCACGGACTGAGGCCGCGCCGAGCCCCTTGGCTGCAAGGCTCTGCAGCACCGCATCGATCAGGGCCTGGCGATGGCCCTCGCGGCTCATCGCGTGGCGAACCCGGCCAGCAGTTCGACGAACCAGCGGGCGGCGGTCAGGGCGCCGAGATCGGCGACGTCCAGGCTGGGATCGAACTCGGTCAGGTCGACGGCGCGGACCTTCGGATGAGCGCCGATCAGCCGCGCCGCGTCGAAGAAGTCCTGCACGGAGATGCCACCGGGCCGGGCGCCGGGCGCGCCCGGAAGCTGGCCGCGGTCGATGACGTCGATGTCGAAGTCGACGTAGATCCAGTCGCAGCGCGAGGACAGGCTGGCCAGTTCCTGGGCCACGACGCTCTCCGTGCCGTGCTCACGGCACTCACGCACGGTCCTGACCGAGATGCCGGCGGCCATGGCCTTTTCGTGGGCCCGGCGCGTATTGGCGAAGGGGGCGAGGCCGATCTGGCTGATACGGCCGCCATCGAGACCGTCCTCGAGCAGGGCCTGGATCGGGTTGCCGTTGTTCAGGCCGCAGTCGGTGTCGCGCAGGTCGAAGTGGGCGTCGAGCGTCAGCACCCCTACGCGCTTGAGCGTGGGGTCAAGACCGTGCGCCCCGGGTCGGGTCACCGCATTGTTGCCGCCGATCAGGACCGTGAGCTCGCGCTTGCGCGCCGAGCCTTCGACGGCGCGGCGGATGGGGTCGAACGCCTGGTCGGGCGGGGTGATCTTGAGCGGGACGTCACCGTGGTCGTGGACGCGCAGATTCGACAGGTCCGTGCCGCTCTCCAGGTCGTAGACGCTCATACGCGGCAGGGCGGCGCGGAACGTCTTCGGCGCCAGGTCGCAGCGACCGGGGGTCAGGGAGCGTTCGCCCAGCGGCGCGCCGACCAGACCGATGCGGGCCTCGGGATGCTCGCCCAGCAGGTCGGCGGCGGAGAACCAGCTCTTGCACTCGGATGTGGTCACGGCGCGGCCCTCGGTTGGCGAGGTCCCCGGCGTAGCCTAGGCTTCGCGATCCTGTCCAATCGGAACGCGCGCGACCCATGTGGGACCTGATCCTGAGCCAAGGCCACATCGCGACCATGGCCGGGGACGCACGCGAGTCCTACGGCGCCATCCGCGACGCCGCGATCGGGATCGAGGACGGGCGAATCGCATGGGTGGGCGCAGCCGCCGATCTGCCGGGACGGCCGGAGGCTCTGGCTCGCGAGGTGGGCTCGCTCGAAGGAGGCTGGCTCACCCCTGGCCTGATCGACTGTCATACCCACCTGGTTTTCGGCGGCGACCGGTCGGGCGAATGGGAACAGCGGCTCAAGGGCGCGACCTACGAGGAGATCGCGCGGGCCGGCGGCGGCATCCTGTCCAGCGTCCGCGCCACCCGCGAGGCGTCGGAGACGGACCTTGCGGCCTCGGCCCAGGCGCGCCTCGACGCCATGACTGCCCAGGGCGTGACCACCGTCGAGGTCAAATCCGGCTATGGCCTGGACCTGGAGAACGAGCTCAAGACGCTGCGCGCCGCAGGCCGACTGAAGGGCGCGCGGGTCGTCCGCACTCTGCTTTCCGCCCACGCCGTGCCACCGGAATATCGGGACAATCGAAGCAGTTACATCGATCTCATCTGCGACCACATCATCCCCGCGGCGGCTCGAGAGGGCCTGGCCGAAGCGGTCGACGCCTTCTGCGAGACCATCGGCTTCACCCCTGCCGAGACCGAACGGGTGTTTCAGGCCGCCGTCGCCCACGGCCTGAGGGTCAAGCTCCACGCCGAGCAGCTGTCCGACCAGGGCGGCGCCGCGCTCGCCGCGCGATATCAGGCCCTGTCCGCCGATCACCTGGAGCATCTGAGCGCCGCGGGAATCGCGGCGATGGCCGAAGCCGGGACCGTGGCGGTCCTGCTTCCAGGCGCCTTCTACTTCCTGCGCGACGAGCACCTGCCGCCGATCGCCGACCTGCGCGCGGCCGGCGTGCCCATGGCGGTGGCCACCGACTGCAACCCGGGCACCTCGCCCCTGACTTCGCCGCTGCTGGCCATGAACATGGCCTGCACCCTGTTCCAGCTGATCCCCGAGGAGGCTCTGGCCGGCATGACGCGCAACGCCGCCCGGGCGTTGGGCAAGGGGGCGGAGATCGGGACGCTGGAAGTCGGCAAGGCGGCGGACCTGGCGCTATGGAAGGTCCCGGAACCGGCGGCGCTCGCCTACTGGATGGGGGCGAATCTTCTCGACCGGCGCTGGCTTGCGGGAAAGTCGGTCTGAGAGCCGACCTATCGGAGGCGGAAAATCGCTCCGACGGCGGGTGGGCGCCGCGGTTCGGGTTCGCTATGCAGCGGCATGGACAAGCCCTCGAACACCCCCGTTATCCGGGCCCCTCGCGGCCCGGAGATGAGCTGCAGGACCTGGGGCGCGGAAGCCGCGCTTCGCATGCTGATGAACAACCTGGACCCTGAGGTCGCCGAGCGGCCGGAGGAACTGGTGGTCTACGGCGGCATCGGCAAGGCGGCCCGGAACTGGGAGGCGTTCAACAAGATCGTCGCGTCGCTCAGGGCGCTGGGCCCTGAGGAGACCCTGCTGGTCCAGTCGGGCAAGCCGGTGGCGGTGTTCCGCACCCACCCCGACGCGCCCCGGGTGCTGATCGCCAACTCCAACCTGGTGCCCAAGTGGGCGACCTGGGAGCATTTCCACGAGCTCGATCGCAAGGGCCTGATGATGTACGGCCAGATGACCGCCGGGTCCTGGATCTACATCGGAACCCAGGGCATCGTTCAGGGCACCTATGAGACCTTCGTCGAGGTCGGCCGCCGCCACTTCGGCGGCGACCTGTCCGGCAAGTGGATTCTGACGGGGGGCCTGGGCGGCATGGGCGGCGCCCAGCCTCTGGCGGCCACCATGGCCGGGGCCTCCTGCCTGGCCATCGAATGCCAGCGCTCACGCATCGAAAAGCGCCTGGAGACCCGCTACCTCGACACCTCCGCCGAGACCCTGGACGAAGCCCTGACTCTGATCGATCAATCCGTGCGGGACAAAAAACCGTTGTCGGTCAGCCTGTTGGGCAACGCGGCAGAGATTCTGCCTGAACTGGTGCGGCGCGGGGTGCGCCCCGATGTGGTGACCGACCAGACCAGCGCCCACGACTTGGTGAATGGCTATCTGCCCATGGGTTGGACCGTCGCCGAGTGGGAGGAAAAGCGCCAGTCCGACCCCGCCGCGGTCGAGGCCGCCGCGCGGGCCTCCTGCAAGGTCCATGTCCAGGCCATGCTCGACTTCTGGAAGGCCGGCGTGCCCACGCTCGATTACGGCAACAACATCCGCCAAGTCGCCCTGGACCAAGGGCTGGAGCACGCTTTCGACTTCCCCGGTTTCGTCCCGGCCTATATCCGCCCGCTGTTTTGCCGGGGCATCGGGCCCTTCCGCTGGGCGGCGCTATCGGGCGATCCCGAGGACATCTACCGGACCGACGCGGCCATGAAGCGGCTGTTCCCAGACAATCCGCATCTGCATCGCTGGCTCGACATGGCCAGGGAGCGCATCGCCTTCCAGGGCCTGCCCGCGCGCATCTGCTGGATCGGTCTCGGCGACCGGCACCGGGCCGGGCTGATGTTCAACGAGATGGTGGCGTCCGGCGAGTTGAAGGCCCCGATCGTCATCGGCCGCGACCATCTGGACTCGGGTTCAGTCGCCAGCCCCAACCGTGAGACCGAGGCGATGATGGACGGCTCCGACGCCGTCTCCGACTGGCCCCTGCTCAATGCGCTGCTCAACACCGCCTCGGGCGCCACCTGGGTGTCGCTGCACCACGGCGGCGGTGTCGGCATGGGCTATTCCCAGCATTCTGGCGTGGTCATCGTCGCCGACGGCACGCCCGAAGCGGCGAAGCGCCTGGAACGCGTCCTGTGGAACGACCCGGCCACCGGGGTGATGCGCCACGCCGACGCCGGCTACGAGATCGCCATCGACTGCGCCCGCGAGCAGGGATTGAATCTGCCCTCGCTGGGAGCCTCGGCATGAGCGTCCTGACTCTGGGCGCCACGCCCCTTTCGCTACGTCAACTGCGCGGAGTCCTGCGCGCCTCCCCGCCCCTCGATCTCGACCCCAAAGCGCTCGCCGCGCTCGACGCGGGCGCCAGGGCGGTGGCCGACATCGTGGCCTCGGGCGCTGTGGTCTATGGCGTCAACACCGGCTTCGGCCTGCTGGCCAACACCCAGATCCCGGCGGCCGATCTGGAGGCCCTGCAGAAGAACCTGGTCTTGAGTCATGCCTGCGGGGTCGGTCCTCTGCTCGACGACGCCGTCGTGCGCCTGATCATGACCCTGAAGATCGGCTCGCTCTCGCGCGGCGCCTCGGGCGTGCGGCGCGAGACGGTGTTGGCCCTGAAACGCCTGCTCGATGCCGGGGTCTTCCCCTGCATCCCGGCCAAGGGTTCGGTCGGCGCCTCGGGCGACCTGGCGCCGCTCGCCCATATGTCGGCGGTGCTGATCGGCGTTGGCGAGGCTCGGGTGAACGGCGAAACCCTGCCCGCCGCGGCCGCCCTGGCCCACGCGGGCCTGGAGCCCCTGACGCTCGGTCCCAAGGAAGGCCTCGCGCTGCTGAACGGCACCCAGGTCTCCACCGCGCTGGCGCTGGCGGGTCTGTTTGCTGCCGAGGACGCTTTCGCCGCCGGCCTGGTCGCCGGCGCCATGTCCACCGATGCGCTGAAGGGCTCCGACACCCCCTTCGATCCGCGCATCCACGCCCTGCGCGGTCAGCCCGGCCAGATCGCCGTGGCCTCGACGCTTCGAGCCATGATGGCCGGCAGCGCCATCCGCGACAGCCACCGAGAACACGACGAGCGGGTGCAGGATCCCTACTCCTTCCGCTGCCAGCCCCAGGTGATGGGGGCCATCCTCGACGTCATGGCGGCCTCGGCCCGCACGCTCGAGATCGAGGCCAACGGCGTCACCGACAATCCCCTGGTCTTCCCGGACACCGGCGAGGTTCTGTCCGGCGGCAACTTCCACGCCGAGCCGGTGGCCTTCGCCGCCGACCAGCTGGCGCTCTGTCTGGCCGAGATCGGTAACCTGTCGGAGCGGCGGACCGCCGTGCTGGTCGATCCCAAGATGAGCGGCCTGCCCGCCTTCCTGGTCAGGGAGTCGGGCCTGAACTCCGGCTTCATGATCGCCCAGGTCACCGCCGCCGCCCTGGCTTCGGAGAACAAGCAGCTCAGCCACCCGGCGGTGGTCGACACCATCCCGACCAGCGCCAACCAGGAGGACCATGTGTCCATGGCCACCCACGGCGCGCGCCGGCTGCTGGATATGGCCGACAACGCCTCTGCCATCGTGGCCATCGAACTGCTGGCGGCGGCTCAAGGACTGGACTTCCACCGCCCGTTGAAAAGCTCTCCCGCGCTCGAGGGCGCCTATTCAGCCGTGCGCGGCGTGGTGAAAGGCTACGAGCAGGACCACTACTTCGCGCCGGACATCGCCGCGGCGACCGATCTCGTGCGAACCGGGCGTTTCCGGAAAGAGGTGGGGTCGCTGCTGCCGTCGGCCTGAGGTATAGCCCCGCCCATGCCTGATTCCGCTTCGCCGACCGCCCGTACCATCGACGGCAAGGCCTTCGCCGCGCGCCTGCGCGAGCGGGTCGGGCGCGGCGTCGGGGCGCTGAAGGCCAGTCACGGCCTGACCCCCGGCATCGCGGTGGTCATCGTGGGCGAGGACCCGGCCAGCCAGATCTATGTCCGCTCCAAGGGCGAGATGACGCTGGCCGCCGGCATGCGTTCCGACACCCACCGCCTGGCCGACACCACCAGCCAGGCCGAGCTCCTGGCCCTGGTCGAGAGCCTGAACCGCGATCCGGGCATCCATGGCATCCTGGTGCAGCTGCCCCTGCCCAGACAGATCGACGAACGCGCCGTCCTGGCCGCCATCGACCCGGACAAGGACGTCGACGGCTTCCACGTCATCAATGTCGGGCGCCTGAATGCCGGCCTGCCGGCGCTGGTCCCCTGCACGCCCCTCGGCTGTCTGCTGATGCTGAAGGACACCCTGGGCGACCTGTCGGGCCTCAACGCCGTGGTCGTCGGCCGCTCCAACATCGTCGGCAAGCCGATGGCTGCCTTGCTGTTGGCCGAAAGCTGCACCGTCACCATCGCCCATTCGAAGACCCGCGACCTGCCCGCCGTCTGCCGTGGCGCGGATATCCTGGTCGCAGCGGTCGGGCGGCCCGAGATGATCCGGGGCGACTGGATCAGGCCCGGCGCCACGGTGATCGACGTCGGGATCAACCGCGTGCCCTCGCGCGATCCCGCCAAGGCGGCCGAGGGCAAGACCCGGGTGGTCGGCGACGTCTGTTTCGAAGAGGCGGCTCAAGTCGCGGGCGTCATCACGCCGGTGCCAGGCGGCGTCGGGCCCATGACCATCGCCTGTCTGCTGGCCAACACCTACACCGCGGCCTGCCGCGCCGCGGGGATCGACGAGCGGCTGCCCGACTGAGCAAGCCCAGGTTCAGGGATTGACGGCGGCGGTGGCGGCGCCGTCAGCCTTGTAGACCACGCCGCCCTTCATCACGAAATCAATCTGTTCCAGCACGGTGACGTCCTGAAGTGGGTCGCGGGACACGGCGATGATGTCGGCGAAGCGTCCCGGCTGGATTGAGCCGATATCTTCGGCGTCACCGATCAGGTCCGCGGCGTTGGACGTGGCGGCGATGATCGCATCCATCGGCGTCATACCCGCCTTGACCATCAGGGCGAACTCCTTGGCGTTGTCGCCATGCGGCGCGTAGCTCTGATCAGTGCCGAACGCGATCTTGACCCCCGCGCGGTAGGCGTCATGGAGGTTGCGGGCCATGATGGGGACGGTCTCCTTGGCCTTCTTCGCGGTTGTCGGCGGCATCATTTCGGGGTGGGCGTCCGCCACCTCAACCAGTGTCTTGGCAATTAGCAGGGTCGGCACCAGATAGACGCCGCGCTGCTTGAACAGGGCATAGGAGTCCGCGTCGCCGTAGGTCCCGTGCTCAATCGAATCGACGCCCAGCCGGATTGCGTTGTCGATGGCGGCCTTGCCGTGGGCGTGGGCCGCGACCTTCATATGCAGGTTGTGGGCAGTCTCCACGACGGCGCTGATCTCTTCGTTGGTCATCGTCTGGACACGCGGATCATCGCCAACGGAGGTGACGCCGCCGCTGGGCATGATCTTGATAAGGTCGACCCCCATGCGCTTAAGGACCCTGACCTGTTTGCGGGCGGCTTCCGGGCTGTCGATGTTGTGGTCGGCCCATCGCGGGTGGGTGAGTTCGGGGTCGAAGCCGTTGAAGGCGTCGTTGTGCCCTCCGGTCGGGCCCAGGGCATCCCCCGAAACCCACATCCTGGGACCGACGATCCGCCCCGAGTTAATCGCGTTGCGAAGCGCTACGACGGCGGTGGTGTCACCGTTCACGTCGCGAACGCTGGTGAAGCCCGCAAGCAAGGTGCGCCGCGATGCGCCAACCGCCCGCAGAACGTCATCGTAGGCCGTGGATGTCACCCACTCCTCAATCTGGTTTCGGCCGTCGAAATAGACGGTGATGTGGACGTGGCAATCGATCAGCCCCGGCAACACCGTGGAATGGGACAAGTCGATCACTCTTGCGCCGGAGCGCGTTACAAAGCCCGGCTCCACAGCCTGGATTCGCTGGCCCTCGATGATGATCGAGACGTGCGAACGCGGCATGGGAGAAATCCCGTCGATCAGGCGGCCCGCGTGGATCACCGTGAGCTCGGCCGATCGCGCGCGTCCGGGCTCACCCAGGCCGAAGATCAGCAGGCACACGGCTATCAACCAAACAGATCGTTGCAACTGGAGCTCCTCAGCCAGGGGGCAGGCGAACAAATGACCATCGGAGTCCGGGAGGAAGGATAGAATATTCTTGCGACGCCGCGAGCCGACGCGCGGCCCCATGCACCGCGGTGAACCGGCATGTCTGATTGCTCCGGAGCCGGGGCTACGCGCCAGCGAACCGGGCCGATCCGGATTCAAGGAAAAAGCCCCGCGCCTTGCGGCGCGGGGCTTCCCTCAGGCTAGTCGCTCAGGCTTCAGCAGCAGCCGCAGAGCGCGCAGACGCACGCGTCGCAGGCGGCCTTGACCTGGTCCGGGGCGGCGGCGAAGGCCGCGGTCGCGGACGCCAGCAGCACGAGGGCCGCCAGGGCGAAGGTCTTCTTCATCTGTAGTCTCCGTTGTTCGATTGAAGATTGAAAAGGCTTCAGGCGGAGACGGTCCGAGGCGGCGGAGGGTCGGGAACGGATCCGACGCTTCGCGCGAAACTGGGAAGGACGCCGAAACGGACCTGCGCGGCCTGGCGCATCCGCACAGGGACGCGTGCCGGCTCGATCAGGATCGGCGAACAGACGACGGGGCAGTCCGCCGCGCAGGGCGCGGGCGCGTGACGGGCCGGAACGGGGTGCAGCGGAGGGGCAGCCATACAGCCGTCGGCGGCCTGTGCAGGGGTCACCGTCGCGGCTGGGACGCCGGCGGTCGCGGCCACCGGCGCGCCCAGCACCACCAGGGCCAGCCAGACCATCATCGCGCGGATCATGCGATCGCCAGCAACCATGCCGCGATCCTGCGCCCGGGGCCGTTCGTACGCAACCACGCATCGACAAACCGGTTCGGGAACCAGAAACCTGTGCGGGCGTTATGGCCACGCTTGCCTGCGACGTTCTGACGCTGCTAGGCAAGGCCGTCTCTGAGCGCCGCATGGCCGCCCCGGGGGATTGTATGGGGATTGCAAGGGGTTCGTTCGCGAGCCTGCTCGCCGTTGCGGCGCTGGCGTTGACCACGCTCGCGGCAGGGCCCGTCGTGGCCGCAGCGGACGCTGCCAGCGCAGCCAGCCCCAGTCGAGTCGAGGACCTTCGCGACCTCTCGCTCGATCAGCTGGGCGCGGTGCAGGTGACCTCGGTCTCCAAGTCTCCGGAGGCGTTGTCCGACGCGCCCGCCGCCATCTACGTCATCAGCCACGAGGACATCCTGCGCTCCGGCGCGACGACCGTTCCCGAAATCCTGCGCCTGGCTCCCAACCTTCAGGTCGCGCGCACCAGCGCCAGCCACTACGTCATCACCGCGCGCGGCTTCAGCGGCAACTCGAACGCCCAGAACTTCTCCGACAAACTGCTGGTCCTGGTCGATGGGCGCAGCGTCTACTCGCCACTGTTCTCGGGCGTGTACTGGGACATGCAGGACATTCCGCCCGACAATATCGACCGCATCGAGGTGATCAGCGGGCCCGGCGCGACGCTCTGGGGCGCCAATGCGGTCAACGGCGTCATCAACATCATCACCCGGCGGGCCGACCAGACCCAGGGGCTGCTGCTGGTCGTGAATGGCGGCGACCGCGGCCGCAGCGTCACCGCCCAGTTCGGCGGTCAGGTCCGCGACGGCCTGAGCTGGCGCGCCTATGTGCGCGACCTGGCGGAGGACGACTCCTCGCCCGCCTCCCATGACGGCTGGAGCAAGCCCCAGGCGGGCTTCCGCGTGGACTGGGCGCCGGGCGGACCCGACGCGGTCACCGTGCAGGGCGACGCCTACCGCGGCGCCGACGGTCAGGCGGGAGCCCCGGACGAGATCATCAAGGGCGCCAATCTGCTGGCCCGCTGGACCCACAAGACCCCCGACGGCGCCCAGCTGCAAGTCCAGACCTACTATGACCACGCCGGGCGCGAGACCGGCGGCGGCGGCGGCCGCTTCGCGATCGACACCTGGGACCTGGACGTCCAGCACGCCTTCTCCTTGGGAACACGCCACGACGTGGTCATGGGCGGGGGCGTGCGCACCAGCCGCTACCGCATCGACGGCAGCGCCTCCCTGCAGTTTTCGCCGGACAGCCGCACCCTGAATCTGGTCAATCTGTTCGCCCAGGACACCATTGCGCTCACGCCGGCGACCCATCTGACGCTGGGACTGAAGCTGGAGGACGATCCCTATTCGGGCGTCTCAGCCCTGCCCAGCGCGCGCCTGTCCTGGAAGGCCAGCCCGAGCGTGCAGCTGTGGACTGCCGCCTCGCGCGCCATCCGCTCGCCCACGCCCTTTGATCGGGACGTGAGGGAATTCCTGGGCAGCACGCTGTTCCTGAAGGGCGGTCCGGATTTCCGGCCGGAAAAGCTGACGGCTTACGAGGCCGGGGCTCGGCTCCAGCCCTCTGAACGGTTCTCCCTGTCGGTCGCGGCCTTCTACAACGTCTACGACGACCTCAAGAGCATCGAACCCACCCCGGTCGCCTTCCTCCCGCTGCTGTGGGGCAACGGCATGAAGGGCGAGACCTCGGGCGTGGAAGTCTGGGGCGACTGGCGCGCGGCCTCCTGGTGGCGGCTGGGCGCATCGGCCAGCACCCTCAGCGAGCACATCAGCTTCCGTCCGGGCTCTGCGGGCCTGCTGGGAACCTCCCAGCAAGGGGACGATCCCAGGTACCGCGCGACCCTGAGGTCGTCGATGAACCTCGGGCCGAAGGTGACCTTCGATGCGGACCTGCGCCGCGTCGGCGCCCTGCCCGACCCTATGGTCCCGGCCTATACCGAGATGAACGCCCGTCTGACCTGGACGGTGACCGACCATCTGCAGCTCTCGATCGCCGGCGCCAATCTGTTGCACGAGCGGCATATGGAGTTCCCCAGCTCCGAGGCCGTGCCCCGCCGGGTCTTCGCCGAGTTGCGCTGGCGCTTCTGAGCGGCCTAGGGTCGGGCGAACAAGGACGCGTCATGACTATTCGCCCCTCCGCCGCCGCCATCGCCCTGCTTCTCCTCTGCGCGACCCCGGCCGGCGCGCAGCAGCATGAGCGCACGCCCACGCCGGTCGGGGAGCGGGCGAACGGCTATCTGACGGGCGAGGAGTTCTCCATCGGCCAATGGCTGGCCCAACCGCCGCCCCTCGGTTCGCTGGAGGACGACCTCGACGTTGCGGCGGTCAAGACGCTGCAGGCCCGGGTCACGCCCGAGCGCTGGGATCAGGCGGTTCGCGACGACCGCTGGATCTACCCCGAGTTCGAGGCGGCCTTCGGCGGGCCCATCGACCGGGAGCATTCCCCGGCCCTGGTCCACCTGCTGAACGAGTCGCTGCGCGACGCCGCGCGGGTGTCCAGCAGCGGCAAGAAGCTGTTCCTGAGGCCCCGGCCCTACCAGCGCTTTCAGGTCGCGCGCCTCTGCGGCGAGGCGACGGCCCCGGCGCCCGATCCGGACCCCAAGGTCCGCTCCTCCTATCCCTCCGGCCACACGACGGTGGGCTGGACCACCGCCCTGATCCTGGCGGAGGTGGCGCCCGACCGCGCCGAGGCGATCATGGCCCGAGGGCGCGAGTATGCGCTGAGCCGGGTGATCTGCGCCTGGCACTACCCGTCGGACACCGCGGCGGGTCGCCAGGTCGCTTCCGCCGTCGTCTCGCGGCTGCAGACCGTTCCGGCTTTCCAGGCGGATCTGGCGGCCGCCCGGGCGGAACACGCGAAGCAGGCGAAGCCCTAGACCCCTAGTGAAGTTCCTCCGCCCCCTGCACCGGCGGGTATGAACTGTCGCTGTTGACGATCGCGCCGTTGGGCAGGCGCCAGTGGTGTTCGCGCAGGTTGTCGACCTGGACGGGCCCGCGGGTCGGATCCTGCACGGTCACCACCCCACGCCGCGCCTCGGTGTCCTTCTGCATGGCCCGATCGAAGGAGGCGTTCTTGTTCTCCCAGGTCGACATGATCATGTCCGACACCGCGTTGTTGGTGTCGCGGGTGATCTCGCTGGCCTTCATGGTCGTGCCCTGCTGGCGCTGCACCCAGTTGGGATCGAGCTGGAAGGACTGGATGACGTGGGCCATCAGCGCCCGGGCCTGGGGCGCCTGGTCGGCGGTGGCGACATAGCCCACGACGCCGGGGACGAACCACATGGCGAAGCCGTTGGTCTCGGCCAGAAGGGTGTAGCTGAACACGTAGCCCTGGGCGAGGCCGCCGTTGGCCATCATGCAGGTGAACTGGGCGTCGCCGGCCTGGGTCGAGGTGCGCACTCCGCCCTGGGAATAGGCCATGTCGATGCGCTGGGCGAGCTGGGGCAAGGGCTGCGAACCCTGCACCGCCACCTGGCCGCAGTCCTTCGACACCCGGTGCGCGCCCCAACTGGCCGAGAACTGCTGGCCGGGCATGTAGCGCTGGAAGGTCTGAGTCTGGGCGCCCTGGCCCAGGGTCATGCCCTCGTGGATGCCGTACATCTCCATCTGGGGGTTCGGCACCGTGAAGGGCGGGATTTCGGGGTCGCCGTAGAAGATCTCGATCCGGCCGTCGGGCGATCGCATGGTCACCCCGGTGCGCACGTCCACCGCCGAGAACCGCGCCAGGCCTCCGCTGACCTGCCAGCCGGCCGGCACGTCCATGGTGAAGGCGTGTTCGGCGGGGTCGGCGTAGGTCGTCCATTGCTGACTGGCGACGAACGCAGCCGGCGTGCCGGGCGCGCCGCCGTGCTTGCCGCATCCCGCGACAGCCAGCACGGCCAGGCATACGGCTCCAAAGCGAAAAGCGAACATCGACGCCCCCATCTCTGCTGCAACGGACGCTAACATGAGCCCGGGCCGAGGTCATTCCTCCCCGGCGATGGCCCCCAGACCGGCCAGATCGATCAGCACGATCACCCCGCGATCGATGTCGATCAGCCCGCCGTCGCGCCACTCCTGCAGCAGGCGATTGATGGATTCGCGGCTGACGCCCATGTGGCTGGCCAGCTCCCGCTGGGGCAGGGAGACGGTCAGCCGCCGCCCCTTCGACGACTTCACCCCGAAGTGCTGGTCCAGGAACAGCAGCCGCTTGGCCATGCGCGCCGGCAGGCTGAGGAACACCGAGTCCTCGAAGCGGTTGGACACCCAACGCACCCGCTGGGACAGGGCCACCAGCATGGAGAGCATCAGCTCGGGCGTGCTCTGCAGGAAGGGCACCAGTTCCGCGCGGTCCAGGCACAGCAGGCGCACGGGCTCGCAGGCGATGGCGTCGGCGGTGCGCGCGCCCCCGTCCACCAGCGCGATCTCGCCGAACATCTCATTGGGTCCGAGCAGGTTGAGCGCCACCTCGCGCCCCTCCGCCGAGGTCGAGGCGATCTTGACCCGGCCGCGCTCGATCACGAACAGGCTGCGGCCCGGGTCGCCCTTGCGGAAGATCACCTCCTCGGGGCGGAACGACAGCGGTTTGGCCATCGCGGCCAGCCTCTCAAGGGCGGCCGCGTCCAGACCGCTGAACAGAGCCGTGCGGGCCAGGATTTCGGGCCGGGGGGCGGTCGCGGCGTCGGTCATCAGTGAACCTTCCGGGAGGGACGCTTGCGGGGCTTGGGCGCGGGAGGGTCGGCGATCCCGGCGCGGGCGCGGGCGGCGGGGCCGATGAGAAGGGGCGCGCCGGCGCGGCGGGTCTCTTCCTGCAGCCGGGTCGCGGCGCCGACGACAGCGCCGACGATGACCAGAGACAAGGCGCGCCCCTCGCCCACCACGCCCCACTCGGCCGGACCGCTCTCTACCCCGACCGCGATCCCCGGCGCGCGAACCAGGTCGAAGGGCGCGACCACGCCGGGCCAGAGCTCGACCAGACGCCGGGCGCAGGCCACAGCCTGTAGCGCCGCGGCGTCCGGGTCGCCGTCCAGACCGAAGACGGCGGTGACCCCGTCGCCGGTGAACTTCAGCACCGCGCCTGACGCCTCGAACACCTGCTGCTCGACGAAGCTGTGGTAGGCGCGCAGCAGGGCCGCGATCCGGTCGGGGCTCAGTCCCGCCGCCACGCTCGAAAAGCCGGTCAGGTCCACGTCGAGGACGCTCAGTTCCGCCTTCCCCGTCAGGGCGCCGGGCTCGGCGTCGAGCAGGGCCGAAACCACCGGCGCCGAGAAATGCGCCGCCAGTCCGGCCCGCATCGCCTCACGCGCCGCGGCCTTGCGCGACAGGCGGTTCAGCCGCATGGCCGCAACGCCCAGGATGGCGGTGCAGCCCGCGACGCAGGCCATCTGCAGCACCCAGACGTCCTTGTTGAAGAAGCGCGGTTGGGTCACCGCCGTCAGATACGCCAGCAGGGTGTCGTAGTCGTCGTCGTGGACCTGTTCCTTGACGATGGTGATGGGGTCCGAGAGCGTGTGCAGCCTCGCCACGGTCCAGACCACGAGGATTCCCGCCCCCGTCAGCCAGGTGGTCATGGGCCGCACATTGGCAGCGTTCATCGCCAGCAGGCACAGGAACCCCAGCAGCGCCGGACTGAAGAAGATCATCCCGGGCGGCGGCGCGGGATGGCCGTCGAACGGATTGACGACGAACAGGGCCCAGCCGACCAGCGCGGTCTCCGCCAGGATCAGGGCGCCGCGGGCGACCTCGGCGCCGGTTCCACGCCCCAGCCGAGCCTGGACCCAGGCGGAGCCGGCCAGGACCAACCCGAGCAGCAGGGTGAAGGCGCCCGCGGTGATCCCCATGGTGAAGGCCAGGAACACTGCCAGCAGACCGCTCACGGCGGCGCGAGCCACGACGATCTGGTGCGAGACCTCCGCCTGGAAGGCGCCTGTCGTTGTGGCCTGGGCGCTCATGCGGGTCCCGCCCAGACCGTGACCGGGGCGCTCAGTCCTTTGACCGACATCGCGCCCAGGCTGGTCAGGCCGGAGCGCGCCTCGGCGGGCAGGGCCCGGGCGACGGCGTCGGTCAGCACGATCGCGCCGCCCCGATCATTGGCCACGTCCAGCATGCGCCGGGCGGTGTTGACCACCTCGCCCACTACGCCGAAGGCGCGCTGACGCTCGGAGCCGACCTCGCCGCAGACCGCGTCGCCGAGATTGACCCCGACCCCGGCCAGGCCGAAGGGACGGGCCGCCTGGGCGGCCTCCAGCGCCCGGGCGCAGGCCCAGGCCTGCTCGGCGGGAGGGGGGCCGTCGCTGTCCAGGGCGCCGAAGGTGGCCATCACGGGATCGCCGGCGTAGCGGTCGATGACTCCGCCGTGCTCGAACACGACCCGCTCGCAGGCGGCATAGAAGCCGCCGAGCTGGGCCAGGCCTCCGGCGCCCGGCGCCTGGTGGTTGAAGTCAGTGAACAGCACCGCCACCGGCCGGGTCTCGCTGGTCAGACGCAGGGCGCCGCCGTCGCCGGCCAGTCGGCGCGCCACCGCCGGCGGGAAGAAGCGGCCCAGCAGATCCATGTCCTGTTCGGCGCGCACGGCGAACTCCACCAGGGCACGGCCGTGGCCTACAGCCATGCTCAGCAGGGCGGCGAAGACGACCAGCAGCACCATCTGCAGCATCAGGTAGTCGGTGTTGAGCACCAGCGGCTTGCTGATGGCGGTCAGGGTCTCGGTCCAGCCGTGCACGCCGCGGAGGGCCTGGTTGTCGGTGATCGCGCCGGGCGTCTTCAGGAAGGAGCGCACCACCGCCGCCCCCCAGATCAGCGAAGCCGCGCCTCCGGCGAACAGCACCAGCGCCCGCTGCAGGGGCAGGACCGTCAGGCTGATCACCACTGTGTAGAGCAGGACGTCCTGCATGCGCACGGCGACGAACTGGGGGTAGTCGGCGATGAAGGGCGGCACCCAGCCGAACGGCAGGGCGGCGACCAGCACCAGGTCCAGCACCACGAAGGGGTAGGACCAGCGCACTGGCCGCGCGGATTTCCGGGCGATCAGCAGATTGGCCAGGCCCGAAACGAGGGCGACCGCGACGAGGGCCAGACGATAATGGAGTTGCGGGTTGCGCAGATTCTGGTCGGCGTCGATGTAGAAGGACAGCCCCAGCAGGGCGAAGGCGATCGTGCGGCCGATGATGGCCAACTGAACGCCCCGGCGCGTCTCCGCGTCGAAGGCCTCCTCCAGCGTGCGCTCGAGGTCGGGATCAGCCGTTCGCGTCAACGCCAGCCCCCTTGGAACGCAGGCGATTCCCCGCCCAGGCGAGGACCCTAGCACAGCCGTTTCGCGGTGTGAGGCGCCTCACAGCCGACCCCCGCGGCGGCGCCTAGATTGAGCCCATCAAGAGCGGCGATGGCGCTGCTCACGAACAAGGAGAACGACCATGTTCAAGACCACGCTTGCCGTCGCCGCCCTGGCCACCACGCTCGTCGCCGGCGCCGCTTCCGCCCAGTCCTACTACCCCCCGATGGACATGAGCTGGGCCCTGCAGTCGCAGCAGAACAACTACAACATGGGCAACTACATGGCCCAGATGTACGGCTGGCAGGCCTACCAGTACCTGGCCGCCCAACGCGCCGCCGGTCACCCCTTCAACGGCGTCCTGACGCTGGGCAACAACCCCAACACCTATACCGCCGACAACTACCTGCGGAACTCCAACGCCCAGTACAATGCGGTGCGGGACAACACCATCCGCTCCGTCCAGGGCTGCTGGCGCTACTACAACGGCCAATACGTCCGCGCCTACGCCTGCTGAGCGACCGATCCGCCTCTCTTCCCCCAAGCGCCGACCACACCGCCCGCGAACACCGGGCGGTGTGGCTGTTTCCGGGGCGCGCGCGGGCCTGTTTCGCGGTGTGCGGAACCTCACAGCGGGCCTGGGGGGCGATCCCTAGAGTGAGGACATGGAGAACGGCGCTGAGCCGGCTCAAGCAAACGGAGAGACCGAGATGTTCAAGACCGCCATCGCCGCCGCCGCCCTCGCCACCACCCTGATCGCCGGCGCCGCTTCCGCCCAGTCCTACGCCCCCCCGATGGACATGAGCTGGGCCATCCAGTCCCAGATGCGCAACCAGCAGATGGGTGACTACATGGCCCACCAGGCCGGGATGCGCGCCTACCACATGCTGCGCCGGGCCCGCGCCGCCGGCCATCCCTTCAACGGCACCCTGGTGCTGGGCAACCATCCCAACACCTTCGGCGACGGCGGCTACGGCGCCCGCTCCAACGCCCATCACCGCGCCCTGCAGGACTACAGCTACCGCGCCATCCAGGGCTGCACCCGCTACTTCAACGGCCGCTACGTCCGCGGCTACGCCTGCTGACCCGACCTTCCTCCCCCGAGCCCCTGCCCCGCCGCCCGCAAGGACGGCGGGGCTTTTTCGTCGCCAAGCGCGGCGGTTCGTGGTGTGATCGCAGGCACAACGGGGAGCCAGCCGGTCCGCTAGTCTTGGCGCTCATCCCCTTCGGAGCGAAGACCATGCTGAAGATCGCCCTTGTCGCCGCGGCCATCGCGCTGACCGCCTGCGACGCCGCCGTCGCCCAGGCCCCGCCCATGGACATGAGCTGGGCCATCCAGTCCCAGATGCGCAACCAGAGGGCCGGCGACGCCGCGGCCAGGCGCGCCTTCAAGAGGTCGTACCGGATGCTGCGGCGCGCGCGGGCGGCCGGTCACCCTTACAATGGGACCCTCGTCCTCGGGAACCACCCCAACACCTTCGGCGATGGCGGTTATGGCGCACGATCCAAGATCCATTCCCAGGCGCTGTACGACCACGACATGCGCGCCACGCGCGGCTGCACCCGGCACGTGAACAGCCACGGCAGGATCTGGTACGCCTGCTGATGGGTGACGACCGGCCCGATCTCGAACGGGTTGTCGTCGGGGACGCCTTCGAGCTGGAGCTCGTGATCGAGTCCCACGGCCTTTCGCAGCCCACGATCGATGACAACTTCGTGCGGGTCGCCGACCTCGTCGCCGCCCCCGACAAGATGATCCTGCACAGCGAGGTTCGCGCCCGCCGCGAGCAACTGGCCGCGTTCGGGCCTGACGGCTCATCGGTCACGGCCCTGGACGGTGGCGTCGCCCTTCTGTCTCCCCATGTCGATCCGATCCTGCCCGAGTGCTGCGGCGACCTGGGCGACCTCGGGAGCTGGCAGGCGCTCGCGGACCTGGAGGGCGAGGCCTGGCGGGAGATCTGGATCGGCCATCCGGTGCTGCTGGCTCGGCGGGCGGGCCCCGACCTCTGGATCGCGGTCAACCAGGAGCCCGGCGGGGAAATGACCCCGCAGCACGGACCGATCCTGGTGGTCTCGCCCGAGGCGCTGCGTGAGCGTCTCGCCCCGATCGGCGCCATCCTCGAGGAAGCGGTTCCCGCCTTCGAAGCGGCCATCGGCGATCTGATCCGCTCGCCCGAGGACCGCCGGCTGGCGGCGCGGGCGCTCCTCGGGTTGCCCATGTACGGTGACGCCTGAGGTGCAATTTCACCGTAGATTCACCGTAGATTACGGCCCCCCCCCGAAATCGTTCGCCGGCCTGGACCAAGGGATTCCAGGCCGGCGAATAACCGGAACAAATAGCGAACAATTGCCCAAAAGTCAATAGCGCGGCGTGTTCTGGCTGGCGGCCTGGATCATGGCGTTCATGGTCTGGGGCGTGCGCTCGGGGCTGTCGAACATCAGGAAACCCACGCCGCCGCTGCGGCCGTCGGAGGCCACCACGATCTGGCCGGTGACCGGCGCGCCGTGCAGGGAGGTCTGGAAGGCGACCTGGGCGATGCGGTCGTTGGGGTCGATCTGGGTGCGCAGGATCTGGGGCTGGCCGTCGAAATAGCCGTTCACCCCCTGCTCCAGGGCTTCCAGCAGCTGGGAGGCGCGCGGCGTCCCGTTCAACTGGGTCATGAACACATAGCCGGCCTGGGAGGCGATGGGGCGCATGCCCTGGGGCGGGCCCGAGACCGAAAGTCCGCCACCGCCTTGCGCCATGGGCTGAGGGGCGCCGCCGCCCTGCCAGGGCGCGGGGATCGATCCCTGACCCTGAGGGGCCATGCCCTGCTGCATGCCGGGCTGCCCCTGCGGAGGCGCACCCCACGGCTGGGGCTGGACGTTCTGGGCGGTGTTGTTCCAGGCCCCGTTGGCGTTGGGCTGCTGCCCCGGCTTCTGGCCGCAGGCGGCAAGGCCGAGCAGCGCGAGCGCCGCGACCCCGATTGCAAGTCTGCTCATCACAGTCTCCGTTGCGGCGCCGGAATGGCGCCTCGTTCCACACGGGCACCTGACCCCGGATCGGCGCTCCGGTCTGTGACGCGCCTCACAGCGCGCGCGGGCCCTTTCCGCTCTTCTCCGCGGCACAGCTTCGGAGAGACGCCCATGCCGCGCAAGTCGGTCCTGATCGCCGCCCTGGCCCTGCTTCTGGCCGCCTGCGGGCAGGCCACGCGCGAGTTCGGCTCCGCGCCCCAGGTCTCGTCGGCGGGCTATCTGTCCGAGCCCCTGCCGGCGGTCGACCTGCCGATCCAGGCCCTTCCCCAGGAGGGCCCGCTGTGGTGCTGGGCGGCCGTGTCGCAGCAGATCATCCTGGCCTCGCGCGGGCCGCGGGGAACCCCGCCCCAGTGCGCCCTGGTGGCCCTGGCCAACGGGGCGCCGCCGGAGGTGTGCTGTTCCGGCCCCAATCCCCAGTGCCAGCGCACCGGCGCCCTGCCCCAGATTCAAGGGCTGATCGCCCGCTACGGCGGCCGCGCCTCGGCCTACGCTCCGCCCACCGATCCGTTGACGCTTTACCGCACCCTGGCCGGCGGGCGCGCGGTGATCATCGCGGTGGCGGTCGGTGGCGGCACGGGCCACGTCATCGTCGCGCGCGGCATGTCGTTCGAAGCCACGCCCTTTGGTTGGGAGCCGATGGTGCACGTCAACGATCCGATGTCGGCGGTCTCCCAGGCCGTGCCGTTCCAGCGCATCGCCGGCGCCTGGCGCGAGGCGCTGATCGTGGGCTGAGTGAAATATATTCCGCAGCGCCGATCCGTTCGGCGCCGCGCCGTCGTCTTACCGTCAGCAGGGGCGGACCGGCGCGCCTGCCTGAGCGGAGACGAGCCATGACCACCCTGCTGAATATCCTCACCGTCGATCCCGCCAACCAGGCGCGGTTGCTGACTTCGCTGCGCGCCAACATCGACGCGGTGATCCGCACCCTGGACGGATGGATCTCAACCACCCTGATCGCGTCGGCGGACGGGACGCGGGTGATCATCCACTCCAAATGGCGCGACGAGGCCGCGATCGCGGCGATGCGCGCCGACCCGAGGATGGCCGCCTATTTCCCCGAGGTCGCCGCCCTGGCCTCGCTCGAATCGACCCTGGGCGAGATCGCCTATGCCGCCCAGGCCTGACCCCTCGCAGCGGCGGCGTCCCGCGGCTAGACATCGAGGCGAGCAACAGGCGGGCCTCGGCTGGCGATGAACGATGCGGCACGGACCTTCGAACAGCTGATCGGCGAGCTGCGGCCCGGACTGCACCGCTATTGCGCCCGCATGACCGGATCCCCCGTCGACGGAGAGGACGTGGTCCAGGAGGCCTTGATCAAGGCCTTCGCCGCGCAGGCCTCGGCGGGCGCGCTCGCCAATCCCCGGGCCTGGCTGTTTCGCATCGCCCACAACGCGGCCATCGACTTCCTGCGCCGCCGGGCGCGCGAGCCCCTGGCGGGCGGCGAAGAGGAGCTCGATATGATCGCGGCGCCCGACACGCCCGACCCGGAGAT
The DNA here is from genome assembly GCA_964432415.1 of uncultured Caulobacteraceae bacterium. Classification (GTDB taxonomy): domain Bacteria; phylum Pseudomonadota; class Alphaproteobacteria; order Caulobacterales; family Caulobacteraceae; genus JAFECT01. Next base: position 54,927 of record CAYSNW010000003.1, read on the forward strand.
CGCCGCGACCAGCCTGCGGCGCTTCCTGCGGCTGCCGGCCCTGCAGCGCAGCGCGGTCATCCTGAAGGACGTGCTGGGCCATCCGCTGGAGGAACTGGCGGCCATCACCGGCGCCAGCGTCCCGGCCGTCAAATCGGCTCTGCAGCGCGCCCGCGAACGGCTTCGCGCCCTGGCCGGCGAGCCGGAGGACGCTGCTCCGCCCGCGATCGACGCCGCCGGCCGCGCCCGGCTGCTGGCCTATGTGGACGGGTTCCGTACCGGAGACTTCGACGCCGTGCGCGCGATGCTGGCCGAAGACGTCCGGCTGGACCTGGTGGCCAGGCAGCAGCGCACCGGCAGGAGCGAGGTCGGCGAATACTTCTCCCGCTACGCCGCGGCCCGGCAATGGGCGTTCGCGCCGGCCCTGGTGGAGGGACGCGCCGCCATGCTGGTCTTCGACCGCGACGTCAGCCTTGAGAGGCCGGCCTATTTCGTGGCGCTGACCTTTGAGGATGACCGGGTCGTCGGCATGCGAGACTTCCTGTTCGCGCGCTACGCCCTGGAGGGGATCGAGATCGGCGCCCTCGACCAGCCCTAGGCGACCTGCCCCGCCGCCCAGCCGCTGGCCCAGGCCCACTGGAAATTGAAGCCGCCGAGCCAGCCGGTGACATCCACCGCCTCGCCGATGAAATAAAGGCCGGGGACCGCCTTGGTCTCCATGGTCTTCGACTCGAGCGCGCGGGTGTCGATCCCGCCCAGGGTCACCTCGGCGGTGCGGTAGCCCTCGGAGCCCACCGGCTTGACCCGCCAGGCGTTGATCGCCTCGGCGACCTTGCGAAGGAGCTTGTCCGAGACGTCGCCGATCTGGCCGCCGCCCGCCTGGGTCTCGGCCACGTACTGGGCCAGCGCCTTGGGCACGTGCTCGGCCAGCACCGTGTGAAGCGCCTGTTTGCCCCGGGTCTGGCGCGCGCCGCGCAGGATTTCGAACAGATCCTTGCCCGGCGCCATGTCGACGACGATCTCCTGCCCCTCGCGCCAGTAGGAGGAAATCTGCAGCACCGCGGGGCCGCTCAAGCCCCGATGGGTGAACAGCATAGCCTCCTCGAAACGGATCTTGCCGGTCCCCGCCCCGATCTTCACGTCCACCGCGACGCCTGCCAGCGGCTTCAGCCGTTCCAGCAGGCTGATCTCGAAGGTCAGGGGCACGAGCGCCGGGCGGGTCGGCACGATCGGGATGTCGAACTGGCGCGCGATCTCGTAGGCGAAGCCGGTGGCGCCCATCTTCGGGATCGACTTGCCGCCGGTGGCGATGACCACCGCGTCGGCGCGCACGGACCAGCCGCCGAGCCCCAGGTGGAAACCGTCGTCGCGCTTTTCGATGCGGTCGACCGCCCGACCGAGCCTGAGCGTGACGCCGGCCTTCTTCATCTCGTCCAGCAGCATGGCCACGACCTGCCGCGCGCTGTCGTCACAGAACAGCTGACCCAGGGTCTTCTCGTGCCAGGCGATGCGGTGCTTCTCGATCAGGGCGATGAAGTCCTTCGGCGTGTAGCGGCTCAGCGCCGAAATGCAGAAGCGCGGGTTCTCCGACAGGAAGTTGGCGGGGGTGGCGTGGATGTTGGTGAAGTTGCAGCGCCCACCGCCGGAGATGCGAATCTTCTCGCCCGGCGTGTCGCCGTGCTCGATCACCAGCACCTTGCGCCCGCGCTTGCCCGCCTCGATGGCGCACATCATTCCCGCGGCGCCGGCGCCGATCACCACTACGTCGAACTGATCCATGGGGGGCGGGTAGCACAGTTTTGGGGGTCGAGGGCCCTCCCCTCTGCGAACCTCGCCGTCAGGCGAGAAAGAGGATTTCACCACCAAGGACACCAAGGACACCAAGAAGAGCACCAAGAGCGGGTGGTGAGTTCGCGCCGCGCCCTTGGTGTCCTTGGTGTCCTTGGTGGTCCAACTTCTTTCTTCGAATGCCGCCTTGCGGCGGCGGCGGCTCGCGCCCTAGACACCCCCATGGCCTGGACCCGCCGCTACGACGAAGCCGAACCGCAACGGGTCAACCGCTGGCTGGCGCAGAGCGGCGTCTGTTCGCGGCGCGAGGCGGAGGGGCTGATCGGGCGCGGGCTGGTGTCGATCGACGGGGAGACGGTCACCGACCCCGGGCGCAAGATCGAGCCGGGCCAGACCCTGGTGCTGAACGACGAGGGCTCCGGCGCCCTGGACGCCAAGTTCTCCGTGGTGCTGCACAAGCCCATGGGCTGGGTCTCGGGCCAGCCGGAGCACGGCCAGATCCCGGCGGTCCGCCTGTTGCGCAGGGACACGCTCTGGGGCGAGAGCCCGGTCATCCCCGACCGCGACACCCGCCTGGCGCCGGTCGGACGCCTGGACCTCGATTCGCGCGGCCTGCTGATCCTGTCGGACGACGGGGTGCTGGCCAAGGCGATCATCGGGCCCGACTCCGAGCTCGAGAAGGAATATCTGGTGCGGGTCACCGGCGAGGTGACCGAGCGCAAGCTCAAGCGCCTGCGCCACGGCCTGGTTCTGGACGGCCGCAAGCTGCGTCCCGCCGGCGTGGAGCACGTCTTCTCCCACGAGCTGCGCTTCCTGCTGAAGGAAGGGCGCAACCGCCAGATCCGGCGCATGTGCGAACTGGTGGAGCTGAACGTGGTGGACCTGTTCCGCATCCGCGTCGGGCCGCTGACGCTGGGCGACCTGCCGGAGGGCCGCTGGCGGTCGCTGACATCCGAGGAACGGGCTGCCCTGATCGGGGGCGGCTAGGGCACGATTCAGGAATTCAGAGCATGTCCGGGCGCAAAAGTGGGGCCACTTTGCATGACATGCTCTAGTTCTCCTTGCCCGACGGGGCCATGGAGATGCCGCTGTCGCCGATGCCGCTCTGCTTGGAGCGGTACTGGATGTCGTTGGTGGCCTGGGCCGCCTCGCGCTTCATTTCGGCCCACTCGCCCACGGTGTGGCAGACCCGCGCGGCGCCCAGGCGCGAACCGGTCTGGTCCAGGGTGTGGCAAACGATGCGGTCGGAATCGGACTTGGCCTTGGGATCGGCCGGCTTGGCGTCCTTGTCGCCGGCGAGGGCCGCGGACGCCAGAAATCCGGCGGCGGCGCACAGGAACAACGCGGTCTTACGCATGACGGTCCTCGCGAATGTCTCTTTCACGGGACTATGCACGGAGCGGGCCAGCGTGACCAGAGGGGGCGCGGCGCCCTGTTCAGCCCGATGAACCCTGGCTGAACATCGCCGTCGGAAACCGCTCAGGGCGGGTGTGGTGTCTTGTCGCTGAGGACGCCGATGCGTCCCGATCAGGGAGAACCACCATGCGCAAGACCATCATGATCCTGGCCGGCCTGGCCACCCTCGCCGCCGCCGCCCCGGCCTTCGCCCACGACGGCTATGGCGACATCCGCCGCGACCGCGCGGACATCCGCCACGACTACGCCGAGCGCGACGCCTATCTGCGCCGCGCCCAATGGGCCCGCAGCCACGGCGACTGGCGCGCCGCCCGCTACTGGGAAGCCAAGGCCCGGGCCGAAGAGCGCGACATCATGCGCGACCGCCGCGACCTGCGCGAAGACCGCTACGAGCGCCGCTACTAGGCCTTGATGACGACACCGGGCGCGCCCGGAGCGACTCTGCCGACCACCCGCGCCTCGGCGAATCCCCCCGCCAGCGCCAGGTCCAGGACGCTCCGGGCCGCCTCCGACGCCACGGCGACCAGCAGGCCGCCGCTGGTCTGGGGATCGGTGAGCAGGTCCAGGCGCCAGGGCTCGAGCCCCTCGGCGCCTGCGACCGCATCGCCATAGCTGGCCCAGTTACGGGTCGAGGCGCCGGTGCGCACGCCCGCGCGGGCCAGGGCCTCGACGCCGTCCAAGAGAACCGGGGCGGCCGCATCGATCTCGACCGACAGACCCGAGCCCCGCGCCATCTCAAGCGCGTGGCCGAGCAAGCCGAAGCCGGTGACGTCTGTGATAGCGTGCACGCCTGCCGTCGCCGCCAGCTCGGCGCCGATGCGGTTCAGCCGCGTAGTCGAGGCGATCAGGGCCGCGTAGCCCGCCGCGCTCAGCCTTTCCTGCTTGAAGGCCGCCGACAGCACGCCCACCCCCAGGCCCTTGGTCAGGACAAGGACGTCGCCGGCCCTGGCGCCGCGATTGGTCATCACCCGGCCGGGATGCACGAAGCCCAGCGCGACCAGGCCGTAGATCGGCTCGACGCTGTCGATGGAGTGGCCGCCGGCGATGGGGACGCCCGCCTCGGCGCAGATAGCGGCGCCGCCGGCCAGGATTCTTCCGATGGTCGCGACCGGAAGCCTGCCCACCGGCATGCCGACAATGGCCAGGGCCAGGATCGGCTTGCCGCCCATGGCGTAGACATCCGACAGGGCGTTGGCCGCCGCGATGCGCCCGAAATCGAAGGGGTCGTCGACCACCGGCATGAAGAAGTCGGTGGTGGCCACCAGGGCCTGCTCGTCGTTCAGGCGCCAGACGGCGGCGTCGTCGCTGGTCTCGGTCCCGACCATCAGGTTCGGGAAGGCCGCGGCGGCGGGCACCGAGCGCAAAATGTCCTGCAGCACCGCCGGCGCCAGCTTGCAGCCGCAGCCGCCGCCGTGGGCGAGGGAGGTCAGGCGGATCGGAGTGGGGTCTGACATGGAAGCGGACTTAGCGGGCGGGCGAGGTTTCGTCATCCGACGCTTTGCCCGACCGCTTCCAGGCTGTGCTGGGACACCGCACCCCCGTGTTCCGCGCGCTACGTTTGCTAGGGTGTTCGTCCGCTTCGAGACAAGACGAGCGAAATGACCCGAATTCAAGCCCGCCCTGCCGCCGACCCGATCGCGAGCTCCCTGCTGGAGATTTTCGGCGGACGAATGACGGTGAACGCCGACATCCTGAAGCAGCACGGCCAGAGCGAGACCCACCACGGGAAATTCCTGCCCGACTATGTCGTCATGGCCCATTCCACCGAGGAAGTGGTTCAGGTCGTGCGGCTCTGCGCAGAACACCACGTCCCAGTCATTCCGTTCGGCGCCGGCACTTCGGTCGAGGGCAATTTCGCACCGGTTCATGGGGGAGTCTCGCTCGACCTCTCGGAGATGAACGCCATCCTCGCGGTGAACCCGGAAGACGCCGACTGCACCGTCCAGGCGGGAGTTCGACGCAACCAGCTGAATGAGCATCTGCGCGACACGGGACTGTTCTTCCCGATCGATCCCGGCGCCGACGCGACCATTGGCGGAATGGCTGCGACCCGGGCGTCCGGAACCAACGCCGTGCGCTATGGCACGATGAAGGACGCGGTCATGGCCTTGCGGGTCGTGATGCCGGACGGCTCGGACGTGCGCACCGCGGGGCGCGCGCGCAAGTCAGCCGCGGGCTACGACCTCACGCGCATGCTCGTCGGTTCGGAAGGCACGCTCGGGGTCATCACCGAGGTGACGCTGCGGCTGCATCCAATCCCGGAGCTCATCTCCTCGGCGGTGTGCGGCTTCGACACCCTCGATGGCGCGGTGAACGCCGTGGTCCAGACCATCCAGTGCGGGGTTCCGATCGCGCGGGTCGAGATCCTTGACGACGTGCAGATGCGCGCCTGCAACAGGTGGTCGAACCTCGACTACCCCGAGGTCACCACCCTCTTCTTCGAATTCCATGGCTCGAAAAGCTATGTGAAGGAACAGATCGAGACAGTCGCGGCGATCGCCGCCGACAACGGCGGCGGCGACTTCCGGTGGGCGACGACGCCGGAGGAACGCAGCAAGATCTGGAAGGCGCGCCACGACGCCTTCTATGCCGCGATCGGTCTTCGGCCGGGCGCGATCGGCTGGCCGACGGATGTCTGCGTCCCGATCAGCCGCCTCGCGGAATGCATTCACCAGACCAAGGCGGACCTGGAGACCGCCACCATCCCGGCGCCCATTCTCGGCCACGTCGGAGACGGCAACTTCCATGTGATCTTCGTGATCGACCCGAACAATCCCGCCGAGATGGAAGAGGCGCAACGGCTGAACGCGGCGCTCATCGACCGCGCGCTTTCCATGGGCGGGACCTGCACGGGCGAGCACGGGATCGGACTGGGCAAGATCGACTACCTGGAGCGCGAACTGCCCCAGGCCGTCGGGCTCATGCGCACGCTCAAACGGGCGTTCGATCCGCTCAACATCATGAACCCCGGCAAGATCATCCGGCTGTGACTGTCGCAGGCACAACAAGATAGCCGGAATGCAAAGTCATTCGCGCCCGCGGTCGCGCATTTCGTAGTCAGATACTCGGCGAGACGCACAGGAATTCAACGTCGCCTGACGGCAAGAGCCGCAGGGACAAGGGGATGCAACATGGTCCGCAATCAAAGCCTGAAGGTTGCTGCGCTGGCCGGAGCGAGCGTGCTTGCGCTGTGCGGGGCTTCTCCCGCCTTTGCCGCCGATACGCCCGCATCAAACACGGAAGTTTCGGAAATCGTCGTCACCGCCACACGGGTGACGCGCGACGGCTTCAAGGCGCCGACGCCGACGACGGTGATCGGCACGCCCGAGATCAACGCCCGCGCGCCGGCCAACGTGGCCGATATCGTCAACGACCTGCCGCAACTCACCCCGTCGGTCACCCCCGCCACCACCATCATCGGCGTCGGCGGCGGAACGGGCGGCGCGAATTTCCTCAATCTCCGCTCACTCGGCGTGAACCGGACCTTGGTGCTTCTGGACGGCGCCCGGGTCGTTCCCTCGTCGATCGCCGGCGGGGTCGATGTCAATCTGATGCCGCAGGGTCTTATAAAGCGGGTCGATGTGGTGACCGGCGGCGCCTCCGCCCAGTGGGGCTCGGACGCCGTGGCCGGGGTCGTGAACTTCGTGCTCGATCGGAATTTCACCGGCTTCAAGGGGCTCGTCCAGGGGGGAGAATCTTCCCGCGGCGACGCCGACAACGAGAAGGTCAACCTGACCTACGGCACGGCGTTCGCAGGCGGGCGCGGGCATTTTCTGCTGGATGGGGGCTACAGCCACACCGGCGACATCGCCCGCTATGACGACCGTCCCTGGTACACGGGCGCCAAGATCATCAACAATCCCGCCTATGTCGCCGGCAACGGTCAGACCCAGTTTCTCGTCGCCTCGGCGGACTTTCGCCTGGGCACGCCGGGCGGCCTGATCATCTCCGGTCCGAACGCCTTCGCCATTCAGTTCACCGGCACGGGAACGACCTCCGCGTTCAATCAGGGCACGGCGGCGGGCACGTACAAGCTGGGCGGAACGCCGAACGACATCTCCGCCGGCTATCAACTGCTTGTTCCGGTGAGGTACGCCAACGTCTACAGCCGCGCGAGCTACGCCCTCACCGACACCATCACCGGCTATGCCGAAGCGTCCTTCGCCTCCTCCGAGACGAAAAACACCAGTGTCGCCTACCCGTCGCTCGGCTCGATCGTGATCAAGGGCGACAACGCCTACCTGCCCGCGTCCCTGGCGGGGACCAGCTTCGCGCTCGGCAAAATCTTTGAACCCCTGGGCCTGCCCCAGGTGGAAAACGATCGCAATATCGGTCGCGTGGCGCTCGGCCTGGACGGAACGTTCGGGTCCGGCTGGACGTGGAACGCCTACTATCAGTACGGCGCCAGCAACATCAAAAACGTGGTCGCGAACGATCCGCTGATCGCCAACATCGGGCTCGCCACGGACGCGGTGCTCAGCGGTGGTCAGATCGTCTGCCGCTCCACAATCGCCAACCCGACCAACGGCTGCCAGCCGCTCAACCCCTTCGGGACGGCGCCCTCTTCCACGGCGGCGATCAACTACGTCACTGGTCGCGCGGTCCAGGAAACGGGCCTGCATGAAAATGTGATCGCGGCCAGTGTGCACGGCGAACTCTTCTCGTTGCCGGCCGGCCGGGTATCGGTGGCCGCCGGCGCCGAATACCGCACCGAGCAATACAGTGCGAACGCAGATACGCCTTCGCTGACCAACAGCTACTGGCTTGGGAACTACAAGCCCGGGCACGGCAAGTACGAGGTGTCCGAGGAGTTTGTCGACGCGGTGTTCCCGATCCTGAAGGACCTCCCGTTCGCCAAGACGCTCGACTTCGAAGGCGCCGTTCGCGGCACCAACTACAGCACCAGCGGCCAGGTCTGGACCTACAAGGCGGGTCTGAGCTGGGCCGTGAACGACGCCCTGCGCTTCCGTGCGACGCACTCGCGCGACATCCGCGCGCCCAACCTGAACGACCTCTATCTCGGGGGCCAGTCCAACAGCGCGATCTTCCTCGATCCGCAGCACGGCAATGCGGGCACGACGGCGCTGCAGATCACCTCGGGCAACACCGCTCTACAGCCCGAGATCGCCGCAACGGACTCGGTCGGCTTCATCTACAGGCCGCAATGGTTCGAGGGCTTCTCGCTGTCGATCGACTACTACCGGATCAACGTCGACGGGGCGATCACCACCCTGACGGGCCAGCAAATCGTCAACAACTGCGGGCTCGGCGGGAACGTCTACTGCCAGTCCGTCATCCGCAACGGCGCCGGAACCATCACCCAGGTCAATGTCGTTCCCTTCAACGCCGCCTCGGAAAAAGAAGCCGGCGTGGACTATGAAGTCAGCTACACCTCTGACCTGAACCGGCTGTTCTCAGGGGCGCCAGGCCGGTTCACGGTCCGCTCGCTGGGCACCAATACCCAGGAACGCTCGCGGGCCGCCTTCGGCGTCACGACCAACCTGCTCGGCCAGATTTCAATCGCCAACAGCGCGCCGCCGCGGTGGCGCTGGTTCAACACCCTGTCCTACCAGGTCGGCCCCAGCATGACGCAGCTGTCGATGCGCTACATCGGCCCGGGCGTGTACGACAACACCTACCACACCTCGACGACGCCCACGAACGCGCTCTCGATCAACACCAATACGATCAAGAGCTCGACGCTGTTCGACATCTCCCAGTCCTGGAAGGTCGATCTCGGCGGGCATCCGGCGGAGCTGTTCGGCATCGTGGAGAACGTATTCGACACGGCCCCGCCCGTCGCAGCGGTCGCCTCGTTCCTCTACCCGGGGGTCAATCCGTCCTACCATGACACCATCGGCCGACAGTTCCGCATCGGCCTTCGCTTCAAATACTGAAGGGTCAGGAGGGCTTGCCCCAAGCGGGCCCTCCTGACCACCGTTCGCCGACCGCCTCAGTAACCGCCCTTGGCGAGGTGCGCCGGGGATTTGCAGGGAACAAGAATGTCCAAGCTGCTTGACCAGAACGTCGTCACAACCACGGCCGGAAAGGTTCGCGGCGATCGGCGCGGTCGAGTGGCCAGGTTCCGCGGGATTCCCTACGGCGCCCCGGTTGCGGGCGAGGCCCGCTTCCGCCCGGCCGCGCCGGCGGCGCCCTGGTCCGGCGTGCGCGACGCCCTGGCGCTCGGGCCGGCCTGCCCGCAGAACCGCAACGCCACCATGAACCTGTTCGCCCTGCCCGAGATCCAGGCGCTGGTCGGGCCGGCCATCACCATCACCCAGCCCATGGACGAGAACTGCCTGGCGCTCAATGTCTGGAGCCCTGGCCTGAGGCCGCATGTGGCGAAGAAGCCGGTGATGGTCTGGTTGCATGGCGGCGGATTCTTTGCCGGATCTTCCGGCTCCGCCCCCTACGACGGGGAGCGTCTCGCCGATGTCGGGGACGTCGTGGTCGTCTCCCTCAACCACCGCATCAACCTCTTCGGCTTTCTGCAGCTCGGGGCCATCGCCGGCGACGACTACCGATCGTCCGGCAACGTCGGGCTGCTCGACATCGTGATCGCCCTGAAGTGGGTGCGCGACAACATCGCTCAATTCGGGGGCGACCCGAACAATGTGACGATCTTCGGCGAGTCCGGGGGCGCGGGAAAGGTCAGCGTGCTGCTGGCGATGCCGGCGGCCCATGGCCTGTTCCACAAGGCGATTGTGCAGAGCGGCTCCCACACGACCGTGCTGAGTGCTGACGCCGCCACCGTCCTGGCCGACAAGGTCCTGACCGGCGCCGGCCTGAAGCGGGCGGAGTGGCGCAAGCTGCTGAGCTTGTCGACCGCGCAGCTGGTCGCCGCCTGCGTCTCCGATCCGGCGCTGGTGGCGCTCGGGCCGGTCGCGGACGGCGTCGAGATCGCCCAGACGGACCTGTTGAAGATCGCGCCGGTCGACGGCGGCGTCGTGCCCATGATCATCGGCACCACCCACGACGAGGCGCGCCTGCTGTTCGCGGGCGATCAGGCCGCATTCAACATGGATGTCGAGGGCCTGCGCACCCGCGTCGCGCGACTGACCGGCGGGAGCGCCGCGGCGGACCGGCTGATCGCCGCCTACAGCGCTGCGCAGCCCGGCATGAGCCCCTCGGACTTGTACTTCCTCATCGGCACAGACCTGGCCATGCGCAACAAGGCCGTGCACCAGGCCGAGCACCGGGTCGCGGCGGGTGCGGCCGTCTACATGTACCGCTTCGATTGGCGCTCTCCCCTGTTCGGCGGGAAGTACGGCGCGGTGCACGGCATCGACATCCCGTTTGTGTTCGACACGCCCGACTCCCTGGGCGCCGTGGGTCCGAGCCCGGCGCGTTTCGCGCTCGCCGACGTGGTCAGCCGGGCCTGGGCCCATTTCAGCCGGACCGGCGATCCGAACCATCCCGGCCTTCCGCCCTGGCCCCGATACGATGCGACGAAGCGTTGGACCATGATCTTCGACGAGCCCCCGAAAGCGGTCGCTGTCGCGCCGATCGTGCAGCCGGCCGCGGCCGGAACTGGGGGCTGACGCCATGAACCGCAGCCCGATCAAACTCAGCCGGCGTGGGATGTTTTTCGCCGGCGCCGCCGCCGCGGGCAGCCTGGCGGTCGGCCTTCCCCGAAGGGCGGCGGCCGGATCTTCCGTGAGATCCGACAAGGGTCGGAACGTCGACGAGTTCGCCCACGCGCACATCTCCATCTACCTGATGGCGCTGTGAGATTCCCTCGCTGACGCAGGCCGGCGGCGCATGCGCCGGTTCGGACGCCCCCCAACTGCAAGGAAGCCAGCCGCGCCACGGCCTGTGGAGCTGCGTCAATCGCGGTGACAGAAGAAGATGCTCCGGCTTACCTATCTGATAGGTGTTATAAATATCAGATAGGTCTTGAATCCTGTCAGATAGATGTTAACGTCGCTGTCGATGCGCTCGCTAGAGGCGCACGGCGAAGGGATGCGACGCTCGATGAACCAGATGGCTCAGATCGCTTCATCTTGGGAGGACGGGGCCCAGGCCCTTGGCGGCGGCGAGCCGCTTCCCGAAAAGCCCGATCTGCTGAGGATTTCCGACGAGCTCTGCGTCGCCTTTGTCGCCAGTGGCGGGGCCGCGCCGCCTGAGCTTCTGGCGGATTGCGCGGGCTCGCGGCTGTTTGTCTACACCTACAACGACAGCGACGATGCGGGCCGCAATGTCGCCAATCTGCAGATCGCGGACCCCGCGAGCGTGGCTGTCGGCATGGGCCGAAGGATTTTTTGCCGGCTGAGCCGCGAATGGCTGGCGGGTTTCGCCGCAGGCGAGACGGCCGCCGAACCGCCGGACGGGGCCTTCTATCTTTCCCCGGCGCTGTTCAGCATCGGGGCGGCGGCGATGGACACCGCACACCGGGGGCCGGCGCGCTTCATGTACCGTTCGGCCAAATGCCTGGAGCTGATCTGTGAGACGCTCAGGGCCTGGTACGGCGGCGGGCTCACGCCGCTGGTTCCCGGGACGTCGCTTTCCCTGGCCGACAACCGGCGGCTCATGCAGGCGCGCGCGATGATCGCGCAAGACTACCGTAACAAGCTCACCCTCGACTCGATCGGCCGGGCCTGCGGCTTGAACCGGGCCAAGCTGACCCGTGGGTTTCGGGAGTTGTTCGGCTGCTCGGTCTCGGAGTTTCTCTGCGAAGTGCGCCTGGTCGGGGCGGCGGAGCAGCTTCGCCTGACCGAGCGGGCGGTCTCCACGATCGGCTACGAGTCCGGCTACGACAACAACGCCAGCTTTTCGCGGGCCTTTTCACGCCACTTCGGTGTGGCGCCGTCGGTGTTTCGCAACGCCGCCACGGTGTGATCGGCGTCGGGTTGTGCATGAAATCCCGCCGGGACTCGTCTAGACTGTAGCCGTCTGCGCTCGGCGACCTTGCGCCTGCATGCCAGCAAACGGAATTCATGGACGCCGTGTCGGTCCCATCGTTACAGCCCCTGCCGCTCCGCTCCGACCAGGATGCGCCGAGCCGCGTCCAGCAGGCCATGGACCGGGTCACCGGACATATCCGCGCCCACCGGCTCAAGGTCGGGGATGAGCTGCCAAGCGAGGGCGAGTTCGCCCGCGACCTCGGGGTCAGCCGTTCGGTCATCCGCGAAGCTTTCGGAGCCCTGGCGGCGCTCAGGCTGGTGGACGTCGGCAACGGACGGCGTCCTCGCGTCAGCGCGATCAACGTCTCGGTGATGGGCCTTTCCCTCGACCACGCGGTCGATACCGAGCAGGTCAGCGTTCAGGACGTGTGGGAGCTCCGGCGCGGTCTGGAGGTGCAGTCGGCCGCCCTCGCCGCGGCCCGCCGCACCGAGGAAGAGGCTGACCACATCCTCAACCTGGCGAGGCGCATGGCCAGGCTCCGGCTGGACCTCGACCAGGTGGTCCGCTGCGATGTCGCCTTCCACAGCGCCATCGCGGCCGCCAGCCACAACCCGCTGCTGGCCCAGGTCATCACCTCCTTCGGCCCCCTGATGGACAAGGCCGTCCCTGCGGCCTGGAGCACACGGACCACGGAGCAGGAGATCGACGAGATGCTCCAGAAGCATCTGGCGGTCGCCGAGGCCATCATCAATGGCGATCCCGATGCCGCCACTCGCGCGATGGACGACCATTTCGACCGCACGGTGAGCGATCTGCTAGCGGCGAACCAGAGCTAACGGCGACCGGACCTCAGGCGCGAGCGCTGGGTGAGCATGAGCAGGCCCGCGAAGATGAGGGCGGCCCCCAGCATCAGCAGGCCGGACCCGTAGCCGCCGGTCCGTTCCTTCAGGACACCGATCGCGCTGGGCGCAAAGTATCCGCTGAGGTTGCCGATCGCGTTGATCAGCGCGATGCCGGCGGCGGCCGCCGCCCCGGTGAGCCTGGCCGTGGGTACGGTCCAGAACGAGGACAGCGCCGCGAAGATGCCCGCCGCAGCGATCGAGATCGCCGCCATGCTGAGCACGGGATCGTGGACATTGGCGGCCCAGATGAAACCCGCGCCGCCCACCAGGGCCGGAAGCGCCACATGCAGGACCCGCTCCCGCGTGGCGTCGGAATGCCGCCCCCAGAGAAACATCACCAGCGCGCCCAGGGCGTAGGGGGCAGCCGCGATGAGACCGACGCGCTGATTGTCGAGCCCTCCGAAGCCCTTGACGATCTGAGGAAGCCAGAACCCCAGGCCGTAGAGACCGGCCACCAGGCCGAAGTAGATCGCGGCGTAGAGCCAGACGTCCGCGCGCAGCAGCGCCGCGCCGAGTCCATGCCCATGGGCGGCCGAAACTCGGGCCGCCTCCTCGTCGAGCACGGCGGCGACGGAAGCCTTCTCTTCCGCTGAAAGCCAGCGGGCGGCGGCGGGGCCGTTAGGCAGGTAGGCCAGGGCGGCGGCCCCAAGCAACAGGGCGGGAAAGCCCTCGACGATGAACAGCCACTGCCATCCCTGCAGGCCAAAGCCCTGAAGGCCCAGGAGCGCCGTCGACAGGGGCGCCCCGACGGCGCTCGATATGGGAACGGCGAGCAGAAAGCCGGCCATGATCCGGCCGCGGCGTTCGTTCGGGAACCACTGGGTCAGATAGAGGATCACGGCGGGAAAGAACCCCGCCTCGGCGACGCCGAGTATGAAGCGGACAACCCAGAAGCTCTCCTTGCTCCACACGAACGCCGTCGCCGCGGACACCAACCCCCAGGTCCACATGATGATCGCGATCCAGCGCGGGGCGCCGACGCGCAGCAGGATCAGGTTGCTGGGGATCTCGAAGAGGAAGTAGCCGATGAAGAAGATGCCGGCGCCGAAGCCGTAGGCGCTCGCTGACAGACCGAGGTCCGCCTGCATGGTCAGCGCGGCGAATCCGACATTCACGCGGTCGATGAAGGACACGAAATAGAGCAGGCCCAGCAACGGCAACAGACGCCAGGCCGCGCGGCCGAACGCGCGACGCCCCACGGTCTCGGTCGTGTCGGACATGTCGAGGCCTTCCCTGGGCTAGCGAACGAACGCTGGAGCGCCGGGGGCATTGGCCCACAGCTCAAACCCAAGTGTAGGGCCTGGTTTCAAGGGCACACGCGGATATGCCGTTCCCGCAGGATCATTCGGTTTGCCCAGCGGCGCGAGTTCGCAGCCGCTGCCCCGGGCCCGGCAGCTTTAGGGAAGGTGGGAGGCCGGACGCGGGCGCGCTCAGCGCTGCTCCGCCAATACCGATATGGGGCCAAACTAAAAAAGTTCAAGAATTGCCGGACCTTATCCTGTGGTTCAAAGAAACTCCCTTAAAAAACAATCACGTGCCGCCCGTCCACCGGTCGCGGACCGGTACAGATGGGGAGCTGACCATGCGCGACGTGGATGTCCTGATCGTGGGCGCGGGCCCGACCGGGCTGATGCTGGCGGGGGAGCTGGCCCTGGCGGGGGTCGACGCCGCCATCCTGGAGCGGCGCCCCGATCAGGAGATCGCCGGCGTGCGCGCCGGGGGCCTGCACGCCCGGACCCTGGAGGTGCTGGACCAGCGCGGCCTCGTCGAGCGGTTCCTGGCCGAGGGGCAGAAGGCCCAGGTCACCGGGTTCGCCGCGGTCCACTTCGACATCTCGGCCTTTCCGACGCGGCACAACTACACGCTCGGTCTATGGCAGGCCCACATCGAGCGGATCCTGGCCGGCTGGGCCGGGGAACTGCGGGTACCGATCCATCGCGGCTGCGAGGTCGCGGGCTTCAGCCAGGACGAGGCGGGCATTGAGGTCCGGCTGGCGGACGGGCGCGCGCTGCGGGCGCGGTATCTGGTCGGGTGCGACGGCGGGCGCAGCTTGGTGCGCAAGACGGCCGGCATCGACTTCCCGGGATCGGACCCGACCACCTCCAGCCTGCTGGCCGTGGTCGAGATGAGCGAGGAGCCACCGCTGGGCGTGCGCCAGGACGCCACCGGAACCCACGGCCTGGGGCGGATGGAGTACGAGATCCGCGACGGCGAGATCATCTACAAGAACGAGGGGCCGGTCCGGGTGATGATCACCGAGGCGGGCGCCGGCGCCACGGGCGAACCCACGTTTGAGGACATCCGGGCGGGGCTGGTCCGCGTCTACGGGACCGACTTCGGGGCGCACAGCCCGAGCTCGATTTCGCGCTTCACCGACATGAGCCGTCAGGCGGCGGCCTATCGCCAGGGCCGGGTGCTGTTGGCCGGCGACGCGGCGCACGTGCACGCCCCGGACGGCGGACAGGGCCTGAACACGGGCGTGCAGGACGCGGTGAACCTGGGATGGAAGCTGGCCCAGGCAGTCAAGGGCGTCGCGCCGGACTCATTGCTCGACACCTACCACGCCGAGCGCCACCCGGTGGGGGCGCGGATCCTGCGCAACACCATGGCGGCGGCGATGCTGCGCAGGCCGGACGAGCGGACGCGGGCGGTCAGGGAGGTGGTTGGCGAGCTTCTGGCGATGGAGGAGCCGCGCAGGCACATGGCCGGGATGATGACCGGGCTGGATATCCGCTACGACTTTGGCGAGGGCCACCCGCTGCTGGGACGGCGGACGCCCGACCTGGAGGTGGAGACGGACGCCGGGCCCGTGCGCGTGTTCAACCTTTTGCACGCGGGGCGGCCCGTGCTGATCAATTTCGGCGCGCCCGGGACGGTCGACGCCGGAGCCTGGCGAGAGCGGGTGCGGAGCGTGGAGGCGCGCTACGACGGGGCGTGGGAATTGCCGGTGGTGGGTGTGGTCGAGGCGCCGGCGGCGGTGCTGGTGCGGCCGGATGGGCATGTGGCGTGGGTGGGACGGGGTGACGTCGAAGGGCTGGCCGAGGCGATGACGCGATGGTTTGGGGCCCCTGGCCGATAGGGCCGGGGCGGCGCTAGAGTCCTTCGCATGCCGGACCTGATTTTTCGCGAGGTGGACGAAAGCCGCTGGGACGATTTCGAGTCCCTGTTTGCGGGTCGCGGGGGCCCGAAATCCTGCTGGTGCATGGTGTGGCGAGCGACCGGCAGCGAGACCCGGCAAACACGGGGCGCCGAGCGCAAGGCCGCAATGGAATCACGGATTCGCGAGGGGGTTCCTGTCGGAATCCTGGGCTATCTCAAGGACGAGCCCGTCGCGTGGTGCTCCATCGCCCCTCGCCCCACCTACCGGTCCCTCGGGGGCCCGGACGTCGCCGGTCAGGACCCCGACAGCGTCTGGTCGCTGGCCTGCTTTTTCACCCACCGCAAACTTCGTGGCCAGGGCGTCATGGCGCAGTTGATAGACGCAGCCGTCGCGCATGCGCGCGCCAGGGGCGCCAGGGTCGTGGAGGCGTATCCGGTCCAGCCGGGGTCTCCCAGCTATCGCTTCATGGGCTACCTGCCGGCCTTCGAAGCGGCGGGCTTTCATCAGGTCGCCCTGGCCGGCGCGCGCCGGCATGTGATGCGCCTGGACCTTGTCTGACGGGCGTCATCAGAGAACGGTGTTTTAAACAAACCCCGCCACCCTCCTCCACCAAACGGGGGAGCCGCCCATGCGCCGTCATCTTGCCGCCCTGGCCCTGACCGCCGCGCTCGGCGCCTGCAGCCAGCCCGAGGCCCTGCCCAAGGGAGTCTACAAGATCGGCCTGACCGAGGCCTATCAGCGCCTACTCGGCTCCGACCTTCCCGACTTCGCTTTCGCGCGCCAGTGCGGGATCCTGATCCATATCCAGCCCGAGGGCGTCGAGGGCCGCTTCGTCACCTGGCGGGTGATGAGCAGCGGCGAGGAGCAGCTGAACTTCACCGCCACCCTGACGCCGGTGGCTGCGGACCAGACCAAAGTCGACGTGTCCGTCTCGCCGGGCGAGAACGGCCACGAGGCCTACGACGGAAGCCAGTTCTATTCGCGGCCTGCGCTTGGCGCGCCGGTGCGGCCGGCGGTCGAGGAGGCGGTGGCGGCCCTGATGGAAGGACGCAAGTTCGATATCCAGCGGGTCGGGCCGCCGAAGGACACGGTCTGTCTGGTGCAGCGGGGCGGGCTGGAATCGGGGGTGCATTTCGGCATCCACGACAAGCCGGGCATGGATTCGGACGAGACCGCCCGGGCGCGCCGGGGAGGTTTCTGATGAGGCGTGTTCTCTTCGCTCTCGCGGCCGCCGCCCTGCTGGCCGGATGTTCGTCCGGCACGGTCTACCCCCTGCCGGTGGCGGAGGCGCGCGCAACGCTCGAGGCCACCGCCCTGCCGCCGCTGGTGTTCGGGTCGGAGACGCCGGACTTCAAGGTGACCTCCAGCGCGACCCAGGTGACCTGGACCCTCGAGCGGGGCGGCGCGGAGCTGATGCACTACACCGCCAACCTCACACCCGACGGCGACCAGGCGACCCGGGTCAGGGTCGAACTGAAGGGCGCGACCGAGGGACCGTATGGCGACAGCGACAAGCGGCTGTCGGCCAATCCGACGATCAAGCACATGTACGAGGTGGCCGTGCAGGAGCGCATCGCCTCGGCGCTGGAACACCGCGACTTCGACCTGACCCGCGTCTATCCGGCCCTGACCGCCGCGACCGTGGCCAACATCCCGCGCCTCCAGAGCCAGGTGGACGAAGTGGCCGCCGCCAGCGCCGCGGCGGACCGGGCCAACATCGAAAAGGCCTACGCCGAGGAGGCGAAGGGCAGGCGCTGACGAGGCCCCCCTCGCCGCAGGCGAGAAGAAGATTTCACCACGAAGGCCACGAAGGGCACGAAGAGGTCGGTACGAAATCGTTGTTGTTCTTCTTCGTGAACTTCGTGGCCTTCGGGGTTGAAAAATTTCCTGAATTGCCTCTACGCGGCCGAAATCACGGACGGATCATCGCCCTGACGCAGGCTGCTCGCGCGCGGCCTCCGGGCCGGAATTCCAGCTGCTGGAAGGTGACGCTCGCCTTGCCCAGGGGCCGGTAGCTCACGGTCATGCGTTTCCCGCCGCCCTCGTCGACCCGATAGGTCAGGGTCACGCGCGAGTCGTGGGTGGGGATCTCGTCGATCAGCAGCTTGTCGCCTTCGCGCAGGCCGGCCCTGTCGGCGGGACCGCCGGGCTCCAGCCCGGTCAGGCGGCCGTGGGCGCGCAGTGTGTCGCCGAAGTTGAAGCCGCGGTCGAACGCCGGTTGCGTCACCCGAGCCAGCCGCACGCAGGGGCCGAAGGCGCCGGGAGGCAGCTCAAGCGCCTCGCCCCGGTCCACCAGGCGGGCCAGGTCGCCCGCAAGGTCGGTGTGGGCCACGCGGCGCGCCAGGACCGGGAACAGCTGGTCGGCGCTGCGGTGAAGGCCCGCGCGTTCGTCCTGGGTCGCCTGGGCCATCTGGGCGCGCAGCACCTCGTCCAGCCCGGCCCGGCCCTTTGTGGCGTGGCGGAACCGGCGGTCCCACAGCACCGCCAGCAGGCGGCCCCGGTCATAGGGCAGCTTGTTGACGTCGAAGTCGCGGGTGCGGTCGGCCAGGATGCGGCTGTTGGGCTCGGTCCGGACTGGCGAGGTCCCATACCGGGCGAGCGAGAGGTTCCAGTCGGCGACGAACTGCTCCGGGGTCCACTGACCCGACTCCAGCAGGATGCGGGCGGTGTAGGCCTCGGTGAAGCCCTCATTTAGCCAGGCCTCCAGGTTGCTGTCCTGCTCGGGGAAGCCGCCGATGGAGCGGGAGATCCAGCTGTGCAGATTCTCGTGGGCGATCACACGCAGCCAGACGTCCGGCGCAATGGCCGAACCCATGTCGAGCAGGTAGCCGCCGGTCAGTCCCCGGCCGCTGAAATCGCCGTCGTCTTTCAGCTGGACCATGCCGATGAAAATCGGCGACGGGGGCGAGCGCCAGAAGCGGCGCTCGGCGGAGGCGACCTTGCCGGCGCGCTCGAGCACCTGGTCGGCGGTGGCGGCGAGCGCCGTGGGATAGGCGACCGTGACGGGGGCGCCGTCGATGGTTCGGCTCAGCACCCGGTAGTCGCGGCCGCCAAGGAACAGGGCGTCGGCCAGTTTCGCGAGCGGCGTCGGGCCGGACAGGCTGGCGGCCGCGGTCCAGGGCGAGGGCGCGATCTCCACGATTGCGGCCCCCTGCCCTTCCGGAATGATCAGCAGGTCCTCGCCGCGCAGGGCGAACCAGGCGGCGTTGAGGACCGGATCCTGGCCGCCGGCGGTGAGCGTCTCGGCGGGATCGGCGGCGAGGGCCCAGCCCAGGCGCAAGGTGGGCGCGGTCATCCGCAGGCGCAGGCTGTGGCCATCGGCCGGGCGGTCCAGGGTGTCGGCGCCGGAGATCTCGAGCCCGTCCTTGCCCGCCAGCCGCTCGGGCAGGGTCAGGGTGACGACGGCGCCAGGGGTTTCGCGGGCCTGCAGTTCGACGTCGAGACGCAGGAGCCGCCCGCCCGCGAC
Organism: uncultured Caulobacteraceae bacterium; assembly: GCA_964432415.1. Taxonomy (GTDB): domain Bacteria; phylum Pseudomonadota; class Alphaproteobacteria; order Caulobacterales; family Caulobacteraceae; genus JAFECT01. The sequence goes on from CAYSNW010000003.1 coordinate 74,422, forward strand.
GACGGGGGTGATCCGGTACGATACGTCCGCGGGCGCGGCGCCCGCCGAGGCGCCGGCCAGAAGCGTCATCACCGCGGCGAGGCGCAGAAGGCAGAATCTGAACATGGCCGACCATAGGGCGGACGGCGCCGGCACGCCCGCGCAAGATTTGCTTCCGCCCCCCGATTGCCGCTAGCTCGGGGCGATGACCGCCCTCAGCACCCTCGACCGCGCCGACGCGCAGAGCCTCGCCGGCTTCGACGCGATCATCGATGTGCGCAGCCCCGGTGAGTTCGCCGAGGATCACATCCCCGGAGCCGTCAACCTGCCGGTGCTGGACGACGAGGAGCGGGCGCGGGTCGGGACGCTCTACGTCCAGCAGTCCAAGTTCGAGGCCCGGCGCGTCGGCGCGGCCCTGGTGGCGGCCAATGTCGCGCGCCACCTGCAGACGGCCCTGGCCGACCGGGACGGGTCATTCCGGCCCCTGCTCTACTGCTGGCGCGGCGGCCTGCGCTCCCACGCCATGGCGGTGATCCTGGCCGAGGTCGGCTGGCGCACCACGGTGCTGAAGGGCGGCTACAAGACCTATCGGGCGGGGGTGCAGGCGCGGCTGTACGAGCAGCCCCTGCCCCATCGCCTGGTCCTGATCGACGGCCACACCGGATCGGCCAAGACCGAGATCCTTGGGCGGCTCAAGGCGCGCGGGGTCCAGACACTCGACCTGGAGGGCCTGGCCCATCACCGCGGTTCCCTCTTCGGCGGGTTCGCCGACCGGCCGCAGCCGCCGCAGAAGCTGTTCGAGACGCAGCTGCTCGAGGCGCTGGACGCGCTCGATCCCGCCCGGCCGGTGGCGGTGGAGGCGGAGTCCAGCAAGATCGGCGAACGCATGACCCCGCCCTCGCTCTGGGCCCTGATGCGCGCGGCGCCGCGCATCGAGATTCGCGCGCCGGCCGAGGCGCGCGCCCGCTATCTGGTCACCGCCTACGCCGACATCGTTCAGGACCGCTTCACTCTGGACGACGCGCTCGCGCGCCTGCCGTTCCGGGCCGGGAAGAAGCGGCTGGCGGAATGGCGCGCCATGGCCGAGGCCGGGGATTTCGAGACCCTGGCGCTGGAGCTGATGGCGACCCACTACGACCCGGCCTACGACCGCTCGAGCCGCAAGGACACGCGCCGCATGATCGGCGCCGTGGAGGTGGAGGCGCTGGATACTGCCGGCCAGGAACGGGCGGCGCAGGCCATTGCGCGCCTGATCTGAGGTGAAATCAGACGCACCTTCGCTGGTGCGAACTCAGGCCTTCTTCGGGAACCAGGGGATGAACATCGACACCCGGCGCTTGTAGTCACGGTAGGTGTCGCCGAAGTGGGCGATCAGGTCGCGCTCCTCCAGCAGGGTGCCGACAATGATGTAGCCGGTGGCGCCGGCGGCGAAATAGAGGTGGCCCAGCGTCATCTTCGGCGCTGCCCAGAAGGCGACCAGGAAGCCGAAATAGATCGGGTGGCGCACGACCTTGTAGAACAGGGGCGTCTGGAACTTCGCCGCCTCCGCGGGCTTGCCGGTGGCGTGGCCCACGACCTGGCTCAGGCCGAACAGATGGAAGTGACTGAGCAGGAAGGTGGCGATCAGCACGATCCCGAAACCGGCCAGCGAGGCCCAGAGCAGGACCTGGGCCAGGGTTCCATGGGTCTCCCACACCACCGAGGTCAGGGGCCGCCACTGCCAGTTCACCAGCAGCAGGGCCAGCGAGGCCAGCAGCACATAGGTCGAGCGCTCGATCGGCTCGGGGACGATTCTGGTCCAGACCTTCTTGAAACCGGGGCGGGCCATGACGCTGTGCTGGATGGCGAAGACGCCCAGCAGCAACGCGTCGATCAGCAGGGTCGGGATCAGGTCGCCCTGGACGCCGCTGTCGATGGTCTTGGTCACCGCGATCAAACCACCGAGGGACGAGGCCGGGATCGCGAAATTTTCAACGAAGGCGATGGACCAGAGAAAGGTAAGGAAGAAAATCGCGTAACAGATCAGACCGTAAACCGGCGCCAATACACGTCCCATGACAGCCTCCCCGCCTCATGATGATTCGGGAACGCTAGAAGAGGACTGCAAAACGAGTCAAATCCTCGTCGCGCCATTCAGTCTGGGAGAGAGGGCATGCAGGAGATGCTCGGCGGACCCAGCCCCCTCTCTTGTCATCCCACGGTCGGGCGTAGCCCGAGCCGGGAGGGACCCAAGCCCGGTCGAATCGACCCGCCCAAGCTGAGCCTGCACCGTCGTCTGGGTCCCCCGGATCGGCTTTCAGCCGACCGTCGGATGACAGGGGTAAGGTGGGTCGCCGGATGTCGGGGAGGCTGACGGTTCCGGTCTCGGTAATGGCCGAGGACGGCGCCTCGACAAAGCACTCCACCGTGCACGTCCGGGTCAGACTGAACGCGGCCGAGGCGGTCACGGTGGAGTAAGTCGGCTCAGGGCTCCTCGCCGTGAGGCGAGAAAGAGTTTTCACCACCAAGGACACCAAGGACACCAAGGGGTCGGCGCGAGCTCACGATCTGTCCTTGATGTTCTTCTTGGTGTCCTTGGTACCTTGGTGTCCTTGGTGTCCTTGGTGTCCTTGGTGGTTCAATTCTTCCTGGAATACAGGCCGCTCCGCGGCCAGTTCAGGGGGCCGGCGCGGGCGTTGTCGCCCGCTTTAGGGCCAACTGCATGCCGTTGTCCTCGTTGGCCAGGGTCAGGGTCGGGCCGTCGAGCTCGAAGTGGAAGACGCCGCCCTCCGAGACCGCGAGCTGCTCGTTGTTGGCCTTGAACTCATACTCGCCCAGCTCCTGACCGGCGCGGGTGACCTTGAGCTGACCGTCGGGGCCGAGCTCGAAGCGGTCGCCGGCCTTCAGCTGCATCGGGTCGCTGCGCAGGCTGGCGCGGCCCTGGATCGAGGTCAGCTCCCAGGCGCCGTAGAGGCCGACGAAGCGGGCGTCTCTGGGCGCCTCCGAGCCATGGCCCGACAGGAAGGCTGTCTGCTCGGTCAGGCCGCGCAGCATCTCGCGCTCAGGCTTGAGCCGCGGATCGGGATTGCGATCCAGCCGGGCGGAAAGCTGGCGGAAGGTCTGGTAGGCGCCCTCGCGTTCGCTGGATGCGTGGAACTGGGTGGTCCCCTGCTTGAGCAGCAGGAACTCGTCCACCAGGGACTGGCCGAGCTTCAGGTTGGCGGAGGGGCGGCCATCCGGGGCGGCGACGGTCATGTGGTCCGACGCCGCCTTGCCGTCGAGCGCGGAGACATAGGTCAGGCCGACTTCCATCAGAGGCGACCCGGCCGCCAGCGGCGTCTCGGGCAGGTAGGCCTGATCGGAGGTGCGGGCCAGGCCCACGAAGATGCCGCCGCCGGTGGTCGAGAAGAAGGCCGTGGGCACGGTGACGGTCACGGTGTTCTCACCCTGGGCCCCCATCAGCTCGCCCGGCACACCGTAGACACCGGTGATGCGGTAGCCGGGGTGGGGCGTGAGCGTCATCTTCACGTCCCAGGCGACCTCCGAGACCATGGTGTCGAGCTTGGCGGAGAACACGGACTTCACGTCCTTGTCGTCGCGCAGGAAGAACAGGTTGCCGCCGCGCACGCTGCCGATCCTGGTGGCGAGCGGCGCGTCGTACTGGACACCCACCCCGATGGTGGTCAGGCCGATGTGGCGTTTCGAGGCGTCCTCGGCCATGCCCATGAAGGTGTCGGCGTCGGTGGCGCCCACATTGGGCTGTTCGTCGGTGAACAACATCAGGCGGGTGACGCCCTTGAAGTTCGCGGCGCTGGCGAAGGCGGTGTCGTAGCCGACGCGCAGGCCCTCCTCCATGTTGGTCGAGCCGGCGATGGAGATGGCGTCGATGCTCTTGAGCACGGAGGCGCGATTGGCCGCGGTGATGCGGGTCGGCTCCAGGAAGACGTGGGAGCGGTCGCCGTAGAGCACGATGGAGATCTGGTCGTCGGGGCCGAGCTGGCCGACCACCTGCTTGAGGCTCTTGCGCACCATGTCCATGGGATGGCCGCTCATCGAGCCGGACTTATCCACCACCGCCACCAGGTTCAGGGGCTGGCGCTTCCAGGTCTTGGCGTCGATGTCGCTGGTGAAGCCCAGGCCCACGAACACCTTGTCGTCCGGGCGCAGCATCAGGTCGGCCTTCATGGCCTCGCCCGCCAGGCAGAAGGTGGCGCGGCAGGGCTGGTCGGTTCCGATCACCAGGTCGTAGTCGCCCATCAGGCCTTCGGGCGTCAGGGTGTCGGGCATGGGGACGCGCAGCGCGCCGGCCTCGCCGCGGAAGTGGTTGATGTCCTGGGCGCCGCCCTGGCGGATGCGCGAGCCGGTGACGACCACGTCCATCACCTCGGTGGGCGCGCTGGTTTTGTCCTTGTCCTTGTCGGGCGGCGGGGTCTGGGCTGAGGCGGGAAGCGATACGGAACAGACGGCGAGCGTGGAAAGCAACAGTCGGTTCAGGAAGCGCACGGCCATTTCAAAGTCCCCTCTTCTGGCAAGCTTCACCAGCGAGGAGGGGCCCCGATTGTGTTCATGTAGCGTCAGGATACGGGCGCGAGCGAGACCAATAAGGGCCTGATCATGGCGCCTCACCGGTAACCTTCTCCCCTTGCGGGAGAAGGTGGCCCGAAGGGCCGGATGAGGGGTTTCGCAACGGCTTGGGGTTTGCCGGCTCCAGCGGCCAATTGCCTTCGAGGGGCGGCGCGACCCCTCATCCGGCTGCTGCGCAGCCACCTTCTCCCGCAAGGGGAGAAGGGTCCTGATTCCATCTAACTCCGTGGCGTGAGGATGTCGTCGAGCCGGGCGGGCTGGGCCGGGTCGCGCACCAGATGCGGGTAGCGCAGGCCGCCGCGCCAATCGATCCTGACCACCCGGAACTGGGTCTGGTCCTGGACGATCAGCTCGATGGGCGCGCCTGAGGTCTTCGCCGCGGTGATGGCGTCCTTCAGGATATCGGGATCGTAGGCCGTGCCGTTGACCGCCACGATCTTCACACCCTGCGCCAGGCCCGCCTTGAACGCGGGGCCGCCCCAGGCGACGTCGCCGAGCACCCCGCCCTTCATCACCACGAACCCGACCGAATAGGTCAGGTCGAGGTTCTTCTTCAGCCCCTCGCGGGAGAGCCAGACCGGGCCCGGGGTCTCGTCGAACGCCAGCCGGTAGCCGCCGCGGGCGATGCCGTCGAGCGGCGCCGGGCGTCCGGGCTGGTCCAGCCGCGCGCGCAGGAAGGCCGCCCAGTCATAGGGCTCCACGGCGTTCAGCGCCTTGACCACGTCCTCGAAGCGGTAGGTGACCGGGACAAAGCTGCCGTCGTTGATCCCGAAGAAGGCGCGCGCGAAGTCGTCCAGCGAGCGCTTTCCGCCGGAGCGCTCGCGGATCAGGGTGTCGGCGTCCAGCCAGATCAGCGAGCCTTCCCGGTAGTAGTCCAGGAACCGCCCCTGGGTCGGCCAGGACTGGGGCCGGCGCTGGGTGGTGATCTCGTCGTTGGTGGTGTCCTGCAGCGGCCGCCAGGAACGGCCCGCGATCGTGTCGAAGTAGGCGGCGTTCATGGCGATGACCTCGCGCGCCTCCTCCTTACTCCTGAGGCCCGAGCGCGCCGTCAGCACGTCGCCCCAGTACTGGGTCTGGCCCTCGTAGACCCACAGCAGGCTGTCGCGCATGGGGGTGTTGTAGGCCTCGGTCCACAGGTCGGCCGGACGCCGGAACTTGCCGTTCCAGGAGTGGGTGTATTCGTGGGCGAGCAGATCGCGCGCGGCGATCCCCTTGTCCCAGCTCGTGAACCAGTCGGCGCCGGCGCCGTCCTCGCTGGAGCGATGATGCTCCAGGCCGTTCTGGTTGACGGTGTCGGAGAGGCTCAGCATGAAATCGTAGTGGTCGTAGTGGTGCGAGCCGTAGAGCCGGGCCGCCTGCTCGACCAGGCGTTTGTGCTGCTCGATCTGCTCGGGCTTGATCGCCAGGTTCTCCGGGCGGTCGGCGAAGATGTTCAGGCGCACCGGCGCGCCGCCCGCGGGCGTCAGGTCCAGGGTGCGGGCGTTGAGCCCGGCATAGATCGGGCTGTCGATCACCGTCTCCAGCGGCGCGCGGCGGAAGACGGTCTCCGCGCCATGGGTCTCGGCCCGGTCCAGCGCGCTGGCGAAGGTCCAGCCCTCGGGCAGCCTGAGGCTGGCGTCCACCGGGATCTGCCGAGCGTAGTAGCCGGCCGGATAGAGGGTGAAGCTGATCCACTCCAGGGTGGCCATGTTGGAGGAGAACTCCACCGCGCCGACGTCGCCGGTGACCGGCGAGAGGTACTGGAACTCGACCTCGATGGATTTGGCGCCGGCCGGCGGGGTCAGGCGGAAGGCGTAGATGTCGACGGTGTCGCGCCGCCACGCCACCGGCTGGCCGTTCGCGGTGACCTTCAGCCCGGTCATGCGGTCGATCGGTCCCTCCGGCGCGTGGGCGCCGGGCAGCCACTGCGGATAGAGCAGGACCAGCTCGTGGCCGCCGGCGACCGGGATGGTCTCGTGGACGGTGACGATGTGGCGGCGCCAGTCGCTGGCGTCCACATCCAGGCGGATGACGCCCGGATAGGCGACGTCGCGAGCGGCGGGGATCGGCGTATTGGCAGGCGCAGGCGTGGGGCCGGGACTGGCCAGGGCCGGCGCCCAGAGGGCCGCGGACGTCATCAGGCCCAGCAGAAACGCGCGCGTCATGGCAACCCCCGGAAAACAGCGGCCACCGTCATAGCCGGGCGGGAGGTCCCGGAGAAGGCCGCGCGATACGGCGAAGCCCGTCGCCGGGTGGTTCACGCGCCCCCTCCCCCGCGCTAACAGTCCTTGCATGAACACGCGCACGCTGGCGGCCGCCGCCGCCCTCTCCGCCCTGATCGCTTCCCCGGCCCTGGCCGGCGAAGGCATGTGGACCTTCGACGGCTTTCCGGTCGCCAGGGTGAACAAGGCGCTGGGGACCTCCATCGACCAGGGCTGGCTCGATCGCCTGAGGGGCGCGTCGGTCAAGATCGGCGGCTGTTCCGCCTCCCTGGTCTCGGGCCAGGGGCTGATCCTGACCAACAACCACTGCGTCATCGGCTGCGCCCAGAACCTGTCGACGCGGGAGCACGAATACGTCCGCACCGGCTTCTTCACCCGCTCGCGCGAGGAGGAGGCCAGGTGCCCGGGCATGTCGGCGGAGATCGTCACCGGCATCAGCGACGTCACGCCCAAAGTGCGCGCGGCGGCGGCCGGCAAGACGGGCCAGGCCTTCGTCAAGGCGCGCGACGCGGCCATGACCGCCATCGAGCAGGAGGCCTGCGGCAATGACCGGAAGGTCCGCTGTCAGGTGGTGAGCCTGTACCGCGGCGGCCAGTTCAAACTGTACCGCTATCGCCGCTACACCGACGTGCGGCTGGTGTTCTCGCCCGAGCACGCGGCGGCGGCCTTCGGGGGCGACCCGGACAACTTCTCCTTCCCCCGCTTTGCCGTGGACGCGGCCTTCATCCGGCTGTGGGAGGATGGCAAGCCGGTCTCCACCCCCGATCATCTGGTCTGGAACCCCAAGCCGCCGACGGCCGGCGAGCCGGTGTTCATCGCCGGCAACCCGGGCTCGACCTCGCGGCTGCTGACCCAGTCGCAACTGATGACCCAGCGCGACGTGATCCTGCCCTTCGAGCAGCAGATGCGCTCGGAGTTCCGCGGCCGGCTGCTGCAGTTCAGAACCGAAAGCGAGGAGAACCGCTTCACCTCCGCCGACCTGCTCGACTCCATCGAGAACACCTACAAGCGCGGCCGCGGCCAGCAGAAGGCCCTGGTCGATCAGGCCTTCATGGCCGGCAAGGCGCGCGAGGAGGCGGACCTGAAGGCGAAGGTGGCCAAAAAGCCGGCGCTGAAGAAGGAGATCGGCGACCCGTGGAAGACCATCGCGGCGCTGCAGCCGGCGGCGGCGCGGCTGTATCCGGCCTGGTACCTGCTGGAGAGCCGCGCCGGCGGCGGCTCGGAACTCTACAACAAGGCCCGCACCCTGGTGCGTGTGGCCCAGGAGCGGGCCAAGCCCTCGGCCGACCGTCTGCCCGAGTACGCCGACAGCCGCCTGGCCCAGGTCGAGAAGAGCGTTCTGGACCCGGCGCCCTCCTATCCGGCCCAGGAGGCGCTGGAGCTCAGCTGGTGGCTGTCCAAGACCCGCGAAACCCTGAGTCCCGACGATGCGCGGGTGAAGCGGCTGCTGGGGCGCGAGAGCCCCGAGGCCCTGGCCGAACGGCTGGCCAGGGGCACGAAGCTCGGCGATCCGGCGGTACGCAAGGTGTTGTGGGACGGCGGCCTGAAGGCCATTGAGGCCTCGGACGATCCGATGATCCGCTTCGTGCTGGCCAGCCAGGACGACGCCCGCGCCGTGCGCTCTGAGTGGGAGGAGACCGTGCAGGGCCCGACCGACCGGGCCGCCGAGGCCCTGGCCAGGGCCAGGTTCGCGGTCTACGGCGACCAGCTCTACCCCGACGCCACCGGCACCCTGCGCCTGAGCTGGGGCCGGGTGGAGGGCTGGGTCGAGGACGGCCGCACCATCGGGCCGTTCACCACCTACCGCGGGCTGTTCGAGCGCGCGACGGGCGCGGAGCCCTTCGTGCTGGCGGCCGGCATCGAGAAGGCGAAGGGCCGGATCGACCCCAACATGGTCCTCGACATGACCGTCTCCACCGACACCATCGGCGGCTCCTCCGGCTCGCCGGCGGTCAACGGCAGGGGCGAGCTGATCGGGGCCAATTTCGACTCGACCTTCCTGACCCAGAGGAACGCCTTCGGCTACGATCCGCGGGTGAACCGCTCGGTGATCGTGACCACCGCGGCGATCACCGAGGAGCTGACCAAGGTCTATGGCCAGGACGCCCTGGTCGCCGAGCTGCTGGGACACTAAGATGAGCCTGCGCCGACTGATCGACCTGCCGGGCTTCACTGAGCTGGAGCAGAAGGCCCTGATGAGCCCGCGCTGGGCGGAGCCCGAGGAGGCCGAAAGCCATCCGGAGATCGACGCCCTGCTGGTCTCGACCTTCGGACTCTCCGCCGAGGCCGCCTTCGACGCCCGCCCCGACGGCTGGGACAGGATCGACCGCAAACCGATCTCCGAGCAGGTCCGCGCCTTCGAGGACGCCGGCTGGGACATCACCGACGACAAGCGCAAACCGCTTCGGATGATGGCGCACTACGCGCTTCCCCTGTGGCTGGCGATCCGGGGCGTGGCGGGGTCCCTGCCCTTCGCGCCGCCGCCGTCGGACGAGCCTGACGACTGGGGCTCGTCGATGATCCGCGACGCCGCGAAGTTCAAGCGGGATCGGCGCTAACCGAACGATGTATCTGGCCTGAAACGAAAAAAGCGCCCCCGGCCGAAGCCGGAGGCGCCCTCGTCCTGTTCCCCAACAGGAGGCCCGTCATCGGTCCGCGACCGCGCCAGGCACTGAAAACCCTCGAGCGGGCTTTTCGCCGATCCGGATTGTGACGGCAATACGGCGAGCTGTCGCAGGGGAAACTATTGGGCGGTGCGCTCGAACACCTGGGTCGGCGACCCGCGGTAGGTGGCCAGGACGCTCGGCCGGTAGCCGGCCTTTTCCGCCACCCGGATCGAGGGCGTGTTCTCCGGCGCGATGATGCAGACGGTGGGCGCGCCGCCGAAGTTGGCGTCGGCCCAGGCGGTCATGGCCGCGACCGCCTCGCCGGCCAGGCCACGGCCGTGGGCCGACGGAAGCAGCGCCCAGCCCGCCTCGGGCTGGCCGACGATGGAAGGGGTCATTTCGCGCTCGGCCTCGGCGAAGCCGGCCTCGCCCAGGTAGCGGCCGTCCGCGCGGTCGCGGACCATCCAGTAGCCCCAGCCCAGGGCCGCCCAGTGGCCGATGTAGCGCAGCACACGGCCCCAGACCTCCTCACGGGTGAACACCCGCCCGCCGATGAAGCGTACGACATCGGGGTCGGACCACAGGGCGAAGCTGTCCTCGAAATCCTCGGGGCGCGGCGGGGCCAGGATCAGGCGATCGGTGGTGAGGGTCGGAACGACGACGGTTGAGGCGGGGAGTCGGAGCATGGCTCACCGTAGAGCAGAGAAAGCTGCGCGGCCAAGCTCGCAGCCTGCGCCTTGCGTCCGTGGATCGAAGCGGGGATCAAGGGCCATGGACACCGCCGCCCGCTCCGCTCCCGCCGCCCTGCGCAACCGCGATCCGATCCTGGAGGTGCTGAAACGGCATCTGCCGGCGCAGGGCCTGGTAGTCCACGTCGCCGAGGGGACCGGCGAACACGCCGTGCATTTCGCCACCGCCCTGCCCGGCCTGACCTTCCAGCCGACCGATCCGGACCCGGACGCACGCGCTTCGATCGCGGCCTGGCGCGAGGCGTCGGGGCTCGAGAACCTGCTGGCGCCGCTGGCGCTGGACGCCGCCGATCCGGAGCACTGGCCGGTCGAGCGGGCCGAGGCCATCGTCTGCATCAACATGGTCCACATCAGCCCCTGGACGGCGACGCAGGGACTGATGCGCGGGGCGGGGCGCATCCTGGGGTCTGGCGGCGTGTTGTTTCTCTACGGGCCGTACCGGGAGCGGAACGTCGCGACCGCGCCAAGCAATGAGGCCTTCGACGCCAGTCTGAAGGCGCGGAACCCGGCCTGGGGCCTGCGCGACCTTGAGGCGATCACGGCGCTGGCCGAACGGGAGGGCCTGTCTCTGGACACCCGCGTCGAGATGCCGGCCAACAACCTCAGCGTCGTCTTCCGCAAAGGATAAAGGCTCGTCAGCCGTGGCGAGGCCCCTGGGCCGGCAGCGGACGACCGATGGCCCGGCGCCAGGCGCGCTCCGCATCAGAGATGTCCATGCGGTAGATCCGGGTGAAGGTCTTCTCGTTCATCGCGATCACCCGGGGATCGTCGCTCGATTTCAGCCCGGCGAAGGCCCGCCGCAGCTTCGCCGGCCCACCGCGCGCGACCAGAAAGCCAACGAACGACCCCGCCTCGGGATAGGACACGGGCGCCCTGGACCTGGCCGATCCGATTTCCGAGAGGCGAAAGACCTCCGCGAGGGGCATGTAGCGTCCTTCGTCGATATTGCGGCGCACCAGGCCGTCGAGGGTGGTTCCGGCGGGCACGCCGAACAGGCCCAGCGCGTCGCCGCCGAAGTGCTGCGCACACCACATGGCCGCGCCCTCGTCGAACAATGCGGGAGGATGTCCGAGCTGGCCGGCGACGATGTGCGTCAGCTCGTGGAACGGGTCGACCTTTGTCGAGGCGTTGTAGACCTCGAGCATGACCCCGTCGCCCGCCCAGCCAAATCCGCGCACGCCGGTCGCGCGGAACTTGGCCTCCTCGTTGGAAAAGAACACCAGGGTGACGACGCCGCCGTAGCGGACACGGAAGAAGCGTTCCAGCCGCCCAAGCGCCGCCTCGCGCGCCGCCACGATCCCGGCCAGGTCGGCTGCCGCAGGGCTGCCCGCGGCGGCATAGGCCTTGAAGTGCCGGGATCCGGCGTTGACGAGTGAGGGCTCGCTGCTGACAAAGGCGAGCGCCCGCGCCCGCGGTGCCTCCTGCGCGGACGCCACAACGGCGGAGCCCAGCAACAGGCCGGCGAAGGCGAACGCACGCCACCATCTGCGGAACCGCGTCGGACTCGTGCGCATGACCCTGCCCCGGTTGACGCGCACACCTTATCCGCGTCCGGGCTCAGGGAATTGATCCAGCACAAGCGCCGGTCGGGAAGCGAGCCTTCGCGCCGATCAAGCCGGGGCCGGCCCTAGACGCCCGCGTCGAGATGCCGGCCGACAACCTGAGCGTGGTCCTGCCCCGGCGCTGATTCCGGCGGGCGCGGCCGCGCGGTGTTGAGCAGGGCCACCGCGGCCAGGGCGAAGCCGATCCCGGCCCACTGGGCGCCGCTGAAGCGCGCGCCGATGGCGCTGACGTCCCAGGCCATGGCGATGACCGCATGGACCACGATCCACAGGATGATCAGCACCGAAAACGGCAGGACGCTGGCCCTGAGCGCCAGCCCCATCAGGACCAGCGCGCCCAGCCACAGCAGGGCGCCGAGTCCCAGCCACGCGGGCGCCTTCAGGTGCGCCCACTGCAGGATGAAGATATCGCCCACGCCGCTCAGGGCGGCGCTGACGATCAGAAGCAGGGCGACGGCGGTGTGGGACATGGGCACGGAAAAGCAGGGAGCCGAGCATCGGCAAAGCAGCAGGCGTACAGGGCCATTGTGGCGGTTGCATAGCGGCGCCCGCCTGCCTGTGCGCATTGGTCCTAGGGCCTGCGCCCCCGTACGGAAGCGGACGCCCGCGGGCCGATCCGGCATGCCGGGATCGCGTGGGGAGAGCTCCCTGACACCTGAGCGGGACCGTCGCCCCCGCGGAACGCGCAAACGGGACCGCCGCGAAGGACGGTCCCGCTGAAGCTTTCAGTCGAACGGCGTTGCGCGGTTTCAAGCCGCCAGGCGCTGCTCGAACTCGGGATACCAGGCCTTCATGCCCCGCTCGACATAGGCGACCAGGTTGGGGAAGGCCTCGGCCCGGCGCCTGAGCGGCGAGTCGAACCAGGGGGTCAGGATCCCTGCGACCATGGCGAAGACCGAGGCGTCGGCGCCGCAGGGCTGCTCGCCCATCAGCCAGGTCTTGTCGCCCAGGATCAGGGAGACGGCCTCCAGCGAACGGCCGCCCAGGTCGGCGATCTCTTCCGGCGTATGGCGCGATATGCCCAGCGCCAGGAAGTTGGCCGCCACCCGCTGCAGGATCGCGTCGCGCTCGGCCGCCGGGAAATGATCGAAGAAGCGGGCCGGCCCTTTGTCGAAGTTCTCCGGGATCATCCAGCGCGACCAGCCGAGCGCCTGCGCCAGATGGTTCTCCATCATCCGCTCCACCGCCCAGGCCTGGGCGCGCTGGAGCGGGTCGAGGCCGGCGTCGAAGTCGAAGCCGTACTTGTTCTCGATGTGCAGGCGGATGAAGACCGAGTCCCCGATCCGCTCGCCGTCTTCCTCGATCCAGGGCATCTGGCCCTTGGGGCCGGTCTGGGGCCGGGCGACCTTCTTCTCGTAAGCCAGGCCGGCCATCTTCAGGTGGATCTCGGTCTTGGTCACCGAGGGGCTGACTTCAGGCAGGCCGAAATTGGGGCCGCCGCCGTAGAGGGTGATCATCGCGCTGTCTCCTTGTTGATGAACACCGTTCTACGAGGGGGCTGCTGACAGCATTCTGTCAGCAGCGTGGCGGCAGGGTCGGGCACGCGTTTTTTCAATCCATGACAGATTTTTAATTACCCGGAGCGGGGCCTTCGGGCGACAAGATCGGCCGACCGATGGTGCCGGGGATCACCCGTGCGGCCGTTCACGAGTGGGGATCTGGCGATGAAGATGGGTTATCTGGCGACGGCCTCCGCGGCGGTCATGATCCTGGCGGGCGCGGCGATGGCGGCGGGCAAGCCGGTCTATGGCGCCTGGGGCGTGGACCTGACCGCGCGCGACACCACGGTGAAGCCGGGCGACGACTTCAACCGCTACGCCAACGGCGCCTGGGACGACCGCACCCAGATCCCGGCCGACCAGGGCTCCGCCGGGCCGGGCTACGACGTCTACAACCAGTCCCAGGATCAGCTCAGAGCCATCATCGAGGGCGCGGCCAAGAACCCGGCGACTCCGACCGCGCGCCAGATCGGCGCCATCTACAACAGCTTCATGGACGAGCCGCGGCTGGAGCAGCTCGGCGCGAAGCCCATGGCCGCCGACCTCGCCGCGATCCAGGCGGCGCCCGACCGCAAGGCCTTTGCGGTCCTGATGGCGAAGAGCTACGGCGGCCTCGGAACCTCGATCTTCGGCGCCCAGGTGTTCCCAGACGCCAAGAAGTCGGACACCAACGCCTTCTACCTCGGCCAGGGCGGCCTGGGTCTTCCCGACCGCGACTACTACCTGAACGATGGCTTCAAGCCCCAGCGCGAGGCCTACCTCGCCTATATCGAGCGCACCCTGGCGCTGATCGGCTATCCCGATCCGGCCGGCGCCGCCAGGTCGGTCCTGGCCTTCGAGACCCGCATCGCCGAGGTCAGCTGGGCGGCGGAGAACCGGCGCGACATCGAAAAGCTCTACAACCCGACCTCGATCGAGGACCTGCAGGCCTACGCCCCCGAGATCCCCTGGGCCGACTACCTGGCCGCCGCCGGCCTGCCGGGCGCGAAGAAGATCGTGCTGGGCGAGAAGGACGCGGTGCAGAAGATCGCCAAGGTCTATGGCGAGACCCCGCTCGAGACGCTCAAGGCCTGGCAGACCTTCCAGGTGGTCTCCGGCGCCTCGCCCTATCTGTCGAAGGCCTTCGTCGACAACCGCTTCCAGTTCACCAGCGCGCTCTCGGGCGTGAAGTCGCTGCGCCCGCGCTGGAAGCGTGGGGTGCAGACGGTGGACAACCTGCTCGGCGAGGCGCTGGGCCAGGAATATGTGCGGGTCTATTTCCCCGCCGAGTCCAAGCGCCAGATGGAGGCCATGGTCGCGAACCTGAAGGTCGCCATGGGCGAGCGCATCAAGAACCTCGCGTGGATGGCGCCGGAGACCAAGGCCCAGGCCATCGAGAAACTCGACAAAATGCGGGTGACCGTCGGCTATCCCGACCACTTCCGCGACTATTCCAGGCTGGTGGTCGACCCCAGCGACCTCTACGGCAATATCCAGCACTCCATCGCCTTCGAGTGGGCCTTCCAGGTCGGCAAGGTGGGCAATCCGGTCGATCCGGGCGAGTGGGACCTGACGCCCCAGACGGTCAATGCGTCGAACGGCGGCCTGGCCAACCGGATCATCTTCCCGGCCGCCATCCTGCAGCCGCCCTACTTCGACCCCAACGCCGATCCGGCCGTGAACTACGGCGCCATCGGCGCGGTGATCGGGCACGAAATCACCCACGGCTTCGACGACGAGGGCCGCAAGATCGACGCCTCGGGCAATCTGCGCGACTGGTGGGCGCCGAAGGACGCGGCGCGCTTCGAGGCCGAGGCCGCCAAGCTCGGCAAGCAGTACGACGGCTACGAGGCCGTGCCGGGCATGCACGTCAACGGCAAGCTGACCATGGGCGAGAACATCGCCGACCTGGGCGGCATCCTGGTGGCGCTGGACGCCTACCACAAGTCGCTGCACGGCAAGCCGGCGCCGGTGATCGACGGGCTCACGGGCGATCAGCGCTTCTTCCTGGCCTACGCCCAGGCGTGGCGGGAGAAGGACCGCGAGGATTCGCTGAAACAGCAGATGGCGTCGGATCCGCACGCCCCCTCGTCGTTCCGAGCTCTGGGCACGCCGAGAAACGTCGACGCCTGGTACGCGGCCTTCGGGATCACGGGCGGGAAGTATTATCTGAAGCCGGACGAGCGGGTCCGGATCTGGTGACCGGCCTTCTCCCAGGGGAGAAGGAGGGTCCCGTTGCGAAGCAATGGGGGGATGAGGGGGTAGGAACGGTCGTGGGTGATCGCTCACCCTCTGTAACCCCTCACCCTCCCAAGCCTACGGCTTGGGCCCCGCCCTCTCCCTCCGGGAGAGGGAACCCCTACGCCGCCGCCGGCGTCTTGCCGATCCAGGCCGGCGCGGGCAGGCCCTTCGAGCGCAGGAACTCGGCGTTGTAGAGCTTGGACGCATAGCGCGCGCCGGGGTCGCACAGCATGGTGACGATGGTCTTGCCGGGGCCGAGTTCGCGCGCCAGGCGGATGGCGCCGGCCAGGTTGATGCCGCTGGAGCCGCCCAGCGACAGACCCTCGTCGCGCACCAGGTCGAAGATCAGGGGCAGGAATTCCGCGTCCTCGATGCGCCAGACATGGTCGGGGGCGAAGCCCTCCAGGTTGCCGGTCATGCGCGCCACGCCGATGCCCTCGGTGATCGAGGAGCCCTCGGCCTTCATCTCGCCGGTGGTGTAGTAGCTGTAGAGCCCCGCGCCGGCCGGATCGACCAGGCCGACCGCGATGTTCGGGTTTCGCTCCTTCAGGAAGGTCGAGACGCCGACCAGGGTGCCGCCAGACCCGACGGCCGAGACGAAGCCGTCGACCTTGCCGTCGGTCTGCTCCCAGATCTCGGGCGCGGTGGTGGCGATGTGGATGTTGCGGTTGGCCAAGTTGTCGAACTGGTTGGCGTAGAGGGCGCCATTGGGTTCGGTCCTGTCCAGGTCCTCGGCCAGGCGGCGCGAATAGTGGACGAAGTGGTTGGGGCTGGAGAACGGCGCCGCGTCGATCTCGATCAGGCGGGCGCCCAGCGCCTTGACCGCGCCCTTCTTCTCCTCGGACTGGGTGCGGGGCATGACGATGACCACGGGGTGGCCCAGCGCCGCTCCGACCAGGGCCAAGCCGATGCCGGTGTTGCCGGCGGTGCCCTCGACGATGGTCCCGCCCGGACGCAGGGCGCCCGACTTCTTCGCATCCAGCACCATGCCCAGCGCCGCGCGGTCCTTGATCGACTGGCCGGGGTTGAGGAACTCCGCCTTGCCCAGGATGGTGCAGCCGGTCAGGTCCGACGCCTTCCTAAGCTTGATCAGCGGCGTGTTGCCGATCAGGTCGATCACGCTCTCGGCGTAGGCCATGGAAATCCCCGGATGCGGCGTAAGGATCAGGAGGCGCGCCGCTCGGCCGCGGGCGCCCATCGCTCAGGCATGTGGATACCGCACTCGGTCTTGTCGAGCCCCGACCAGCGTCCGGCGCGCACATCTTCCTCATCGGAGGACGGCTGGGTGCACGGCCAGCAGCCGATCGAGCGGTAGCCGCCCTGGGTCAGGGGGTGGCGCGGCAGGTCGTGCCTGACGAAATGGGCCTCGATCTCGTCCGCGCCCCAATTGGCCAGCGGATTGACCCGGATCTGGCCTTCCAGCAGCTCGAACACCGGCAGACGCACGCGCAGTCCGCCATGGAAGCGCTTCCGGCCCGTGATCAGAGCGTCGAAGTCCGGGGCGACGGCGGCCAGCGGCTGGACCTTGCGCAGGTCGCAGCAGGCGTCCGGGTTGGTGCGCCACAGGTCGCCCCTGGTGTCGACCGTCTCCGGGGCGCGTGGCTTGAGCGTGCGCACGTCGGTGAGGCCGAGCTGTTTCGTCAGGCGGTCGCGGTACTGCAGGGTGGGGTCGAAGTGGCGTTCGGTGTCGAGGAAGAGCACCGGGACGGCGGGCTCGACGCCGGCGGCGAGGTGCAAGCCGACAGCCGCTTCGGCGCCGAAGGAGGACAGGACGGCGATACGGCCGGGGAAGAGCTCGTGGATGGCGGCGTCGAGGATCACCTCGGGCGGGGCGTCGCGGTATTCCGCGTTGAGGCGGGCGACCAACTGCTTCTTTTCACTATGTTCGTCATCCTCGGAGCGGAGCCCCGCAGGGGCGGAGACCCGGGGACCCAGCAGCGAATCTTGCGGGAAGCTGGGCTCCAGATTCGCAGCGTTGAGGGCGGGAGCTGCTGGGTCCCCGGGTTCCCGCTGCGCGGGCCCCGAGGATGACGGGGAGATTTGAGATTGGCGCAAGGCCCACACCGTCGGCGCCCCATCGGCCGCCGGCTGGTACACCGCGCTGAAGCTGGCCAGCTGCCGTTCCCACTCGGCCGCCGACGCCCCGACCGGCAGTTCCGCCGCGTCAAAGCCACAGCGAGCCAGCATCGGCGCATGATCGGGCAGCAGGTCGCCGGCTGCGCGCAGTTCGCCCGCGAACCCCTGCTGGCGCAGCATGGAACCCAGCGAGAAGCCCCGCCCGTCGCGGAAGCCGCCGAACACGACGGTGATGCTGTCCACCGTCTCGAGTTCGCCCAGATCGCGCGGATCGGTCTCTCCGGGCACGCGCAGGCCTTCGTCGCCGAAGGCGGTTTCAAGCAGTCTCATAGATCGCTTCCTTGAAGGGCTCGACACCCAGGCGACGGACGGTGTCGATGAACCGCTCCCCGTCCTGGCGCAGCCCGAGATAGGCTTTCAGCGCGCGCTCGATGGCCGGCGCCACCTGGTCGCCCGGCAGACCCTTGCCCACGATCTCGCCGATGGAGGCGGTCTCGTCGGGCGAACCGCCAAGGGTGATCTGATAGAATTCCTCGCCCTGCTTATCGACGCCCAGGATGCCGATGTGGCCGACGTGGTGGTGGCCGCAGGCGTTGATGCAGCCGCTCATGTTGATGCGGATGTCGCCCACGGCTTCCTGGAAGTCCTGGTCCGCCAGCCGGCGCGAGATGGCCTGGGCGACGGGGATCGACCGCGCATTGGCGAGCGAGCAGTAGTCCAGCCCCGGGCAGGAGATCAGGTCCGTCGCCAGGCCGAAGTTGGCCGTGTGAAGGCCTGCCTTGCGAAGCTCAGCGAAGAGCGCAGGAAGATCGTCCAGCGCCACGTGCGGCAGGATCAGGTTCTGGTCGTAGGAGGCGCGCACCTGGTCGAAGCTGAAACGCTCGGCGAGACCGGCCACCACGTCCATCTGGTCGGCGGTGGCGTCGCCCGGCACGCCGTCCAGCGGCTTGAGCGACACCGCCACGACCGCATAGCCCGGCTGCTTGTGGCGTTTGACGTTGTTGCGGGCCCAGCGGGCGAAGGCGCGGTCGGACAGGTTGGCTTTGTCGAAGGCCGTGCTCTTCTCCGGCAGGGTCTTGAACGGCGGCGGGGCGAAGTAGGCGCCGATGCGCGCCACTTCTTCGGCGGGGACCTGGAGCGGCGCCTTGTCGATCTGGTCGAAGGCTTCGTCCACCTCGGCGCGGAAGGCCTCGATGCCCAGAGTCGATACCAGGATCTTGATGCGCGCCTTGTGGATGTTGTCGCGCCGGCCGTGACGGTTGTAGACGCGCAGGATGGCGGTCAGGTAGGCGAACAGGTCGCCTTCCGGAACGAACGGGCTGAGCTCCTGGCCGATGTAGGGGATGCGGCCCTGGCCGCCACCCACGAACACCCGGAAGCCCAGATGGCCGTCGAGATCGCGCACGATCTCCAGGCCGATGTCGTGGGTGCGCATGGCGGCCCGGTCGGTGGGCGAACCGATCACCGCCATCTTGAACTTGCGCGGCAGGAAGGTGAATTCCGGGTGGAAGGTCGACCACTGGCGGATCAGCTCGCACCACGGACGCGGGTCGGCGACCTCGTCGTCGGCGACGCCCGCGAAGGGATCGGTGGTGACGTTTCGGATGCAGTTGCCGGAGGTCTGGATGGCGTGCATCTCGACCTTGGCCAGTTCATCCAGAATCTGAGGAATGTCGGTCAGGGCCGGCCAGTTGAACTGGATATTGGTGCGTGTGGTGAAGTGGCCGTAGCCCTTGTCGAAGGTGCGCGCGATATGGGCCAGGGTGCGCAGGCGGGCGCCATTGAGCTCGCCGTAGGGGATGGCGACGCGCAGCATGTAGGCATGGAGCTGCAGGTAGACGCCGTTCATCAGGCGCAGGGGCTTGAACTGGTCTTCGGTCAGGCGGCCATCGAGACGGCGGCGCACCTGGTCGGTGAACTGGGCGGTGCGCTCGGCGACCAGCGCCCGATCGAATTCGTCGTAACGGTACATGGTGCTCAGGCCTGCAGGCTGTGGCCCACGGTGGGCCCGCCGGCCCGGATGCGTTCGCGCAGCCGCTCGCGCCGCTCGACGGCGTCGTCTTCCACGGCGATCAGATAGGGGCCAACCAACTCGCGCGGCTGTCCCTGCGCGTCTTCCAGCGCCGCGGCGGCGGCCTCCGCGTCCAGGCGCACGGCGGCGCCGAAGGCCTCGGACCAGCCGCGGCCGGTGAACCAGATCACCTTGCCGTCGGCCAGCCGGTTGGCGGTGAGCAGTTTCACGCCGCCGCCCCGATCAGCTCGGCCAGGCCGTTGGCGGCCTGAGCGAAGGAAGCGACCGAGCCGATGAACAGCATGGCCGGGCTGTCGACCGCATGCACCGACACCAGGAACGGCAGCTCGTGCAGGCGGCCCGAGACCACGCGCTCCTCCGGCAGGCTGCCGTTGGCGACGACGGTGACCGGGGTGTCCGGATCGCGGCCGGCGGCGATCAGGCGCGCGGTGATGGCGGCGGCTTCCCCGGCGCCCATGTAGACGGCCAGGGTATGGTTTTCGGACGACAGGGCGGCCCAGTTCACTTCGGGTCCTCCACGTTTGGGTTGGCCGGTGACGAAGGTCACGGCCTGGGCATGGTCACGATGGGTCAGCGGGACGCCGGCCGAGGCCGCGCAGCCGATGGCGGCGGTGATGCCGGGGATGACCGAGGTCTCGATCCCGGCGGCGTGCAGGGCTTCGAGCTCCTCGCCGCCACGGCCGAAGATGAAGGGATCGCCGCCCTTGAGCCGCACCACCCGGTGGCCGGCGCGGGCCTCGGCGATCAGGATCCTGCCGATCTGGTCCTGGGGCACCGAATGATCGCCCTTGGCCTTGCCGACATAGATCCGCTTCGCGTCGCGGCGGGCGAAGTCGAGGATCTCGGCGCTGACCAAGCGGTCATGGACGATGACGTCGGCGTCCTGGATGGCGCGCAGGGCCTTGATGGTCAGAAGCTCCGGATCGCCCGGACCGGCGCCGACCAGGGCGACGGAGCCTGTGGCAGGAACCTCGGCGTTCAGCTCACGCAGCATGGCGCGGCGAGCGCCGGCGACGTCGCCCTTCGCCGCGAGCGTGGCGGCGCGGCCGCGGAAAGCGCGCTCCCAGAAGCGGCGGCGCTCCAGGAAGCCGGGGATGGCGGATTTGACGGTGGAGCGAATGTCACGCGACAGCCGGCCCAGCAGGTCCAGGCCCTGGGGCAGAACGGCTTCGATGCGGGCGCGCACGTCGCGGGCCAGGATGGGCGCCGCGCCCCCGGTGGCGACGCCCACGACGATGTCGCCGCGGTCGATCAGGGCGGGGGTATGGAAGTCCGAAAGGGCCGGCTTATCGACCACATTGACCAGGGCGCCGGCGCGGCGCGCGTCGGCGGCGATCGCCTCGATGGTCTGGGGATCGTCGAGCGCGATGAAAGTCAGGGCCGCGCCGTGAAAGTCGTCGCGGTGGGGAAAGCGCAGGGTGGGTTCGACGCCCTCGACCGAGGCGGTCTCAGGGACATGGTCCGGCACGAACCAGCGGATTTGGGCGGGGGTCCTGGACAGCAGGCGAACCTTGGCCACGGCCATCTCGCCGCCGCCGACCACCACTACGGAGCGGCCGTCGAGAGGAATGGAGGCGAGGAAGACGCGCATGGCGGGGTCGCAGTTTTTCTAAAAAAGGCCGACGGCGGAAAGACCGAAGTCCCGCCGCCGTCGGAGTTACAGGACGATACCTATCTGGGCGTCGCCCCCCTCCCCTTCAAACGATATGATCTTGCGCGTCCCATTAGAGTTTCTAATAAGCGCCCATGGCCGGACCCCGACGACTTCTCCCGCTCAACGCCCTGCGCGCCTTCGAGGCCGCCGCGCGTCACCTCAGCTTCACCCGCGCCGCCGACGAGCTGTCGGTGACCCCTGGCGCGATCAGCCAACACATCCGCCAGCTGGAGGACCACGCAGGCGGCCCGCTGTTCCGCAGGGATGGCCGCGGACTGGAGCTGACCGAGACCGGGCGCGCCGCCCTGCCGCTGCTGCGCGAGGGGTTCGAGCGGCTGCTCGACGCCTCGGCCCTGCTGCGTGAGCCGCCCAAGCGCCGCCAGCTGTCGGTGTCGGTGGCGCCGTCGTTCGCCGGCAAATGGCTGATGCCGCGCATGGACGGCTTTCACACCGAGCATCCGGACGTGGAGGTCTGGATCAGCGCCGACATGGAGGTCGCCAACCTGACCGACGGGGCGGTGGACGTGGCCGTGCGCTATGGGCCGGGCGGCTATACCGACCTGGTGTCGGAGCGGCTCTTGAAGGAAACCGTGCTGCCGGTCTGCAGCCCCGCCCTGATGAGCGGCAAGAATGCGCTGAAGACCCCGGCGGACCTGGCCAGCCAGGTGCTGCTGCACGACCTGTCGGTGGACAAGGACCCGAGCTGCCCGGACTGGGCCATGTGGCTGAAGGCCCGCGGCGTGAATGGCGTCGATCCCCGGCGCGGCCCCCGGTTCAACCAGTCGTCGCTGGTGATCGAGGCGGCGGTGATGGGCCGAGGCGTGGGCCTGGCCAAACGCACCCTGGCCCAGGCCGATCTCGAGGCCGGGCGGCTGGTGGCGCCGTTCGCGGATGGCTCCACGGCCATCGACTTCGCCTACCACGTGGTGATGCCGAGAAACCGCCCGCCGACCCCCAGCGCCCTGGCGTTCGTGGAGTGGCTCAAGCGCGAGGCGGTGGCGCACGAGAACAATATGGATCAGCTCTGAGGCGCCTTCTCCCCCCGCGAGCGGGGGGAGAAGACCGTGCGCAGCGCGGTCGAGGGGGGCATGTGTATCTGGGCGGCGTCGGCCTGAAGGTATCGTGTTTCAGGATGAGGCGTGGGTCGGCGCTCTATTCCGACAAACGAAGTCACCGGCGGAGGCGCCCCGATACACTTGCCCCCCTCTGGCCGCTTCGCGGCCGGTCTCCCCCCGCTTGCGGGGGGAGATTTGGTTAGCGAGCCGCTTCGGCCCGCAGATCCACCAGGTCCGCCAGCACGCTCTCCGTCGTCGGCCAACGCCCCGCGCCCCGTCCGCGGGCGAACCAGACGCGGCCGTCGGCGGTCGTGACCCGAAGCGCATTGCGGTCGGTGCGCAGGTCGGCGAAGAGCGAGCCGGTTTCGAAGCGCACTGACGCCTCGATGCTCCCGTCCGCCCGGCGCACGGCGCGGCCGATCTGCTTCAACGGCTGGGCCGAGGCGCGCGCCGCCAGGGCCTCGCCCAGCACCTCGCGCGAGATGGCGTCCAGCGGCAGCGACACGCCGAAGGCCTCGAACGCCAGGATCTGCACCTTGGCCGCCGCGTCGAAGCCGCCAAGGTCGGCGGTGGGATCCTCTTCCGCCAGCCCCGCCGCGCGGGCGCCGGCCAGGGCCTGGTCCAGGCTGTCGCCCGCGGCCAGCCGGTCGAGCATGAAGTTGACGGTGCCGTTGAGCACGCCCTCCACCGCAGTCACCTCGCCCGAGGCCCGCGCCAGTCGTACGGTCTCGATCAGGGGCGCGCCGCCGCCGACCGCCGCGGAATAGAGCAGCCGCCCGCCGCCGGCGCGGGACGCCTCGGCCAGCCGCTCGTAGGCAAGGACCACCGCCTGTTTGTTGGCGCTGACCACGTGACGCCCCGCCTCGAGCGCGCGCTGGCTGATGCGGGCGCCGGCCTGGGCCGAGGACAGCACATCGACCACCACATCGGCCTCGACCGCCAGGAAGGCGTCCTCATCCGTGGTGAATTCCGGGCCGATTTCAAGCGACTGCCGTGATTTCCCAAGGTCCCGCACGAGGACCGAGACGATCTCGAAGGCCTCGGGCCGGCGCTTCAGACGCTCGACCAGCCCGCCGCCGACCACACCGCAGCCCGCCAGCGCCACCCGCAGCTTCGGCGATCGGGGTCGACGTACCGGCTCGACCCCCATGGGTCCGACGAAGGTGGCGTCGTCGCGCCCGAGAGCGCCGACCTCGACGGTCATGCCATTGGCCTCGGCCACGTCGATGGCGCGCGGCTGGATCAGCTTGCCGGCCACCTCGCGGGCGTGGGCCCAGCCGATGGCGCCGAAGCGCAGGGCCTCGCCCTCCCCGTTCGGATCACGGTCGTAGACCCCGTCCACGTCCTTCACGAGGCGCGTGCGCGCCGCGCCCAGTTCGGCGGCCAGGTACACCGCGCTCAGATCAGATCCGCCGCGGCCGAGCAGGACCACCCCGCCCTCGGCGTCCAGCGCGCCGTAGCCCGGGACCACCACCACCTCGTGGCGTTCGAAGGCACGGCTGATGGCGGTGGGGTCGAGCCGCACCGGCTCGGCGTCCTCGATGGGGCCTTCGGCATGGAGGCCGAGCTCCGCCACGCTCAGATTGGCGGTCGACAGACCCGCCCGGTCGCAGGCCAGGGTGAGCAGGGCGGCCGAGGTCTCCTCCCCCAGAGCCACGTAGCGGGGCAGGTGCAGGTTGTCGTGGCCGCAGCCCAGCACGCGGGCGTCGTCGAGCAGCCGGTCGGTGACACCCTCGAAGGCCGAGATCACCGCCAGCACCCGGTGGCCGTCGCGCACGATGCGGTAGATCTCGGTGACCACGTCCGGCATGTGCGCCCGGTCGGTGAGCACCGAGCTTCCGAACTTCAGCACCACCAGGTCGCGGGCGACCGGGCGCGGTTTGAGCGGGTCCGTGGCGGCGGCAGGCGGATCGAGAGTCAGGGCTTCGGACATGGCTCAGGCCGAGACCAGCTTGGGCTGGGGCTGGATGGCGCGGTCGAGCGCCTGGGTCAGGTCGGCCAGCACATCCTCGCGGTGCTCCAGGCCGATGGACAGGCGCAACAGACTGTCGCCGATGCCGGCGCGGCGCCGGGCTTCCACATCCATGGAGGCGTGGGTCATGGTGGCGGGGTGGGCGACCAGGCTTTCGACCCCGCCCAGGCTCTCGGCCAGGGTGAAGAGATCGAGGCCCTCCAGGAAGGTGCGCACGGCCTCGATGTCGCCGTCGAGCTCGAAGCTGAGCATGGCGCCGAAGCCGCGCTGCTGGCGCGCGGCCAGCGCATGGTTTGGGTGGTCGGGCAGGCCCGGGTAGTAGACCTTGGCCACGGCCGGATGCTGGGCCAGGGCCTCGGCCACGGCCTGGGCGGTGGCCTGCTGGCGCTCGATGCGGGTGAACAGGGTGCGCACGCCGCGCAGGGTCAGATAGGCGTCGAAGGGCGAGCCGGTCGTGCCCGTACAATTCGCCCACCAGACCAGCTTTTCCAGCTCAGCCGGATCGGCGGCCACGACCGCGCCGCCCACGACGTCGGAGTGGCCGTTCAGGTACTTGGTTGTGGAGTGAATGACGAGGTCGGCGCCGAGCGCGATCGGGGTCTGCAGGGCCGGAGAGAGGAAGGTGTTGTCCACCGCCACCCGCGCGCCGACCGCCTTGGACGCGGTGACGATGGCCTCGATGTCCACCACTCGCATCAGGGGGTTGGACGGGGTCTCGACCAGAACGAGGCCGATCTTGCCCCTGGCCAGCGCCGCTTCGAGCGCGACCGGGTCACCCTGATCGACCTGCTCCAGTTCGAAGGCGCCCCTGCGCGCCCGGGCCTGCAGCAGGCGCCAGGTGCCGCCGTAGCAGTCGTGGGGCGCGATCACCCGCTCGCCGGGCTCGACCAGGTTCAGCACCACGTCCACCGCCGCCATGCCGGACGACAGCACCACCGCCCCGGCGCCGCCTTCAAGCTCGGCCAGGGTCTCGGCCAGCACGTCGCGGGTGGGGTTGCCCGAGCGCGAATAGTCGTAGGCCCGCTTCTGGCCGAAGCCCGCGAAGGAATAATTCGAGGATAGGAACAGCGGCGGCATCACCGCCCCATGGGTCGGATCGGCGTTGACGCCCACGGACACGGCGCGGGTTTCGATGTGGTGGGTGGGGCGGGGCTGGGACATCGGGATGCTCACGCGCTCAGAAAGGATTGCAGGACGGGCGTCAGACGCGCGGCTTCCTTGAGGAAGGCGTCGTGGCCGTAGTGGGAATCGAGGGTGACGAAGCGGGTCAGCTCGGGCAGGCCGACCGCCAGGTCGCGCATGTCGCCCAGCGGCGTCAGCCGGTCGCTGGTCGAGGCGATAAGGGTGACCGGCACGCGTACCTGCGACGGCTCGACCGCGTGGCGGTCGATGGAGGCCGAGAGCGACCACCAGCGCCTGGGGGAGATGGCGCCCGGATAGGCGCGACCGCGCGAGATCAGGTAGCGGCAGAGCTCCGACAGGCCGTCCTCGTCCAGGGTGCGATCGAAGCGCGACTCCAGTTCCTCCGCCGAGCGGTAGGTGGTCATGGCCAGTTCGCGGGCCAGGGCCAGGCCCGCCTCGGGACGCCCTGCGGCGTCGGCCAGTTCCAGGATGCGGCGCTGGATGCCGCGCCAGGCCAGGCCCATGGCCGAAGGCCGATGGGCGGCGGAGATGACGCAGAGGCGGTTCAGCCGCTCCGGCGCCAGCGCGGCCAGCGCCAGGCCGATCATGCCGCCGTAGGAGGCGCCGACGAAGGCGTGAGCCTGGGCGATGTCGAGATGGTCCAGCGCCAGCACCAGAAGCCGCGCCTGGTCGGCCGGCGTGACCCGGACCTCCACATCGTCCAGCGGGGCGAATTCGAAGGCCAGCACCCGGAAGGCGTTCAGATCGACGGCGGCGCCGGGGGCCACCACATCCTGCCACCAGCCCGAACCGTCCTCGGCGAAGACCGAGCGGGACGAAGAGATGCCGCCGGCGACGATGACCAGGGGCGCGCCCTCGGGGCCGAACAGGCGGACGCGGAAATGGCGGTCCGGCGCGGCCTCGCCGGACTCGAAGCGAATGCCGGCGCCGATCGGCACGAACAGGTCGCGGCCGGCCCCCGAGGGCTGCTCCGTTATCGGTTCCTGGATCTGGACGGCTAGGGTCACCGGGTCTCCTCCAAAAGCACTCGCCCAAACGAGCACTCTTGCGGAGATCGACGCGTGAAACCCCGGACGCATAGCGGCGCCGACGCTCCACTCATCTCTCGCGGACCCCAGATTGGGAGCCCCGCAGGAGTTGGCACCTTACGACGGATCGCAGGTTGCCCCAGCTTCAAAGGGCCTGTCCCTCAGCTGGTCTCGATGAGTGATTCAAGCATGCAGACGACGGGGGTGAGCGTCAAGTGGTGCGGTGCAGCAATTTCTCCTTGCGCTATTTATCTGAAAGTATGAGGAAAATTATCCCGCATCGATTTTTCAGGGGCCAAAGGCGGAACGTTCACTTGATTTTTAGACGCTATAGTCCATTTAATAGCGACACCTGATCCGGACCTGCCGCCATGACCCTGAAGAAGCCCTCCAAGAAGACCTCCCTGATCGCCGCCGCGGCCGCCGCCCTGGTGCTGGCCGGAGGCGGCGCCTTCTGGATGCATGTTCAGTCGGGCTGGCAGTCGACCGAGAACGCCTACGTCCAAGCCGACACCGTGCAGGTGGCGCCCCAGATCACCGGTTACGTCACCGAGGTGCTGGTCAGCGACAACCAGGTGGTCCAGCCGGGACAGGTCCTGGCCCGCCTTGATCCGGCCGAGGCCCAGGCGGCGGTCGCTCAGGCGGCAGCCAATGTCGCCGCCCTGGAAGCGGCGGTGAAGAACG
The DNA here is from genome assembly GCA_964432415.1 of uncultured Caulobacteraceae bacterium. Lineage (GTDB taxonomy): Bacteria > Pseudomonadota > Alphaproteobacteria > Caulobacterales > Caulobacteraceae > JAFECT01. The sequence goes on from CAYSNW010000003.1 coordinate 101,445, forward strand.
TCGACGACCGCTCCGCCCTCGCCCAGGCCCAGATCGCCCAGCAGGCGGCGGGCGTCGAGAGCGCCCGGGCCCAGGCCAACCTGACCCGCACCGACCTGGACCGCTACGGCAAGCTGGCCAAATCCGGCTGGGTGGCGCCGCAACGCATCGCGACCCTGAACGCCCAGGCCGACCAGGCCCGCGCCGCCGTGGCCCAGGCCAGCGCCGCCACCGAAGCTCAGCGCCGCCAGGCGGCTTCGCTGGGCTCCACCAAGGCCCAGACCCTGGCCCAGGTCGAACAGGCGAAGGCGCAACTGGAGCAGGCGAAGATCAACCTCGACCGCACCGTCATCCGCGCGCCGGTCGCCGGCGTGATCGGCGCCCGCGCCGTGCGCCCCGGTCAGTACGTGCGCCCCGGCGGCGCCCTGATGGCCGTCGTGCCCCTGGGGCGGACCTACGTCGTGGCCAACTTCAAGGAGACCCAGGTCGGGCGCATGCGCGTCGGCCAGGAGGTCGAGATCCACGCTGACGCCTTCCCGGGCCAAAAGATCATCGGCCGCATCGAAAGCTTCGCGCCGGCGACCGGCTCGCAGTTCGCCCTGATCCCGGTGGAGAACGCCACGGGCAACTTCACCAAGGTTGTCCAGCGCGTGCCGGTGAAGATCGCCGTTGATGGCCGTAGCGGCCTGGGCGCCGCCCTGCGGCCCGGCCTGTCGGTGGACGTCAAGGTCAACCTGAACAGCGCCGGCGGCCTGACCTTCGCCCAGGCGGCGGCCACGGCGGGCTCGCCCCAGCTGGCCCAGGCCTCCACCAGCGTGCAGCAATGAGCCGGGCCGCCCTGGCGCGGCCCGTGGCGAGCAAGGCGGGTCCCCGGGCGAAGCCTTCGCTCGCGCCGGCGCCCCTGCCCGCGCCCCGCCCGGCCAACGACGCGGCCGAAATCGACTGGCCCAAGCTGCTGCTGGGCTTCGCGGCCATGGTGATCGGCCAGTTCATGGCCATCCTCGACATCCAGATCGTTGCCGCCTCCCTGCCCCAGATCCAGGCGGGGGTCTCGGCCTCGGCCGACGAGGTCTCGTGGATCCAGACCGCCTACCTGATCCCGGAAGTCGTGATGATCCCGCTGTCGGGGTACCTGTCGCGGCTGTGGGGCACCCAGAAGGTCTACATGATCTCCTGCCTGGGCTTCGTGCTGATGAGCGTGGCCACGGGGCTGAGCTCCAACATTCAGATGATGATCGTGACCCGCGCGCTGCAGGGCTTCATCGGCGGCGCCATGATCCCGACCGTGTTCGCGGTCGCCTTCTCCGCATTCCCGCCCAACCGGCGGCTGACCGCCAGCGTGATTATCGGCCTGATCGTCACCCTGGCGCCGACGGTCGGTCCCACCTTCGGCGGCCACCTGACCGAGGCCCTGTCCTGGCGCTGGCTATTCTTCGTCAACGCGCCCATCGGCGTGGTGGTGCTGGCCATGGTCTGGCGCTGGGGCGACTTCGACAAGGGCGATCCTTCGCTGGCCAAGGGCTTCGACTGGCTGGGCCTGGGGACCATGGCCGCCTTCCTGATGAGCCTGCAGTACGTGCTGGAGGAAGGCGCGAAGAACGACTGGTTCCAGGACGGGACCATCGTGGCGCTCAGCCTGCTGGCGGCGGTTTCCGGCGTCGCCTTCGTCTGGCGTTCGCTGAGCTACCGTCAGCCGATCGTGGAGCTGCGGGCCTTCGCCGACCGCAACTTCCGGGTCGGGATCGTCATGAACTTCCTGAACGGCGGCCTGCTGTTCGGCGGCACCTTCCTGCTGCCCCTGTTCCTGGGCCGGGTGCGAAATTATTCGGCCGCCGAGGTCGGGACCACCATGATGGTCTCGGGCGCGGCGATGTTCCTGACCGGCCCGATCGTCGGGCGCCTGGCGCGCGGGGTCGATCCGCGCATCCCGCTGTTCGTCGGCTTCCTGCTGGCGGCCTTCGGCATGTGGATGGGCCGCGAGGTCACCCCCGAGTGGGGCTTCTGGCAGTTCGCGGGCGTGCAGGCCTGCCGCGGCGTGGGCGTGATGACGGCCATGATCACGGCCCAGAACGTGACCATGTCGACGCTGACCCCTGCCATGGTCAAGAACGCCTCGGGACTGGTGAACCTGGCCCGAAACGTGGGTGGGGCCATGGGGCTCGCCCTGCTTTCCACGGCCTTGACTTCGCAGACCGCCCTGCACCTCGACGAGTTGAGCGCCGGCGTTTCGGCCGCCAACGCCAACACCCAGGCCCTGATCGCGGGGCTTACCGACCGGATGACCCAGCTGGGTCTCGCCGATCCCGACGGCGCGGCGCGCAAGGCGGTGTTCGGCATGATCAGCCGCCAGGCCACCGCCCAGGCCTTTGGCGACGGCTTCGTGCTGCTGGCCTTCGGCGCCCTGGCCGCGGGCGTGGTGGCCCTGTTCGCCAAACCGGGTAAGGTCAAGGCTGCGCCCATGGAGAGCCACTGATGCCCCGCGCCGCCGGCCAGATCGACCTCGCCAAGGCCGAAGCCGTGCTGGACGCCGCCGCCGAGGTGTTCGCCGAGCGGGGCCTGGGCGCGCCGGTGGATGAGGTGGCGCGCCGCGCGGGGGTCTCGAAGCAGACGATCTACAATCGCTACGGCGGCAAGCACGGGTTGGTGAAGGCCCTGGTCGAGCGGCGCAGCCACATGATGACCGCCGCGCTGGAGGAGCCCGACGCGGGCGAGCATCTGGAGGACACCCTGATCGCCTACGCGCGCGATCTGCTGGCCCTGCACCTCAGCCCCGGCCACCAGCAGTTCCTGCGCGTGCTGGTCGCCGCGGCCGCCGACGATCCGGAGATGGCGCGGGTGTTCTACGAGGCCGGGCCCAAGGCCAGCCGGGAACGGTTCGCCGGCTTCCTCGCCCGCCAGGCCAGGGACGGAAAGCTCAGGCTGGAAGACCCGCTGGAGGCGGCGAGCTATTTCGGCGGCATGGTCACCGGCCACCGCCAGCTCGGCCTGCTGCTGGGCGTCAACCCGCCCATGAGTCCGGAAGAGGTCGAGCGCACGGCCCAGCGGACGGCGCGCGCCTTCCTGAAAGCCTGCCGCGCATAGGTCGGTTACCGAACGGCATTTGCGCGAGGCCCCGGGCCTCTGCCACAGTCACCGCGCATGATCCTTCCCCTTCCCGACTCATCCGGCCTGGCCGCGCGCGCCATCGAGCTCCTGGCCAGGCTGGTCGCCTTCGACACCACCTCGCGCGGCTCGAACCTGGAGCTGATCGCCTGGGTGGAGAGCGAGCTCCAGCCCCTGGGTTTCCGCACCCGGCGCGTGCCCAACGCCGAGGGCACCAAATCCAACCTCTACGCCTCCATCGGTCCTGAGCTGGAAGGCGGGGTCGTGCTGTCGGGCCATACCGACGTTGTTCCGGTGGACGGCCAGCCGTGGAGCACCGACCCCTGGACCCTGACCCGCAAGGGCGAGCGGCTCTACGGCCGTGGGACCTGCGACATGAAGGGGTTCCTGGCCCAGTGCCTGGCCGCCGCGCCGGAGCTGGCGGCCGCGCCGCTGAACCGGCCGGTCCACCTGGCCTTCTCCTATGACGAGGAGGTGGGCTGTATCGGCGCGCCGGACATGATCGCGGCCATGGTGGCGGAGCTTCCCCGCCCCGCGCTGGTGGTGGTGGGCGAACCGACCAACATGGAGGCGGTCTCCGGCCACAAGGGGGTGACCGCCCACCGGGTCACCGTCACCGGGCGCGAAGCCCACTCCAGCCTGCCCCACCACGGCGTGTCAGCCGTCATGGAGGCGGTGGGGTTGATGGGCGAGCTCAATGCGATCTCGCGACGGCTCTGGGACGGCGCCGATCCGGCCTCAACCTACGATCCGAAGGGCGCGACCCTGACCATCGGCGAAGTCAGGGGCGGCACGGCGCGCAACATCATCGCCCGCGAGTGCGTCTTCGCCTTCGACCTGCGCTGGCCGGCGGGGTTGGAACCCGACGCCATCCTGAAGCCCTTCCTGGCCCGGTGTGCTGCGCTGGACGCCGAACTGAAGGCGCGCGCGCCGGAGGCTGGGGTCGCGGTGGAGCGCCTCTCCTGGACCCCGCCCCTGACGCCCGAGACCGACGGGGCGGCCGAGGTCTTCGCCCGGCGCCTGGCCGGCGACAACGGGCCCGCGCGGGTGGTGTCCTACGCTGCCGAGGCCGGACAGTTCCAGGAGGCGGGCTTCTCCACCGTAATCTGCGGACCGGGCTCGATCGAGCAGGCCCACCAGCCCGACGAATACGTCGAGGTGCGCCAGATGGAACGCGGGGCGGAGTTCATGGCGCGGCTGATCGAGGCGATGCGGGAGTAGCTTCAGAACGTCTTGCGGATCCGGGCGAAGAAGAAGGTTCCGAAGGTGTGGCTCTGCAGGTCGGTGAAGGCTGGCGGCGCGATATCGCGCGGACCCGAGAACACCTCGCGCATGTTGCGGTAGGCGCGCCGGCTGGTGTTGGCGATCTCGAAGTGGGCGGTGAGATCGCGCCGGGGTTTGTACTCGAAGAACACCAGGTTGAACGTGCCGTTGCGGATGGTGTCGATCTCGTTGAAGCGGAAGTAGCGCTCGCGATAGGCGATGGTCGTGTCGATCCCCCAGCGCATCTTCCAGGCCGGCAGATTCTGGGCGAAGTGCAGCTCGGCGTCCAACGGGTGCTGGCCCGAGATGGCGCGCGGGTCCCCGGTCGTGGGATCGTCCACCCGTGAACTGCGCCAGGTTCCCTGCCCCCGCAGGGTCGCGCCGCGGACGCCGATGCGGTCGAGCGGCACGCTGAAGGCGGCGATCACGTCGTTTTCGCGCCCACCGCCGATGTTGCCCGGTTCGTCGAAGACGCCGGACGGGCCGGTGACCGGCACCCGGTCGACCACATCCTGCAGAACCAGGCGGCGCAGGGTCAGGGAGACCACTCCGTCCTTCCAGAAATGCCGCTCGTAGGCGGCCTCGAAAGCCCAGTCCGTCTGGGGTGCGAGGTTCGGATTGCCGGCGGCGACTCCGGCGCCGTTGAGCGCGCCATTGGCGGCGAAGTTGTTGAAGTCCAGCTGTCCCACCTCACGCTCGACCCGCAGCCGCAGTTGGTCGTTCGCATCCGGCGACCACGTCGCCGCCAGCCGCGGCTTGGAGAAGGTCAGGGTGCGCGACAGCGCGACGTCGCCGCTGGACGAGATGGTGGAATGTTCGACCCGAAGACCCGCCTCGACCACGAGAGCGGCCGAGGGGCGCCAGGTTGCCGTGGTGAAGCCCTCGGCGCGCTGCTCCTGCACACGCACCCGGCCCGCGGGCACCTGGATGGCCACGCCGTTGTCGCTGAAGCTGGTGCGGGTCCGAAGCCAGTTGAAGGCGAACTCACCGCCGGCGTCGACCGTGAGGTTCCCCGAGGGACGCCAGTGCAGGACCCCGCGCGCGATGCTCTCGCCGCCGAGGTTGTGGACGCTGAAGTCCTCGTCGTCGCCCGCGGTCTGGAAGATGGAAGCCGCGCCGAAGGTGTTCAGGTGCTGCAGTCCGAAGGCCTCGAGCGCCAGACGGGGCGTCAGGTCTCGGCTGTAGCGAAGGCCGAGCTCGCCGTCGGTCTGGTCCTGCCGCAGCCGCTCCTGCTGCCGCCCGGCCACCACGAAGTTATCTACGTCATTCAGGCGGTAAGGCTGGTCTTCGAGCGTCAGGTTCACCCGCAGCCGCCCCCCGTACAGCGGCGTCTCGTAGGCGACCACGCCGAGGTAGCGGAACAGCGGGGCGGCGTAGCGCATCTGCGAGGAATCCAGCGCCTGGCCGTTGGGCGCGAGGATGGTGTGCAGGCCGCGCGCCTGGGTGTCGTCGTGGTAGCGGGCCCCGAAGAGGGAGGCCTCCAGCGTGCGGCCGTCGCCTTTCCAGTTCCCCTCCAGGCGAAGCTGGGGATCGACCGGAACGTGGCTGGGCATATAGGCGCTGACGACCGCTGCGCCGGTGAAGCCGGCGTCCTTGCGGCGCACCACATTGGCCACGATGGTCTTGCCCTGCATGTCCACGCCCGGCGCGCCGCCGCGGATCAGGTCGATGCGTTCGACCTGGGCCACCGGAATGCGCCGGAGAATGGCGATCAGGTCGTCGGTCTTGCTGGCCGGTCGCTGGCCGTCGATCAGGACATTGCCCGCCGCCCCACCGAACCCCCGCACCGCGCTGCCGTCGTCGAAGGCGAAGCCCGGGAGGCGCAGCACCATGTCGTAGGCCGTCTCCAGGCCCATGGGCGCGAAGAAGGAGGCAGGATAGGCGCTCACGCCGTTCGGCGCGTCGGCGGGCGCCGGGCCATCGGCCGGCTCCGCGGCATGGACGGCGGACGGCGCGAGGCTGAGCGCAGCCAGCACAGCGACCCAAGAAGCTCTCCTGCCCTGCCGGCCAGCCATAGGCGTCTCCCCACGATCCGCCGGAATGGGGAGGACAGGCGCCGCCCGTCTCAACCGAATTGTGGTCAGAAGGCCGAGCGCGGGGGCGAACGGCCGACGGAGGCGCCTAGGATCGCGCCAACAGCGAACGGACGCGCTCGGTCAGCCGCCGACTCACCGGCGCGGTCGACCCGTCGCTGAGGGTGAGCAGCAGGCGGTGTTCGTCGCGCGGCGAGATCTCGCGCACGCGGGCCAGGTTGACCAGGAAGCGCCGGTGCACCCGCAGGAAACCGCTGTTGCGCAGCGTCCTTTCCAGCGCCGCGAGGGTGGAGCGTTGCAGATAGTCACGCCCTGCCGAGCGCACGCGCACATAGTTGTCCTCCGACGCGACGAGCAGGATTTCGCCGGCGTCGAGCAGCAGGGTCCGATCCCCGCTCTGCACCGGCACCTTGACCCCGCCGGGCGGCGGTCGCGAGGCGGCGAGCACGTCCTTCGCGCGCTGCAGGGCCTTTGCGAATCGCGCCTCGTCGAAGGGTTTGAGCAGGTAGTCGCAGGCCTGCAGATCGAAGGCCCTGACCGCGTGCTCCGAATAGGCGGTGGTGAAGACGGTCACCGGCATGCGGTCTTCGGGGAGGCCGACCAGGAGGTCGGCGCCGGACAGGCCCGGCATCTCCACATCCAGGAACAGGATGTCCGGCCGCGAGCGCGCGATCTCGGCGCGCGCCGCGACCCCGTTGGCGCACTCGCGGATGTCGCCCACGCCACCGTCCCGATCCAGCAGGCGGCGCAGCAGCCGCCGGGCCAGGGGCTCGTCGTCGACAATCAGGACCCGGGGTTTCGCCGCGGCGTCAGTGTCCGCCATCCGCCGGCCCCTCGATCGGCAGGCGCAGGATCGCCTCGTAGGCTCCGGGCGCGAGCGATGCGCACAGAAGCGACGCCTCGTCCCCGTATGCCTGCCGCAACCGCGCGCGGGTGTTGGCCAGACCGAGCCCGTCTCCCGGTCTCGGCGGCGTAGCGCCGGCGCCCGCCTCAACGTTGCGGACGACGATCTCGAGCTCGCCGCCCCGCTTCGCCGCTGAAAGGGTCAGCTCCACCCGAGCCAGCGCCGGCGCCACGCCATGGCGGATGGCGTTCTCCACCAGGGGCTGAAGGATCAGGGGAGGAACGCACGCGTCCAGCACTTCGGGCGGAACCTCGATGCGGACCCTGAGCCGGTCGGCGAAACGGACCTTCTCGATGTCCAGGTAGAGCTCGGCGAACCGCAACTCCTCGGCCAGGCGCAGGGTCTGGACCGCGCCCCGCTCCAGCGTCGCGCGCAGGAAGTCGCCCAGACGCGCGACCATGGCGTGGGCCTGGGCCGGCGCCTCGTCGATCAGGGACGAGATCGAGTGCAGGGTGTTGAACAGGAAGTGGGGCTGGATCTGCATGCGCAGCGCCTGCAGCTGGGCCTGGGCCAACTGGCGCTGCAGGCTCTCGGAGCGCTTCTCCTCCCGCCGGATCCGCCGCAGGGACCCGTCGGAGACGAAGGCCATCAGCACCAGGCCATAGGTCACCACCCCGGTCAGGGTACGGTAGAGGAAGTTGTTCTTGAACGCCTCGGCCAGGGAGGCGAAGCGGCGGTGGAATTCCGGGTCGAGCCCGTGCTCCGTCGTCAGGAAGATGACGACGTGGGTCATCGCCAGGGCCAGGGCCGCGACGAAGTGGACCGAGAGGTTTCGCCCGCGGCGTTCGCCCTGCGGCGGGAAGCGCCTGGACAGCAGGAACACCACCGGCGAGAGGACGAACCAGAGGGCGTAATTCAGGCCGTACCACAGCGCCGCCGAGCGCCAGGATGGACCGGTGGGCTCCGCCTCCGGCAGCCAGGAGATGAAGAAGGCTGCGGCGACTGAGGCCCAGACGGCGGCCATGACCGCGAGCAGGCCCAGGGAAAAGGGCCGGTCTTCCAGCGCCGGATCGGCCGGCGGGTCCAATGTCAGCTCAGGCGCGCTCACGGCTCAGGCTCCGCTCCAGCGCGCGGGATATACGCTCCAGTCCCTGCCGCGTCACATCCGGATCGCCCGCCACGCCGATGCGGATATGCTCCGGCGCAAAGAAGAAGCGACCCGGAACCACTCCTGTCTCGAACTCATCGGCCAGACGCGTCACGAAGGCGTCGGCGTCTCCCGAGACCAGGCGCGGGAACACGGTGGTGCCGATCTCGGGGATGGTCTGCTCCAGCGCCGGATGGCCGCCCAGCAGTTGCCGGTAGGCCTCCAGATTGCGGGCGATGGCGTCCAGGCTCCGGGCCCTGAGCGCCGGCAGCCGGTCCAGCGCCATCAGGCTGAGCTGGTCGGTCAGGAACGGTCCGCGCGCATAGATCAGGTCGTGCAGACGCCACATACGCCCGGCCAGCTCGGGCTCGGCCAGCACCCAGCCGCAGCGCAGGCCGGAAAGGCCGTAGGCCTTGGTCAGACTGGAGGTGACCACCACATGGGGGCCCAGGGTGAAGGCGGTCTCCGCCTGCTCACCCGTGAAGGTCAGTTCGCGATAGACCTCATCGACCAGAAAGCGCGCGCCCGCGTCGCGGGCCAGGTCGGCCACGGCCTTTAGGTCGGCGGGATCCGCGCGGACGCTGGAGGGGTTGTGCAGCTCGGTCGCCACGATCAGGCGGGTGTCCGGCGTCAGTTTCGCAGCCACCGCGGCCGGGTCGAGGCGGAAACCGGAGGCGGCGGTGCGTTCGAAGAACACCACCTCGGCGCCGAGGTAGCGCAGGGTGGAGACCATCAGCTCATAGGCCGGACTCTCGATCAGCACCCGGTCGCCGGGGTCGATGAGGGCGGCCATGGCCAGATGATTGGCGAAGGAGGCGCCGGCGGCCTGGACCACCGAGGCCGGATCGATACCGAAGCGGCCGGCCAGCCGCTCGACCAGGGGAGCCCAGCCGTAGGCGTTGGGTCCCTGTAGCGGGCCGAGTTGCGACAGGTCGGCGCCGATGTCCTCGAGGGTCCGGTCGGGAACCCCGCTGGCGGCCAGGTTGAAGCGCCCCCCCGTGTGCAGCTTGGCGAAGTGCATGTAGGGCGACTGGCGCAGGCGCGGGCTCATGCGGCCGACACAGTCCCGAAGCGGCGCCAGAGCAGATAGGCCGGAACCCCCAGCAGCATCAGACCGTAGCCGAGGGTGCTGTCAATCGGATAAGCCCAGAAGGAACTGGCCACCACCACGGCGCAAGCCAGGACGAAGAGGCCGGTTGTGATGGGATGCCAGGGCGCGCGGAAACCCGGCTCGCTGGCGGCGCCCGCGGCTTCTCGCCGACGCAGGACGAAGATCGCCGCCCCGGTCAGGCCGAAGAACAGGAAATTCATGGCCACCACATAGCTGAGCAGCCGGTCGTAGGTGCCGCTGAGCACGAGGACCGCCGCCCATCCGGCCTGGATCAGGATGGCCAGCACCGGCGCGCGGCTGCCCGACGCAACCGCCCCGACCGATTTGAAGAACAGGCCGTCGCGGGCCATGGCGAAATAGACGCGCGGCGCGGTCAGCATCGACTGGCTGAGGAAGCCCAGGGTCGAAAGCGCGATGGCCGCGGCCGTGAGGCTGGCGCCCACGGGTCCGAGCGCGACCTCAAGGGCGTCGGCGGCGGGCGTGGCGGTCAAGGCCAGCTTGTCCGGACCGAGCGCCCTGAGGCAGGCCACGGTGACGGCGAGGTAGAGCACGATCACCCCGATCACTCCGATGATCAGGGCCCGGGCCAGGTCCCGGCGGGGGTCCTTCATCTCGCCGGCGACCATGTTGGAGGTCTGCCAGCCGCCGAAGGCGAACAGGACCGGGATGATGGCGGCGCCGAAGTTCTTGAGCATGCCCCCCGCCGGAACCGCGTCGGTCATCGGCTGGGTGAGCGAATAGGGCTTCGGTACGAGGAACAGCCCCGCCAGAACGATGCCGCCGATGGCCATGAGCTTGAGCGCGCCGAGCCCCGACTGCACCCCGTTGCCGGCCCTGACCCCGGCGCAATTGGCCGCCGCCAGCAGGGCCAGGGTCACCACCGCGATCAGCCCCCCGGGCAGGGTCGTGCCCGTCAGCTTCTGGACGTTCTCGGCGAAGATCAGGGCGACGGCGGCCATGCCCCCGGTCTGCACCACGAGCAACGTCGTCCAGCCGAAGAGGAAGGCGACCAAGGGATGGAAGGCGGCCTTGAGGTAGGCGTACTCGCCGCCGGTCTCGGGCATGCGCGCGGCCATCTCGGCGTAGACCAGCGCTCCCAGCAGGGCGACGCCGCCGCCGATGGCCCAGGCGGCCAGGATCAGGGGCGGGGCGTGAAGGTTGTGGGCGACCACCGCCGGGTTCTTGAAGATGCCGGACCCGACGATGCCGCCGATGACCAGCAGCACCGCGCTGAAGAAGCCGATCTCGCGCTTGAGCGGTTCGGTCATGGTCGGCCCTCCGGCGCCGCGGTCCCGCGGCGGAGAGGCTATGGGAAGGGAGTTTGTCCGGCGCCGCAAGCGCCGCGAGAAGCGGGCCCGCACCCTCTTCGGCGCGGGCCCCTGGTTCTCAGTGGGGACAGACGCACCGTGCGGTCACGGTGAAGATCCCGGCCATGCCCGTCGGCGAGCCCGGCTGATTGGAGACCACGAAGGTGATCGAGGGATTCGGATTGTTCTCGTCTGCGGGCGAGAACATGGCATTTGTCGTGTGGCCGAATGAGGTGAAGTCCGTGCCGTTGGGCGCCATTCCGCCGCAGGCTCCCGCGGACTGGGTGGGACCCGTCCCGGCCTGCAGGGTCATGCCGCAGTTGTCGGCGGTCCAGCGCGCCGAAACCGCCATCGGGCCGTGCATCGTCGGAGCACTGAAGACGATCCTGTAGGTGAGTGTTTGCGGCCCGTTTCCGCTTGCCGGCCCGATCCAGGTGGCCGGCGAGGGATTGGCCCAGCCGGAGTGGGCCACGGCGGCAGCCGGCGCGCCGTTGACCGTCCAGCCCGAGGTCGTGTCGGTGCGGATCATCAGGGTGACGGGGCCGCCCCCGGTCTTGCACGGCGGCAACTGCGGCATGGCCGCCATGGCGGGGCTGGCCATCAAGGCGGCCGCGGCCCCGAAAATCATTAGTCCCTGCAACCTGTTCATTCTCATCTCCCAATTGCCGTGGCCGTCACGGACGGCCTTCGGGAGACCTGGCGCGGCGCGCCGATGCTCCCACCGCCTTCAAGCTCGGCTGCAGGGGGATCGGCGCCTACCCCATGATCGTGGGGGATCGGAGCGTGCTTCGTTGTCACGCGCCGCGACGGTGCTAACGTCCGGTCGGCGGTCAATCAGGAGAGGGCGCGTGCGGCTGACCGTGACGATCCCCTTGCTGGTGCTGGCGGTCGGCGCATCCGTGGTCGTCATGTCCGCCGCGAGCTTCCTTCGCCCTCGCGCGAGCGACGCCGCGGAAGCGCCCAGGACCGGCGTGGAGATGTTGCGGAGCTTTCCCTGCCGGAAGGCCGAGACCAAGCACATCCGGATACGCGGTGCGGAAGACGGGTTTTCCCCGGCCGGCGACGAGCCCGGCTACATCCGCCCGGGACGCCTGACGGCGAACACGCGTTCGTTCTACCGGGACAACCGCTACGACCAGTATCAGGCCGATCGCCCCTTCACCGACTCCATCGAGGTTCCGGCAAGGATTTCCAGCGGCCTGTTCGTGATCAGCCTGCGCAAGGTCGCGAACAACGACAACGACACCTTCGGGATCGGCGACCTGTCGCCGCCAGCCGAAGGGACCCGGTCCCCCAGCCTGGGCGCCCTGGTCACCCGGCTGGACAAGGCGCCAGGATGGCGGCGCACGGGCACCCTCTATGCGGCGGACCTGGGAGCAGCAGTGCTGTCTCTCCCCTCCAACGCCGCGACGACGGCCGCCTCGCCGGAGCGGGGAGCCGGCGCCCCCGCCACCCTCCTGTCCTACATCCGCTCCGGTCGGTCGACCTCCTGGCTCGATGTCGCGGTGGAGGACGACACCAGCGTCGACTTCATGGGAGTAGCGGTCTGCGAGGAGCCGGAGCGCACGCGGGGCCTGACCCTCGCGCCGGGCGAGATCGGACCGCACCCGTCGCCGGACGCCGTCTTTCTGGCCTGCCGTCGGGTCAGGGACGGCAGCCACGTCTGCGACCCCTACGCGGGCGACACCCCCTGTTCCACGCGGCTGCCGCTTGCCTGCTTCAAACCCGGCGACATCCCCGCGCCGCGCGCCCTGAAACAGTCCGCGGCGTACAGGTCCTGGAGCGGCGGGACCCTGGCGCTCAGCGAGCCGGTGCGCGGGGACAGCTTTGCGGTGGTCGCCGAAGCCGACCGCTACTGCGCGGCCCGGTTCGGGGCCGGGTGGCGCGCCGCCGAATTCCATGACGGGGTCCGCGAGGGGATCGCGGCCCGTGGCGACCCGTCAGCCGTCGCCCGGCGAGCGTGGATCGACATCGCCGACCAGCCCTACGCTACGTGCTGGAGGCGGCCATGACGGCGGCGGATCGGCCGGGACGGATCGGCATACTGGAAGATGATCCGCACCTGCGCGACTACCTGGAAGGCATTGTCACCGCCACCGAGGGGCTCGAGGTCGCCTTTTCCGAGGAGACCGTCGCCGGCGCGACCCGACGCTGCGGCGCGGAGCTGCCCGATCTCTGCCTGGTCGATCTGAAGCTGCCCGACGGCAATGGCGCGGACTTCGTGCGCCATCTGAAATCGATGGGCGAGGCCAAGTGCCTCATCCTGACGGTGCTGGGCGACCGGATGAGCGTGCTGCAGGCGTTGCAGGCGGGCGCGGATGGATACCTGCTGAAGGACACCCCGCCGGACCGGGTGGCGGCGGGCATTGTCAGCGCCCTGCAGGGGGACACGCCGATGAGTCCGCAGGCGGCGAGGTTCCTGCTGGAAATCTACAAGGCCACCGCGCCGTCCCGGGTCGAGGCGCCTGCGGAGGCCACGCTGACGGCGCGCGAGATCGAGGTGCTGAAGCTGTTTTCGAGGGGACTAAGCTATCGCGAGGCGGCCAGCGCCTTGACCATTTCGCAACACACGATCCGCGACCACGTCAAGGCGATCTACCGCAAGCTGACCGTCCACTCCCGCACGGAGGCGATCTTCGAGGCGCGTCAGTTGGGCATGATCTCGCCGCTGGATTGACCCGGCGCGAGGGCGCCAGGCGGGCCTGCGAGGATGGGAAGCAGGATCGTCACCCGCGCTCCGGACGGGAGGCCCGCGCCCTCGGTCAGGAGCTCCGCCCCAAGCTGGCGGGCGCGATACGCCATGTTGGCCAGGCCCCGGCCCGCCTTGAGCGCCTGCCGGTCATAGCCGCGGCCATTGTCCTCGATGCGGATCACAAGCGTTCCGGCGTCCCGCCGTTCGATCGCCACCGCCAACCGATCGCCGCCCGAGTGCTTGACCGCGTTGGTGACCGCTTCCTGCATCAGGCGGTAGAGGTTCAAGATCCAGCGCGGATCGCGGGCGCCGACGTCCAGATCGTCAGGCTGTTCCCACGCCAGGCTCATGCGTGCCGCCTCGGCCTGGGCGCGGGCGCGAGGGCGAAAATCGGCCAGAGCCTCCGCGAGGGTCTCACCGGCCGCGTCCAGCGAGTCGACCAGCAGCCTCAGCTCGGTCAGCCCCTCGCTCAGTTCACCCTCCATCTGCGGAAGGTCGATGCGGTGGGCGCGAACCCGGGCCAGCAGGGAAGCCAGCCGTCCGCCGATGCCGTCATGCATGTCGCGGGCAAGACGCTGGCGCTCCTCAAGAATGGCCGCCCGTCGCAGCTGCTGGTCCAGGGCCTGGGATGTCGCCTGGATTTCGGCCTGCTGCGCCTTGATGACCCGACCCAGGTCTATTCGCGCCTGCAGGTTCCGCCAGGTCTGGCGTGCGGCCGCGACTGCGCAGAACAGGCCGAGACCGGACAACAACAGGACGCAACCCAGGCCGTAGCCGATTTCAAGGTCGAGAGCCCAAAGCCCGTGCTCCAGTCCGAACAGGGGAAGGGTGGCGCAGGTCAAGGTCAGGACGAGCAGGCCGATGATCGCCGCGCTCGCCATCCGTCGCGCTCCGGCGCCGGGTGCGGATGGCCGCTGGACGACTGTAGCGAAGACGCAGGCCAGGCTGGCCATGGCTCCGGCCACCAGCAGCAGATCGAGACCCTGGTCCGCCAACCCCGGCGGGGCGGCGCCCCACCCCTTCGAAATCATGGCGCGGGCGCCCACCGCGAGCGCCGCGGCCGAGAACGCGATCCAGGGAAGCAACCTGCGGCCGGCCAGAGCCGCCCCGAGCGCCAATGACGCGGCGGCGAGGGCAAGGGCGGCCACCGTCCATCGCGCTTCGATCAGAGCCCGGGCGATACTACGACCGGCTTGACGCATCGCGGTTGGCGGTCCCAGCGCGAGCCCAAGGCCGGACGCCGACGCCCCGGGGACGATCAGATCGACTCGATTGCGATCCGGGTGAAGCAGGGCGCCCGGCAGGGTCCACAGGCGTGGACGCGCTCCGGGGATGGTCAGGTACGGATCGGCGTCGACGGTCTCCTCGGCCACCGACACCCCGTTCAGATAGAGCTTGATCGGGCCAACGCCCGCAGGGGCGAGGAGCGCCATATCTTCCTGGGCCGCCGGTCGCGGGGGAAGGTCGAACGACAGCTGAATGAGCCCGTCGCCTGGCCAGGGAAGGCTCATCAGGCCGCGCGCGGGACTGTCCTGCGACGGGCGCGCCGGAAAGCCGTCGGCGGCCGCCGGCAGCCAGCGCAGGTCCGCGCCTGGGACCCAGCGGGCTCCTGTGGCGTCGAACCCGGCGAAAGAGATGAGCATCAGGGCGCCGGCAAGCAGGAGCGCCGGCGCCAGCCCAAAGAGCGACAGAGGCCACCGATCGCTCGGAACCCTGGTCCGGGGCGCCATATCCTGATGACGATTTCCGCCCTTCACCCGGCTCCGCCCCCTTCGCGGGGGCAAGTCTGGCAGGCCTGGGCCACGCGGACCACCCCACGGTCATGGGGCAGGAAATCCGGCCAGGCTATCAGGGAAGGAAGATGGTACCGCCTCCTGGATTCGAACCAGGTACCTCTAGATCCACAATCTAGCGCTCTAACCAAGTGAGCTAAGGCGGCCCGGACGTGCGGGACGTGAGGGGGAGCTTCTAATGCTCCGCGCCTGTGCGATCAAGCGCCTAAGCCACGCACCCGACCCCAAAACAAAACCGCCCCGGAGTGTGAGCTCCGGGGCGGCTTCGCTAGGATTTGGCGAAACGTCTAGCCGCTGACCCGCCAGGTGACGGGCACGTGGACGTGGGCGCCGCCAACCGGTTGGCCGTCCACGGTCTGCGGACGCATCTTGAAGCGTCCGGAGATCCGCAGGGCGGCGTTGCCGAAGCCCTGACCCGAAGGCGTTTCCTCGATCACCGTGCAGCTGGTGAGGGTCCCGTCTTCCTTCACGACGCAATCAAGCGTCGTGTGGCCTTCGGTGCCCCGCTCCAGAGCGGACGGCGGGAAGAACCGCACCAGGTCGTCTCCGTTCGGCTTCCGAATCCACTGGGGATTCGTGATGACCGAAGGCCGAGGCGGCGGCGGCGGCGGAACCTGCCTCACCGGTTCAGCGGCGACCGGTCCCTTGTATTCGACCCGGTCTTCTTTCTTGACCGGAACGAACTGGGAGACGACGGCCGGCGGCGTGTTGGGCGGCGGAGGCGCCGGTTCACGCTGCTGCACCGGAGGGGGCGGCGGTGGCTTGTCCTTCGGAGGCGGAGGCGGCGGCGGCGGCGGCGGAGGGGGTAGTTGCTCCAGCGTCACCTGCACCTTTTCATCCGAGAACGTCTGCTGCTTGATCTTGAACTTGGAATTATAGACGTAATACGCCGCAGCCAAGTGCAGGACGACGGAGATACCGATGCCGATCCAGGCGCCTTGGGAAAGTCCTTTTTTCCTTCGGCGCGGCGGATCGAGGATCGGGTCGCGGTGATGTTCTTCTGACATGCGCGCAGCCGTGACCCTTAGTTGATGTCTTCGCCGACCAGGGCCACGCTATAGAAACCGTTGTCTTGCAGCTGGTTCATCACCTGCATGAAGGTTCCATAGCGCGTCTTCTTGTCAGCGCGGATGAAGATGCGCTCCTTGGACGGATCCCGCGCACCGATCTGCTTGGCCAGCTCATTACCGACTTCATCCGTAGCGACCGGGAAGTCGCCCAGGTAAACCTGGCCATTCTTCTGGATCGAGATGTAGATCGGCTTGGGCGGGTTAGGCGTATCCGGCGCGTTAGCCGGCGGGAGATCGAGCTTCACCGACACGGTAGCCAGCGGCGCCGCCACCATGAAGATGATCAGCAGAACCAGCATCACATCCACGAAAGGCGTGACGTTGATCTCGCTATTATGCTCGGTCGTGATTTTCGACCGGCCGCCACCTGAAAGCTTGGCAGCCATCTAAATCACGCCCCCTTGTCGAGCTGGCGGGAAATCGCGTTCATGAGTTCCGCCACGAAGCCTTCCGACCTCGTTCCGTACGCCGTGATCTTCGCCTGGAACAGGTTGTAGAAAACGACGGCCGGGATGGCGGCGAACAGGCCGATACCCGTGGCGAGCAGCGCTTCGGCGATGCCGGGCGCCACGACCGCGAGGTTCGTGGTGTTCGTGTTCGCGATACCGATGAAGGAGTTCATGATCCCGAACACCGTACCGAAGAGGCCGATGAAGGGACCCGAGGAACCCAGGGTCGCGAGGAACTGCTGACCGCCGGAGAGCCGCTTGGCCAGACCCGCCTGGACGGCGTTAACCGCCTGAGAGGCGCGGGTGATGGTCGAGTTGCGGTGCTCGCCGCCGACTGCCAGGCCCGCCTGGCGGGACAGCTCGACTTCTTCGGAAGCCGCGGCGGCCATATCGGCCAGCGGGTTGCCGTCGAACTCGTCGGAGGTCGCAATGCGTCGCATGTCCGCGATGGACCGGGCGCTGCGGAAGGCTTCGAGGAAACGGTCCGAAGCCCGGTTCAAGCTGCCGTACTCGAACAGCTTGATCATCAGCATGGTCCAAGAGAAGACCGAGCCGAGCAGCAGGCCCACCATGACGATCTTCACGACGATCGTCGCTTCGATGAACATGGTGAAGATGGTCAGCTTACCGGCGTTCTTGATGGTCGGCGGCGCGCCCGCAGGAGCGTCGGCGGCCGGGGCGGCGGCGTCCGCGGCAGGAGCCGCAGCCGGGGCGGCGCCCTTGTCGGCAGGAGCAGCAGCGGCGGAAGCGGCCGGAGCTGCGGGAGCGCTTGCGCCTTGCGCGAGCACCGGACCGCTAATCAACAGCGCAGCAGCGCCAATGAGTGCGGCAAGAGGATGGATTTTTTTGTGTTCGAGCATCGTTCGCCAGTTCCTGGTTGGTCTGACACGTTTGGACCAAAAGGGTCGTCGCGCGGAAGCGTCTCCACCCCGAGAGTTAATACGCTCGGAGCCTACACCGTTCCAACGGCGTTGGTGTCCGACACGCTTCGTTACGCCGACCCGGTATGTTGACGCCAGTCCTTTCGGATCGGCAGCGACATCTCGAAGGGCGCTTTAGTTCACCGGCCTTGCGACTGGTGGGAATTCCGCCGCCCCTTGTGGAGGCAGCCAAGTTCCTTTGGCGAACGCATAACAGAGCGTCAAGTGCCGCTGAGCGCTTTTCCCCTCGCGAGGGAAACCCCGTCGCCGGGCGGGTGCGAATTGCACCAGCCAACGCATAGAACAGGGTGAATCGCTGCACTGGTCTTCGCGCGCGAAATCCTGTGGTGATCACCAGCATTCGGGGCCGGACTTCCCTTCAATTCGAAGTCTTCGGATCAATCAGTGCCGAGGACCGAGTCTGCGCTGATCGCTCCCGAACCGATCCCTGGGTCGGCCGGTCGCGGAAACCGGTGTCATTTTTTTGCGACGAAGAGGGACGGCTCCCGCGCCGCACGCCGGCGGATGGAGAGAATCGGCGGCGCCCCCAAGGCCGGAAGAGGCCCGGACGCCTTCGTTCGCGCACGCAACGACTCGGGTCGAGCGTCGGTGCTTCGGGGGGAGGGAAAAAGAATGGTGCCTGGGGCCGGAATCGAACCAGCGACACGCGGATTTTCAATCCGCTGCTCTACCAACTGAGCTACCCAGGCGCGCCTAAACGGGGGTCGCCCCCGTTTCGGGAGCGAGGTCTATAGGCGAGGGTCTTTTGGCTGTCCAGCAGCTTTGAGGCCTTATTCGCCGTCCTCGGCAGGCCCCTCCTCCGCCTCGACCACGGGCACGGCGTAGCGGCCGGTGAACCAGCGCTGGAGATCGACGTCGGCGCAGCGGCGCGAGCAGAACGGGCGATAGTCCGCGCTTTCGGCGGGCTTGTCGCAGATCGGGCAGCGGGCGGCGCTCATGGGGCGATGACATCCGTATTGAGGCGTTCGCGCCCGGGTTCGGCGCGGACGGAGAATCTCGGTCCGAGAGCGCGGACCAGCGGTTCGAGTTCCGCCGCCACGTCCGGAGCGCAGACGGCGGTCCAGCAGGCCCCGGGATCACCCCGCCCCTGCCGCATCAGGACGCCCACCAGCCGCTGGGCCACGGAACGGGCGCTGAGCCGACCGTCGCGGTCGCAGAGTTGCTCACTCACGGGGCGTTCGCGCCAGGGCTTGGCCACTTCCAGCACGCCCAGGCGGCTGAGGCCCGCGATGATCACGCCCGGATCGTCGGCGGCGAAGGCCTGGCGTGCGGCGGTCAGGATCGGCAGGTGCTCGCGCGCGCCTCCGGCCAGGTCCAGCACCACCAACCCGCCCAGATTCTTCAGCCGCAGCAACCGCGCGGTCTCTCGCACCGCGTTCAGATTGGCGTCCAGCACCGCGCGCTTGCCCGCCTCGGTCTCGGCCAGGTCCACGTCGACCGCGGTCATGGCGCGCGTCGGCTCGATCGACAGGGTCAAGCCCCGCGGCAGCAGCCAGCGGCTGGCCAGGGCCGCCTCCTCCGCCCCGTCGGCGGCGTCCAGCGCCGCCTCGCCGGTCTCGATCTCGGCGTGCGGCGCCCAGGCGCGCAGACGGGCCTCCAGCGGCGGTCCGTGGGAGAGCAGCGCCGGCGGCCCTTCGGCGAGGCGCAGCAGACGCAGGGCCGGACCCTTGTCGCCGCGTCCCTCGGCCAGGATTTCGACCTCGACGGCGGCGCCCTCGCTGACCGGTCCGACCGCGGGATCGGCGCGCATCAGGCCGTCGCGCTCCAGGCCCAGGTCGACAAATGCGCCCCCGAAGGCGCGCGCGGTGGCCCGGACCCGCCCGCGGCGGACTTCGCCCAGCCGCGCCCGTTCCGGCTCGCCCTCGCGTTCGATCGCCAGGCGCTCGAAGCGGCCGTCCAGAAGCACCACGCCACGCGCCTCGCCCGGGCGGCGATCGAGCAGCAGCCGGCGGCGCCCCTCGTCGGCGGGGCTTGCGGGAACCGCGCTTCTGGCCGGCTTCAGCCCCGCCACCCGAGGCCCTCCAGCAGACAGCGGGTTTCATAGAGCGGCAGGCCGACCACGGCGGGATAGCTGCCGGAAAGTTCGGTGATGAAGCCGCCGGCGCGGCCCTGGGCGCCATAGCCGCCCGCCTTCCCGGACCATTCGCCCGAGGCCAGGTAGGCTTCGATCTCGGCCTCGGTCAGGCGCTTGAAGGTGATGCGGGTCTCGACCAGGCGTTCGGCGGAGCGGCCGTCGGGCGCAAGCACGCAGACCGCGGTCAGGACCTTGTGGTTGCGGCCGGACAGCAGCTCCAGGCAGCGGCGGGCCTCGTCAGCGCTTTCGGCCTTGGGCAAGACGCGGCGGCCCAGCGCCACCACGGTATCGGCGCCGAGGGTGAAGGCGCCTGCATCGCGCACGGCCTCGGCCTTGGCCCGCGCCAGGCGCAGGGCGAGACGGCGCGGGGTCTCATTCCTTTGAGGGGTCTCATCCACGTCGGCCGGCGCGACCCGGTCGGGAACGATCCCGATCTGGGCCAGCAGGTCGGCGCGGCGGGGGCTGGCGCTGGCCAGCACGAGCGGGGGACGGCTCACTTCGTCGCGACTCGCTGACTTCAAACGGCAGGTGCTGCGGCCTCTATCAGGCCTCTCCTTTCCTGTGAACGCCAGTGAGCGGAAGCGACGAAATCAGCGTGCAATGCCCGCTCTTTGCCGCCAAGCTTCGCACTGAGATCGGATTTGAACCGGATCGGCGGTCGCGACGACTACATCTCAGCCCTCGAAACACAGGGCAATGAATCAACCCCGCCGCCGACGCGACGAAATCCCGGGAGCATGGTGATGCCGCAGTCCTCCTCCGAGTCCTGGACCTACGTCCCCACCCAGCGTTACCGCATCTTTCTCCTCTTCTGCGCCGCCGTGTTCCTGGCCGGCGGACTGGCCCTGCTCGGCTGGTGCCTGTTCAAGGGCGAGGCGTCGTGGGGGCCGTGGGCGCGGCCGCTGCTGATCTTTTTCGGCTCGATCTGTCTGCTGGCGGCGGCCTACATGGGCTGGGGCGCGTTCCGGGTCGCGCTCACGATCACGCCGGGCCGGATCACCGTGCAGGGGCCGTTCGTCGAGCGGGGCATGAACCGGTCGGAGATCGCGGGCTTCCGGGCCCTGCCGGCGCAGAGTGGCGTACCGCCCCGGGCGATCCTGGTCGCGCGCGATCTCGACGTGAAGCCGTTGATCGTCACCTTCTACCAGCCCGACGCCCGGCTTTATGCCTGGTTCGATGGCGTGGAGGATCTGGACGCCAAGGACCTGAGGGCCTCGCAGCAGGCGGTCATGGCCTCCCATGACCTGGGAGACACCCCCGCGGAGCGGGCCGAACGCCTGAAGCTGCTTCGGCGCATCGCCTATGCCTGCAACCTGGTGGGCGCGGCGATCCTGGTCTGGGCCTGGCTGTTTCCGCGGCCCTATGTGGCGGCGATCCTGGCCTGCGCCCTCGCGCCGCCGGCGGCGATGGCGATCATGCTGTGGTCCAAGGGCCAGATCGTGCCGGTCGAGGCGAAGCAGACGGAGGCGCGGCCCAGCGTGTGGGGTCTGATCTTCGCCGGCTGGGGCCTGCTGCTGCGCGCCATTCTCGACGTCGACAGCCTGGACTGGTGGCCCGCCATCCTGGCCGGGACGGTGGTCGGGGTGGCGATGAGCGCCCTGTTTACAGTGCTGACCACGCCGGACGCCCGCAACAAGACCATCCGCTACGGGCTGCCGTTCCTGCTGGTTCCCATGGCCTGGGGGGCGGTGGTGGAGGCCAACACCCTGCTGGACCACAGCCCGGCGCAGGTGTTCCAGGCCACGGTCCTGGACAAGCACGAGACCAGCGGCAAGGCGCACACCTTCGACCTGACCCTGTCGCCCTGGGGGCCGCGCAGCAAGGCGGAGGACGTCAGCGTCGACCCCGGCCGCTACGCCGGCCTGAGCGTGGGCGAGAAGGCCTGTGTCTATATGCACCCGGGCGCGTTCAAGCTGCGCTGGATCACCGTCGAGCGCTGCTGACGGTCAACGGCGGCTCAGGGCGCAGATCAGGGTGAACAGCCTGCGCCCGGTCTCGTGGTCGATCTCGATCTTGCCGTCCAGCCGTTCGCGCAGCAAGACCGCGCCCTCGTTGTGGAGCCCCCGCCGGCCCATGTCGATCGCCTCGATCTGGCCCGGACTGGCGTCGCGCACAGCCTCATAATAGCTGTCGCAGACCAGGAAATAGTCCTTCACCACCTTGGCGAAGGGGGTCATGGACAGCATGTGGCGCCGGGCGTAGTCCGGCCCGGTCACGTCGAAGACCAGCCGGTTCTCCTCGAAGGCCAGGCGCAGCTGGTAGGGACCGCCGGCCGAGCCCTCGGGACGGAAGCTGTTCTGTTCGACCAGGTCGAAGATCGCCACCTGGCGGTCGTGCTCGATGTCGGCGCTGGGGGCGGCGACCACCGAAGCCGGATCCAGCTCGACCCGGTTCAGCCGGTGCGGCCCCGGCGCGCTCACGCGCTTTCCGTGTCGTGGGTGGGCGCCCGCTTCGCCGGCCAGGCCTTCGACAGATCCGCCAGCACCGCGTCGACGCATTCGACCTCGGCGCGCAGGTCGCCGCCGCCGGCGAAGCCCAGCAGCACCACACCCCCCGGCGCCTCGCCCGGCGTGAACTCCAGCGCCAGCAGCTCGACCACCGCGTCCTTGCGGTCGCGCCGGAGCCGGCGCGCCTTGACCGAGAGCACGCCGCCGAACTGCAGCGCCGAACGCACCCGCTCGGCCCCGCCCTCGGCCGTCTCCCAGCGGAAGCGGTTGAAGGTGATGGTCAGGGTCCGGGCCCTGGGCTCCCAGTGGATGTCGCCGATCTTGGTCACCGCGTCCTGCAGGGCGGCCGAGATGATGCTCAGGTCGTCGGCGTCTTCGGCCAGCAGCTTCAGGTTCGGCTTGGCGTCGGCCATGCTCATTCGTCCTCGGCCGGACCCTGGATGCGGCGCACCTTCGCCCCGCAGGCCCCGAGCTTCTCTTCCAGCCGTTCGAAGCCGCGGTCCAGATGGTAGACGCGGTTGACCACGGTCTCGCCCTTCGCGGCCAGGCCCGCGATCACCAGGCTGACCGAGGCCCTGAGGTCGGTGGCCATAACCTGGGCGCCGTGCAGGGCGTCGACCCCCCTCACCCGCGCCTCACCGCCATGGACCGTGATGTCGGCGCCGAGCCGCGCCAGTTCCGGCGCGTGCATGAAGCGGTTCTCGAAGATGGTCTCGCGGATGACGCTCTCGCCGTCGGCGGTGGTCATCAGGGCCATGAACTGGGCCTGCAGGTCGGTGGCGAAGCCTGGATAGACTTCGGTGGTCAGGTCCACGGCCTTCAGCCGCGCCCCGTTCCTCTTGATCTCGACCCCGTCGTTGGTGGCCGCCACCTCGGCGCCGGCCTCGCGCAGCTTGACCAGCAAGGCCTCGATCAGATGGGCGCGGGTCTTGGTCAGGCGCACCTCGCCTCCGGCCATGGCCACGGCCATGGCATAGGTGCCCGTCTCGATCCGGTCGGGGATCACCGACCAGGTCGTTCCGTGCAGCTTCGAGACACCCGTGACCGTCAGGGTGCCGGTGTCGATCCCTTCGATGTTCGCGCCCATGGCGTTCAGGCACAGGGCCAGGTCGCCGATCTCCGGCTCCTGGGCCGCGTTCTTCAGGACGCTGACCCCGTCGGCCAGCACGCAGGCCAGCAGGGCGTGTTCGGTGGCGCCCACCGAGATGAAGGGGAACTCGATCTCCGCGCCCTTCAGCCCGCGAGGGGCGGTGGCGTAGACATAACCTTCGTGCAGCTCGATGCGGGCGCCCAGGGCCTCCAGCGCCTTCAGGTGCAGGTCCACGGGCCGCGCCCCGATGGTGCAGCCGCCGGGCAGTGAGACCTTGGCGTGGCCGGTGCGCGCGATCAGCGGGCCCAGCACATTGAAGGAGGCGCGCATCTGGCGCACCAGGTCGTAGGGCGCAAACGCCGAGACGATCTCGCCGGCGCAGAGTTCGGTCTCAGCTCCATCGGGGCCGTCGCGCTCGACCAGGGAGACGCCCAGGCGCTGCAGCAGCTTTCCCAGGAACCGGGTGTCCGCCAGCCGGGGCATATTGGTGAGCGTCAGGGCTTCGTCGGTGAGCAGGCTGGCGGCCATCAGCTTGATCGCTGAGTTCTTGGCGCCGCTGATCGGAATTTCGCCCTCGAGCCGGGCGCCGCCTTCGATGGCGATGCGATCCATGGAGTTCCTTGAGCGGCGCCTGATCCCACGCGGAGGGCGCCCGTGTTGAAGGCTATCTAAACAGCCAAAGGGGCGGGCGAAAGGGCCAAACCGCGCGCGGGGAAGACGGGGCGAACGGCCATGCTAAGGTCCGCCTCCGTCGCAGGAGGCGTCCGAGTCGGAGAGGGTCGCGATGGCGTACCTGTACCGCGTGCTGGCCGCGCTTTCGAGCGGCCTGCTGCTCTATCTGGGTCAGGGCCTGCATCCGATGGCCTGGTGCCTGTGGCTGGCCCCGGCGCCCCTGCTGGTCGCCGCCTTGTCCGCCGGTTTCCTCGAGGCCTGGGGCCTGAGCCTCCTGGCCGGGCTGATCGGCCAGGCGGGCATGTTCTCCTACCTTGCCGGACTGATCGGCAAGCCGGGCGCGGCCCTGGTCTGCCTGCTCGGCGCCGTGATGCTGGGCGCCATCACCTTGACCGCGCGTGGCGTGATGCGCCGCTCCGACCACTGGCTGCTGCCCTTCGCCTTTCCTGTCGCCGCGGCCGGCTTCGACACCCTGGTGGCGGCGGTTTCGCCTCACGGCAGCGCGGGCAGCTGGGCCTACAGCCAGATGGACGTCCTGCCCGCCGTCCAGGTCGCGGCGCTGGGGGGGACGCCGGCGGTCGTGTTCCTGATTTCCCTGGTCGGCGGGACGCTGGCGGTCGCCATCGCGCGGCGCCAGGCGATACGGATTCCGTTGCTGGCCTACGGCCTGCCGATCCTGCTGCTGATGACCGCGCTGGGCGGCGGGGCATGGAGGCTGCACCGCGCCCCGGTCGAGCCCAATATCCGCGTGGGCCTGGTCGCCGCTGACACCTTGAGCATGACACCGGCGCGCGCGGGAGAGCCGGACGATCCGACTCTTTATGCCTACCTGGACGCCATGAGCCGTCTGGCCGGCCAGGGCGCGCGGCTGGTGGTGGCGCCGGAGAAGATCGAGACCATCGCCTCCGGCCGCGCGGCCTACGCCAGGGCCGGCCTGCAGATTCCAGCCTTTGCCATGCGCACCCCCTTCCTGATCGGCGTGACCACCGCCCTCCCCGACCACCTGGAGAACCGCGCCTGGCTGATCCAGCCGACAGGCGAAGCGATCGACTACCAGAAGCGCCATCTGGTCCCGGGTCTGGAGAGGCGCTTCACCCCCGGCCATGAGCGCAAGCGCTTCGTCCTCTACGACCGGCTGATGGGGGTGGCGATCTGCAAGGACATGGACTTCGCGAGCTTGGGGCGGGAATACGCCGGCGTCGGGGCGGTGCTGGTGCCTGCCTGGGACTTCGGCGCCGACGGCCGCATGCACTCGCGCATGGCCGTGCTGCGTGGGGTGGAGAACGGCTACACCGTCATCCGTTCGGCCCGCGACGGGCTGCTGACGGTCTCAGATCGCTACGGCCGCATCCGCGCCGAGACCCGCTCGAACCTCGGGCCGGTCACCACCCTGATCGCCAACGCGCCCCTGGCCCCGATCGAGCCCACCGTCTACGCCAGCATCGGCGACGTATTCGGCTGGTTCTGCGTGCTGGTCATGGCCCTGTTCTGGATCGAACGGCTGGTGCGCCGCCGCGCGCTCGTCGAGGCAGCGGAGACCGAGGCCTAGCCCTCCACCGGATACCCCGCCTCGCGCCACGCCTTCATGCCGCCGTCCAGCGCGGCGGTCCGGGGAAAGCCCATCTGGCGCAGGGTGGCGGCGGCCAGGGTCGAGATCTTGCCGAACTCGCAGCAGACCACGATGCGCAGGGTCGGATCGGGCAACTCCTCGTTGACGCGCAGCTCGAGCTGGCCCCGGGGAATGTGGCGCGCGCCGGGAATGTGGCCCGCGGCGAAGGCGTCCTTCTCGCGCACGTCCAGCACCTGCACATCGTTGGCGCCGCCCTCGACCCGCGCCGCCAGTTCGTCGAGCGCCATGAAGGGGGTTGTCGCCGCGGCCTCGGACAGCAGCTGGGTGACGGTCTTGCCGCCGTGCATGTTGGTCCTGAGCGCCTCGGTCAGATGGGTGGGCGCGCTGAGGTTAAGCTCGGTCATCATGGTGACGAAGGCCGAGCGGTCCTTGACCTGCAGGCGCGGATTGTCCGCGATCTCGGCGCCGATGGTCGAGTGCGAGCGGCCCTTGTAGTCGTGAGCCGGGTAGACCTTCGTCTCTGGATCGAGCTTGAGCAGGCGTCCGAACAGGCTGTCGTAGAGCTGAGACGGGTCGCCGCTCGGTAGGTCGGTGCGGCCCGTGCCCCCGATCAGCAGGGTGTCGCCGGTGAAGACCCGGTCGGCGGCCACGAGACACAGCGAGTCGCGGGTGTGGCCGGGCGTGTGCATGGCGCGCAGCCGCAGGTTTCCCAACAGCAGGGTGTCGCCGTCGTCCAGACGAAGGGTCGGCTTCTTGCTGGGCGAGTCGCGATGCATCACCAGGGTCGCGCCGAAGCGCCGGGCCAGGTCATCGGCGGCGGAGAAATGGTCGGCGTGGGTATGGGTGTCGATCACATAGCGGATGCGGACCCCCATCTGAGCCGCCAGCGCCTGGTAGCGTTCGACCTGGCGCAGCTCGGGGTCGATCAGGGCGCCGACGCAGGTTTCCTCGCAGCCGATCAGATAGGACTGGCAGCCGCCCGTAGCGACCTGTTCGAAGATCATCCGACGCCCCCGACCTCGCGATGCGCGAGCGGGCATCATCCCGCATCAGGGCCTGGGCTGCCAGCCCTCCGGCACGATCTCGATGGGAAGACCCAGGTAACGGCGCGGCCGCTGGTAGCGGTTGTCGGGACGGGAGAGGAAGCTCGGGTCCTCGAGGATCTCGCGCCACTCGCGCGGCGTGAGCCTGAGGGCGGAGGCGCCGGGTCGGGGTTTTTCGCTCGAAACGTCCATGGCCATTCCTCGATCGCCGCCCAGCAGCGGAGTCGTAACAGGCCGTTGTGTCGTTTCGATTTCGCAGAAGAGGCGGTTTTGCGGCGTTTTCAAAGGCAGCGGGCGGGGGCTGCATTCGCCCTCTACGCCAAGGATCTCAGATGGCGCCGCCGGGCAGCGGGCGGGGGCTGCACAAGCCCGCTTCGCCAAGGATCTCAGATGGTGCCGCCGGGCAGGATTGAACTGCCGACCTCAGCCTTACCAAGGATGCGCTCTACCACTGAGCTACGGCGGCCCTCTGAGGAACCGCGCGTATAGACAATGTCGCGCGGCCGGGGAAGGGAAAAACGTGCGGCTTGACGACCGATTGCGGTGCGGCTGAATGACCGTCGTGAAAAAGCCCCAGCCGCCCCCCTCCCAGGCCGCCTCCAGCGCCGCGAAAGCCCGCCAGGCGGCGCTCGCCAGCGCCTTGCGCGCCAACCTGCGCCGGCGCAAGCAGGCAGGGTCCGAGACACCCCGGGCCCTGCCCCCCGAAGCCGACGAGGATTGAAGCCTATTTCGCCCGGTACTTGTCGTGGCAGGCCGCGCAGGCGCCGCGCACCACTTCCCACTGGGCGTTGAACGCCTCCTTGTTCCCGGACTTGGCCGCGTCGCGCAGCTTGACCGCCTCGGCGGCGTAGTTGGCCGCCGCCGCCTCGAAGCCGGCGCGATCGCTCCAGATCTCGGGACGGGCCTTTGTGGGGACTGGGGTCTCGCCCTGGCCGGTGCCGGCGGGGAACATGGTGGGGATGACGTTGGCCCAGCGGACCAGACCGCCGGCGTTGAAGGTCAGGTGGGTGATGTCCTCGCCGTGGTCGGCGGCCGACTTCATGCCCCCGAAGTCTCCGGCGGAAAGCATGTAGGCGGCCTGCCGCGCCTTGATCACCTCTTCCGGCTTCAGGGTGGCGGCCGGCCCCGCGCTCTGGGCCTGGGCCAGGCTCCCGGCGGCAAGGGCGAAGATCGCGGCGGCGATCAGATAAGGTTTGGACATCGATTGTCTCCCCACATGGACTTGGATGGGGAAGCTATTGAACGAGGCCCCGGGCGCAAACCCAATGCTGTGGACGGCCTCTGCGGCGCGCCCAGCGGGTGATCGAAGCGGATTGCTGAAAAAAGGTGAGGCCGGGTCCCGTTTGGGGAGGACCCGGCCTCGTCTCCGATCGCGCCAGAGGGGGCTACGCCGGAGAATTCCTTTCAAGACACGGCCAGTTTGGTTGACCGGGTCTTAACAAGCCCTCACCAGCGCCAGCGGACGCCCAGGCGGCCGGTCCAGCCGGACACGTCCGAACCCCACAGGCCCTCGACCTTGGCGAAGCCTTCGAGACCGGCCCAGCTCTTGGTCGTGAAGCCGGCCTCCCACAGGCCGTAGTTCTTGGCCGGGATGTCCTCGAAGGAGACGCTGGTCCCCCCGGTGATCACCGAGACCTGGTTCTTGCCCTGCATCTGGTCGACCCAGTAGGCGCCGACGTAGGGAACCATCGAGCCCCAGTCGCCGCCGATCCGGGCGCCGAGGCGGCCCTGCATGCTCTTGGCGTCGTGGAAATCGACCGTCGTGCCCGGAGCGTTCCAGTCGTTGAGGCTGGTCTGGCTCCAGTTGATGGCCGCCAGGGGCTCCAGGAAGAAGCCCGGACCGCCGAAGCGGAATCCCGCCTCACCCGCCAGACCCCAGGTGTGGCCGTCGAAGTGGCCCATCACCGGCACGGTGTGGAAGTTGGCGTCCACGCTGTACCAGTCAGCCTTGGCCAGGCCGTTCAGGAAGAAGCTGCCCGAGGTGAAGCCGGTGTAGATGCCGGCGTTCCAGCCTTCGAAGTCGAAGGAGTTGGCGTTGGCCGAAAGCCGGGTTTCCTGCTGCACGAAACCGCCGGTCAGACCCCACATCCAGCCGCCGCCGAGCACGTTGTCGGCGCCCATCTGGAAGCCGCGCCAGTCGCTGTCGGTTCCGGTGTTGACCACGGCCGGGCCGCCCAGGGTGGTGAAGTCGCGGGTGGACGAGAAGTTCTCGCTGCCGACGTGGGCCTGGGCCCACATCTCCCAGCCGGTCGTGCGCGTCGGCGAGCCCGAAAGCAGGCTGTCACGCATTTCCTGGGTGCGGGCGCTCCAGGCGTCCGCCGTGTGGTTCCAGAAGCGCTGGGCGGCGCCCGCGGCCGCAACGGTCTGGAACACTTCCGTGTCGGGGTGACCGACGAGGGCGAAGGTGTTGGTGCCGTTGAAGTCGAGGAAGAAGCGCACGAAGCCGTTGTCGATCGAGCCGCCGTCGAGCGAGAAGTTGCCCGAGGTCATCGAACCGGAAGAAACGACGACCGGGATGGTCTCGCCGATGGTGCCGGGGACGCCGGGCAGGACATTGGCGGTGATGACGGTGTTGCCCGTCGCCGTGCCGAGGTTCAGCCGGTCGGCCGTGGCCGTGCCGAAGTTGACGTCAATGCCCATCCGGCTGGTGCCGCTGGTGCCGACCAGGGTGGTCCCGGTCAGGTTCAGCACATCACCCGTATGGCCGTTGCGGAATTCGATCACGCCCGCGTTGTTCAGCGTCTCCAGGCCCGTGAAGTTCACCGTGGTGGCCGCGGAAGTGCCGGGCGCCACGTTCAGGAAGCCCGTGGAGCTGTTGTTGAACACATCGGTTCCGAGGCCGAAATCGGTGGTCCCGATCGCATTGAACGCGGCGTTGTTGTTCACCGTGTCGTTGCCGGCGCCGAAGCTGGTCGTGGTCGTCGTGTTGCCCGTGAAGGTCCCGTTGTTGGTGAAGGTGTCGTTCTGGGCCGTCAGGGTCATGGCGCCGGAGATGACGCCGCCGGCGTTGTTGGTCACGGTAGCGGCGCCAGCGCCGCCGACGGTCAGAGCCGCCCCGGTTCCGGTGGTGCGCAGGGTGCCCGAGTTGGAGACGGACGCGCCGGTTCCCGAGGTCAGGCTGGCGCCGGTGACGCCTTCAACGGTGGAGCCCGCCGCGGTGGTCAAGGATGCGGTCGTTCCCGCGTTTTCGATCACGCCGGTGGCGTTGGTCGAATGCGCACGGGTGGTGACAGAGACGCCCGTGGCGCCGGCGGTGGAGCCGATATTGATGGCGTTGGACGCTCCCGTGCCATTCGCATTCACCGTGCCCGCTGTGACCGTGACGGTCCCGGTGGTGGAGGCCTGGGCGAAGATGCCGTCAGCGCCCGCGCCGTTGGTGGTGATCGTGCCGGCCGGCAGGATGGAGATGTTCGCCGCGGAAGCCGCGCCCTGGGTGGCGGAGATGCCGCGCGAGCCTGCCCCGGAGGTCGTGACCGATCCGGTGCCGCTCATGCCGATGACGCCGGTCGTGCTGTAGAGCAGAATGCCGTCGGCCGTGGCGCCGGTGGTGGTGATCGAACCGGTGTTGGTCGCCGTGGCGACGCCCGCGCCGAAGGTCTTGACGCGAATGCCGTTGCCCGTGGCCCCGGTGGTGGAGACCGTGCCGGAGTTCGAGCCCGTGGCGGCGCCGGTCTGGCTGCGGGCATAGACGCCGTAACCGAACGCTCCGCCGGTGTTGATCGTCCCGCCGGTGTTGGCTGCCGTCGCCGCGCCGGAGTTGGTGCGAGCGTAGACGCCGTAGGAGTCGCCGCCCGCGGTGTTGATCGAGCCGGTGTTGGTCACGCTCACGGCGCCCGCGCCGGTCGCGCGGCCGTAGAGGCCGATCGCATTGAAGCCCGTGGTGGTCACCGGGCCTGAGCTGGTGATGGTGACCGAGCCGAGGCCGGTGCTCTTGCCGTAGATGGCGTTGGAATTGGCGCCGGTCACGCCGCCGGCCGTGCCGGTCTTCACCGATCCGCTGTTGGTGATCTTGATCGCACCGTCGACGCTGCGGGCGTAGATGGCGTTGGTATTGTCAGCGGCGGTTGAAGTGACACCGAGGTTGGTCACGTCGACCTTGCCCGCGCCGAGGGCGGTCGCATAGATCGCATCCGAGCCCGCGCCGGTGGTGCTGATGCCGCCGGTGGCGACACCGCCCACGGTGGAGCCGGCCAGGACCGTCACATTGCCGACGGTGGAGGCCGCGCGCACGCCGTTGGAGTTGGCGCCCGTGGTGGTCACCGTGCCGACCGTGACGTTGAAGTTGCCGGGACCGCGGACATCGACGCCGTCGCTATAGACGCCGGAGGTCGAGATCGAGCCGACATTGATCGTGGCGTCGCCGGCCTGGCCCAGATGGGGGCCGACCCGGATGCCATCGGCGTGATCACCGGTGGTCACCACGCTGTTGCCGGTCACAACGACCGGCGAGGTGGAGCCGGCGTAGATCGAAACGCCCGCGCCGCCGGCGATGTTACCCGTGGCGCCATTGGCCGTGATGTTGCCGAAGGTCACGTTCACGGCGCCGGGCGTGTCCTCGAGCACATAGATGCCCCAGGCGTACTTGCCGGTGGCGGTCAGGGCGCCGGTGGAGTTGATGGTGACCGGGGAGTCGGCCAGGACATAGATGCCCATGGCGTAGTTGGCCGCCTTCGCGTTGATCGCGGCGGTGTTGGTGATGTTCACACCCGTCGAGGTCACCGTGTCGGGGAATTCGCTGTAGGCCGCAATGCCGTAGGCGTTGCCGGTCACCGCCAGGGTGTTGGTGACGTTGATGGCGCCGGAGTTGTTGATGGTGGTGTGGCCGCGCGCGGCGTAGGCCGCGATGCCCTGGGTGACGGGGGCGGCGCCGCTGACGGTGATCGTGCCGGTGTTGTTGACCACCGCGTTGCCGGTGCCGAGCACGATGGCCCTCAGACCGTAATGACCGGCGGTGACGGCGCCCGCGTTGTTGATCGTCGCGTTGGCGTTCACGCCGTTGGTGGTGATGTCGACGCCGTTGATCCCGGCGTTGATGGTGGATCCGGCCTGGGTGTTGACCGTCCCGCTGAAGGGCGTGGCGGTCAGGGTGACGCCATTGCCGGCCGTCGTCTCGGCGACGGTCGGATTGAGCACCACGGTCAGGTCGGCGTTCGGAGTGTAGGTAATGCCCGTCGTGAACGGGTTGCCGGCGCTGGTGCAGGTGACGGTGGACCCGGCTTGCACGCCGCATTCATTGGCGGCGAGCGCCGCGCTGGGGGTGAGCAATGAGGCGGCGAGCAAGGCGCCCATGGCGCTGCCGACCATCAAGGTGGCGCGCATGCCGTTGGACGCGACGGCGTAGCCGCGAGTTTGCGTAGATTGAGTCGTCATGTGTGAGAGCCCCTCTGGCTTTCTGAGTATCCCGGTTCCCGGCCGAACTTGACCGTCCCCCTCATCCGGCCCGTACGGCGGAATCCGACGCAACACAAGGTTCGTCGAACGTATTTGATAAAAAAATTCGAATTTCGAATTACGCGGGAACCCGACCATTTCTGGCGCGTTTTCTGCCACTTGTTTGCCACGACCAGCGAGCCGTCCCGGTGCGTACGGTTCCGTACGCTTTGGTTCGCACGCCTCACATTGAACAATGTTCATCCAATGGTCAAGCTTGCGATGTCCGCAGCAGGCGCTTGACGGGCGGCGACCCCGGTTCCATCACCGCGACACGTGTTGCAGTGCAGAAGGGACGCGCCGTTGCGCCGATCCGAGCTCCCCCTCGCGGACGATTTTCCCGCTCCCGACCGGAAGGCCTGGCTCGCTTTGGTGGGGGCCTCGCTGAAGGGCGCAAGCTTCGAGAAGCGCCTGGTCTCGCACACCCGGGACGGATTGGCGGTCCAGCCCCTCTACGAACCCGACGCCAACGCCGCGGTGCTGAGCGCCCGGCCCGCGCCCGCTGCCGACATTGAACGCCCCTGGGACCTGCAGTCGCTGATCGACCATTCCGATCCCGCGCGCGCCAACACCGATGCGCTTGAGAACCTTTCTAACGGCGCCGCCTCGGTGCTGCTGCGGCTCGACCCCTCCGGTGAGACGGGAATCGCGGCGGTCGACCAGGACGCCCTGGCCCGTGCGCTTGACGGCGTGCTGCTCGACCTGGCGCCCATAGGCCTGGATGCGGGGCTGATGGGGCCGGACGCCGCCAACTGGCTGGCGGTCCTGGCGAAGGGCGCGCCAGGCGCGCCGCTGCGCTTCAACCTCGATCCCCTTTCGGTTTTGGCGGAGACCGGGGCGACGCCTGGACCGGTCGAGGCGCACATCACCACCGCAGCCCAGACCGCCGCGCGTCATGCCGGCGCCTATCCCAAAGCCTGTCTGTTCCTGGCCTCCGGCCGATGCGTGCACGAGGCGGGCGGCTCGGAAGGACAGGAGCTGGGCTTCATGGCCGCATGCGCCCTGACCTATGTCCGGGCCATGACGGACGCGGGCCTCACGCTGGAGGACGCTTTCGGCCGCGTGACCCTGGGCCTGTCGCTCGAGGCCGACTATTTCGCCTCCATCGCCAAACTGCGCGCCGCACGCGAGATCTGGGCGCGCATGGCCGGCGCCTGCGGCCTGTCGGTTCCGGCGCGGATCGAGGCCCGCTCCTCGCGGCGAATGCTGTCGCGGCTGGACCCCTGGGTGAACCTGTTGCGCCTGACCGCCGCGGGGTTCTCCGGCGGCGTCGGGGGCGCCGACATCGTGACCCTGGACCCCTTCACCCAGCCGCTCGGCCGCGCGGGCCCCCTCGCCCGGCGCCAGGCGCGCAACACCCAGCTGGTGCTGATGGAAGAGGCTCACCTCGGCCGCGTGGCCGATCCGGCGGGCGGCGCAGCCTATCTGGAGGCCCTGACCGACGGCTTCGCGCGGGCCGGCTGGTCGGTCATGCAAACGATCGAGACCCTGGGCGGTCCGGTCGCGGCGTTGAAAGATGGCCGTCTGGCCCGCGAGGTCGCGGCTGTGCGCGCCGTCCGGCAAGCCGATGTCGCCACCCGCAAGACCGGCCTGGTCGGCGTTTCCGAGTTTCCCAACCTGGGCGAGGCCGCTGTGGCCGTCGATCCGGTCGATCCCCGTCCCTTCGCCCGCAGCGTCGATCTGCGCGCCCCCGGCGAGGACAGCCACTGTGAGCGGTTGCAGCCCATGCGGCTCTCGGAACCCTTCGAAGCCCTGCGCGAAAGCGCGCTGGCCCTGGGCTCGCCGCAGGTGTTCCTGGCGACGCCCGGCCCCGCATCCGAACACGGCGCGCGCCTGGGCTTCAGCCAGGGTCTGTTCGCGGCCGGCGGCGTCGCGGGCCTCACTGGCGCCGTGGACGCCTACGCCCGCGGCGGGCCGGCCCTGGCGGTGATCTGCGGATCGGACGAGCGTTACGCCGCGGAGGCGGCCCAGGCCGCCCGCGCCCTGAAGGCCGCCGGCGCGCGCGAGGTCTGGCTGGCGGGCAAGCCGGGCGAACAGGAGGCCGCGCTCAGGGCCGCCGGCGTCGATGCCTTCATCTTCGTCGGCGCGGATATTGTCGCCGTCCTGACGCGAGCCCTGGAGATCCTGGCATGAGCGGCTACGACCGGAGCAGCTGGCAGGATCTGGAGACCTTCACCGGCCGGGTGGCCCTGCCCGACGACGTCGAGCACGGCAGCGCCGTCTTCGCGGTCGGCGACGCCGAGCGGCCGCGCCCACTGCCCATGCTGCTGCCCCAGCCGGTGATCTGGTGGGCCGAAGAGGGTCCGCGCGCGGCCGTGGCGGTTCAGGGCGAGGCGCATGAGGTCGAGGACGGATCCACCGCCGAGGTCGTGGGCCTGGTGCTGCCCGAAGGCGGCACCGTGCTGGTTCTGCTGGAGGACGTGGACCTGGTCGAGGAGACAGACCCGGTCTGGGTCGATCTGATGGAAGAGGCCCTGGCAGCCGGGGACGACGATTGATGCGCGCCGCCCTGCCCGACTTCGCGGCCCTGGCCTTCGACGCCGCCACGCCCCTCGCCGCGCCGGCCGCAGGCGGTGAGGACTGGTCCACGCCGGAAGGCATACTGGTGCAGCCGGTCTACGGGCCGGCCGACACCGCCGGGCTGGACTTTCCGCACGGCTATCCCGGGATCGCGCCCTACGTCCGGGGCCCCTACCCCACCATGTACGTCACCAATCCGTGGACCATCCGCCAGTACGCGGGCTTCTCCACAGCGGAGGACTCCAACGCCTTCTACCGGAGGAACCTTGCCGGCGGTCAGCGCGGCCTGTCGGTGGCCTTCGACCTGGCCACGCACCGCGGCTACGATTCCGACCACCCGCGGGTCCCGGGCGACGTCGGCATGGCGGGTGTGGCCATCGATTCTATCTACGACATGCGCACCCTGTTCAGCGGCATCCCGCTCGACCGGATGAGCGTGTCGATGACCATGAACGGCGCGGTGCTACCCATCCTGGCCCTCTACATCGTGGCGGCCGAGGAACAGGGCGTGAAGCCGGCCCAGCTTTCAGGAACGATCCAGAACGACATCCTGAAGGAGTTCATGGTCCGCAACACCTACATCTATCCGCCGGCGTGCTCGATGCGGATCGTGTCGGACATCTTCGCCTTCACGGCGGAAAACATGCCGAAATTCAACTCGATCTCGATTTCCGGCTACCACATGCAGGAGGCGGGCGCGACGGCGGACCTGGAGCTGGCCTACACCCTGGCCGATGGGGTGGAGTACGCCCGCGCCGGCGTCGCCTCGGGCATGGACATCGACAGTTTCGCGCCCAGGCTTTCCTTCTTCTGGGCCATCGGCATGAACTACTTCATGGAGGTGGCGAAGCTCCGCGCCGCGCGCCTGATCTGGGCCAAGCTGATCCAGAAGGAGTTCAAGCCGAAGGATCCGCGCTCGCTCAGCTTGCGCACCCACTGCCAGACTTCCGGCTGGAGCCTGGCCGCCCAGGACGTGTTCAACAACGTCGCGCGCACGGCCGTGGAGGCCATGGCGGCGGCCGGGGGCCAGACCCAGAGCCTGCACACCAATTCGCTGGACGAGGCCATCGCGCTGCCGACCGACTTCTCCGCCCGGATCGCGCGCAACACCCAGCTGTTCCTGCAGATGGAGTCGGGGCTGACCCGCACCGCCGATCCCTGGGGCGGCTCCTGGTATGTCGAGCGCCTGACTGCCGACCTGGCGCGCCGCGCGCTGGAGCACATCGATGAGGTCGAGCGGCTGGGGGGCATGGCCGCGGCCATCGAGAAGGGCCTGCCCAAGCTGAAGATCGAGGAAGCCGCCGCCCGCACCCAGGCGCGCATCGACACCGGCCGCCAGAGCGTCGTGGGCGTCAACCGCTACCGGCCCGAGGTCGTCGACGACATCCCCGTGCTGAAGGTCGACAACTCGGCGGTGCTGAAGAGCCAGATCGAAAAGCTCAAGCGTTTGAAGTCTGAACGCGATCCGGCTGAAGTGGCGTCGAAACTGGAGGCCCTGACCCGTGGCGCCGAGGGCAAGGGAAACCTGCTGGCCCTGGCGGTGGACGCGGCCCGCGCGAAGGCCACGGTCGGCGAAATCTCCGACGCCCTGGAGAAGATTTTCAACCGCCACGTCGCCAAGGTCGACGGGGTCAGGGACGTCTACGGCCGTGAGGCCGGACGCGACGCCCTGATCGAACGCGCCAAGGCCATGGTGGAGGCCTTCGTCGAGGCTGACGGCCGCAAGCCCAAGATCATGATCGCCAAGATGGGCCAGGACGGCCACGACCGCGGCCAGAAGGTGGTGGCCACCGCCTACGCCGACCTCGGCTTCGACGTGGAGATCGGCCCCCTGTTCCAGACTCCGGCGGAGGCGGCGCGACAGGCGGCGGACAAGAACGTCCACGCGGTCGGCGCCTCCTCGCTCGCCGCCGGCCACCTGACCCTGGCGCCGGAACTGATCACCGAGCTGAAAAAGCTTGGCCGCGACAACGTCATGGTGGTGGTGGGCGGGGTGATTCCGCACCAGGACTTCCAGGCCCTGCAGGATGCCGGGGTGGCAGCCATCTATCCGCCGGGCACGGTGATCGCCGAAGCCGCGATCGACCTGCTGACCCGGCTGAACGAGCGGCTGGGCTACGCGCAGAGCGGCAAGGCGGCTTAAGCCTCACCCCTTGAGGAACACCATCCGCCGCTTGCCTGCCGCGCGCATCTCGGCGCGATGGATCTCGTAGTTTTCACGGGAGGCGTTCCAGTCGCCGTCGATCCAGTGGGTGCGCTCGATCTCCTTCTGAAGGGCCCGGGCGGCCAGGACCTGGCCCTGGAACAGGAAGTCGAACAGGCCGCCCATCCAGCCGACGAAGAAGCCGATCACCGGGATCATCGCCAGGGAATCGCTGAAGAAGTCGATGGCCATGTACACCGCCATCGCGAACATGGTCCCGAGCGAAGCTCGCGCCTTCAATGCGAGCGAAAACAGGTAGAGCGCCGTGCCCGCGGTAAAGACGGCGTCCGCCAGCCCACCGATCGGGGCGGTCGGAGGAAAGGCGCTGAGCGCGGCGGTCAGGCCATCCAGGCCGATGCCTGGCAGCGGACCGATCTTGATGATGCCATCAGACAGCTTCTTGACGCCGTTGAGCTTGACCCAGACATCTTCGACTTCGCTGAGGGACCGCGCGACCATGACGCCTCCAATGACGCCCCCGGGCGCCAGACGTCACCATAACGCATCGCACGCCGCCCGCGATCCTCTACGAAAGGAACGGCGGTGACCCCGCTCCGCCTGGTCCTGCGCACCCTCGCCAACGTCGGGGGCTGGGTCGCGGCGGCCGGCGGCCTGGCTGTGGCGGGCAGCGTGGTTCTGCCCGCCCGCCGTCCCGAGCTCGATCTGGTCGCCCAGTTCGCCGCGCCCGCCCTTTGGACGGTGCTGCTGGCCTTTGTCCTGGTGCTGGCGGCGCGGGTGTTCCGGGCGGCCGGCGCCGTGCTGGTCGCGGTCATCGCCCTGACCCTGGCCCTGCAGCCGCAGCTTTTCCCGCATGCGCCCTCACCACAACCGGGCGTGAAGCCTTTGCGGATCTACATGGCCAATCTCTGGGTGGGTAACCGGCAGATGGAGACCATCGCCCGCTCGATCCAGGTCTCCGGCGCGGATGTGGTGGCGTTGATGGAGTTCGGCGACGAGCAGGCCCAGGCTTCGGGGCCGATGTTCCGGGGCTATGGCTATCGCGTGGAGGGGCCACGCAGCGGCTGGTTCTGGGGCGGCGCCCGCCAGGTCATCGTCTCGCGCTATCCGATCGAGGCGGTGGAGTGGCGCCAGGGCGGCGGCTTCGCCGTGGTCCAGGCCAGGGTCCACGCCCCGTTCGGCGTCTTTCGCCTGGTGGTGATCCATCTGACGCGGCCCTGGCCGTTCAAGGCGCCGCAGGAGATCCACGGCCAGGTCAGCGCCCTGACCGAGGGCCTGCGCGTGCGCCGCGAGCCGCTGCTGCTGGTCGGCGACTTCAATCAGACGATCGCGGGGCCCGAACTCATCGGCCTGGCGCGGCGCACCGGCCTCAGGGCCCTGCCCGCCCCGACCGGCGACTGGCCCTCGGCGGCTCCTGGGCCCCTGCGCATCGCCATCGAGAACGCCTTCGCCAGCCCCGAGCTGGTGCTGTCGCACCGCCGGGTCGGCGCCGCCAACGGGTCGGATCACCGGCCGGTGGTCTTCGAGGTCGGGCCCGCGCGGCGCTGAGCGCGGACCAGGATCAGACAGGCGAAGACCCGCGCGGTCCTGCGACCGGCGGGTCCCCTGAGGCGTCGTATGGCTCGCCCGGCCGTCTGCCGGTCAGGCGATAGAGCTCCAGCCAGGCGGTCATCGCCGCCGCGACGGGTCCCGGGACAGGAAGCCCCGCGAACCATCGCGACACCGAGGAACGGTCGACACCCAGCGCCTCGCCGAGACGGGACATCCAGCCCCGCTCGCCGAAGAGCGTGATCGCCGCCACCCGGAGCTCCTCGGCGGTCAAGCGCGGGCCTCGCTCACGAGCTGCTCATGCTCGCGAATGAAGCCCAGCACCGCCTCCGAGAAGCCGTCGATGCGCGTCCACTCGCCGAACCCGACACCGTTTCGGGCGCTGGCGACGTTGACCATGTAGGCCTGCGCCGCCACCGGGGCCGGAACCGCGTCGTGGCTCTGCTCGTCGGTCACCACGATCAGCCGGTCGTGAGCCATCCTGTTCAGATGAGCCACGGCCTTGCCGAGGTAGGTGCCGCCGTGCGGCTGCGAGCGGATGACCGCGTCGACCCCCGCCATGCCGCGCCGCGCCGGAACCTCCACCACCTCATGCGAGAAGGTGAAGACCCGCACGTCGCCCGGAATGACCGAAGCCAGGGTCGCCGCCGCGTCCATGCGGGTCAGGTCCGAGCGGGCCGACAGACGCGCGTCCATCGAACCGGAGACGTCGACCAGCACGAAGGTGCGGCCCTCGAACACCGGACCTTCCAGCACGGCCTCGGCCAGGGCCTGATCGAGCCACGGTTCGAACCGCGGCGCAGCGCGGGCCGCCGCCACATAGCGGAACGGCAGCACCCGCTCGGCGCCGCGGCGCGCGAGGATGGCCTCACGCACCAGGGTCTCGTCGACCTCGGCCTTGTCCATGTTGCGCAGGTTGCGCAGCAGGGCCAGGTAGCCGAGCTTGCCCTCGCCGAGCAGCCGCTCGAAGGTCTCGCGCTTGTCGGCGCCGCCCGAGAGGGCGACCTCCCAGGTGTCCGGCGAAGCGAGCCCGCGTTCGGCCACGCCCTTGAACAGGGCGGCCTGCGCCTCGTCCTTCGGCTTGGCGTGGACCAGGAACAGCACGTCGCGCAGCTTGATCGGGCCGTCGCGGTCGTACTTGGCCAGCTGGTAGGCGTCGAACTTGTCGAACGCCCGCGCCAGACCACGCTTCATCTGCTTGGACAGCGGCCGCTTGCCGTGGCGCCAGTAGATGGCGACCAGCTCGGTCAGCTCGTCCGCCCGCTGGATGACGCGCGCGATGGTGTCGGACACCAGCGAACCGGTCCCCGCGCCCGTGCGCGCCAGCACGCAGAGCAGCATCAGCGGCGCGTGGCGCAGCTTGAAGCGCTCGCGCGCCTCGATGGCGAGCGCCGCCACCGTTTCCGGCGCGACGTTCGCGGCGAGGGCCGCGATGCGGTCGGCGATGGCTTCGCCGTCCTCGTAGAACTCGTCCTCCCAGAGCAGGCAGGAGAGCACCGACCGGCGCAGGGTCTGTTCGGCCGTGAAGGTCACGGCGCGGGCGCCTTCGTGGGTCACGACGGCGCGCTTGGCAAAGATGTTGAACCGCATGGCGCGCTTCCTCTGACGTCGTTTCGGGGCCGGTCCGGGGCGAAGGAGAACGTGCTCCCGCCCCCGGCGGTCACCGCGGGTCGGGGGCCAGGCTCGCAGCCTGTTTGGCGTCAACCATCACCATCGAAGAGATCGCTTTCTTCATTGCCGGATCGGATCGTTCGAAACGGAAACGGCGGGCCGAAAAGCCCGCCGCTCCGATCCGAAGACCTGGGTGGATTAGGCGATCTTGTTGCATAATGCAACAAGAAAAACGCCGGTCGTCGAAATTGTCCTCGGGGAATGATCGGCCCGGGAGGCGCGTTGCCGGGTTTTGCGGACCCGGACCCCCGCATTGCTGCAGGGGCCGCCTGTGGGGAGCGATGAACCCGTAAGCCTGTCGCCGCCGAGGACTCTCCGAACCTGGGGAATGCACGGAACCCGGTTGGCCCTCTCGCGAGGGCCCGCAGCGTACAGCCGCGTTCACCCGAAGAAACCGGTTCCTTCGCCACCAGGAGAAGGGTCGAACGCCGTCCGGGGAACGTCTGGATTTCGGTAGCCCTTGCGGGCCGCGTTTTCGAGGCGATGAACCGAAACCCAACACCACCGGAAGGCGGTCGAAGGGGTACTGACGGAAGCGTCCGACTGCTCTACCGCTGAGCTACATGACGCCGGGGCGCCATGACGGGATTCGAACCTGTGACACGATGAACGCGCTTCCTTCGCCACCATCGAGCCCCGACGGCGGGGCCGCCGGGAGGGCGTACCTAGGAGGTCGCGTTGCACGATGCAACAGGCGGGGACACGAAATATCGGGGTGATGCCAAGAGGACACAGGTGGGCGCCGGGGAACAGATCGGGAGCGGACTCTTCCGATGCTCTATCCAACTGAGCTACGCCGGACTTGCGCCCGACGGCGGGACTCGAACCCGCCACCCTCGGATTAACGATGGAACCGCGCCCTACACCACCGGCGCCCGCGCGTGATGTAGCGGCTCATGTTGCATTATGCAACACGTATCGAATCAATCCTTGGCGGCGGCCTTGGCCGGCGGCGTCGGCGCGGGTTGCGGGGCGGGCTGGGTCGCGGCGATGCGCCGGCCGGCGCTGCGGCCCGCGCCCTTCAGGAACGCCTTGAGGATCACGCGGGTCAGGCCTTGGGGGAGGACTTACGGCGCGCGGTCCTGGGGGCCGGCGCGACGACCGGTTCGGCGGCGACGGTCTCCAGGGTGATCACCGGCGGCTCGACGGCGAGGGGCGCCGCTTCCGGCGCGGCGGTCATTTCGACGGCTTCGGGCTCCGCGGCCAGTTCGACAGTGGCGGCCGCAAGGGCTTCAACAGTTTCGGCGACGACGGGCTCGGCTTCGACAAGCGCGACCGGCTCCGCCACAGCGAGCGGCGCCTCGACCGGCGCGAAGGACTTCGTCTCCACCGGCTTGGGCGCAACGGCGGCCTTTCGGGTCCAGGCGGTCATCCACCAGTAGGCGGCGCCGGCGGAGGCGACGGCGAAGAAGGTGGCCCACAAGGGCGCGGAGGCGGCGGCGCCGACACCCAGGTTCAGGGCGCGCTCGGGCTCGAGCCGGGGGGTGATCGGAAAGGTTTCCTGCAAGGCCATGGGGAGGCTCCTCGAGGGGTTTCGCAGACCTGCGTTCGCAAGTGCGGGATAATGTTGCGATGCAGCATAGCAGGTGCAAAAGCGGCCCGCAAACGCCGTGTCGGCCTCAGGCC
Source organism: uncultured Caulobacteraceae bacterium (assembly GCA_964432415.1). Taxonomy (GTDB): domain Bacteria; phylum Pseudomonadota; class Alphaproteobacteria; order Caulobacterales; family Caulobacteraceae; genus JAFECT01. Next base: position 143,028 of record CAYSNW010000003.1, read on the forward strand.
GGAATCGACCAGACCTTGGCGCGGCCGCCCGCCTCGCCGAGGTTTTCCACCACGAAGCGGCAGATGGCCTCGAGCCGGGCCGCGTAGCCTTGAGGGGCGTTGATCGCCGCCAGGGCGCAGCCGTTCAGCTTCATGGGATTGGTCAGGGGCCGCAGCCGCGCCTCGGCGATCAGGACCCGGGGCAGGTCCAGGGCCTCCAGCCTCCGCGCGAAGGCGTCCAGCGTCTCCAGGTCCTTGATCGGCAGCCAGACCAGGATCACGGCTTCGGGCTTGCGGGCGATCACGGCGCCGACCGTCTCGGCGATGCGGAGATAGTCGTCGGCGCGCTCGAACGGCGGATCGATGTGGACCAGCAGCCGCCCCGGCCTGGCGGCCGCGGCCTCGGCGAAGGCGAAGCCGTCGCTGCGGTGCGCCCTGGCCTTGCCGGCGGCGCCCGCGAACAACCGGTTCAGCCGCTCGAAGTCGTCGGGGCGCAGTTCGCAGGCGTCGAGGCGGTCGTCGGGCCGCAAGGCGGAGAGCACCAGCCACGGGGAGCCCGGATAGGTCCTGACCTCGCCGGCCCCGTTCAGGGCCTCGAGACCCGCAGCCAGTCCGGCGAATTCGGGCGGCAGGCCTGCCCCCTTCAGCCGCGCCACCCCCGCCTCGGCTTCACGCGAACGCGCCTGGGTCCCGTCGGTCAGGTCGTAGAGGCCCGCGCCGGCGTGGGTGTCCACCACCTGCAGGGGCTCAGGATCGGCGAGCAGGGTCGCGACCAGGTCGGTCAGGGCCGCGTGCTTGACCAGATCGGCGAAGTTTCCGGCATGAAAGGCGTGGCGATAGTTCACCGGGGCGGGATCGCCGCCGGCGACCGCCCCGTCAAGCGGGAACTGGCGCGGAAAGCCCGCGTTGGCCCGCCAGGAGGCGGCGCCATGCCCTCATCATCTCCGTCGAAGGTGGCCCGTTGACCGCCGCCGCCGGCCACGGCCTTGTCTATTCCCAGGATGACGCTCCCGGCATCGCCCGCCGCGGCGCGGGCAAGGGCTTCGCCTATCGTCGCTCGGACGGCGCAGCGGTCCGGGACGCCGCGACCCTGGAGCGTATCCGCGCCCTGGCCATTCCCCCGGCGTGGAGCGAGGTGTGGATCAACCCGGATCCCCGCGGCCACATCCAGGCCACGGGCCGCGACGCCAGAGGACGCAAGCAGTACCGTTACCACGACGACTGGAGCGCCCACCGCGCCGAGACCAAGTACGGCCGCATGGCCGCCTTCGGCCGGGCTCTGCCGCGCATCCGCGCCCGCGTCGATGCCGATCTGAGCCGTCGGGGCCCGGTGCGCGAGAAGGTGCTGGCCACGGCCGTACGCCTGATGGAGCTGTCGCTGATCCGGGTCGGCAATCGGGAATATGCCCGGCGCAATCGCAGCTATGGGCTGACCACCCTGCACAAGCGGCACCTGGACGTCGACGGCGCCGCGCTCAACCTGCACTTCAAGGGCAAGAGCGGGATCGAACACCGGGTCAGCGTGCGCGACCGGCGCCTGGCCGGGATTCTTAAGGGCCTGCAGGACCTGCCCGGCCAGCAACTGTTCAAGTACCGCGACGCAGCCGGGGACCTGGTCGCGGTCGGGTCCGCTGACGTCAACGCCTACATCCGCGACATCGCCGGCGACGATTTCTCGGCCAAGGATTTCCGCACCTGGGCCGGCACGGTCTCCGCCGCCCGGGCCTTGAGCGTCGAACCGCCCCCCGCATCCGTCGCGGAGAGCCGCCGCACGGTCACCCGTTGCATCCGCGCGGTGGCCGGGGTGCTGGGCAACACCGTGGCGGTGTGCCGTTCCAGCTACGTGCATCCGGCGATTGTCGAGGCCTTCGCCGCGGGGCGGCTGGCGGACGCCCTGCCCGACCCCGAGAGCCAGGGATTCGAGAAGGCCCTGATCCGTCTTCTGGAGTCCGCTCAGGCCGGATAGTCGAGCCTTGGGCGCCAGTCGGTCCCCCGCCCTTCCGGCGTGAAGTCGAACAGGTTCCACAGCGGCCAGATCAGGTCGACGTGGCGACCGTCCTGGCCGGGCTCGGCGGGTACGAACAGCAGTTCGCTGGCGAAGCGGTGGCGGATGGCTCCGCCCTCACGGTCGAAGACATTGAGCACCGGCCACTGGGCGCCCTCTTCGTCCTCGCCGCGATAGTCGCGGTTGTAGCTGTTCCCCGCGGACGACAGCAGCCGGACATGGCGCCAGCCGCGGCCCTTGGCGAACTCCACGATCCGGGGAAGCGGCGATTTCGCGATCACCACCAGTTCCATGCGCTGGCGCACGTGGTCGGAGGCGCCGTCGAGGGAGTCGATGATCGAGGTGCAGGAGGGGCAGGCCCGCGTCATTGCCGGTCCGAACATGAAGCTGTAGGCGATCAGGGTCGCGCGGCCGTCGAAAAGCTCCGACATCCTCACCGGCCGGCCCTCGCCTGTGGCCCGGTCCAGTTCCTCGAAGAGGTAGTCCTCGGGGATCGCTCCCCCGGGCGGGAGCGCGCGCCTCTGGGCGGCGACGGTCTCGATCTGACGGCGGAGTTCGATTTCAGCGCGCAGCAGCGCATCGCGCGCTTCGCGATAGCCGGCGTTCTCGTTGGGAAAGCGCACGGTGTGCAGGCCGGAGCCGGCCTTTGCGGTCTCGGTCATGGGGCATCTCCCTCAACCTCCCCGTTCTACACCCATCCCGGCCGGATTTGCCTCTTTCGCAAACCACCGTAATCCTTACCCATCGAAGGCGCCCGAACCGGGCGCTCATCGGGGGAGACAGGATGAAACGTATCTCGGATCGGTTTCTGCAGCTGGCGGTGCTCGGCGCACTGACGGGCATGTCGCTCGGCGTGATGATGGGCAAGAGCGAGGACTTCACGCTCGCGCCCCTGCATGCGCACATCAACCTGCTGCTGTGGGTGTCGATGACGCTCTACGGCCTTTTCTACCGCGTGGTGCCCAAGGCGGCTCAGGGTCCGCTCCCGGTCGTGCACTTCTGGGTCAATGTCCTGGGCGTGCTGACCATGCTGCCCTCGCTCGCCGCCCTCCTGCTGGGCCGCGCTGGCCGGCCGATCATGGGCCTGAGCGAAGCCCAGGCGGGCCCGATCGTCGGAATCGCATCCGTCATCGTGCTGTTGTCGATGCTGCTGTTCGCGATCATCGTGTTCCGGGCCACCTGGAGCGCGGAAGAAAAGACGGCCTGAGCCGTTTCACGCGCAGTCCGGCGCCCGGTCCGTCTCGGCGGGCCGGGCGTTTTCTTTGCTCAGCGGGGCGGCGACAGCAGCCTCACGCCCGGACCCGAGCCCTTCGACACATCGAACACCACGCCCACAGCCTCGAAGGCCCGGATGATCGCTGTGACGGTCGTCATGTTCGCGCGCACGTCGCCATGTGTCTTCTCGAGACGCTTCACCGTCTCGACACTGACGGACGCCGCTTCGGCGAGTTCGGTCTGTCCCCAGCGGGACAGCGCCCGAGCAGCACGAATTTGTTCTCCGGTCAGCATGGCGCACCAAGTGTAGCTTGTTACCCCGCTGGGGGTAAGATGGTTGTTTCCGCGGTAAAGAACTAAACTTTTACAGCGCCGCTTCCGCACCTCGAAAACAGTCTCGACGCCGTCCCGCCTTAGATCATAAGGGGATTCGTTCGAAAAGAATTAGCGGCCATTATTTGTCCGCTTTCACCGCTTTTGAGATACGCCGGGCCCCACACGGCATGAGCGACTCCCATTGCCTTCGGTTGTAGCTTTGGCGCGCGTCATCTTCCGGCGCCTATTCAGTAACAACTGTACTGTACGGTGTCGAACTTACTACCCGTAAGGGTATATAACGCCCCGTACAATTGAACGCAGGCTCAGGCCTGCGAGCCGTCCCAGCTCAGAACCACCTTGCCAGACTGGCCCGAGCGCATGGCGTCGAAGCCGGCGCGGTAGTCCTGGAACCCCAGGCGGTGGGTGATCAGGGGGGTCAGGTCCAGACCCGCCTTCAACAGACCCAACATCTTGCGCCAGGTGTCGAACATCTCGCGGCCGTAGACGCCCTTGATGGTCAGGGCCTTGAGGATGATCTGACCCCAGTCGGTCTCCATCGGCCTGGACGGGATGCCGAGCATCGCCATGCCGCCGCCCATCAGCAGGGTGTCGACGCACTGCCTGAAGGCCTGGGGCGACCCGGACATCTCGAGCGCCACGTCGAAGCCGACCTGGATGCCGAGTTCCTTCATCACATCGCGCAAATCCTCCTTGGCGACATTGACGGTCCGAACGTCAGCGACCTTCTGCGCCAGATCGAGGCGGTATTCGTTGATATCGGTCAAAACCACCGTGCGGGCGCCCGATCGGCGCGCCACCGCTGCGGCCATGATGCCGATGGGCCCCGCGCCGGTGACCAGCACGTCTTCGCCTACCAGATCGAACTGCTGGGCGGTGTGCACTGCGTTGCCGAAGGGATCCAGCATCGCCGCCACCTCGTCGGACACGTCGTCCGGCAGGGGGATGACATTGAAGGCCGGCGCCACGACGTATTCGGCGAAGGCGCCCTGGCGGTTAACCCCGATGCCGCGGGTGTTGGGATCAAGGTGAAAGTGGCCGGCGCGGGCGGCGAAGCTGTTCAGGTCGATGACGTGGCCCTCGGCCGAAACGCGCTGGCCGAGCTTGAGCGGGCGATCGACTTCCTTGCCGATCTCCACGATCTCTCCGGCGAACTCGTGGCCGGTGATCATCGGCACGGGCACGTTCTTCTGGGACCACTCGTCCCAGTTCCAGATGTGGATGTCGGTGCCGCAGATGGCGGTGCGCTTGACCCGGATCAGCACGTCGTCCGGACCTGGGATCGGGACCGGCGCCTCGATCAGGTCGAGGCCCTCGCCGGCATGGGTCTTGGCCAGGGCCTTCATGGTCGAATTGGACGCCATCAGATCACTCCGAGTTCACGGCCGACGCGGGCGAACGCCTCGACGGCGCGGTCGATATGGTGCGGCTCGTGGGCCGCGGACATCTGGGTGCGGATCCGCGCCGCGCCCTTGGGCACCACGGGGAAGGAGAAGCCGATCACATAGATGCCCTCGTCCAGCATCTTCGCGGCCATGGACTGGGCCAGCTTGGCGTCACCGAGCATGACCGGGATGATCGGGTGCTCGCCGGGCAAGAGGTTGAAACCACACTGGGCCATGCCCGAGCGGAAGCGCTCGGCGTTGGCGAACAGCTTCAAGCGCAGACCGTCGCCGGCCTCGCTGTTCGCGATGCGGATAGCCTCCAGGCTGGCCCCGCAGACCGAGGGCGCCAGCGCGTTGGAGAACAGATAGGGCCGCGCGCGCTGGCGCAGCAGGGCCACGACCTCCTTCCGCGCGCAGACGAAGCCGCCCATGGCCCCGCCCAGCGCCTTGCCGAAGGTGCCGGTGACGATGTCGATGCGGCTCTCGACGCCGTTCCAGGCCGCCGATCCGCGGCCCTTGGGCCCGAGGAAACCGGTGGCGTGGCAGTCGTCCACCATGATCAGGGCGTCGTAGCGATCGGCGAGGGCGGCGATGTCCTTCAGCTTCGCGATATAGCCGTCCATGGAAAACGCGCCGTCAGTGGCGATCATGATCTGTTTGGCGCCGTCGGCGCGGGCCTGCTTCAGCTGGGCTTCCAGCTCGTTCATGTCGCTGTTGGGGAAGCGGTAGCGCTTGGCCTTGCAGAGCCGGACCCCGTCGATGATCGAGGCGTGGTTCAGGCTGTCGGAGACGATGGCGTCCTCCTCGCCCAGCAGCGGCTCGAACACCCCGCCGTTGGCGTCGAAGGCCGCGGCGAACAGGATGGAGTCCTCAAAGCCCAGGTAGCCGGCGATCTCGGCCTCGAGCTGTTTGTGGATGTCCAGGGTGCCGCAGATGAACCGCACCGAGGCGGTCCCCGCCCCCCAGCGCTCCGAAGCGTCGATCCCGGCCTGGGTCACCCGCTGGTCGCCGGCGAGGCCGAGGTAGTTGTTGGCGCAGAAGTTCAGCACCACCTTCTCGCCCTGGGCGGTCCGGACCTGGATCTCGGGGCCCTGGCGCGAGACGATCACACGCTCGGGCTTGGTCAGGCCCTGTTCGTCGATCGAGGCCAGTTCTCCCCGGACCCGCTGATAGAAGGCGTCGCGCATCAGGCGTTTCTCCGCGCGGCCCGCAGGCGCGCTCGATGAGGTTTCGGCCCCCGGGGACCATGGGGGCTCCGGTTACGACTTTCGACCGGGATTTTCCATAGGCAGAGCGGCTCATCGAGAGCCGAGCGCCGTTCGTCGCTTGCGGCTCACCCCGGCTGGCGCGGCCACGCTAGAGAGGGACAAAGCCGAGGGAATTCCATGCGCTCCTCTATCCTGGTCGCCACCGCCGTTCTCATCGCCGCTCCCGCCCTGGGGGCGCCGGCCAAGGCCCCTTCCGCGCAGGAGGTGATGGCCGCCGAGCGCGCCTTCGCCGCCGACGGCCTGGCCCGCGGCATTCCCGCCAGCTTCACGACCTGGGCGGCGCCGGACGGCATCGTGTTCCGGCCCAACCCGGTCAATGCGCGCAAGGCCTACGACCGGCCTTCCAAGGTCGGTCCGCCCTTCCTGAGGTGGTGGCCGAACCACGGCGGCATCGCGCGCTCCGGCGACCTGGCGTTCGACACCGGCCCCTGGACCTTCGGCTCGGACAAGGTGGACGCCCACGGCTGGTTCTTCACCCTGTGGAAGAAGCAGCCCGACGGATCGTGGAAGTGGCTGATCGACCACGGCTACGACGGGGCCGATCTCGGTCCCGGTCCCGACGCCAGGACCAGCGAGGTTCCAGTGGCGAAGGCAGGGGTCGGTTCGGCGACGACCGCCTTCGACCAGATCCGCGCCGAAGAGACCGCCATGATCGCCGATCTGGCCGCCGGCAAGACCGCCGAGGCCTATGGCGCGCGCCTCAGCCACGACGCCTGGATGGTGGGGCTGGAGACCAACCCCGCCGCCAGCCCGGAAGCCCTCAAGGCCGCCGCCGCCGCGCGGCCGGCGACCCTTAGCGAGCAGCTGAACGGCGGGGGCGCCTCAAAGGCCGGCGACCTGGCCTATGCCTGGGGCGACGCCCACTGGACGGCGGCGGACGGCAAGGCGAAGACCGGTCACTTCATCCGGGTCTGGCAGCGGCGCGGCAAGGCCTGGAAGATCGTGTTCGACACCACCACGGCGAACTGAGGCGGCCACGCGGGCTTCTGCTGACAACAGGCTGTCAGCAGGGATAGGCTCCAAGGCGTCATGCGCCGCGCCGACCGACTGTTCCAGATCATCCAGATTCTGCGCGGCGCGCGCGGGCCGGTCACGGCCGACGCCATGGCGCGCGAGCTGGAGACCTCCAAGCGCACCGTCTACCGCGACGTCGCCGACCTGATCGGCCAGCGGGTGCCGATCCAGGGCGAAGCGGGGATCGGCTACGTGCTGGACCGCGACTTCGACATGCCGCCCCTGATGCTGACGCCCGACGAGATCGAGGCGGCGGTGCTGGGCTCCCAATGGGTGATGGGCCGCGGCGACCCGGCGCTGGCCCGCGCGGCCCGCGACCTGATCGCCAAGATCTCCGCCAGCGTGCCCGAGCACCTCAGACCCTTCGTCGAGGAGCCGAGCCTCACCACCCCGCCGCGCTGGACCCAGACCTTCGCCGACGCCATCGACATGGCCCAGGTCCGCGCCTCGATCCGGGCGCGCGGCAAGATACGCCTGACCTATCGCGACCAGGGCGAGAGCGAGACCGTGCGGGTGATCTGGCCGGTGGCCATCGGCTATCGCGAGGCGGTGCGGATCCTGGCCGCCTGGTGCGAGCTCAGGCAGGACTTCCGCCATTTCCGCACTGACCGGGTGACCGCCGCGGAATTCCTGGCCGAGCAGCATCCGGAACGCTATCCGGCGCTGAGGGCGGCCTGGCGCAAGAGCATCCAGCGTCACTTCGAACGGGTGGCCAACGGGGAGCGCATACCCCCCGGCTGAGCGATTTCAGGCCTGGGCGTAGGCCCAGAGCCGGAAGATCGCCCCCAGGTCCCGGCCCGAGGCGCGCTCCATGGCCTGTTCCAGGTCGCGGCTGGTCACGACGCCGCCGGCGTGGCCCCGGGTGTAGCCGCGCACGCCCGCCCAGAAGGCGTCCTCCCCCAGATCGCGCCGCAGGGCGTCGAGGAACAGGGCGCCCTTGGAATAGGCGATGGCGTGGCGCACGCGCAGATCGGGCAAGGTCCCGGACAGATCGAGCGGCACGTCGCCCGCGACGGTCTTGGCCATATCCCAGCGCTTGCGGGCCAGGGCCATTTCGCGATCGTAGGCGGCGCGGCCCCAGCGGTGCTCCTTCCAGGCGGCGGTCATGAAGGTGACCATTCCCTCGTTCAGCCACAGACCGCTTCTCCAGTCGGCACCGGTGAGCAGATTCCCCCACCACTGGTGCGCCATCTCGTGTGCGATCAGCCAGTCCTCCTGCGGGTCCTTCAGCACCGGCAGCACCCCATCGGTCCCCAGGAGGGCGAAGCGGTCGGCTTCCTGGGCGGCGTCGCCGGGGAGCAGGGTCTGGCGATAGGGCGGCAGCGGAACGCCGGCCTTGTCCGCGAAGAAGGCCGCCATCGCCGGGGCGTCAGCGAAGGCCTGGCGCACCTCGGCCTCGGGACGGCGCGACAGGACAGGGAAGGCCCGGTTCCCCCCGCCCGTCTCCGTCCAGCGCAGATCGCCGGCCACGAAACCGAACAGATAGGTCGAGGTCGGGCGGCTCTCGCGCCAATGCCAGGTCCGGAGCGCGCCGCGCCGGGCGACGCCGACCAATTCGCCCGGGCCCAGGGTCTCGAAGCCGGCCGGCGCGGTGATTTCCAGGTCGAGCATCGCCTTGTCCCCTGGACGGTCCTGATCGCAGATCATCCAGTCGCAGACGCCCCAGCCGCTCCAGACCGCGGCGCCGTCCCAGCTGAGGGCGCGCGGCGCTCCGTGCCAGGTCAGGTCGAGGACGAGGGTCGATCCGGCCCGGGCAGGCCGCTTCAGGGACAGGACCAGATGGCCGTCACGCACAACGGCGGACGTCGCGTCGCCGCCGGCTCGATCGACGCTGACCTTGGGCGCGGGCAGGGAAACCTCGCTGACCGCGGCCGTGGTGCGCAGGGTGAGTCGGGTTCGGCCGGACAGGGCGTGGTGGGCGAAATCCGGGGTCAGGGACACGTCGAGGTGGGTGATCCGCCAGGCCATCGGCGCCGGGAGCGCCGCCGCGCCAGTCGTGATCGAGGCCAGGGCGACGGCGGCGATCTGGCCCGCACCCCTCATGTCAGGCCGCCGCCGCGGCGCGGCCGGCGTAACGCACCAGGGCCTGGGTCAGGGCCTCCGCATCATCGGCGGCGACGAGGGTCAGGCCGGGACGGGGGCCAAGACCGCAGGCCGGGCTGGCGATCACCGGAACCCCGGCAGCCAGCGCCGCCAGCAGCCGGCGCGGCTGGTCCTCCACGATGGCGGGTTGCACGACCGCATCGATCTGGTCCAGCCATGCGCCCGGCCCCGCGAGCCGCTCGGTCCGCACGCCGCTCCAGAAGTCCTCGCCCTCGAGCTCGGAGCCGAGCAGCAGGACGGTGAGATCGAGCCGGCGCGCGGCCTCGCGCACGGCGTGGGCGCCCTTGCGGGCGACGGTCGGGCCCGGGAAGGCGATACGGCCGTGGTTCGAGGGCGAGGTCCCAATCCCGGAGGGCGTCGGCGTCTGCCAGGCAAGCCGGTGAGCGCGAGGGCCGAACAGGCGCGCGATGTCCTCGTGCGGCGTCACGATCCGTTCGGCGGCGGCCAGCGCCTCGGCCTCCGCCTCCACCAGCCAGGCGGGAGCCCGGAAATCGGCCAGGGTGGCCCGCTCGGGATGCGCCTGGGCGGCCTGGTCGAGGCGGCGTTGCAGTTCGGCCATCGGCAGGCGGGTCATCAGGACCTCGAAGGGCCGTCCGCCGAGGACGCCTTGGCGCCAGAGGTGAGGCAGCAGCGACTGGGCCACGGCCAGGCGCTCGACCCGCCAGTCGGCGAGACGTCCCAGCCGGGCTGCGATAGCGGCGGCGCCCTCGATCTCGGCGCGGCGGCGGGCAGGCCCCTGTTCGGCGGCGCGGCGGATGGCCCAGGCGCGGGACAACGCTTCCAGGGTCGCGTGGCGCTCACGCGCGGGGCCGCAGCCGTCCCAGCGGTAGCGGCCAAGGCGCAGACGGCGGCCGTCGAGGGGCGAGCCCAGGATGTCATCCGGCCCCAGGGCCGCGCGGACATAGGCCTTCAGCTCGGGCCAGTTCTCGTCGACCAGCCAAGCGGTCCGGGGGTGGGTGATGGCCGGCGGCCTGGCGCCCTCGTGCCGATGGCACTCGATCCGGTCGCAGCCGGCGCAGCTTTCGGCGCGGCGCAGTGCGGACTGAGCGGCGACGGCGCGGGAGGCCGCCTCAGACGGGGCCGCGACGGGAGTGTGCAGGCCGACCACCAGCTCGCCGGCCGTCAGCCGCGCCTCGATCCATAACGGCTGCTGGCTCCGTAACCTCAGGTCCACGTAGTTCCAGGCCACGGTGGCGTCGCGACCGGCCTCGGCGGCGGAGCCTGGCACGATGCGCGAGTGGGCGTGGCGCTCGACGATCTGAAGGCCCGCCTGCAGCGCGGCGTCGTAGAGGGCGTTGGACAGCTGGCACAGGCCGCCGCCGATGGCCGGGACCATGCAGCCCTGCTGCAGCATGCGGCCCGGCGCATAGCCCCGCGCCGGGATCGCCGGACCGACCTGGCGCCAGAAGCTGAACAGCTGGCCGGCCGGAACGAACAGGCGGTCGAGCGCAGCGGCGGCCAGGCGCAGGTTGTGGACCTTGCCCCGTTGCAGGATCTGCTCGCCCGCATGGGTCTCCGGGAACAGGGCGGTGACGGAGCCGCCGGCGCAGATCAGGCCGGCGGGCCGTTCGCGCGGGCTGTGACGGGGGACTGGGGAGGTGAGATCGACGGCCAGGCGCCGGGCCTGGAACAGGGTGACCTTGGCGCGGAAGACCGCCTCAGACAGGGGCGTGGGCGCGGTTTCCCGCGCCGCCTCGATCGTCCCCTGCTCGCCCCCGCCCTGCATGACACGACTATGGAGCGGTGCGGGCTTGTCGGAAATACGGCGCGGTGGGCTGCGACCGCACGGCGCACAACGAAAAACGGCCCCGCTTGCGCGGGGCCGTTCCAATTCTTGGGTGCGGGGACAGGATTTGAACCTGTGACCTTCAGGTTATGAGCCTGACGAGCTACC
>CAYSNW010000004.1:0-141919 GCA_964432415.1 uncultured Caulobacteraceae bacterium
CCCCGGTTCGGCCAGGGCCGCGACCCGCACGGTCCAGCCCAGCGCCGCCAGGCTGGCTGCCGCCACATAGCCGTCGCCGCCGTTCAGGCCGGGTCCGCACAGCACCGAGACCGGCCGTGGGGACCAGCGTTGCGCCACCTCCTGGGCCAGGCCCATGCCGGCCGCGCGCATCAGCTCGAAGCTCGCGATCCCGGCGGCCTCGGCGGCCTGGTCGGCGGCGCGCGCCTCGGCCACGGTCAGGATGTCAGTGGACGTCATGTCCTGCCTCTGAAGGGCTCATGGCCCGGTGCGGCGAGCATAATCCGTGTTCGGACGCCGCGGCGCCGCAAAAGCATCTTGCATTATGCTGCAATGCAATATCCAATCCCGTTCCGGGCCGCTCCACCCGGGATCCAATGAAAAAGATCGAAGCCGTCATCAAACCCTTCAAGCTCGACGAGGTGAAGGAGGCGCTGCAGGACGTGGGCGTCCAGGGCATGACCGTCCTGGAGGCCAAGGGCTATGGCCGCCAGAAAGGCCACTCCGAACTTTACCGCGGCGCCGAGTACGTCATCGACTTCCTGCCCAAGATCAAGATCGAGGTCGTCGTGGCCGACGACCAGGTGTCGGCCGTGATCGAGGCGATCACCGCCTCCGCGCGCACCGGCAAGATCGGCGACGGCAAGATCTTCGTCACCGACGTCATCGACGTGATCCGCATCCGCACCGGCGAGACCGGACCGCAGGCCATCTAGTTATTCCTCCGCCAACCTCCCCAGACCCGACAAGGACGAGACCAGAATGGACGCCCAGAAGCTCCTGAAGGAGATCAAAGACAAAGAGGTCAAGTATGTGGACCTGCGCTTCACCGACTCGCGCGGGATGCTCCAGCACGTGACCTTCGACCTCGGCCTGGTGGACGAGGACTTCCTCAACGAGGGGACCATGTTCGACGGCTCCTCGATCTCGGGCTGGAAGGCCATCAACGAGAGCGACATGCTGCTGAAGCCGGATCTGAGCCGCAGCTACATCGATCCCTTCTACCAGCAGACCACCCTGTTCCTGTTCTGCGACGTGCTGAACCCCGACACGGGCGAGCCCTACAACCGCGACAGCCGCTCCATCGCCAAGAAGGCCCTGACCTATGTCCAGTCCATGGGCGTGGGCGATACGGTCTATTTCGGCCCGGAGGCCGAGTTCTTCCTGTTCGACGACGTGCGCTGGTCCACCGACCCGCACAACACCGGCTACGCCTACGATTCGTCCGAGCTGCCGGCCAACACGGGCAAGGCCTATGCCGAGGGCAACCTCGGCCACCGTCCGGGGCCCAAGGGCGGTTATTTCCCGGTCAATCCGGTGGACTCGGCCCAGGACATCCGCGGCGAGATGCTCACCGTCATGGGCGACCTGGGCATGGAGCCGGAAAAGCACCATCACGAGGTGGCGCCGGCCCAGCACGAACTCGGCCTGAAGTTCTCCGACCTGCTGACCATGGCCGACCGGCTGCAGCTCTATAAGTACGTGATCAAGAACGTGGCCGCCGCCTACGGCAAGTCGGCCACCTTCATGGCCAAGCCCATGTTCGCCGACAACGGCTCGGGCATGCACGTGCACCAGTCGATCTGGAAGGGCGGCAAGCCCCTGTTCGCCGGCGACAAGTACGCGGGCCTCTCGGACATGTGCCTCTGGTACATCGGCGGCATCATCAAGCACGCCAAGGCGATCAACGCCTTCTCCAACTCGACCACCAACTCCTACAAGCGCCTGGTGCCGGGCTACGAGGCGCCGGTGAAGCTGGCCTACTCCTCGCGCAACCGCTCCGCCTCGATCCGGATTCCGTGGGTGTCCTCGCCCAAGGCCAAGCGCCTGGAAGCCCGCTTCCCCGATCCGATGGGCAATCCCTACCTGACCTTCGTGGCCCTGCTGATGGCGGGCCTGGACGGGATCGAAAACCGTATCGACCCGGGCCCGGCCATGGACAAGAACCTCTACGACCTGCCCCCGCAGGAGCAGAAAAACGTGCCGGAAGTCTGCGGGTCGCTGCGCGAAGCGCTCGAGAATCTCGATAAGGACCGCGCCTTCCTCAAGAAGGGCGGGGTCATGGATGACGACTTCATCGACAGCTACATCGAACTGAAGATGGAAGAGGTCGCGCGGCTGCAGCTGCACCCGCACCCGGTCGAATTCGATATGTATTACAAGTGCTGATCGGCTGAAGCTCAGCCGGTGAATGAACAGCGCCCGTCCCGGAAGGGGCGGGCGTTTTTCGTTGGGGTCAAGCTTGGGATGGCAAGGCAGGGGCCACCGTCGCTGAAGGATTGCCCACGAACCTCACGAACCACACGAACGCCGCGTGGGTCGCTTGGCGGGAACGCCACGGACTCGATTGCGCCGAGCGTTGCTCGGCGCGCCAACTGTCTGGCTGACGGTACACCTTGATCGAGCGCCGACCTGTTCGTGTGGTTCGTGAGGTTCGTGGGCAATTCTTCTCTTCCGTCGGCCTAGTCCACGACTGCCGGCGAATGACCCGCAAACGAAAACGCCCGCCGGTAAGGGCGGGCGTCTCGCTATCTGTGTTTGGCTGAAATCCTAGAACCGGTAGCCGGCCCGCAGCATCAGCGAATAGCGGCTGTACAGGTCCATCAGCTCGGCGTCGCCTTCGAGCGCCAGGTAGCCCATGCCGCCCTGGGCCAGGATGCGGAAGCCCAGCACCGGTCCGCCGCCGTCCAGCGAGTCGGCCACCAGCGAGAACGGCGAGCCGCCGCTCTTGAACTGGGCGAGCGTCACGCCCGGATCGGTGCCGAAGTTCTGGCGGTAGCCGACGCGTATTTCCGGCTGCAGCCAGCCCTGGTCGCCGAACTTGCCGCCGAGGCTGAGCATCAGCTTGCCGGTGGTCATGTGACCGGTGCGCGACCCGATGATCAGGTCGAAGGCGTCGCCGCAGTTCGAGGTGGTCGTCGCGCCGGTGGCGAAGCAGTTGTACTGGCCGCCCGACTCCGTGCGGGCCCGCTCGTTCAGGCCGAAGTACTCGATGCTGGCCTCGGGACGCAGGAAGAAGCGGCCCATGCTGATTTCGTAGGAGGCGCCTGCGCCGGCCGAGATCGAGGTGCCGGTCCAGTTCGAGGTCGCCTTGCGGTCGACCGCGGCGGTGGAGGCGAAGAACTCGCGCGTGGAGTCGAACATGGCGTACCCGCCCGCGACCCGCGCCCAGGTGCGCCACTTCTGGCCCGTGGCGCGCCAGTAGAGGCCGAACTCGACAAGCTTGGCGGTCAGGTTCTCGTCGTTCTCCGACGACGGGTCCTTCATGTCCGAGGAGGTGAAGGCCAGCGACAGGCCGATGGAGCCGAGGCTCGTGCCCCGCTCGACGCCCGAGGCCATGCCGAAGCCGTTGGTGCGGAAACCGTAGGCGTTGTCCTGCTTCTTGTCGGCGTAGAAGTTGATCTCCTGCAGCCAGCCGGTGGTCTCGCCCGGTTCGGCGACCGGGCGGCGGTCCATCAGCGCGCGCGAGGTGGCGTCAACGCCGGACGCCAGGGACAGCAGCGGCGCGCCGGAGTGATCCGGCAGCAGCTGGGAATAGAGATGGAAGAAGCTCGACCGGTCGGTCTGGGCCAGGAAGGCGTTGCGCAGGGCCGCGTCGGTGTTCAGCGCCTGGTAGACGGCGTTGTAGGCCGAGGCCTCCACCGCGATCATGCCGGCGTCGGCGGCGGAGCGGCGGTTGACGTTGACCAGAACCCGACCGTGGACCAGGTCGGTGGTCTCGGTCGCCTGGTACAGGTAGGGCACGCTGGTCGAGGCGGTGTCGAGCACCGGCGTCCCGCTGAGCTGGCCGGGCGTGGTCTGCACCACGGTGAAGGACAGGGGCGTGGTGAAGGCCGAGGTCGGGAGCAGGCTGGCGAAACGGATGCCGAGCTTGGAGCCCGAGTCGAAGGTGACCGCGCCCGAGCTATTGATGACCTCGGTCGCCGGGTGGGTCGGGTCCAGCACCACGTTCAGCTGGCCGGTGGCGCCGACGTGCAGGCTGGTCACGCCCAGGGTGTTGACCGTGTAGACCGGCGCCGTGGGCACGGTGAAGTCGCCGGTGATGTTGCGGACCTCGAGCAGGCCGCTGTTCACATTCACCGCCAGAGCGTGGTCGCTGTCGCTGATGAAGCCGGTGACCTTGGCGCCGCCCCCGATGGTCAGGGTGTCGGCGCCCGCGCCGAAGAAGAGCGAGCCGGTGACCGTGCCGGCCTGGATGTCCATGACGTCAGCGCCGGAGCCCAGGCGAACGATGCCGCTCAGCACCGGGGCGGCCGCGCCGGTCACCGCCGACTGGGACTGATGGTACTGGAAGCCGGTGGTGTTGGCGCTGACGTCGATGGCCGTGGCCGTGCCGGTCACTTCGTCGGACGGCGCCGTCTCGGGATCAGTGGCGTCGACCGCGACCGCGGCGATGATGTTGCCGGTGTTGTTGATCGTGGACAGCGAGCCGCTCAGATCCGCGATGGCGTAGGCGTTGCCGTGGGCGCCGGCGACCGCCGAGGTGATCGAGCCGGAGTTGGTCAGGGTGCCGACGAAGGCGCCGTTGTCGATGATCACTGCCGCCGACTGGCTGGTGGTGTTGGTCCGCGAGGCCGCGGCGATGCTGCCCGAGACCACCATGGCGTCGAGGTGGGCGCCGCTTTCCAGCAGGAGCGCGGTGGCGTTGGCCTGGTAGGCGAGGGTGGAGATCGTGCCCGCGACGCGCATGCCGCCGGAGATGTTCACGCCCTGGCCGCCGGCGCCGATGTCCACGCCCAGCGCGCTGCGGCCCAGATAGACCCCGTTCGACGAGATCGAGCCCTTGACGATCAGGCCGTAGGCGTAGTCCGGGGCGCTGGCCGCGACCGTGGTGCCGACCTGGCCGATATTGATGGCGTGCGCGCTGGAGCCGATCAGCAAGGCCGCGGATGAACCGTACTGGGTGATGCCGCCGGTGGTCTGGCCGGTGTCGGGCGTGCCGTCGCCGTCGACGTCGGGATGGGTCGCGTCGGCCGTCGGGGCCGCGTCGACGACCACGCCATGGCCGACGTTGCCGGCGATGACCACGGCGGGGCCGCCCTGGAGCAGTTCGTCCGGGGTCAGCTTGGCTTGGACCCCGGAGGCCAGGGTCAGGTGGGTGGTCGAGCGGTAGCCGGTGGAGATGATCGAGCCGTTGAACAGCACCTTGCCGCCGACGTCGCCCTCGAGCGAGACCGCCGTGGCGGCGCTGCCGCTGGCGCTCACGGAGGAGAGCGAAACGTTGCCGGTGATGGTGCCCTGGGTGCGCACGCCGAAGGTGTTGTCGCCGATGACCGTCAGCGGGCCGGTGCTGGTGAGCTTGCCGTCCAGGCCGCCTTCGATGGAGATGGCGTAGGAGGCGTTGCCATGGACGGTGATCGAGCCGCTGTTGACGATGTCGCCGGTCAGGACGCCGGTCATCTGGCGGATGCCGTAGCGGCCCGTGCCGTTGGCGAAGGGGCCGTCGACGATACCGTCGGCGTTGGTGTCGCTGGAGGTCAGGCCGTCGTCGAGCAGGATGACGCCCGAGTTGGTCACCGTGCCGGTGTGGCCGCCCACCACCAGGATGGCCGTGGCCCCGCTGTCGGCGGTGGCCATGGTGATATTGCCCTGGTTGGTGACGCTGTTGTTCGAGTTCAGGGTCAGGGCGGTGGGGCCCTTGATCTGCAGCGAGCCCTGGGCGTCCACGCGCACATCGTCGGGCGCGCCGCCGTTGGCGGTGGCCGTGGCGACCGGCGCGGTCTTCAGGCCGGTGAGTACCGTCTCGGCGAAGGCGGAGTGCGCCATGACGAGGGGGGCGAGCGCCACAGATGCCGCCAACCATTTACGCATATCGAAAAACCCCTCAGGAGCTCGGACCGGCGGTAGCGACGGAGAGGCCGCCAGGCCCAGCCGCGAACGCCTCAAATTTCCGGTTTTTGCGGCGAATGCAAGGCGAAACGTCAGGGCGGGGCCCCTCGAACAGGCCGCCGTGTCGCCGCAGCCGCGTTTCCCTCGCCCCAAAGCTCCGCCGTGCGGGGAATATTGCGCCGTTCGCAAAAAGTGATATCACTTACATATCGAAACGATTCAATCGCCACGGAGCCCTCGGTCATGACCGGCGTCGTCCACTCCAATCCCTCCTCGGAAAAGCCCGCCCGCAGCCTCGCCGGCGGACCGATGCTGCTGGTCGTGCTGCTGCTGTTCGCGGGCGCGGCGGCGGCCCTCGGCTATGGCCGGCCCTGGGCGCCTTTGGGCGCGCTGCTGATCCTTGTCGGCGCCCTGGTGCTCTGCGGATTCTATGCCGTGCAGCCCAACAACGCCTTCGCCCTGACCCTGTTCGGCGACTACAAGGGCACCGACCGCTCCACCGGCCTGCGCTGGGTGCCGTTCTGGATCGGGCGGCGCAAGATCAGCCTGCGGGTCCGCAACGTCACCTCCGACAAGCTCAAGGTGAACGACAAGCGCGGCAATCCCATCGAGATCGCCGCCAACGTGGTCTGGCGCGTGTCCGACACGGCCCAGGCCCTGTTCGATGTCGACGACTACCGCTCGTTCGTGAACATCCAGATCGACACGGGCCTGCGCGACATCGCCCTGCACTATCCCTACGACCACGGCGAGGAGCACGAGCCGACGCTGCGGGCCGACACCGAACTGGTGGCCGAACGCCTGCGCGACGAACTGAGCACCCGCATCAAGGTCGCCGGCCTGGTGGTGGACGAGGCGCGCCTGGCGCACCTGGCCTACGCGCCCGAAATCGCCGGCGCCATGCTGCGCCGCCAGCAGGCCGAGGCCATCCTGTCGGCCCGGCGCCTGATCGTTCAGGGCGCGGTGGGCATGGTGGAAAACGCGCTGCACGACCTGTCGGCCCGCGGCGTCGTCAAGCTGGACGAGGAGCGCAAGGCGGCCATGGTCTCCAACCTGCTCGTCGTGCTCTGCGCCGACCGCGAGGCCCAGCCGGTGGTCAACGCCGGTTCGCTGTACTGAGCCGCGCGTGGCCAAGCCCCGTAAGGCCTTTCTGCTTCGCATCCACCCCGAGGTGATGGCCGCCATCGAGCGGCTCGCCTCGGCCGAACTGCGCAGCGCCAACGCCCAGGCCGAGGTGCTGCTCAGGGAGGCCCTGCGCCGCCGCGGCCTGCTCGCTCCGTCCCCGGATCAAGAAAAAAGCGATTGACGCGACGGGCCGCATGGACGACGGGCGTTGATCGTCTACCTCGACCGTGCGTGTTCAGTCAGTCCGGCCGGCGGGGATCGCCTTTGGGGCGGCGGTATGAGAGGCCAGTGTCCGTATGAGCGTTGAGGTTCGCGAGCGCGAGTTCCTGTGGGGCGAGGACCTGCGCATCGACCGCGCCTTGCGCCAGCTCAGAATCGGCGGCGACGTGCGCCCGCATCTGATCGACGCGACCATGCTCTACGCCCCCAAGAGCGGCGGGGTTAAGCGCTACCTCTCCGCCAAGCGGGCCTTCCTGACCGAGCATCGCCCCGGCGTGCGCCACACCCTGCTGGTGCCCGGCGCCAAGTCCGAGACCCCGTCCGACGGCATCGTGACCGTGCGCGCCACCAAGCTGCCCTTTGGAGACGGCTACCGCTGGCCTTCGAACGTGCGCAAGTGGTCCAACTGGATCGAGGCCCTGGGCCCGACCGTGATCGAGGCGGGAGATCCCTATACCCCCGGCCAGGCCGCCCTCGACGCCGGCCAGCGCTTGGGCGTGCCGGTGGTGGGCTTCTGCCATTCCGATCCCGCCGCGCTCGCCGCCCTGCACTTCGGCGAGTGGGCCAAGAAGCCGGTGCAGAAGCGCTGGGCCAAGGTGTTTTCGGAATTCGACCGGGTGGTGGCCCCCAGCCGCTTCATCGCCAGCCGCCTGGCGGAAGCCGGGATCGACAAGGTGGTCTGCCGGCCCCTGGGCGTAGACATCGACACCTTCCGGCCCGACCGCCGCGACCGCGCCTGGCTGGTCAAGAAGCTGGGTCTGCGCAACGACGCCCGCATCCTGGTCTTCGCGGGACGGCCAGCGCGCGAGAAGAACATCGACATCCTGATCCAGGCCGTGCAGCGCCTGGGCGATCCCTACATCCTGGTCCTGATCGGCGCCGGCGCCGGCCTGCCGGAGGAGGACCGGGTCATTTCGCTGCCCTACGAGGCCAACCCCAAGGTCGTGGCCAAACTCCTGGCCAGCTGCGACGCCTTCGTCCACGCCAACGACCGCGAGCCTTTCGGCCTGATCGTGCTGGAGGCCATGGCCTCGGGCCTGCCGGTGGTGGGGGTCAATTCCGGCGGCGTGGCCGAGACGGTGGACGAGAGCGTCGGGCGCCTGGCTCGCTCGGCCCAACCCAAGGTCTTCGCCGATGCGGTGGAGGCCCTGTTCAAGGCCGACCTGGAGGCCCTGCGCCTGGCGGCGCGCAAGCGCGCCATCGACCGCTTCGCCTGGGACCGCGTTTTCTCCGACCTCTGCGAGGTCTATGCAGAGGTGTCCGGCGCTCCGGCCTTCACCGAGCCCTTCGCCGAGGTGGTCACGCTTCAGGCGGGGTAGGTCTCGGGAACCCGGGCCGACCGGCGGCGTCTAAGAGCTTGTCATGCGAAAGTGGTCCCACTTTCGCGCCCGGACAAGCTCTCAACTGTAAGTGTGGAGCACGATTCAGCGATCAGATGCATACATCTGATCCCATCGTGCTCCAGCGCGAACACGGACGGACCGAACCATGGCCGACACCGAAACGCCCCAGGGCCCCGACCTCCGCCTCGGCGTACCGCTCTCCGACATTCCCGCCGATGGTGTCCTGGTCGGCCGGGTCGGCGACGCGGCGGTGATGCTGGCCCGCACCGCCGAGGGCGTGCAGGCCTTCGACGCCCACTGCACCCACTATCACGGGCCGCTCGGCGAGGGCCTGCGGGTCGGCGACACCATCCGTTGCCCCTGGCACCACGCCTGTTTCAGCCTCAACACCGGCCGGGCGCTCAGGGCGCCGGCCTTCGCCGCCCTGGAGCGCTGGAAGGTCGAGACCCGCCGCGGCCAGGTCTTCGTCAAACGCAAGGACAAGCCGGCCTCGGGCCCGCTCGCGGGGATGCGCGGCAAGCCGCCCGGACGGGTGGTGATCGTCGGCGGCGGGGCGGCCGGGTTCGCCGCGGCCGAGCGGCTGCGCGGCATGGGCTACGGCGGGCGCATCACGATGCTCAGCGACGATGCGTCGGCCCCCTACGACCGGCCCAACCTGTCCAAGGACTACCTGGCCGGGACCGCGCCGGAGGACTGGATCCCGCTGCGCGACGCGGCCTGGTACCGCAAGCAGAAGATCGCGTTGAAGCTCGGCGCCCGGGTTACCGAGATCGCGATCGCCGGGCGCTCCCTGACCACCGCCGACGGCCGCAAGACCCGCTGGGACGCACTGCTGCTGGCCACCGGCGCCGAGCCGATCCGCCTCAGCCAGCCCAACGAGGTCGGGCCCAACGTCTTCTACCTGCGCACCCTGGCCGATTCGCGCGCGATCATCGCCCGGGCCGCCGGCGCGCGGCGGGTGGTCATCGTCGGCGCCAGCTTCATCGGGCTGGAGGTCGCCGCCTCGCTCAACGCCCGCGGCCTCGACGTCCATGTCGTGGACGGCAACCCCGTGCCCATGGCCAAGGCCCTGGGGCCCGAGCTCGGCCGCTTCGTCCAGGGCCTGCATGAGGCCCACGGCGTGCGCTTCCACCTGGGCCGCCTGCTGGCGGGCGTCGATACCGACCGCATCCGGCTCGACGACGGCTCCGAAATCCAGGCCGACTTCGCGGTGCTGGGCATGGGAGTGAAGCCGCGCGTCGAACTGGCCCGCGCCGCCGGCCTCGAGGTGGATGGAGGGGTGATCGTCGACGACTGCCTGCGCACCAGCGCGCCGGGCGTTTTCGCCGCCGGCGACATCGCCGCCTGGCCCGACGCGCTCACCGGCGAGCGCACCCGCGTCGAGCACTGGGTCCACGCCGAGCGCCAGGGCCAGGTCGCCGCCGCCAACATCCTGGGCGCCGACATCCCCTTCACCGACCCGCCCTTCTTCTGGAGCGCCCACTACGGGACCGAGATCCGCTACTGCGGCCACGCCGCGGGCTGGGACAGGGTCGAGATCGACGGTTCGCTGGAGGCAAAGGACGCCGAGGTCCGATATCTGAAGGGCGGCGTGGTCCGCGCTGTGGCCACTGTGGGCCGCGACAAGGCCTGCCTCGAACGGGCGGCGGGCTGGGAGGCGCAGGCGGCGCGCTGAGGCTTGCACAGGCGGCAGTGCGATTCTCACCCAATTCCTTCCCCCCTCGAGGGGGAAGGTGGGCCCCGTCAGGGGCTCGGATGGGGGGCCGCGCTCCGGTTTGCCTCGTAAGGCGACCAATTTGCGCGAAGCCTCTCCAATTGCGGCAATCTCTCTGATCTGGCCGTCGTCGGCGCGGCCCCCCATCCGGCTCCTTACGTCGCCACCTTCCCCCTCGAGGGGGGAAGGGCCCTGATGCACCCGGACCGGCGTGTGATAGCTTTGGCGCCAGCGGGAGGGCCCTGCCTTGAGCGAACCGAAAACCAAACCGACCGACGCCAGCGTCACCGACTTCATCGCCGCGGTGGACAACCCCCAGCGCCGCGAGGCGTCCGAGGCTGCGCTCAAGCTGCTGGGCGAGGTGACGGGCAGGCCCCCGGTCATGTGGGGTCCGGCGATCGTGGGCTTTGGTCGCTACCGCTATGTCGGCTCCAACAAGAAGCCGGCGGAGTGGCCAATCATCGCCTTCTCTCCGCGCAAGGCCGCCCTGGTCATCTACGTCATGCTCGGCGCCAAGAACCGCCCGGACCTGCTGGCGCGGTTGGGCAAGCACGAACTCAGCGGCTCATGCCTGCACATCAAGAAGATCGAGGACGTGGACCTGGGCGCGCTGAAGGAATTGGCGGCCTGGTCGGTGGCCGGCATGCGCGAGCGCTACGAAACCGACTGAACGGTTGAGTCGCGTCACTTTCGGGAAAATGGCGCGAGTGACGGGACTCGAACCCGCGACCTCCGGCGTGACAGGCCGGCGCTCTAACCAACTGAGCTACACCCGCGTCTCGAAGGCTCCGATTGCTCGGGGCCCCGGCGTGAGGCGCGTCACATAGGGGAGGGGCCGATTGGCTGTCAAGCGCCGTTCCACAGCTGGACGGGATTGCGCCACAATAGGCTAGCATCCTGACCGGCAGGATGGCCGATCGGGGGACGCGGGCATGGCGCAGAGGGAGACGGAGCAGGCGAATCCGGCGCCGGCGCCGGCAGCGAGTCGCTCGCTGGCCTCAGCCCTCGGCCTTTTGATCGCGCTGGGCGGTCCGGCGCTGATCATCTGGGTGCGCAGCGCGGGGCTGGCCGCCTCGGGCCTGCTGGCCCAGCGCGCCATGTCCTCGATCGCCTTCTGGGCCATCATGGCGGTGGTGCTGCTCTGGGTCGCCCTGGTCGAGCAGAAGCCGCTGTCGTCGCTGGGCTTCCGGCGGCTGGGGGTCAAGAGCCTGGCCTGGGGCTTCGGCGCCGGCGTCGTGATCCTGATTCTGCTCTCGCTGCTGGGGCTCGCCCTTTCCCGCCTGGCCCCGTCGTCCCTGCCGGAGATCGACCAGTTCGGGACCCTGCCGCTGATGATGCGCGCCTTCCTGGTCCTGACCTCGGGCCTGTCGGAGGAGCTGCTGTTCATCGCCTATCCGCTGACCCGGCTGCAGGCGATCACGGGATCCCGGTTCGTGGCGGCCGCCATCACCCTTGTCGTCTTCGTGGCCCTGCACATTCCCGGGCGCGATGTGACAGCCCTGATCAATGTCGGCGTGGCCGGGGCGCTGCTGATCGGATTCTTCCTGTGGCGGCGCGACCTGTGGAGCAACATCCTAGCTCACGCCTCCGTCGATTTCGTGCCGATTCTGCTCCTGCCGCTGCTGGTGCAGATCATCCGCTGAGCGGGCCCCTGCGCGCCTTGCGGAACAAACCGTTGCTATCGGGTCAGCTTGTGTTTGAACCTCGGCAAGGCGTGGTCTAAAAGCGCGCGATTCCGCCGCGTCGCGCCCGATGCGAAATAGGCGGACCGAGGCTCATCGATGAATGCGTTTCTCCTGCAGTACCTGCCGATCGTGATCTTTTTCGCGATCGCGACGGCCTTGGGGCTCGGCTTCCTGCTGGCCGCCGCCGTCATGGCGCCCTCCGCGCCCGATCCGGAAAAGAACTCCGCCTACGAATGCGGCTTCAACGCCTTCGACGACGCGCGCATGAAGTTCGACGTTCGCTTCTACCTGGTCTCGATCCTGTTCATCATCTTCGACCTGGAAGTGGCCTTCCTGTTCCCGTGGGCGGTGTCGATGTTCGGCCTGCCGCACCCGCAGATGGTCTTCGCCTTCTGGTCAATGATGGTCTTCCTGGGCGTGCTGACCGTGGGCTTCATCTACGAGTGGAAGAAGGGAGCCCTGGAATGGGAGTGAACGCCAAGACCCCCGCGGGGCTGATCGTGCCGGCCGGCAGCGCCGCACGCGCTTCCGTGGAGGGCTACAATCCCAAGACCCACGACAAGTTCTTCGAGCAGGTCTCCGCCGAGCTGGACGACAAGGGCTTCCTGGTCGCCGCCGCCGACGACGTCATCACCTGGGCCCGCACGGGTTCGCTGATGTGGATGACCTTCGGCTTGGCCTGCTGCGCGGTTGAGATGATGCAGGCGTCCATGCCGCGCTACGACCTGGAGCGCTTCGGCTTCGCGCCCCGCGCCAGCCCGCGCCAGAGCGACGTGATGATCGTGGCCGGCACCCTGGTGAACAAGATGGCTCCGGCCCTGCGCAAGGTCTACGACCAGATGCCTGAGCCGCGCTACGTGATCTCCATGGGGTCCTGCGCCAACGGCGGCGGCTACTATCACTACAGCTACAGCGTCGTGCGCGGCTGCGACCGGATCGTGCCGGTGGACGTCTATGTCCCGGGCTGCCCGCCGACCGCCGAGGCGCTCGTCTACGGCGTGCTGCAGCTGCAGAAGAAGATCCGCCGCGAAGGCAACATCGTCCGCTGAGCCGAGGAACCCTTAAGTGACCAAGCAACTGCAGGCGCTCGGCAAGGCGGTCCAGAAGACGTGCAAGGGCGCCGTCACCGGCGTGACCCTGGCCTTCGGCGACCTGACGCTGGACGTCGAGCGCGGGCGCATCCTCGAGGTGCTGACGGCGCTGCGCGACGAGTACGGCTTCCACCAGCTGATCGACCTGTGCGGCGTCGACTGGCCCGAGCGGCCCCAGCGCTTCGACGTGGTCTATCACCTGCTGTCGATGACGAAGAACCTGCGCGTGCGGGTCAAGGTCATGACCGACGAGGAGGCGCCGGTCGCCTCCGCGGTTCCCGTCTTTCCTTGCGCCGACTGGTTCGAGCGCGAGGCCTTCGACCTCTACGGCATCCTGTTCGACGGACATCCGGACCTGCGCCGCATCCTGACCGACTACGGTTTCGTCGGGCACCCGCTGCGCAAGGACTTCCCGATGACCGGCTTCGTGGAGGTGCGTTGGGACGAGGAGCAGAAGCGGGTGGTCTATGAGCCCGTCAAGCTGGTCCAGGAGTTTCGTGCGTTCGACTTCCTGTCGCCCTGGGAGGGCGCCGAGTACATCCTCCCGGGCGACGAAAAGGCAACCGGGGGGTAAGCCATGTCCGACACGTCCTCAGACTTTCATCCGATCAGGTCCGCCGCGGCCTTCTTCCTGATCGCGTTCTCGACCGCGTTCCTGTTCGCCATCGGCGTGCGCCTGACCGGCTGGTTCACCCGCGCGCCGGTGATCATGCCCAAGGACTTCACCGCGCTGGGCATCGGCATCATGGTCGCGGTGGTCTGCCTGGCCGTGGGCGCCGGCATCCGGCGCATGAGCGCCTCGGAACTGCAGAGCGCGCTGCTCGGCGCCTCCGCCATCCTGCTCTCGACCCCGATCGCCCAGGCGGTCCTGACCAACGACTGGTCGTTCTCGACCGCGGCGGTCTCGGGGCTGGGCATCGTCACCCTGATCCTCGGCGTGATCGTGGCCTTCAGCCGCCGTCCCGGAAGAGAGGACTGATGCGTAACTCTAGTGAGGCGAAGCGCTGACCATGGCTGACGCCGTCGAACTCGATCTGGCCGACAAGACCCGGCTGCACCAGGAAGACTTCGAGAACCGCAAGTTCACCCTGAACTTCGGGCCGCAGCACCCTGCCGCTCACGGCGTGCTGCGCCTGGTGCTGGAGCTGGACGGCGAGATCATCGAGCGCGTCGACCCGCACATCGGCCTGCTGCACCGCGGCACCGAAAAGCTGATGGAGGCGCGCACCTACCTCCAGAACATCCCCTACTTCGACCGCCTCGACTACGTGGCGCCGATGAACCAGGAGCACGCCTTCTGCCTGGCCATCGAGCGGATGATCGGCATCGAGGTCCCGATCCGCGGTCAGCTGATCCGGGTGCTGTACTGCGAGATCGGCCGCATCCTGAACCACCTGCTCAACGTCACCACTCAGGCCATGGACGTGGGCGCGCTCACCCCGCCGCTCTGGGGCTTCGAAGAGCGCGAGAAGCTGATGGTGTTCTACGAGCGGGCGTCCGGCGCGCGCCTGCACGCCAACTATTTCCGGCCCGGCGGCGTGCACCAGGACCTGCCGCCGGACCTGATCGACGACATCGAGCGCTGGTGCAGGGAATTCCCGCGCGTGATGAAGGACATCGAGGCGCTGGTCACCGAGAACCGCATCTTCAAGCAGCGCAACGTCGACATCGGCGTGGTCAGCCGACAGCAGGCCATCGACTGGGGCTTCACCGGGGTGATGATCCGCGGCTCGGGGGTGAAGTGGGACCTGCGCAAGTCGCAGCCCTACGAGTGCTACGCCGATCTCGACTTCGACATCATCGTCGGCAAGAACGGCGACAACTGGGACCGCTATCTCTGCCGCATGGAAGAGATGAACCAGTCCGTGAAGATCATGCTGCAGTGCATTGAACGCCTGCGCAAAACGCCCGGACCGGTCATGACCCTCGACAACAAGGTCGTGCCCCCCCGGCGCGGTGAGATGAAGCGCTCGATGGAGGCGCTGATCCACCACTTCAAGCTCTACACCGAGGGCTTCCACGTCGGGCCCGGCGAGATCTACGCCGCGGTCGAGGCGCCCAAGGGCGAGTTCGGCGTCTATCTGGTCGCCGACGGCACCAACAAGCCCTACCGCTGCAAGATCCGCGCGCCGGGCTTCCCGCACCTGCAGGCCCTGGACTGGATGACCCGCGGCCACCTGCTGGCCGACGTGCCCGCCGTGATCGGTTCCATCGACATCGTGTTCGGGGAGATCGACCGGTGAGCGCCACCGCCGCCCTTGCGCCCACGCTGGCCGCCGGTTCGGCCGAGGCCGTGGTCCAGCGCCAGCTCGACGCCTACAACGCCCGCGACCTGGAGGCCTTCGCGGCCTGCTATGCACAGGACGTGGAGGTCTACGACTTCCCGAACGCGCCGCGCTATTCGGGCATGGCGGCCTTGCGCGACTTTTACGCCGTGCGTTTCGCCGTCCCGACGCTGAAGGCCATCGCCCGGACGCGCTCGGTGATCGGAAACCGCGTCGTCGACCACGAGGTCTGCTGGATCAACGGGACCGAGGCCGCGCCGGTCGAGCTCGTCGTCATCTACTCTGTCGAAGCGGGGCTGATCCGCCGCGTGGACTTTCTGAGGTAGTCATGTCCATCCGCCGTCTCGCCAAACAGCAGCCCGCCTCCTTCGCGTTCTCCAAGGACACGATGACGAAGGCCAGGTGGTGGCTGACCAAATACCCCGAGGCCCGCAAGCAGTCGGCGGTGATCCCGATCCTGTGGCTGGTGCAGAAGCAGGAGGGTTGGTGCTCGGAACCCGCGCTGCGCGCCATCGCCGACCTGTGCGGCATGGAGTACGTGCGCGTCTACGAGGTCGCCACCTTCTACACCATGTTCCAGCTGGAGCCGGTGGGTAAGGTCCTGGTCCAGGTCTGCGGCACCACGCCGTGCATGCTGCGCGGCGCCAACGACCTGATGAAGCTCTGCAAGGAGAAGATCGGGCCCAAGGACCACATGAGCGCCGACGGCTGGTTCACCTGGCAGGAAGTCGAGTGCCTGGGCGCCTGCTGCAACGCGCCCATGGCCCAGATCAACGACTACTACTACGAGGACCTGACGCCCGAGACGCTGGGCCAGATCCTGGACGACTTCAAGGCGGGCAAGAAGCCCTGGCCGGGCTCCTACGCCGGGCGGCATTCGTCCGAGCCCGAGGGCGGCGCCCTGACCCTGAAGGACACCGCGCTTTACGACGGGTCGCTGGGCAAGCCGATCAAGAAGCTGCCGAACCTGCCGGAGCCGGCGCAATGAGTGACGGGCGCATCGACTATCGCGTGCTGCTGGGCGCCGGCGTGGCCTTCGTGATCGCGGGCCTGGGCTGCGTGGTGGCCGGCTTCACCGGCAACGGCATGGGCTATGGCGGCGCCGCGGGCTTCTTCGCTCTGGGCGCCATGTTCGTCGCCGCCGGGCGCGGCCGCCGCAAGCAGGCTCAGGAGCCCAAGCCGTGAGCCAGTCGCCGCCCGATCTGGTCAGCGCCGAAGGCCGCGCCGCCTGGCGGGCGGAGTTGCGCTCGATCATGCCCTGGACGCGCCTTGCGGGCCTGGCTCTGGTCGCGGCGGGCGCCTTCGGCCTGCTCTGGACCCAGCATCTGGGCGCCCAGATGGCTTCTCCGCGGGGGCTCATCTCCCTCGCTCTTCTCGTCATCGGCTGGGGCCTCCTGGCCGTGGTCATCATCAAGCGGACCGCTCACCAGCGGCGCCGCCTCTCCGGCGTTTGAGGCCCATGGTCGGCATTCTCGAAGACAAGGACCGCATCTTCCTCAACCTCTACGGCCTCCAGGACTGGAAGCTGGAGGAGGCGAAGAAGCGCGGCGCGTGGAACGCGACGGCGGACATGCTGTCGATGAGCCGCGACTGGGTGATCACCCAGATCAAGAACTCGGGCCTGCGGGGCCGCGGCGGCGCGGGCTTCGGCACCGGGCTGAAGTGGTCCTTCATGCCCAAGGAAGTGCGTGACCGGCCCCACTACCTGGTGGTCAACGCCGACGAGTCCGAGCCCGGCACCTGCAAGGACCGGGAGATCATGCGCCACGATCCGCACCTGCTGATCGAGGGCTGCCTGATCGCGTCCTACGCCATGCAGGCCCACGCCTGTTACATCTACCTGCGCGGCGAATATGTGAAGGAACGCGAGATCCTGGAGGCCGCGATCGCGGAGGCCTACGCGGCCAAGCTGATCGGCAAGGGCAACGTCCACGGCTGGGATTTCGACTGCTACGTCCACCACGGGGCGGGCGCCTACATCTGCGGCGAAGAGACCGCCCTGCTGGAAAGCCTGGAGGGCAAGAAGGGCCAGCCGCGGCTGAAGCCGCCGTTCCCCGCCGGCGCGGGTCTCTACGGCTGCCCGACCACGGTCAACAACGTCGAGTCCATCGCGGTGGTGGGCACGATCCTCAGACGCGGCGCGGACTGGTTCGCCCGCTTCGGCCGGCCCAACAACACCGGCACCAAGCTGATGTGCGTCTCCGGCCACGTGGCCAAGCCGTGCAATGTGGAAGAGGCCATGTCGATCCCGTTGAAGCAGCTCCTGGAAGAGCACTGCGGCGGCGTCACCGGCGGCTGGGGCAACCTGAAGGCCGTGATCCCGGGCGGCTCGTCCGTGCCCCTGATCCCGGCGGAACAGTGCGAAACCGCCCTGATGGATTTCGACAGCCTGCGTGACCTGAAGTCGGGCCTCGGCACCGCCGCGGTCATCGTCATGGACAAGTCCACCGACCTGGTGAAGGCGATCGCGCGCATCAGCTACTTCTACAAGCACGAGAGCTGCGGCCAGTGCACGCCCTGCCGCGAAGGCACGGGCTGGATGTGGCGGGTCATGGAGCGCATGGCTATCGGCGACGCCGACCCCAAGGAGATCGACCTGCTGCTGGAGGTCACCACCCAGGTCGAGGGTCACACCATCTGCGCGCTGGGCGACGCAGCGGCCTGGCCGATCCAGGGCCTGTTCCGCCACTTCCGGCCCGAGATCGAGGACCGCATCCACCAATACCGCTCGCGCCGAGGCAACTTCGCCGGCGCGACCCTGGCGGCGGAGTAAGAGAATGCCAATCGCCAAGGTCAACGGCGTCGAGGTCGAGTTCGAGCCCGGGATGACGGTCCTGCAGGTGGCCGAGCGTGCGGGCGAGGAGATTCCGCGCTTCTGCTACCACGAGCGGCTGTCCATCGCCGGCAACTGCCGCATGTGCCTGGTCGAGGTGAAGCCCGGGCCGCCGAAGCCGCAGGCGTCCTGCGCGCTGCCGGCCGCGGAAGGCCAGGAGATCTTCACCAACACGCCGATGGTCAAGAAGGCCCGCGAAGGGGTGATGGAGTTCCTGCTCATCAACCACCCGCTCGACTGCCCGATCTGCGACCAGGGCGGGGAGTGCGACCTGCAGGACCAGTCGCTCTACTACGGCCGCGACGGCTCGCGTTACCGCGAGAACAAGCGCGCGGTCGAAGAGAAGTACATGGGTCCCACGATCAAGACGATCATGACCCGCTGCATCCAGTGCACGCGCTGCGTCCGCTTCGTCTCCGAGGTCGCCGGCACGCCCGAGATCGGCATGATCGCGCGCGGCGAAGACGCCGAGATCACCACCTACCTGGAGCACGCCCTGACCTCGGAGCTGTCCGGCAACGTCAACGACCTGTGCCCGGTGGGCGCGCTCACCCACCGGCCCTGGGCCTTCAACTACCGCCCGTGGGAGCTGAAGAAGACCGAGACCATCGACGTGATGGATGCGCTGGGCGCCAACATCCGCGCCGACGCGCGCGGCGCCGAGGTCATGCGGGTGCTGCCCCGCATCAACGAGGCCATCAACGAGGAGTGGCTGGACGACAAATCGCGCTATGCCGTCGACGGCCTGATGCGCCAGCGGCTGGACAAGCCCTATCTGCGCAAGGGCAAGACCCTTGAGCCCGCCACCTGGGCCCAGGCCCTGGGCGCCACAGCCGAACTTCTGTCCAAGACCGCGCCCGAGCGGATCGGCGTCATCGCCGGCGACCTGCAGGACGCGGAGTCGATGAAGGCGACGCTGGATCTGTTCCGCAGCCTCGGCGTCAAGAACATCGACTGCCGCCAGGACGGCGCGGCCATCGGCGGCGGGGCGAGGGCAGGGTACCTGTTCAACTCCACCATCGCCGGCATCGAACAGGCCGACGCCCTGCTGCTGATCGGGACCAATCCCCGCCTCGAGGCGCCGGTGCTCAACGCCCGCATCCGCAAGAGCTGGCTCAACGGCACGCTGAAGGTCGGCCTCATCGGCGAACGCGCCGACCTGACCTACCCCTACGAGTACCTCGGCCACGGCACGGGAACCCTGAAGGCCGCCGGCCGCAACGCGTTTTCCGACGCGATGAAGAACGCCAAGGCCCCGGCCGTGATCGTGGGCATGGGCGCCCTGGCCCGTCCGGATGGCTCAACCGTGCTGAAGATGGCCGCCGACCTCGCCGCCAAGTTCGGCGTCGTGCGGGAGGGCTGGAACGGCTTCAACGTCCTGCACACGGCCGCCGCCCGCGTCGGCGGCCTGGACATGGGCTTCCTGCCAGGGGACGGGGGACTGTCGACGAAGCAGATCATCGAAGCCGCCGGCAAGGGCGATCTGGACGTGGTCTTCCTTCTGGGCGCGGACGAGATCGACACCCGGGCGCTGGGCAAGGCCAAGGTCATCTATCTGGGCACCCACGGCGACAACGGCGCCCACCGCGCCGATGTGATCCTTCCGGGCGCGGCCTACACCGAAAAGCCGGGCACCTACGTCAACACCGAAGGCCGAGTGCAGACCGCCGAACGCGCGGTGTTCACCAAGGGCGACGCCAAGGAAGACTGGACCATCCTGCGCGCCCTGTCGGAGCTGCTTGGCAAGACCCTGCCGTACGACTCGATCGCCGCCCTGCGTGAGAAGCTGATGGCCGACCACCCGACCTTCGGCCAGATCGACTGGGTCGCGGGTCCCGCCACCGGCCTCGACCTGGGCAAGCTGGGCGCCAAGGGCGACGTCGTGGACGCGCCGCTGGAAAGCCCGATCAAGGACTTCTACCTGACCAACCCCATCGCGCGCGCCAGCGTGACCATGGCCGAATGCTCGGCCATCCGGACCAAGGCGCCCGCCCTGGCCGCCGAGTGATGTCGATGCAGAACCAAGCCGTCGCCCGACGCACAAACTGGATCGGGATGCTGTTCGGGCTGCTGATCGCGGCCGCGGTCGCGGTGGGGGCCGTGCTCGGCGTCCGCTGGCTCTGGTCGCTCATTCCCGCCGGGTTCTGGGACAGCTCATGGGGCTGGTTCCTGATCCACCTCGGTCAGATCGGCGCCGTGACCGTCGCAGTCCTGATCGCGCTGGCCTTCCTGCTGCTGGCCGACCGCAAGATCTGGGCGGGCATCCAGATGCGCAAGGGACCCAACGTGGTGGGGCCGTTCGGCCTGCTGCAGTCCTTCGCGGACTTCTTCAAGTTCGTGTTCAAGGAGATCGTGATCCCGGCCGGCGCCGACAAGATCGTCTTCATCCTGGCGCCCCTGATCAGCTTCATCCTGGCCTTCGCCGCCTGGTCGGCGCTGCCCTACGGCCCGGGCTGGGTGATCTCCAACATCAATGTCGGGGTCCTGTACCTCTTCGCCATCTCGTCGCTGGGCGTCTACGGCACCATCATGGGCGGCTGGGCGTCCAACTCGAAGTACCCGTTCCTGGCGGCGCTGCGCTCCGCGGCCCAGATGGTCTCCTACGAGGTCTCGATCGGCTTCGTGATCATCACCGTGATCCTGCTGACCGGCTCGAAGCTGGCGGCGGACCACCATCCGGCCTCGATCACGGACGCCATGAACCTGCAGGCCATCGTCGGCATGCAGGGCGGCGGCTTCTGGAACTGGAACGTCTTCGGCGGCCACGGCCTGGCCGACCTGCCGCTGGCCCTGATCATGATCCCCATGGCGGTGGTCTTCTTCGTCTCGCTGCTGGCGGAGACCAACCGTCCGCCCTTCGACCTGATGGAGGCGGAGTCCGAGCTCGTGGCCGGGTTCCAGGTGGAATATTCCTCCACCCCGTACCTGCTGTTCATGATCGCCGAGTACTCCAACATCGTGCTGATGTGCGGCCTGATCTCGACCCTGTTTTTCGGCGGCTGGCAGTCGCCCTATCCGGTCCCGGGCTGGATCGAGAGCCAACCTCTGCTGGCCGGCTTCCACGGCCTGTTCTGGTTCATGGCCAAGACCATCTTCTTCTTCTGCATGGTCGCGGTGGTGAAGGGCGTGGTGCCCCGCTACCGCTACGACCAGCTGATGCGCCTGGGCTGGAAGGTGTTCCTGCCGACGTCGCTGGTCGCCGTCGCCGTCGTCGCCGGCTGGCGCGTGTTCATGGGGGGCGCATGAGGGCGCTGCTGATCCCGTTGACCCTGCTTTCGCTCGGCGGCTGCGCAGCCATGCCGTGGGAGCCGCGCGACGCCGACGGTTCGGCCCAGGACGCCCGCCGCGACGCCGAGGCCCGCTGCCCCGGCGGCCACGCGGTGGTGCGCAACGGCGCCGACGGCCGCTCGGCAGGCGACTACGAATGCCGGCGGGAGCGCCCGCGGTGACCACCTTCGTCTACGAGTACCCGGACGGACAGGAGCCGGCCTACTGGATCCATGAGGGACAGTGGGTGCTGACCTGGCCCAAGGGCGCCAAGCGTTTCTTCCGCAAGGGCGGCTACTGGCATCCGTTCCCGGCCGGAGGCCCGCCGGTTATGCGCGAGCACGAGAACTTCATCTACGACTACCCAACCGCGCCCGAACCGCGCTTCTACCTTCGTGAGGTCGACCAATGAGGCGCATCGCCCAGGCCGTCAAAGGCGCCATGCTGCTCGACATCCTCGGGGCCTTCGGCCTCGCGGCCAAGTACATGCTCAAGCCGAAATCGACGATCAACTACCCGTTCGAGCGCAACCCGCAGTCGCCCCGCTTCCGCGGCGAGCACGCCCTGCGCCGCTATCCGAACGGCGAGGAGCGCTGCATCGCCTGCAAACTCTGCGAGGCGATCTGCCCGGCCAACTGCATCACCATCGAGGCCGAGCCCCGCGCCGACGGCAGCCGCCGCACCACGCGTTACGACATCGACATGACGCGCTGCATCTACTGCGGCTACTGCCAGGAAGCCTGTCCGGTGGACGCCATCGTGGAGGGGCCGAACCTGGAGTTCGCCACCGAGACGCGCGAGGAGCTGTTCTACGACAAGGCCAAGCTGCTCGAGAACGGCGACCGCTGGGAGCGCGAGATCGCCAAGGCGCTGGCGATGGACGCGCCGTATCGGTAGGGGCGATGGGGCGGCCCTCCAATTCCTCCCCTTGAGGGGAGGGGGACCGCCGAAGGCGGTGGAGGGGCCTTGGCCGGATGAAGTCCACACCGTTGTTTCAGCTGGAGTAAGCCCCTCCACCAAACTTCGTTTGGTCCCCCTCCCCTGAAGGGGAGGAATTAGGGGCTCAGGCTACAGCCGCGTGGACGACCGGCCCCGCCGAGCCCACCCGGTCGAGCAGCTGCGACAGGACGGCGAAGTCCACCGGCTTTTCCAGATAAGCGTCGGCGCCGGCTTCGAAGCCGGCCTTGTGGTCCTCGGGCCGGATCGCGGCGCTGACGATGGCCACGGGCATGTCGCGGGCGGGACCGTCGAATTCGCGCAGCGCCCGGGTGGCGGTCAGGCCGTCCATCACCGGCATGTTCACGTCCATCAGCGCCAGGTCGAAGCGCTCCACCGCGAGGATCTCCAGGGCTATGGCTCCGTTCTCCGCCGAGGCGGTCCGGTGGCCCGCCGACTGCAGGAAGCGCTCCAGGATCATCCGGTTGACGGGATGGTCCTCCACGATCAGCACCCGCAGGGGCTGGGCTTCCGAGATGGAATCCGGCGTCTCGGCGGTCTCGGCAAGGGCCGCTTCCGGTTCAGCGGCGTCACAGGGGAATTCGAAGACGAACACCGATCCGCCATTCGCCGCCGGCGCGCAGGCGAGGTCGCCCCCCATCAGCCGGGCGAGCTTGCGTGAGATGGGAAGACCCAGCCCCGCGCCGCCGAAACGGCGGGTCACCGAGGCGTCGATCTGGGCGAAGCTCTGGAAGATGCTTTCCCGGTGCGCCTCGGGCACCCCCAGGCCGGTGTCCGCGACCGTTATGCATAGACGGCCCCCGGCCGGATCCGGCGCGACCCGCAGGGTGACCGCGCCGGCCTCGGTGAATTTCACGGCGTTGGAGAGCAGGTTCTGCACCACCTGGCAGACCCGTGCGGGGTCGGCCACGATCCGCTGCGGCGTCGAGGCGTCGATCTCGACCGAGAAGGTCAGGCCCCTGGCGCGGGCGCCGCTCTCCCAGACCCGGGCCGAGCGGCCGATCAGTTCGCGCAGGTCCACGGTCTCGGGCTCGAGCTTGAGGCGGCCGCTCTTGGCCTGGGTCAGGTCGATGATGTCGTTGAGCAGCACCAGCAGCGACTGGGCCGAGCGCGTGATCACCCCGACATAGTCCTGTTGGGTGGCGTCCAGGCGGGTGCCGGCCAGCAGCTGTCCGGCGCCGATCACCCCGTTCATGGGCGTGCGCAGCTCGTGGCTGATCATGGCGACGAAGGAGGCCTTGGCCCGCTCGCCGGCGCGGGCGTGATCGCGTTCCTCCTCCAGGTTCTCGATCAGCTGGGCCTGGCGGTCGTCGATCTGGTTGAGGGTCTGCTGGGTCATCCAGCCGCGCAGCATCCGGCCGGTGATGTGCAGGCACCAGACGCCCTCGCAGGCGAGGGCGGGCAAGAACATCGGGCCGCTCCACAGCCGGGTCAGGAACCAGGCGGCGACCAGGGCGAAGGGCGAGGTGGCGATCAGCGCCAGTCGGGGCCAGATCTGGAAGTGTCCGATGCCCACGCCCCAGAGGATGTGCAGCAGCACGAAGCCCATCGGGATGGCGAAGGCGGAGTCGCCGTTCCAGGCCAGCACCGGGGCCACGGCCCAGATCGCCTCGTTGATCACCACGATGGCCATGAAGCGGGCGCTACGGCGCTTGCCGCGCGTCGTGCGCGCGTCGGTCTGCTCGCGCCGCTCGGCGGCGCTGCGCACCAGGCCGATGGCCGTGACCGCGCCGATCCAGAGCAGGGCCATCCAGAACGGGACCACTGTGGCGAGACAGGTGGTGAAGCCCGCGGCGGCGACGAAGCGGAACCACTGGGTGCGGACCATAGTCGCCAGCGGGGCTTCCGGGGCGCCGGAGTTGGCGTTTTCTCGGAAACGAAGCGTCATCGGAGGGGCTGCCTGCGTCGTGAGGCTTTCACTCTCAACTTCAGGTCCTAACTCCCGGTGAAGAACCGGAGCCGCGACGCCTTGGCGGCGGTTCCAAGTGAATGGAATTACAGTGTTTTCCAAGACCAGGCCGGGTGATGGACGGATTGTCGCAGTCCGAACACCAACACACTGCACGCGGCGCGAAAGTCGCGGGGCCGCCCTTGCGATGTCCTCATGTCTTTTGGCGGGCTCGCCCACCCGCTACTAACGGGCGATGAGTCCGTCTCCGATCCTTTCCGTCGAACACGTGGCCAAGGCCTATGGCGCGGTGACCGCCGTGGACGACGTGTCCTTCACCGTCGCGCCGGGCGAGATCGTGGGTCTGGTCGGGCCCAACGGGGCCGGCAAGACCACCACCATCAACATGATCCTGGGGGTGCTCGAGCCCACGCGGGGCCGCATCGAGATCGAGGGCGTGGACCTGGCGAGGGACCGTAGCCGGGCCCTGTCGCGCACCAACTTCGCCGCCGTCTATGCGCCGCTGCCGGGCAACCTGACCGTCGAGCAGAACCTCAGGGTCTTCGGGATGCTCTATTCGGTGCAGCGCCTGAGCGAGCGCGTGGACGAACTGCTCGAGGCCTACGACCTGACCCGGCTGCGCAGGCACAAGGCCGGCGTGCTGTCCTCGGGCGAGCAGACCCGCCTGTGCCTGGCCAAGGCCATGCTGAACCGGCCGCGCCTGCTGCTGCTGGACGAGCCCACGGCCTCGATCGACCCGTCCAGCGCGCGCGACATCCGCGCCGGCATCTCGGCCTTCGTCGACGCCGGCGAGTGCGGGGTGCTGTGGACCAGCCACAACATGTACGAAGTCGAGGCGGTCTGCGACCGGGTGATGTTCATGTCCCGCGGCCGAATCCTGCTGGAGGGTGATCCCAGGACCCTGCCGCGCGAACACGGCTCGGCCAGCCTGGACGACCTGTTCGTGGCCGTGGCCCATCACAGCCTGGACAAGCCCCAGCATGCGGAGGCCGCTTCGTGAACGCCTCGCGCGTCGGCGCCGTCATCCTGCGCCAGATCTATCTGCTGAGCGGCAGTCCCCAGCGCATCCTGCCCATGGTGGCCTGGGTGGCGATCGACATCGTGCTGTGGGGCTTCATCACCCGCTACCTGAACACGGTCTCGGGCTCGGGCTTCAACTTCGTGCCGCCGCTCTTGGGCGCGGTCATGCTCTGGGACTTCCTGACCCGCATGATGCAGGGGGTGACCATGGCCTTCTTCGAGGACGTCTGGTCGCGGAATTTCCTGAACTTCTTCGCCACCCCGCTGCGTACGCCCGAGTACCTGGCCGGCCTGGTGATCACGGGGATCGCCACCAGCCTGATCGGGCTGACGGTCATGCTGATCCTGGCCTCGATGGTCTTCGGCCTGTCGATCTTCAGCTACGGCCTGGCGATCATCCCCTTCGTGATGGTGCTGTTCACCACCGGCATCGCGCTGGGCATCGCGGCGGCCGCCCTGGTGCTGCGCCTGGGACCCGCCTCGGAATGGCTGATCTGGCCGATCCCCACCATGATCGCGCCCTTCGCGGGGGTGTTCTATCCGGTCTCGGTGCTGCCGCCCTGGATGCAGGCGGTCTCCCACGTCCTGCCGCCGTCCTATGTGTTCGAAGGCCTGCGCGCCATCGTCGGCGGCAAGCCCGCGCCCTGGGATCAGCTGGCCATCGGCGGCGCCCTGGCGGTGATCTTCCTGCTCCTGGCCTGCGCCCTGTTCGCCTGGATCTACCGCTACGCCATCCGGACCGGCCTGATCGCTCGCTACAGCGCCGAGACGGTCAGCTAGGGGTTTTGCGCCGGGGCGCGATCCAGGTGACCAGATCCCAAGCGTTGCGCACGCCGCAAAGCAGCACCGCCAGCAGACCGGCCGCGATCGCCTCCACCGCCCAGGACGCGCCGGCCGCCAGCGCGATCACGGCGCCGCCCAGCAGCAGATAGACGCTCGCCGGCAGCGCCCCGTACATCCACTGGTCGGTCCAGTGGGGCGTGTTCTCGCTCCTGGCCAGCCGGCGGATGCCGACGATGGCCCAGAGCGCATTGCCCAGGCCGACCAACACGGCGCCGCCCAGCGCCAGCGCGACCAGGGCCAGCGGCTGCTTTGGCGCCAGCGCCACGGCGCTCGCGCTCAGGACGATGGTGAAATGCAGCATGGTGGGCGTCATGTAGAGGCTGGCGCCGAACATGGTCCTGTCCGGATCGCTGCTGCCGCCGGTCAGGGTGACCACCACGAACAGCAGCCCGATCAGGGCCCCGGCCGCGGAGCCGATCATCAGATAGTAGTTGTCCCAGCCGTGAAACATCGAGGGGCTCCGGAGCGTGTGAGTCCGGAACTACCGCCCGTGCGAGAGCAGGGGAAGGGGCGCCCAACTCCTCCCCTTCAGGGGAGGGGAACCGCCGGAGGCGGTGGAGGGGCCTTGGCCGGATGCAGACCCCAACGTTGCTTCAACTGGAGTAAGCCCCTCCACCAAACTTCGTTTGGTCCCCCTCCCCTGAAGGGGAGGAATTAGGAGTGGAGGAACTGCGGATCCAGCCCCTTCGCGACCACGCGAATCTGCGCGTCGGTGAGCTTGTCCAGCTGTTCCAGGGTCGGGATATTCGGGTCGAAGCCCGCGATCTCGCCCCGGTGGGCTTCCATCCAGGCGAAGTAGCCCTGCATCACCCGGGTGTCGGCCTGGCCGTGGGGGGTGTCGGAGCCGATGTCGTTGGACTGGATGTTGGCCAGCGGCATGCGCGGGAATTCCGCCAGCTGCAGCTCTGAAAGCTTGGCCCGGTACTCCAGCTCGGGGGAACCCAGGCGCGCCGCGCCGGTGAACTGGAAGTTGTCGAGGGAATGGCGTCCTTCGTGGGCGACGATGGAGTGGCCGACCAGGGCGTCCCAGTAGAACTTGGCGAAGACGCGGGGGTAGGGCTGGCCCGACCGGTTGGCTTCCGCATGGGCCTTGGCCGACACCTGGGCGTTGGCCTGGCGGGTCAGGCGCGCCTGCAGGCCTGGCAGATAGGCTACCGGATGGCCGGCCAGGGCCTTGAGATCCTGCTGCTCCAGTTCGGGTTGGCGGGCGGCGAGCCGGGCCGCGATATCCGGTTGCTCGGCGGCCAGGGCGTTCAGCCCGCCGCCGGTGTAGGCCGAGCGCACCTGCACGATGGTTCCGCCTTCGCCGCTCCAGCCGCCGGCCTCGGCGCCGCCGTCCCACAGCCAGCTCTGGTAGCCGTTGGAGATCATGTTATCGACCAGCATGAAGCGCACCTCGCCCTTGCGCCCGAACTGGTCGATGTTCAGCCGGTCGTCCTGGGCCACGTGGCCGGCGTGCATGCTGGTGTAGCCGCCGGTTTCGCCGATCGTGCCGTAGATTCCGAAGGTCTTCTGCAGCACCGGGCGCGGGTCCTCGGCCTTGGGATCGATACGCTTGGCGGCGGCGAAGACGATCTCCTTCAGCCGCGCGTTGAAGGCCTTGTTGTCGCCCTTGCCGCGGGCGGTAGCGCGGTTGAAGGCCAGCAGCTCCGGGTCGAGGCTCTCGCGCAGGCGATAGTAGTCCTGAACCATCCGGTAGTCGGGGTTGTCGCCGGCCCGGTCGCCCATGGCGCGGGACTGATCGAAGCGGCGCCCTTCCTTGTAGAAGCCGGCGCGGATCAGCATGGACAGCAGCGCCGCCTGGTCGGCGACCGAAGCGTTCGCCTTCACACCCGACTGGAAACGCCTTTCGACCTCCGCGTCGCTCAGACCCAGGGGCGCGGGCGCATTGTGGTCGGTCAGCCAGAAGAAGCTCTTCCAGGCGGAGAGCGCCGCGCGGCCGTCGCCGGACTGGAGCGCCCAGTCGAGCTTCAGGGCCTGGGCCTTGGGCGAAGCCTCCGCCAGGGGCGAGAGTTTGGAGAGGGCCTCGCCGGCGGCGGCGATGGCGTTGTCCCTGCGCTGGCCGGCGGCGATCGCCGCCTCGTCCAGCCACGCCATGGCCTCGGCGCCTTTCAGATCGGTTCCCTGAGCCTCGCCGGGACAGTCCGCGACGCGGGCGCGGGCCTCCATGGCCGCCTCCTGGGCGTGATCGGACTCGTCCAGCACCCGGATGCGCAGCAGGGTGGCGGCGCAGAGCTCAGCGCCGGTGGCGCGGGCCCGATCGACGGCGGTCAGGGCGCCCTGGCTGTCGCGGTCGATCAGCCAGTGGATGCGGGCCAGGCTGCGCCACGCCGACGCCCGGTCGGTGGGAGAGGCGGCCGCATCGTCCGCGATCGCCTGGAACGCCGTCTCGGCCTCCGCGACCCGGCTCTGGAAATACAGGCCCTGGGCGTCCCTGAGCGTCGGCGTCGCGGCGTGGGCCGACAGGCAGCCCGTGGCCACGCCGGCCAGCAGCATTGCGAAGAAGACACGTTTCATCGGGCGGACCTCGGACTACTCTTGCCCCGACGTTCGCTCAGGGGAGCCGCCGCGTCTTGGACGATTCTGTAGCGCAGGATGGCGGGATACGCGGCGCGGTGGCCGAGATCGCCCGCGTGCCCGGCGCCGTGGCCCGTCTGACCAGCCTGCCGGCGGGGACGAGGCTCGACGACCACACCCACGCCCATCCCTATCTGTCGCTGCACCTGCTGGGCGCCTACTGCGAAACCGGCGAGGGCGGCGCGACGGCCATTGACGGGCCGGCGGCGGCCTTCCACCCCGCGGGATCGGCCCATGCCGACGCCATCGGCGCGCGCGGCCTGACGACGGTGGTGATCGAGTTCGACCCGGCCTGGCTGACGCAGGCGATGGCGGGGCGGCTTCCCCAGCGCTCGACCTACTGGACCACCGGCCGCGCGGCCGCCGGGGCGACCCGACTGGCGCGCGCCTGTCTGGATCCGGCGGGGGAGGGGGTCGTCGATCGCGCCCTGGCCTACCTGAACGCGGCGCTGGTCCATGAGACCGGGCCGAACGAACCGGTCTGGCTTGGGCGGCTGGACGACCTCATCGAGGCGGGGATCACCTCGCCGGAGACCATCGCCCGCGCCCTGCGGGTCTCCGACCCCTGGCTGGCGCGCGCCTATCGCGCCTGGCGGGGCGAAGGCCTGGCCGAGCGCCTTCGCCGGCGCCGGGTCGAGACCGCGGTCACCCTGCTGGAAGAAGGGCGTCTGCCCCTGGCCGGGATCGCCGCCGAGGCCGGCTTCTGCGACCAGAGCCACATGAACCGGGTGTTCCTGACGGTGCTGGCGCGCACGCCGGCGCAGGTGCGCACGGAGCGGCTGGCGTCCGCCCGGACCTGACGCCGGATCCTTAAGGCTTCGCGGCGGGGGCGGGCGCCGCCGGCGCACTGGGACGCGCGCTGCCCCAGACATAACCGGGCTCGAACGGCGCGCCCTTGATCTCCAGCGCATAGATCGAGCTGTCGCCGCAGGCGCCGCGCGAGCCGTTGACGTAGCTGGCCGCCTGCACCTTTTCGGCCGCCGGCTGGCCGGCCAGCCAGGTCTTGACCGGCTCGAGCGAAAGGTCGGGACCGATATCGTCCCCGCCCAGGTCGAAGGCGCCGGCGTAGACGACCTCGCCCGCCTTGACCTCCATGGACGGCGATCCCAGGCAGAAGTTGATGGAGGTCAGCAGGCCCATGTTGGATATGCGCCAGCGCCCGGGCGGGACCGGGATGGCCAGGAAGTTGATGCCCTTGTGCGCGAACAGGGTCCCCACCGCGGCGATCAGGATGTCGGGCGCGTGATCGATGGTGGAGGCGGCCCGGTTCATGTCCGGCCCCGGACGCGTGAAGAACAGGCCCACGCCATTGTGCTGGCCCACGTTCTTGAGGCCGACGATGAAGATGGCCGATCCCGGAGGCGCCGAGGCCAGCTGGGCCGGCTTCTCAAACTTGGTCGGCCAGCGGGGGTCGAGGTTCAGGGGGGCGGGACGCACGAAGGCCGTCGGCGTGTACTGGTCCAGGGTCAAGCCAGTGGCGGCCTTCAGGCTCAGCGGCCCGTCGTTGGTGTGATCCGGCCGCATGACATAGCGGGTGTTGACGCTGTTGCTGGCGTCGTTGTTCCAGACGCGCACGACGTCGCCGTGCGGCGTCTCCGCGCCGATCCAGGGCGCCAGA
The DNA here is from genome assembly GCA_964432415.1 of uncultured Caulobacteraceae bacterium. Classification (GTDB taxonomy): domain Bacteria; phylum Pseudomonadota; class Alphaproteobacteria; order Caulobacterales; family Caulobacteraceae; genus JAFECT01. Next base: position 30,334 of record CAYSNW010000004.1, read on the forward strand.
CTGCTGGCCAGCGTGTCCTTGTCCTGGGCGGCCAGGGCCTTGCCCTCGGCGTCGCTCAGGTGAACCACGCGCCAGCCGCGCACGACCATGCAGTTCTCCAGCGAGGCCCCGACCGCGCCGTGATGGTAGGCCGCCGCCATGCTGGTGCTCATCAGTCCCCCCAGCAGGCCGCCGGAGCTGCCGGGCAAGACCTCATCCATGGAGCGGGTCTTGGCCGCCTCGATGGAACAGGCCGAGATGTCGGCGTTGTGCTCGGCCACGGTCGCGCCGGGCCGGTTGTAATAGGTATAGCCCATGGTCATGCGGCCGATGTTGACAGGCTCGGCCGATGCCGCTCCGGCCAGGGCAAGGGTCGCGCCGGCCGCCAGGGCGGCCGCGATGGAAGCACGCTTCATGTCGATTTCCCCCGAAATCGTGGACTGCGATAAACGCTACGGCGAAGCTAGCACGGTCTCCGGATCGCCATCACGCTGTATTTTCCGCAGGCTAGGTCACACCTTCTCGGCGATGACCTCGAGCACCAGGGGGGTGACCATCACCGAATTGGGGTCGGCCTCGGCCTTCTGGAATTCGCCGGTCACCCGATCGGCCCAGGCGCGGTCCTTTTTGCCCGCCTCGACCAGGTGTTCGGGATAGATGTCGACGAAGGAGGCCGGCCATTCCCAGACGTAGTTGGTCGGGGTGATCACATCCACAATCGGCCGCAACTCCTTGATTCTGAGGCCGACCTTGGGCAGTAGGCTGGGGAAGGAGCGGGCGATGTCCGGCTCGCCGCCCGAGGCGCGCCAGTCATCGATGACGAAGGCCTTGAACTCCTCCAGCGCCGGGGCGGAGGGCGCCATCGACCAGGTGCCGTAGTCCAGATACTCGTGGATCACCGCCACGCCGCCGGGGCGAAGCGTCGCCACCAGCTTCCTCAGCACCGCTTCCGGGTCGCTGACGAAGGCCAGCACCCAGCGCACCCAGAAGGCGTCGGCGCCCTGAACCGGCAGGGCGTCGGTGACCAGGTCCAGGTTGGCGGTCTCGATGTTGATCAGGCCTCGGGTCTCGGCGGTGGCCTGGAGGAAGTCGAGGAACCGCTCGGAACGCTCCAGCGCATGCACCTTGCCGCCGGGACCGACGATCTCGGCCAGGTCGAGGGAGGCCCAGCCCGGACCCGCGCCGGCGTCGACGATGCGCGTGCCCGTGGTGATTCCCGCCCGGCGCCAGGCGTCGAGCACCCGCGGGCGCCAGACCCGGTGCTGCAGCCCCAGGCGCGCGATCTCGGCGTCGTGCGTGCCCAAGAGGTAGTCGCGGTCTTTTCTGGCCATTTCCGGCTCCCGTTCGGTGCAGCGGAACATGGGTATCGGCGCTGCAATCCGCCACCGGAATCTTGCGGCCGAACCCGGGGTGTCCACAGGCGTCGTAAGCTCTTTGCAAAGCCGCTTTGCCCGGTCTAGAAGGGCGCCGGTTCGCCGGGGCGCGCGCGGCTGGATTCGCGCGCCGCTCCGCTCGTCCAATCTGTTTTTCGACCGCGGCCCGGACCTGGCGGCGGACCGCACGGAGCCGATGTCCGCATGCCGCTTTCGGCGATCGCCTTCTACCTGTTGGCCCTCATCACCATAGGCTCAGCCCTGCGGGTGGTGACCGCCAAGAGCCCGGTGCATTCGGTGCTCTTCCTGATCCTGGCCTTCTTCTCGTCCGCGGGCCTGTTCGTGCTGCTGGGCGCCGAGTTCCTGGCCATGCTGCTGGTGGTCGTCTACGTCGGCGCCGTGGCCGTGCTGTTCCTGTTCGTGGTCATGATGCTGGACGTGGATTTCGCCCGGCTGCGGCAGGGCTATGTGCAGTACCTGCCCATGGGCGGGGTGATCGCCATCATCCTGCTGATCGAGATGATCATCGTCTCAAGCGCCGTCGCCGACCGGGGCGCGGCCCACGGCAAGAGCGCCATGGCCTCGCTGCCGGACGTGACCAACGCCCAGACCATCGGGCGGGTGCTCTATACGGACTACGTCTACTACTTCCAGGCCGCGGGCATCGTGCTGCTGATCGCCATGATCGGCGCCATCGTCCTGACGCTCCGCCACAAGCCCCACGTGCGGCGCCAGAACATCGGCGACCAGGTGGGACGCCGCCGCCGCGACGCCATCGACATCGTCAAGGTCAAGACCGGCGAAGGAATCTCCGAATGACCATCGGCCTGACCCACTATCTGACGGTCGCCGCGATCCTGTTCACCATCGGGGTGTTCGGCATCTTCGTGAACCGCAAGAACGTCATCGTCATCCTGATGTCGATCGAGATGATCCTCTTGGCCGTGAACATCAATTTCGTGGCGTTCTCGGCCTATCTGCACGACGTCTCGGGCCAGATCCTGGCCATGTTCGTCCTGACCGTGGCCGCGGCCGAGGCCGCCGTGGGCCTGGCCATCCTGGTCACCTTCTTCCGTAACCGCGGCGACATCGCCGTGGACGACGCCTCGATGATGAAGGGCTGATCGTGCCTTCCTTACAAATCCTCGTCACGGTCCTTGTCTTCGCACCCCTCGTCGGCGCCGCCATCGCGGGCCTGTTCGGCCGGCGTCTGGGCAACACCGTCTCCATGACGGTGACCACGGGCCTGCTGTTCCTGTCCTGCGCGCTCGCGTGGGTGATCTTCAGCCAGCACACCTGGGGCGGCGCCAAGGACTTCCTGGTCCAGCTGATGCCCTTCATCCAGGTCGACAAGTTCGTCTCCACCTGGTCGATCCGGGTCGACACCATCTCGGCGGTGATGCTGGTGGTGGTCACCACTGTCTCGGCGCTCGTGCACCTGTACAGCTGGGGCTACATGGCCGACGACGGGTCGAAGCCGCGCTTCTTCGCCTATCTGTCGCTGTTTACCTTCGCCATGCTGGCGCTGGTGACCGCCAACGACTTCATGCAGCTGTTCTTCGGCTGGGAGGGCGTGGGCCTGGCCTCCTACCTGCTGATCGGCTTCTGGTATCACAAGGACACGGCCAACGCGGCGGCGATCAAGGCCTTCGTGGTCAACCGGGTGGGCGACTTCGGCTTCGCGCTCGGGATCATGACCGTCTACTGGATGTTCGGCACCATCCGCTTCGACCAGCTGTTCCCCCTGATCCCGACCATGGCCGGCAAGGGCTGGGACTTCATCGGCTACCACTGGTCGGCGCTGGACCTGGCCGGCGCGCTGCTGTTCGTCGGCGCCATGGGCAAGTCGGCCCAGTTCTTCCTGCACACCTGGCTGCCCGACGCCATGGAAGGCCCGACCCCGGTCTCGGCCCTGATCCACGCGGCGACCATGGTCACCGCCGGCGTCTACATGGTCTGCCTGCTGTCGCCCCTGTACGAGCATGCGCCGATCGCGCGCGACATCGTGCTGTTTGTCGGCGCGGTGACCTCGCTGTTCGCCGCGACCGTGGGCCTGGCCCAGAACGACATCAAACGGGTGATCGCCTACTCGACCTGCTCCCAGCTCGGCTACATGTTCGTGGCCGCCGGCTGCGGCGCCTACCAGGCAGGTATGTTCCACCTGTTCACCCACGCCTTCTTTAAGGCCCTGCTGTTCCTGGGCGCCGGCTCGGTGATCCACGCCATGCACCATGAGCAGGACATGCGGGCCATGGGCGGCCTGAGGAAATACCTGCCCATCACCTTCGCGGTCATGACCATCGGTAACATCGCGATCACCGGTCTCGGCATCCCCGGCATCGGCGGCTTCGCGGGCTTCTATTCCAAGGACACCATCATCGAGGCAGCCTTCCGCGCCGGCCAGAGCAATCAGGTCGCGCTGTTCGGCTTCTTCACCGCCGTGGTGGTAGCGGGCCTGACCTCCTACTACTCCTGGCGCCTGGCCTTCATGACCTTCGAGGGCACGCCCAAGTGGGCGCACGGCCACGCCCATGGCCATGACGACCACGCCTCCCACGCCCAGATCGAGACCCATTCCGAACCGGATACGGGCCACCACGATGACCACGGCCACGGCGATCACAAGCCGCACGAGAGCCCCTGGACCATGCTGGTCCCGCTGATCCTGCTGTCGATCGGCGCGGTGTTCGCCGGCGGCGTCTTTGCAAACCTGTTCGTCGGCGAGGGCCGTCACGAGTTCTGGGGCCACGCCATCTTCAACAACGCCTCCAACCACGTGCTGGACGAGAGCGCGCTGCCGGCCTGGGTGGTCTGGTCGCCGCTGGTGGTGTCGATCCTGGGCCTGCTGGTCGCGGCCTTCTACTATCTGCTGAATGAAGGCATGGCCGCGCGGCTCGCCGCCAACAAGGGCCCGCTGTGGACGTTCCTCTACAACAAGTGGTTCTTCGACGAGGTCTACGACTTCTTCTTCGTCAAGGGCGCCAAACTCGTTGGCGACCTGTTCTGGAAGGTCGGGGATCAGAAGCTGATCGACGGCCTGGGCCCGAACGGCTTCGCCGCCGCCTCCATCGGCTGGGCCAAGCGCGTGGTGCGCATCCAGACCGGTTACGTCTATCACTACGCCTTCGTCATGCTGCTCGGCGTGCTGGGGCTGCTCAGCTTCGCGCTGTCGATGCACTGAGGACATGACGATGCCCCCTCATATCCTCACCCTGGTCACCTTCCTGCCGCTGGTCGGCGCGGCCGCGATCACCCTGCTGAAGGTCCTGTCGCGTTCGGATGACTCGAAGCTGATCGACGGCCAGGCCAAGTGGTTCGCGCTGTGGACCACCATCGCCACCCTGGCGGTCTCGATCTGGCTGACCCTGGGCTTCGACAAGTCCCAGGCCGGCTATCAGTTCGTGGAGAAGGCGACCTGGTTCGCCGGCGCCAGCTACCACATGGGCGTGGACGGGATTTCGATCCTGTTCGTGCTCTTGACCGCCTTCCTGCTGCCGCTCTGCATCGTGGCCAGCTGGAGCTCCATCAAGGAGCGGGTGGTCGAGTACATGATCGCCTTCCTGGTGCTGGAGACCCTGGTCATCGGGGTGTTCACCTCGCTCGACCTGTTCCTGTTCTACATCTTCTTCGAGGGCGGCCTGGTCCCGATGTTCCTGATCATCGGGATCTGGGGCGGCAAGAACCGGGTCTACGCGGCCTACAAGTTCTTCCTCTACACCCTGCTGGGATCGATCCTGATGCTGGGCGCCATGCTGTGGATGGCGGCGACCGCGGGCACCACCTCGATCCCGGAACTGGCCCAGTACAAGTTCGACCCCGACACCCAGATCCTGCTCTGGATCGCCTTCGCCGCGTCCTTCGCGGTCAAGATGCCGATGTGGCCGGTCCACACCTGGTTGCCCGACGCCCACGTCGAGGCGCCCACGGCCGGCTCGGTCATCCTGGCGGGCATCCTGCTGAAGCTCGGCGGCTACGGTTTCATCCGCTTCAACCTGCCGATGTTCCCGCATGCCTCGGTGGTGTTCACGCCCCTGATCTTCACGCTGTCGACCATCGCCATCGTCTACACCTCGCTGGTCGCCTTCCGGCAGACCGACATCAAGAAGCTGATCGCCTATTCCTCGGTCGCCCACATGGGCTTTGTGACCATGGGCATCTTCGCCGGCAATGCGGTGGGGGTGCAGGGCGCCATCTTCCAGATGCTGAGCCACGGGGTGATCTCGGGCGCGTTGTTCCTGTGCGTCGGGGTGGTCTACGAACGCATGCACACCCGCGAGATCGCCTTCTACGGCGGGCTGGTGAACCGCATGCCCTGGTACGCCGCCACCTTCATGCTGTTCACCATGGCTAACGTCGGGCTGCCGGGGACCTCTGGCTTCGTCGGCGAAATCCTGACCATGAGCGGGACCTATGGGGTCTCCACCGTGACCGTCCTGGTCGCCGCCACCGGCGTGATCCTGTCGGCGGTCTATGCCCTGACGCTCTATCGCCGCGTGGTGTTCGGCAACCTGACCAATCCCAAGCTGGCCGACATCACCGACATGGACTGGCGCGAGATCGTGGTCTTCGCGCCCCTGATCCTGGGGACCCTGTGGATGGGCGTCTATCCCAAGTGGGTGTTCGACATCACGGCCGCGTCCGTGAACGCCGTTGTTTCGACCTATAGCGCCGCGATGGGCGGCTGAGGCCCCGATGGACCTGCATTCCGTACTCGCGATCTATGCGCCGGAGCTGATCCTGGCGGGCGGCGCCCTGGTGCTGCTGCTGCTCGGGGTGTTCCTCGGCGAAAAGCGGGTGGGCACGATCAGCCTGCTGGCCGGCGCCGTGCTGATCCTGGCCGGCTTCGCCGCGGCGCTGGGTCCGTTGGGCTCGGCCTTCGGCGGTTCCTTCGTGATGGACCGGCTGGCGGCCTTCTCCAAGGTCGCGATCTATGGCGTCTCCGCCCTGGCCGTCGTGCTCGGCTACGGCTGGCTCGAGCGCATGAAGATCAGGAAGTTCGAGTACCTGATCCTGATCCTGCTCGCCGTGGTCGGCATGAGCATGATGGTCTCGGCCGGCGACCTGATCTCGCTCTACATGGGCGTCGAACTGCAGTCGCTGGCGCTCTACGTCCTGGCCGCCTTCCAGCGCGACGACGCGCGCGCTTCGGAAGCGGGACTCAAGTACTTCGTCCTGGGCGCCCTGTCCTCCGGCATCCTGCTCTACGGCGCCTCGCTGATCTACGGCTTCGCCGGCTCCATGCACTTCGACGCCATCGCCGCGGCGGTGAAGGCCGGGCCGGGCACGGGGGTGATCTTCGGCCTGGTGTTCCTGATCTGCGGCATCGCCTTCAAGGTCTCCGCCGCGCCCTTCCACATGTGGACGCCGGACGTCTACGAGGGCGCGCCGACCCCGGTGGTCGCCTTCTTCTCCGCCGCGCCCAAGCTCGCGGCCATGGTGCTGTTCGCCCGCACGCTGGCGTCCGGCTTCTGGGGCGCCCACGACCAGTGGCGCCAGGTGATCATGGTCATCGCCGCCATCTCCTTCGTGGTCGGCGCCTTCGGCGGCCTGATGCAGCGGGACCTGAAGCGGCTGCTCGCCTATTCCTCGATCGCCAACATCGGCTACGCGCTTCTGGGCATCGCCGCGGGGACCGCGCTCGGCATCGAGTCGATGCTGGTGTTCATGGTCCTGTACATGATCGACGTCACCGGCTTCTTCGCCTGCCTGCTGGCCCTGTCGCGCGACGGCAAGCCGATCGTGAAGGTCGCCGATCTCGCCGGCCTGAAGCGCGAGCGCCCGGGCGTGGCGGTGGCCATCACCATCCTGTCGCTGTCGGTGCTGGGCATGCCGCCGTTCTCGGGCTTCTGGGCCAAGTTCTTCGTGTTCAAGTCGGCCCTGATTTCGGGCCAGCCGGGCATGTGGCAGCTGGCCATGGCGGGCCTGGTGGCCTCGGTGGTGGCGGCCTTTTACTACCTGCGCGTCATCAAGATCATGTGGTTCGATCCCGCGCCGGGCTCAACCGACAAGGCGCCGCTGGAAGCCCGCTGGATCGCCTTCGCCTCGGCGGCCTTCTCCTTCGTCCTGGTCTGGGGCGCTCTGCCGCTGCTGGAGCCCGCGGCCAAGCTGGCGGCCAGCTCCCTCGGACTGCATTGAGCCAGGCCGCGACGCCCATCCTCGCCTTCGACGAGATCGATTCCACCAACGCCGAGGCCCGTCGCCGCGCGGACGCGGGGGAGGCGGGTCCGCTGTGGATCACCGCCCTGCGCCAGAGCGCGGGCCGCGGCCGGCGGGGCCGGGGCTGGTCGACCGAGACCGGCAACCTGGCCGCCACCCTGCTGGCCACCACCACCCGCGCCCCGGCCGAGGCCGCCCAGGTCTCCTTCGTCGCGGCCTTGGCCATCGCCGACGCCTTCGACGTCTGGGTCCCCGCTTCGCTGGTGACCATCAAGTGGCCCAACGACGTGATGATCGCGGGCGCCAAGGCGTCCGGCATCCTCATCGAGTCCGGCCAGCTTTCCGACGGCCGCACCTGGCTGGCGGTCGGCTGCGGCCTGAACCTCGCCCACGCGCCCGCCGACGTGGAGCGGCCCGCGACCCGCGTCGCCGATCACCTGCGCGGCGATGTGCTGGCCACGCCTGCCCCCGCCGAGGCCATGACCGTTTTCGCAGAGGCTTTCGAACGCCGCCTGGAGCAGTGGGACGTCTTCGGCTTCGCCTCCATAGCTGACGCCTGGACCGCCAAGGCGCAAGGCCTGGGCCGCCACTGCATCGCGCGCCTGGGGGCTGAGACCCTCGAGGGCGTCGCCGAAAGCCTCGACTCCGACGGCGCCCTGCGCCTGCGCCTTCCTTCCGGAGAGGTGCGCCGCATCACGGCGGGCGACGTCTTCTTCGAAGCGGGCTAAAGGGGCGCCCATGCTGCTCGCCATCGAACAGGGAAACACCAACACGCTGTTCGCCGTCCACGACGGCGAGCGCTGGATCGCCCAGTGGCGCACCGCCACCGAGGCCGCGCGCACGGCGGACGAATACGCCGTCTGGCTCAATCAGCTGCTGGTCATGTCGGGGCTGAAGCTCAGCGGCCTGAAGGGCTGCATCATCTCCTCCGTGGTGCCCCAGTCCCTGTTCAACCTGCGCAATCTGTCCCGCCGGTACCTGAAGGCCGAACCGCTGGTGGTGGGCGACAACGCGGTGCTCGGCATCGAGGTCCGCATCGAAAAGCCTTCCGAGGCCGGCGCCGACCGGCTGGTCAACGCGGTAGGCGGCTTCATCCAGTACGGCGGCCCGCTGATCCTGGTCGACAGCGGCACCGCCACCACCTTCGACGTGGTCGGCGCCGACGGTGGCTTCGACGGCGGGGTGATCGCGCCCGGCATCAACCTGTCCATGCAGGCCCTGCACTCCGCCGCCGCCAGGCTGCCGCGCGTGGCCATCGAACGGCCCGCCCATGTCATCGGCCGCGGTACGGTCGAGGCCATGCAGTCGGGCGTGTTCTGGGGCTACGTCGCCCTGATCGAGGGTCTCATTTCGCGCATCAAGGCCGAGTACAAGACCCCCATGACCGTGGTCGCCACCGGCGGCGTCGCCTCCCTGTTCGAAGGAACGACGGCCGCCATCGATCATTTCGACCATGACCTGACCATCCGCGGCCTGCTTGAAATCTGGCGGCGGAACACGACTTCCGGAACAGTATGAAATCTCAAAAAGCCAATGAGCTCGTCTTCCTGCCGCTGGGCGGGTCGAACGAGATCGGCATGAACCTCAATCTCTACGGCTACGGCCCCCCCGACGCGCGCAAGTGGATCGTGGTCGACGTCGGCGTCACCTTCGGCGACCCGACCACCCCGGGGGTCGAGCTGATCATGCCCGACGCCTCGTATGTGGAAGGCCTCGACATCGAGGCCATCGTGCTGACCCACGCTCACGAGGACCACATCGGCGCCATCGGCTGGCTGTGGCCCAGGATGAAGGTCCCGGTCTACGCCACGCCGTTTACCGCCTATCTGGTGCGCGAGAAGCTGCGCGACGCCGACATCCTCGATCAGGTCGACCTGCGCGAGGCCCAACTGGGCTCGACGCTGAAGCTCGGCCCGTTCGAGGTCACCTTCGTGACCATCACCCACTCGATTCCCGAGCCCAACGGCCTGGCGATCAAGACCCCGCTGGGCACGATCCTGCACACCGGCGACTGGAAGATCGACGAGGATCCTGTGATCGGCGAGCGCGTCGATGTGGAGCTGATCCAGCGCCTCGGCGACGAGGGCGTGCTGGCCATGGTCTGCGACTCGACCAACGTCTTCGTCGACGGCGTAGCCGGCTCCGAAGCCGATGTCCGCGTCAAGCTGGCCGAGCTGATCAGCACGCTGAAGGGCAAGGTGGCGGTGGCCTGTTTCGCGTCCAACGTCGCGCGGGTCGACAGCGTGGTCCACGCCGCCGAGATGGCCGGACGCCGCGTCTGCCTGGTCGGCCGCTCGATGCACCGCATCACCGACGCGGCCAAGTCGGTGGGCCTGCTCAGAGACATCGAGGGCTTCGTCAACGAGACCGAGGCCAAGGGCTATCCCAAGGAAAAGATCCTCTACCTTTGCACCGGCAGCCAGGGCGAGGCGCGCGCGGCCCTGTCGCGCATCGCCGAGGGCAACCACCCCCACGTCAGCTTCGGCGAGGGCGACAGCTGCGTCTTCTCCTCCCGCGTCATCCCCGGCAACGAGATCCCGATCCGCAACCTGCAGAACAAGCTCGCCGACCGCGGCGTGCGCCTCTACACCGAGCGCGACCACCCCGGCATCCACGTCAGCGGCCACCCGTGCCGCGACGAGCTGAAACAGATGTACCAGTGGGCCCGGCCCCAGATCGCGGTCCCCACCCACGGCGAACGCCGCCACCTGCTCGAGCACTGCGCGCTGGCCAAGGACATGCAGGTGCCCCAGGCCATCGCGCCGCGCAACGGCGACATGGTGCGCCTGGCCCCCGGCCGCGCCGAGATCGTCGACGAGGTGCCCTCGGGTCGGATGTTCGTCGACGGCGACATGCTGGTCCCCGAAGGCGGCGAGGCGCTGCGCGAACGTCGCCACGCGGCGACCAACGGGGTGCTGGTGGTCTCCATCGCGCTCGATTCCAAAGGCAAGCTGGCCACGGCGGTGGAGGTGAGGGGGCTCGGCCTTCCCGGCGACGCCGACTATCCGCTGGGCGACGCGCTCGATGACCTGGCCGAAAAGGCCGAGGACGCGCTCGACCGCCTGAGCCGCGAGGACCGGCAGGACGACACCGCGGTCGAGCAGATGGTCGCGCGCACGCTCAAGAAGGCCTCGCAGCAGATCTGGAGCCGCCGGCCGATCGTCGAGACGGTGGTGCTGAGGGTCTGAGCCCTAGCCGCCGGCGGCGGCCGCCGCCGGCTGCACCACGTCCGGAAACAGATTGATGCCGGTCTTGTTGTAGATGGCCCAGCCGATGGTGGCGGTCACCGAGTTCAGAAGCTGCTGCGCCAGCGCCATGGTCATCAGTTCGGTGAACTCGATGGTCTGCTGCAGAGTTTCCTTCTGCATCTGGATCGCGGTTTGGGCATAGGCCTGCGTGATCCGCCCCTCCAAGAGCGCGGCCTGAGTCTCGACGGCTGCTTGGGCGAGCATTTTCAGATCGCCCGCGACGGCGGCGCTGTTCGCATTGTACCAGGTCGTTGCCGTCGTGCTGAGGCCAGCTTCCAACGCGGACACCAATTGGTCGACTGTCTGCGGATTGAATTTCGTCAAGTCGAGACCCATCACGCACCTCCCTTCATTGCGTGCACCGCGCGGGCAGCTTGATTGCAGGAAACGAGAGTCGTTCCAGCCACGCCGGAGGCGGGTTGAAGGCCGCCCGACTTGTGGAGGGAGACCAGTTCCATGACTCGCTGTTTGCAGTCGTTAATCTGCTGGACGATCGCGTCTCGCGCGGACATCGCTGTGCCACGCTTGGAGGCAGGATCGTTTCCGGCTCGCAAAGCGGCTATGGTAAGCGCGGCGGTGATATCGGAGTATTGGCTTTCTGCATCGGCAAAGGAGGCGGCCGTTGTATACTTGCCGAGATCGGCGTCGGCCGCGATTTTCGCGACGCCCTTGAGGGCAGTCGCAGTGCTCTGATCCGCCGTTGCGTCGTAAGCGGGATAAAAGAACGATGTGCATCCGCTCAGGGACACGCTGAATAGAAGCGCTACTGCGACAGCAGTTGACCTTCTGGTCATTCTGCACCCCCCTCTTCGTCAGGAAGGGCGCACGGTGGTGGACGTCGCGGGCTGAGTCAAGGTGAGGTGGTATGGTTTAGAGCGCTCTCGCGACGGGAGAGCTTGATAGGCCGAACAGCGAGGACGTCATGAATCTGCGAACTGCGATGTTTTTGACCTTCCTGGCGGCCATGCCCGCCGCAGCCACGGCCGCGGTTCCCGCCCACCAGCAGGCCCTGGCCCTGGTCCAGTCGCTCTATCATGGCGAGCGGACGCCGGAACGGGTGGAGACCTTCTTCGCCGCCGACCTGGCGAAGGCCTACCGAAAGGACGGGTCCAACCCGGACGAGGTCGGCGCCATCGACTTCGACTGGCGCTACGGCGCCCAGGACACCGAGATCACGGGCCTGGCCTTCAGCCAGATGGAGGGGCCGAAGGCGGCGACCGTGACGGTACGGTTCAAGAACTTCGGCAAGCCGGGCGTGGTGGTCTACGAACTGTGCCACGCCACGCGCGGCTGGCGGATCGCCGACGTGCACAAGAGCGGCGAGGACGCGTGGGACCTCAGAGTGCTCTTGAAGCTACCGAAAGAGGTGAAGTGCTGACCCACCAATTCCTCCCCTTCAGGGGAGGGGGCCCAAACGAAGTTTGGGGGAGGGGCCTACTGGCGCTGTAAACTCTGCTAAGAGCGCATCCGTCGAAGGGGAGGGCCTGTAGTCCCCTCCACCACCTTCGGCGGTCCCCCTCCCCTGAAGGGGAGGAATTGTGCGCGGAGACCTTGGACCATGATCGGCCGCCTGAACCACGTCGGGGTCGCCACGCCCTCCATTGACGAGTCGGTGAAGCTCTACCGCGACGTCCTGGGCGCCACCAAGATCCACGAGCGTTTCGCCATGCCGGAGCAGGGGGTCTGGGTCTGTTTCGTCGACCTGCCCAACGCCCAGATCGAGCTGATCGAACCCTGGGGCGAAGCCTCGCCCATCCACGGCTTCCTCGCCAAGAACCCCAAGGGCGGCCAGCACCACCTCTGTTTCGAGGTCGCCGACATCATCGCCGCCCGCGACGAGATGCGGGCCAAGGGCTGCACCATCCTGGGGACCGGCGAACCGCGCATCGGCGCCCACGGAACCCCCATCGTCTTCGTCCATCCCAAGGACATGGGCGGGGTGCTGGTCGAGCTGATGGAAACCCCGAAGGGCGCCCACTGATGCCGTTCAGCCCGCTCACCCTGGTCTTCATGTACTTCGTCACCTGGACGATCACCGCCTTCACCATCCTGCCGCTCGGCAATGTCAGTCACGCCGAGGCCGGCGTGGACCTGAAGGACGGCGGCGATCCCGGCGCGCCGCTCAAGCCCAACCTGCTGAAGAAGGCCATCACCACCACCTGGGTATCGGCCATTGTCTTCGCGCTTCTGATGGCGGTGGTGATGTCGGGGCTGTTCAAGATGCCGGCGCCTAGAGCTTAATTCCCCTCGGTCGTCATCCTCGGAGCGGAGGCGCTTCAGCGCCGTAGACCCGAGGAACCAACCGCGAATCTTCCTTGAAGCTGGGCGCCTCTTCACTTCGCAGCGTTGAGGGCGGGAGCTGTTGGGTCCTCGGGTTCTCGCTTCGCGAGCCCCGAGGATGACGGGCGGTTGTTGCACCGCACCCACGCGAACGGCTAAGTGAACGGCCCATCCTCCGACCTTCGGATTCCCGAGCCATGCGCCTGTCGCGCTACTTCCTGCCGGTGCTGAAAGAAGCGCCCTCCGACATCGAGATCGTCTCCCACCGCCTGATGGTGCGCGCCGGCATGATCCGCCAGGAGGCGGCCGGCATCTACGCCTGGCTGCCGCTGGGCTTTCGGGTGCTGAAGAAGATCGAGCAGATCGTGCGTGAGGAGATGGAGCGGGCCGGGTCGGTCGAGCTGCTGATGCCGACGCTGCAACTGGCCGACCTGTGGCGGGAATCCGGCCGCTACGACGACTACGGCCAGGAGATGCTGCGCATCACCGACCGGCACGACCGCGAGATGCTCTACGGCCCGACCAACGAGGAGATGATCACCGAGATCTTCCGGGCCTATGTGAAGAGCTACAAGGCCCTGCCGCTGAACCTGTTCCACATCCAGTGGAAGTTCCGCGACGAGCGCCGGCCGCGCTTCGGAGTCATGCGCGGGCGGGAGTTCCTGATGAAGGACGCCTATTCCTTCGACGTCGATGAACAGTCAGCCCGCAAAGCGTATAACCGCATGTTCGTGGCCTATCTGAACCTGTTCTCGAGGATGGGGCTGAAGGCCGTGCCCATGCGCGCCGACACCGGGCCCATCGGCGGCGACCTCAGCCACGAGTTCATCATCCTGGCCGACACCGGAGAGAGCCAGGTGTTCTGCCACAAGGATCTGATCGAGATGGGCGCCCCCGGTCCCGACGTGAACTGGGACGACCTGCAGGCCCAGGTCGACCGGCGCACCTCGCTCTATGCGGCCACCGAAGAGATGCACGACGAGGTGAGGTTCGCCTCCGAAGCGCCGGAAGCTTCACGGCTTTCCGCCCGCGGCATCGAGGTCGGCCACATCTTCTATTTCGGCGACAAATACTCGAAGGCCATGAAGGCCTCGATCACCGGCCCCGACGGCGTCGACCGTCCGGCCCAGATGGGCTCCTACGGCGTGGGCGTCTCGCGCCTGGTCGCGGGCATCATCGAGGCCAGCCACGACGAGAACGGGGTGATCTGGCCCGACGCGGTCGCGCCCTACGACGTGGCCCTGATCAACCTGCGCCCCGGCGACGAGGCCTGCGACGCCGCCTGCGAGACGGCCTATGCGGCCATCGCCGCGGCGGGCAAGGAAGCGCTCTACGACGACACCGACGAACGCCCGGGCGGCAAGTTCGCCAAGGCCGACCTGATCGGCCTGCCCTGGCAACTGGTCATCGGCCCCAAGGGCCTGGCCGATGGCGTGGTCGAACTCAAGCGCCGGGCGACCGGTGAGAAACTGTCGATCCCGCTCGAAGCGGCGCTGGAAAAGCTCTGCGGATGAGCGAAGCGGCCAAACCCGCCGGCGCCTTCTCCGCGTGGGAGTTCGGCCTGGCGGTCCGCTACCTGCGCGCCCGGCGCAAGGAGGGCGGGGTAGCCCTGATCTCGATCATCTCCTTCGTCGGCATCATGCTGGGCGTGGCGGTGCTGATCGGCTCCATGTCGATCATGGCGGGGTTCCGCTCGGATCTGCTGGGCCGCATCGTCGGCTTCAGCGGCCACATCTACATCCAGGGCGCCCCGATCGAGCGGGGAAACCGCGAGGCGATGCTGAACCGTGTCCGCGCCGTCCCCGGCGTCGTCCAGGTCGCGCCGCTCACCGAAAACCAGGCCCTGATCCAGGGCGGCGGCCAGACGCTGGGCGTCTTCGTCCGCGGCGTGAACAACCGCACGCTCAACGAAACGCCCCTGGTCATCGAGCACCTGACCCCGAAGGACGCGGCCCGGAGCTTCGGCCAGGGCGAATACGGCGGCGAGGAGGTGCTGATCGGCGACCGGCTGGCGCGCGACCTGTCGCTGAAGCCCGGCGACACCGTGACCCTGTTCGCGCCCTCGGGCGGCGCAACGGCCTTCGGCGCCATGCCGACCCAGAAGGCCTACACCGTCGGCGGCATCTTCGCGGTGGGCATGGCCCAGTACGACGAGGCCTTCGTCTTCATGCCGCTGGAACAGGCCCAGCTGCTGTTCGGCAAGGAGAACCAGTGGGATGTGGTGGAGGTGAAGGTCACCAACCCGGACAAGCTGGACGCGGTGAAGGAAGCCGTTTCCCGGGCCGCCGGCCGCGGGGCGCTGGTCACCGACTGGCGCGACAAGAACATGAGCTTCTTCAACGCGCTGGAGGTCGAGCGCACGGCCATGGGCATGATCTTCGCCCTGATCGTGCTGATCGCGGCGCTGAACATCATCTCCGGCATCGTCATGCTGGTGAAGAACAAGGGCCGCGACATCGCCATCCTGCGCACCATGGGCGCCAGCCAGGGCTCGATCCTGCGGGTGTTCTTCATGGCCGGCAGCCTGGTCGGCGGGCTGGGCACGCTCGCCGGGGTGATCATCGGCGTCCTGTTCGTGGTCTTCATCGGCCCGATCCAGACGGGGCTGGAGTGGATCACCGGGACCCAGCTGTTCGATCCGACCATCTACTTCCTGACCCGCATCCCCGCGCGCCTGGACTTCGGCGAGATCGCGCTCACCGTGATCTGGTCGCTGCTGGCGTCGTGCGGCGCCACCCTGATCCCCGCCTGGCGGGCGTCCAAGCTCGATCCGGTGGAGGCGCTCCGCTATGAGTGACGCCATCCTCGAGATCCGCGGCCTGAAGCGCACCTACGTCACCGGCGAGCGGCGGCTGGAGGTGCTGCGCGGCGTCGACCTGGACGTGCGCGCCGGCGAGATCGTGGGCCTGATCGGCCCCTCCGGTTCCGGCAAGTCCTCGCTGCTGCACGCGGCCGGCCTGCTGGAGCATCCCGACGGCGGGAGCATCCGCATCGACGGCGCCGACTGCGCCGAGCTGAACGACGCGGAGCGCACCCGCGTACGCCTGTTCCAGCTGGGCTTCGTCTATCAGTTCCACCACCTGCTTCCCGAATTCAGCGCGCTCGACAACGTCGCGCTGCCGATGCGCATCGGCGGCGTCGCCCTGGCCGAGGCCCGCACGCGCGCCACGGACCTTCTGGGCCGCCTGGGGCTGGCCGAGCGCATGGAGCATCAGCCTGCCCAGATGTCCGGCGGCGAGCAGCAGCGCGTCGCGGTCGCCCGCGCGCTCGCCAACCGTCCGCGCCTGCTGCTGGCCGACGAGCCCACCGGCAACCTGGACCCGGCCACCTCCAAGGCGGTGTTCCAGGCCCTGCACGACCTGGTGCGCGACCAGGGCGTCGCGGCGCTCATCGCCACCCACAATATGGAGCTGGCCGGGTACATGGACCGCGTCTTCGCGCTGAAGGACGGCCACCTCGAAGAGCGCCCGGCCGAGAGCCACGCGTACTGAAACTCACCGCGAAGCGGCGTCAAAATCAGCTTGAAGCAAAGCTTTCTTGTTCGTGAGGTTCGTGAGGTTCGTGGTTCAATCCTTCAAACGGATCGATCGCCGCCGACATCCAAAGATTTGACCACGAACCTCACGAACCTCACGAACGCGCTTCGCGCAGAGTAGGGCCATGATCACCACCCTCGCCGCCATCCAGGCCGGATCGGTCCTGTTCGATCCGGCCCGCACCCTGCAGAAGGGTCTCGACCTGATCTCCGACGCCGCCGCCCGCGGCGCGAAACTGGTCGTGCTGCCTGAGGCTTTCCTCGGCGGCTATCCAAAGGGCCTGGACTTCGGGGTGCGCGTGGGCTCGCGTTCGGCGGAGGGCCGCGACGACTTCCGGCGCTATTTCGAGGGCGCCATCGACGCGCCCGGTCCGGAGACCGAAGCCATCGCCGCCCTGTGCCGCGATCTCGGCGTCTTCGCGGTCGTGGGCGCCATCGAGCGCGAGGGCGCGACCCTATATTGCAGCGCCCTGTTCTTCACCCCCGAGGCCGGCTTCGTCGGGCGCCACCGCAAGCTGATGCCCACCGCCGCCGAGCGCCTGATCTGGGGCTTCGGCGACGGCTCGACCCTGACGACGGTGGAGACCCCCTTCGGCCGGCTGGGCTCGGCCATCTGCTGGGAGAACATGATGCCGTTGTTCCGCGCGGCCATGTACGCCCGCGGCGTCGACATCTGGTGCGCGCCCACCGTGGACGAGCGCGGGACCTGGGAAGCCACCATGCGCCACGTGGCCATGGAGGGCCGCTGCTTCGTCGTCTCCGCCTGCCAGTACATGACCCGCGCCGACATGCCCGCCGACCTG
Organism: uncultured Caulobacteraceae bacterium; assembly: GCA_964432415.1. Lineage (GTDB taxonomy): Bacteria > Pseudomonadota > Alphaproteobacteria > Caulobacterales > Caulobacteraceae > JAFECT01. The sequence goes on from CAYSNW010000004.1 coordinate 47,708, forward strand.
AAGCCGATGCAGGGCGATGATCCCGCAACCGTCCTGATCGCCGGCGGCAGCCTGATCGTCTCGCCGCTGGGCCAGGTGCTGGCCGGGCCGCTGCGGGGCGGGGAGGGGATCCTGACCGCCGAGATCGACACTGCCGACCTTGCCCGGGCGCGCTTCGACTTCGACGCCGTCGGCCACTACGCCCGGCCGGACGTGTTTTCGCTGCACGTGGACGAGCGGGAGAAGCGGGCGGTCAATTCCTCCCCTTCAGGGGAGGGGGACCACCCGAAGGGTGGTGGAGGGGACTACTGAGCGGGAAGAAGTGGCGTCGGGGTCTGCCTTCCGCCAAGGCCCCTCCACCGCGTTCCGCGGTCCCTCTCCCCTGAAGGGGAGGAATTCGGTACGCTCCCCCTTCCGCAGTCGGGGAGGCGCTCATGCCCTGGGTTCGCGTGCTCTGCATCCTGGCCTTAGCCCTCGGCCTCATGGCGGTCGGAGGTGGTGAAGCTTCCGCCCAGGACAAGCCTCAATGCCGCACGCCCGCCCAGGAAAAGCGCATCGTTGAGCTGGAAAAGGCGCTGCCGCACCTCCGGGAACGGGCCACGGTCACCGGCAACGCCATCGACACCGACCGGGCGCGCTTCCGCTACCTGGAGACCAATCCCGACCACAAGGCCCAGGTCCAGGCCGACAAGATCATGGACAACGACTACAAGCAGTGGGAGGCGGCGCGGAAGGCGCGCGACGCCGCCGAGGACGAGTTGAAGGCGCTCAAGGCCATTCCGCCCTGCGCCCCGCCGGAACCGGTCAAACCGCCAGCGCCGCCGCCGCCGTGCCTCTCGGCCGATGAGGGTCTGGAACTCACCCGGCTGCACGGGCTGGAGGCCTACCTGGAGGCCGAGCTGAAGACCGCGACGCCCGCCGCCAAGGCGGGTCTGCGCCGGGACCTGGCGGAAGTGCAGGAACGCATCGAAACCCTGAAGAGCCTGCCGCCCTGTCCGGTGCGCACCTCCGCCATTCCGAAGCCCATGATCGATGGTTACGCCCGGTGCGAGCGCGCCGCCGCGGTCCTGGCCGAGATCAACGCCGCCCGCACCAATCCGGCCGCCTATGCCGCCGCCTGGCGCGGCGTCGACCGTGTCTCGCGCGACTTCCTCGAGCACCAGCCGAAGCTCGCGGCCCTGGCCGCCAGCCCGGAGCTGACGCGCGCCGCCGCCCGCCATGCCGCCGACCAGGGCCCCGGCGGCCTGACCGGCCACACCGGAACCGACGGCTCGCGGCCCATGCAACGCATTCACGAGGCGGGGCTGTTCTCCACCATCACCGCAGAGGTGATCTCGGTCAGCGAAGCCAGCGCCGCCGGGGTCGTCCATCAACTGATCGTCGACGCGGGCGACCCCAATCACCCGCACCGGGCGGACCTGTTCAACCCGACCCTGACCCTGGCGGGGATCGGCTGCGCGCAGGACAGGCGCTACGGGACGATCACGGTGATCGACCTGTCGAACCCGGCGATGGCCCGCTAGGCCTCGGCCACGCGCTGGAACTCGGCCATGATGGAGCCCCAGCCGCCGGGGGAGTCGATGGCGTCGCGCACGCCTTGGGCCGCCGCGCCGAAGCGCTCCAGATGCCGGTGCTCCAGCACCACCGTGGTGGTCCCGTCGTCGGCCGGGGTGAAGCTGACCTCGACCTCGGTCTCGAAGTCCGGGTCGTAGGCCCAGTCGGCGCCCAGCTGCCAGGCCAGCAGCAGCCGCGCCGGCGGATCCCAGGCCAGCACCTTGCCCCAGTCGGTCTCGGTCCCGTCCTCGCCCTTCTCGAACCAGCGCCCGCCGGCGCGGGGCTCGACCACCACGTCCTTCAGCGGCGACTTCGAGGTCGAGTGGCTGGGGGGCCACCAGCGGCCCATGGAACCGGTGAAGACATCGAAACAGTGGTTTGCCGGCGCCTTGACGCTCAGCGTCTTGCGCACCGGGGCGGGGCGGATCTGCAGGGTGTCGCTCAAGGGGTCTGCTCCTTGTCGGGGTTGGTGCGTTCGGCCTCGGCCGCGAAATTGGCCAGGGCCTGGTCCCAGAACTGGTCCAGCCACTGGCGGATGGCGCCGAGCCCATTGGGGTCGATCTGATAGACCCGCCGCGTGCCCTCGGCCCGGTCGGTGACCAGGCCGGCGGACTTGAGCACGGCGAGATGCTGGGAGACGGCGGGGCGGGTGACGGGCAGGCCCTGCGCCAGGGCGCCGACGGGAAGCGGCCCGTCGCGCAGCCGCTCGAACACCGCGCGGCGGGTCGGGTCGGCGAGGGCGGACAGGGCGGCCTGGGTGTTAGCCATGGCTAACGGTAAGTGGGTGGTGACAGAGTGTCAAGCCGCAGTTCCCTCTCCCGGAGGGAGAGGGCGGGGCCCATTGCGCAGCAATGGGAGGGTGAGGGGTTACAGAGGGCTCCCGTACCCCCTCATCCTCCCAGTCGCTGCGCGACCGGGGCCCATCCTTCTCCCCATGGGAGAAGGATCAATTGGGCGCCATCGGCTTCAAATCCGGCACGACCGGATCCTTGCCGCCGCTGGCGATGAACCGGTCGATCGCCTCGTCCAGCACCGGCAGGGGCACCGACCCCGTCGCCAGCACAGCGTCGTGGAAAGCCCGGATGTCGAACTTCGGACCCAGGGCCTTCTCGGCCTTGGCCCTGAGTTTCACGATCTCCATCTCGCCCAGCTTGTAGCTGAGCGCCTGGGCGGGCCAGGTGATGTAGCGGTCGATCTCGGTGTCGATCTCGTGCAGCGACAGCGCCGTATTCTCGCGCATGTAGGCGACGGCCTGGTCGCGGGTCCAACCCTTGTGGTGGATGCCGGTGTCGACCACCAGACGGCAGGCGCGCCACATCTCGTAGGTCAGCTTGCCGAACTCCTCGTAGGGGGTCTCGTAGATCCCCATCTCCTGGCCCAGTTTCTCGGTATAGAGCGCCCAGCCCTCGCCATAGGCCGAGATGTAGCTCTGGCGGCGGAACTCCGGCTGGTCGCTCTGCTCCTCGGCGAGCGAGAGCTGGAACGAGTGGCCCAGCGCCGCCTCGTGCAGGGTCAGGGCCGGCAGGGTGTAGAGGGTCCTCGAGGGCAGGTCGTAGGTGTTGACGTAGTAGGTGTGCGGCCCGCCGCGGCCCGAGGTGTAGTAGGGCGCGATCGAGTCCGGCACCGGCACGATGGTGAAGCGTCCGCGCGGCGCCTTGCCGAAGTACTGGGCGGTCTTGCCGTCCACCTTCTTGGCGATCCAGGCGGCGCGGTTGAGCAGCTCCTGCGGGGTCTTGGCGTAGAACTGCGGGTCGGTGCGCAGGAAGGTCAGGAACTCGGGGAAGGTCCCCTTGAAGCCGGTGCGCGCCATCACCTCCAGCATCTGGGCGTGGATGCGCGCGACTTCCGCCAGGCCCATCTGATGGATGGCCTCGGGATCCAGGTCCAGGGTGGTGTATTCGCGGATCTGCGCCCGGTAGAAGGCCTTGCCGTCGGGCATGGCCTCGGCCGCGAGCGTCGTCCTGGTCTGGGGCAGGTACTCCTCGCGCATGAAGCGCAGCAGGTCCTTGTGGGCGGGAATGACCGCCTCGTTGATCGCCTTGACCGCCTCGGCGCGCAGGTCCGCCTGGACGTTGGCGGGGATGGAGGCCGGCATCGCCTTGAACGGCTCGTAGAAGTCGCTGGCCTCCGCCGACTTGACCTCCGCCACGGTGGCGATGGACTTGTCGCGGCCCTCCAGGCTGACCCGCGGCACGCTGAAACCGCGCTTCAGCCCGGCCCTCATGTCGGCGATCTCTTCGGCGAAGTAGCGCGGCTGGTCGCGCATCTGGCCGATGTAGGCGCGCAGTTCCTTCTCCGAGTGGAAGGTCCGGCGCGAGGTGGTCGCCACATTGGACCAGAAGGCGCTGTCGGAGTTCAGCGGCATCTCCCAGGTGTGGAATTTCTCGTCCGAGATCAGATTGACCAGCTGTGCCCGGTAGACCCCGAAGTTGACCTTCTCGGCCGGTGACAGCTTCGCCGAGGGCAGGGCGTCCAGCGACTTCAGCGTCGCCTCCCAGTAGGCCAGGCGCCGGGCGTGGGTGGCCGGGTCCTCGTGGGGCAGGGTCTTGGGCAGCGGACGGCCCTGGACAGGGGTGTCGTCGGTGTCGCCGAACTCCTTCTGCCGCCAGGACCATTCCTTGGTGTAGATCGCCTTGAACTGGGCCTCCGGCGTCGAGGCCTTGGCGGCGGCGGGCGCCTTTGCAGCCGGAGCCTTCGCGGCCGGCTTGGCCAGCACCGGCGAGGCGGCGACGATCAGGCAGGCGCTCGCGCCCACCAACAGCATGGATTTCAAGGCAGGTTCCTCCGGCGGATCAGGACGACGTAAGGCATAGCGGGTTTCGTATACGATTGCGACCGTCAGCCGTCCGGATGTTGATCCTTCAGGGTGTAGGTCGCGGGCTGATTCAGCACCACGTTCAGGGTCTGGGACGTGTTGGCGATGACCGCCTTCAGGCCGGTTTGACCCTCGTAGCCCACGCGCACCTGCGGCCAGTTCGGATCGGTGTAGCGCACCTTCAGCGTCAGCCCCGCGGTGTTGATCACCTTGCCGAACTTGTACTTCCAGGGGCCGGTCAGATTGAGCGCCGTCATCTTCAGATGAGCGCTGGCCACCGGCTCTCCCCAGGCGCTCTCCAGCGAGATCCACATGTCGCCGTTGACCGCCGCCAGCTTGCCCGCCGGCAGGCTGACCGATCCCTCGACGGCGCCGAAGGAGGCCACGTCCACCTGGCTGTTCACCGTCGCCGGCCCCCCCACGAAGAAGGCGCGCCGCACGTAGTCGCCGCGGCGGGGCACGCCCGCGGCCACGGTGGCCCAGTTCACCTTGTCCTTGGAGATGGCGAAGTTGCGGAAGGCGAAGGGCACGCTCTCGAACGGTCCGAACTGCGGCCGGTCCGGGGCGGTGGTGATGCAGTAGTGGATGTGGAAGGCGCCCAGGCCCGCTCCCACGTCGCCGGTCTTGGCCAGCACCGTGCCGGATGGGACGGTCTTGCGGTCCTCCCAGGCGTAGGTCTGGGGCTTGCCGCCCAACTTCGGGTCGTAGGACCCGGTGATCGAATGCAGGATCGAGGCGTAGCGCGCCGTGCCCAGCTTCTGGATCACCACATTGATGTAGTTGGCGTCGTTGCCCGAGTACTGGTCGTCGGCCCAGACCAGCTTCGCGCTCGCCGAGGCCACGAACGGCACGCCCTTGGTCGAAGGCTGGTCGTCGCCCTTGATCAGGTCGTAGCAGTAGACGAACACGCCGGTGTGGCTGTCCTTGGGGTAGTAGGCGTTGGCCTGGATCACCTTCCAGACCTCGCCTGGCATGGTCGGCAGGTCGACCAGCAAATCGGTGGCCTTGATCTCGCTGACCTTGTTGGTCAGGGGCCGCCACACCAGCTCCCCGCCCTGGAACTTGGTCTGCTTGCCCAGCTTGTCGTAGGTGTCGATCTCGTCGGTCATGGGATAGCCGAGGTAGCTCTTCTCCCATCCGAGCTGCGCCCAGCGGTCGCGGATCAGGCCCTGGACGGCGACCGCCGGGGTGAACGGCGACCAGTAGATCGAGCCGTTGCTGAAGTGCTGGTAGCGGCCCACCCCGTCCGGCGCGGTCAGCTCCTGGGTCGTGGCGGCGCCAAGCGTCCCGTTCTTGCCGCCCATGGCCGCGTACTTGTCGCTGATCGGGGAGGCCAGCGCGGCGCTGACGCTCAGCGCCCCGATGCTCAGGATTCCAACACCCGCCCACAGCAGAGTCCGGTATCGCATGGCCTGTTCCCCCGATTTGAGGATGACAGACCACGAATGCGCCTCCGCGTCACGCCGCCGGCTCGCCGGCCGTAAACTCCGGCCCGGTCTGGACTCAACCGGCGCGATGGGCACTATCGTGGCCGGGGTGTTCGGGGGAGCAGGGCCGTGGGGAAGAGTGTCGGCGTCGTGGCGGCCGCCTGTGCCGTAACCTTGGTCCTTTCCGCCGAGGGCGCCGCGAACGCGCAGGACCCGGCCGGCGCCCCGCAGCCCAGCCTCGCCTTGCGGACCTGCGAGGCCGGCACAACCGCCTCCGAGGCCCTGTTCAACGCCTGCGCCACCGTCCTGGCCCTCGATCCCGACCCGTCCCACAAGGCCCTGGCCCATTCCCAGCGCGCCATGATGTGGGAACAGGCCAAGGATTCCAGCCACGCCCTGGCCGAGGCGGACGAGGCGGTGAGGCTGGCGCCGGACGTGGCGCGCTACTGGCGCGTGCGCGCCAATATCCACGAGGACCTGAAGCAGTTCGATCTGGCCATCGCCGACTACACCGAAGCCGTACGGCTGGATCCCGGCGTGGCGCGGGCCTGGTACAACCGCGGCAACTGCTGGATCGCCAAGCGGGAGTTCGACAAGGCCATCGCCGACTACAGCGAGGCCATTCGCCTGGATCCGGCCCTCTATTCGGCCTGGTACAACCGTGGCAACACCTATGCCCGTCAGAAACGCTTTGACCTGGCCATCGCCGACTATGACCAGGCCATCCGCCTGCGGCCGGACTCAGCGGCCGCCCTCGGCAATCGGGGCCATGCCCGTCATGAAGCCGGCGACGACGCGGGCGCGATCGCCGACCTGAGCCGGGCGCTGGAGATCGACCCCAACCAGGCCAACAACCACGCCAATCGCGGCGACACCTACCTGGCCATCGGCGACTACCGCAGCGCGGTGGCCGATTTCGACGCCACCATCCGGCTGCAAGGACCGAGCTTCAGCGTCCTGGTCAACCGCGGGGTGGCGCGCGACCAGATCGGCGACTACGCCGGCGCCATCGCCGATTTCGACGCCGCCGCCGCCCTGGACCCCACCGCCGCGACAGCGCCGCTCAACCGCGGCGTGACCCGGCAGCGCAAGGGCGACATCGACGGCGCCATGGCCGACTACCAGCAGGCGCTCCAGCTCGATCCCCGCTCGCCCAAGGCCCATATCAACCGGGGCAATATCTACAGCCTGCGCGGGGACCATGCCCGCGCCCTGGCCGATTACGACGCGGCGATCGCCCTGGCGCCATCCCTCCAGGCGGCCTGGCGCGAGCGCTGCACCGAGCGCGCCATCGTCGGGCGCGACCTGCCCGGGGCCCTGGCCGACTGCGACCATGCGCTGAAACTGAAGCCCGACGACCGGCCCGCCCTGGTCTCGCGCGCCCTGGCGCGCCTGCGCGGCGGCGACGCCGCCGGCGCCCTGGCCGACAGCGAACAGGCCGTCAGGCTGGCGCCGACCTCACCGTCGGCCCTCTACCTGCGCGGCGTGGCGCGCCAGCGCACCGGACAGCGCGCGGAGGGCCAGATAGACATCGAGCACGCCCTGAAACTCGATCCCCAGGTGGCGGACCGCTACGCCGGCTGGGGCGTGCCGCGCGCCGGCGCGATCTGAGCTTCAGTCGGCGAACACCGCGTTCAGGCTCTTGAACGGGGCGATCGGGGCGAAGGGCTGGAAGGCGCCGTCGCCCTGCAGGTCGTGAACCGCGCTCAGGAACCCGCCCCAGGCCGCCCTCGCCAGTGCGCCGCCGACGCTGATGCGGCGTACGCCGAGGTTGGCCAGCTGGCTGACCGTGAAGCCCGGCCCCGGCAGCAGCACATTGACCGGCTTGCCGCCCGCCGCCGCGACCACCGCCCTGATCGCCGCCTCGTCGGGCAGGAAGGGGGCGTACAGGCAGTCGGCGCCCGCGTCGGCGTAGGCCCGGATGCGCCGAACCGTGTCGTCCAGATCGGGGCTGGCGGTCAGGAAGCTCTCGCAACGCCCGGTCAGCACCACATGGCCGCCGTGGGCGTCGATGGCCCAGCGCGCCGCGGCGATGCGCGCCACGGCATGGTCGAAGTCGAAGAGCGGCTGCTCGGCCCGCCCCGTGGAGTCCTCGATCGACAGGCCGGCCACACCCGTCTGCACGCAGGCGGAGACGTTGCGCGCCAACGGGTCGAGCTCGTCCGCGAACCCGTCGGCGAAGTCGGCGTTGACCGGCAGCGGCGTGGCGGCGACCAGCTCGCGCAGATGCTGCAGCATTCCCTCCAGCGGGACCTTCCCGTCCGCCTGCCCCAGCGCCCAGGCCGCGCCCGCGCTGGTCGAGGCCAGGGCCTCGAAGCCCAGGCGGTGCAGGGCGCGGGCCGAGCCCACGTCCCACGGATTGGGCATCACGAAACAGCCGCTCTCGTGCAGCTTGCGGAAGGCGGTGATGGCGGGGGAGGGCATGGGGGTTCTCCGGACGAGTCGGCGGCATTGTTCCGGGTTTGTTCGGATGCGCAAGAGGCGTGCGACGAACACCTCCCCAACTATGTCCGTCATCCTCGGGGCCGCGTAGCGGAACCCGAAGACCCAACAGCTCCCCACCTCAAGGCTGCGTATCCGGCGCCCAGCTTCGATCAAGATTTGCTGTTGGGTCCTCGGGTCTGCGCCCCTGCGGGGCTTCGCTCCGAGGATGACGGACATAGTGTGGAGGGGCGGTGGTGACGTCCCGTGGAAGGGACGATAGGGTCCCGCCGAGTTCGGGGACCCACCATGCGCGCCATCCTGATCGCCGCCACAGCGACCCTCGTCGCCACCACCGCTGCCGCCCAGCAGACCTACACGCTCAACCCCACCCCCGAGACCGTCGCCTGGGGCTACTACGACGCGGCGGCCAGGCCGGTGCTGACCATCAAGTCCGGCGACACGGTGGTCTTCCACACCCTGATCACCTCCAGCCCCACGTCGCTCGAGAAGAACGGCGTCGCTCCCGCCGACGTTCAGCCGTGGCTGCGCGACATCTACGCCAGGGTCACCGACAAGGGCCCCGGCGGCCACATCCTGACCGGCCCGGTCTATATCGAGGGCGCCGAGCCCGGCGACACGCTGGAGATCCACATCGAGAAGGTCGATCTGGACATCCCCTATGCCTACAACGGCTTCCGTTACGGCGTCGGCTTCCAGACCGACGACTTCCCCTATCCGCGCACCAAGATCATCCCCATCGACGTTGAGCACCGCATCGCCCACTTCGGCCCCGGCATCGACATCGCGCTGCACCCCTTCTTCGGCTCCATGGGCGTGGCCCCGCCGCCGTCCTTCGGGCGCTATGACTCGACCCCGCCGACGGTGAGCGGCGGCAACATGGACAACAAGGAGCTGACCGCGGGTACGGTCCTGTACCTGCCGGTCTGGGCCAAGGGCGCCCTGTTCGAGATCGGCGACGGCCACGCCGGCCAGGGCAACGGCGAGGTCGACATCACCGCCATGGAGACCTCGCTCAAGGGAACCCTGCGCTTCGTCCTGCGCAAGGACCTGCACGTCAAATACCCGCGCGCCGAGACCCCCACCCACTTCATCTCCATGGGCTTCGACGACGACCTGACCATGGCCGCCCACAAGGCGGTGCGCGAGATGATCGACTTCCTGGTCACTGAAAAGGGCATGAGCCGCGACGACGCCTACATGCTGATCAGCGTCACCGGCGACATCGACATCACCGAACTGGTCGACCGCAACAAGGGCGTCCACGTGATGCTGCCGAAGGCGGTGTTTGTGAAGTGAAGATCCAATGCCCCTGCGGTGAGCTGATCCACGACGGGTCCGACGCCCAGCCGAACAAGGCCTGGCTGCTGGCCGACCAGGACTGGAGCACGGTCATGAACCGGCCGGGTCCGCCCGCGTCCTTCACCGACTCCCTCGGCCTGATGCGCATCCTCTACCAGTGCTGGTCCTGCGGCCGCCTGACCCTCGACGATCCGGTCACCGGCGAGATGCTGTGGTTCGCGCCCGAGCATGATCCGCGCGGCAAGGCCCTGGGCTCGAAGCTCGGGAACGCCTACCCAGTCTCCCTGACCGGCGCCTGGCGCGGCGCCGCCGGCGACCTGCACTGGGGAACCAGCGGCGATTGTCCCGGAGGCTTCGAACAGTTCGACGACCGTGAGGCTCTGGTCCGCCGCTACCAAGAGGTCCTCGCCCAGCTGAAGGCGGAGGGCCGCCTGCAGGCCGCCCGCCTCACCGGAACGGGCGCGGATCACGCCTGGCCATGACCCTCGACACCATCGTCATCGGCCTGGGCGCCCACGGCTCGGCCGCCCTCTACCATCTGGCCCGCACAGGGAAGCGCGCCCTCGGGATCGAGGCCTTCGCCCCGGCCCACGAGGGCGGGTCCTCCCACGGCGAGAGCCGCATCATCCGCCTGGCCTATTTCGAGCACCCCGCCTACGTGCCCCTGGTGCGCCGCGCCTTCGAGGGCTGGCGCGCGCTGGAGCACGAAAGCCGCCGCCGCATCCTGAGCGTCACCGGCATCATCGAGGCGGGCTGGCCCGGGTCGGAGATCGTCGCTGGGTCGCTGAGGGCCTCGCGCGAGCACGGCCTGGTGCACGAGGAGCTGGGCGCGTCCGAGATCAACGCCCGCTTCCCGGCCCTGACCCTGCCCGCCGGCTGGTCCGGCGTGTTTCAGCCCGAGGCGGGCATCCTGCGCCCCGAGCTCGGCATCGCCACCCACCTCGACGCCGCCCGGGCCCTGGGCGCCGAGACCCGGATCGGAACGGCGGTCGCCGCGGTCGAGCCGGCGGGGCAGGGGGTGTGCGTCACCCTGGCCGACGGAACCCGGCTGGAGGCCGCCTCCGCCATCCTGTCCGCCGGCGCCTGGACGCCCGACCTCACCGCGGACCTGAACCTGCCGCTCACCCTCACCCGCCAGGTCATCGCCTGGTACGCCCCGGCCGAGCCGGCCCTGACCACGCCCGAGGCCCTGCCGGTCTTCCTGGTCGAGAGCCCGGAGGAGGCGGTCTACGGCTTCCCGGATTTCGCGGGCTCCGGGGTCAAGGCCGGCTCCCACCTACCGGGCCGAATTCTCGCGAGCGCCGCCGACGCCCGCCAGGACGCGGGCGAGGCCGACTTCGCCCCCGTACGCGACCTGATGCGCCAGTGTCTGCCCGCCGCCGCCGGCCCCGTGCGCGCGGCCAGGACCTGCATCTACACCTCCACGCCCGACAGCGATTTCATCATCGACCGCCACCCGATCCACCCGCAGATCGTCATCGCCTCGGCCTGCTCCGGCCACGGCTACAAGTTCGCCCCGGTGATCGGCGAGGCCCTGGCGCGCATGGCGTCGGGCGGCGAGGCGGGCGTGGGGTTCGAGCGGTTCGGGATCGGGCGGTTCGGCTGAGGCGCGCCGGTTTGCGCCTGATCAAGGCCGCGCCCCTCTTGTCATGGCATCCCCGCGTCACACGCGCGGGAGGCCGGCATGGCGTCGAAATTCGGGTTCTGGGCGGCTCTGGGCGCGCTGGCGGCGAGCCTCGGCTACGCAATACCCCAGGTGATGCAGGTGCTGGGCTGGCTGGGGCCGCCGCTGGACGCGATCCTGATCTATGCGCCGTCGCTGCTGCTGGCGCCGGCCTTCGTGCTCACCCTGGCCGCCCTGCACACGGCGGCCGAGCCCAGCCGCAAGGTCTTCAGCCTGTCCGCCCTGTCGCTGGCGATCGTCTATGCGACCCTGGTCAGCACGGTCTACGTCACCCAGCTCGGCACGGTCATACCGCTGGATCTGGCCGGGCGCGGCCGCGAGGTCGCGATCCTGCGCTGCTGCGAGGCGCCGGCGTTCCTGCGCTCGGTGGATCTGCTCGGCTACACCCTGATGAGCGCCGCGACCCTGCTGGCCGCCCGCGCCGTGCCAGGGCCGGGCCTCAGCCACGGCGTGCGCATCGCCCTGATCGCCAACGGCCTGTTGGCGCCGGCCTTGTTCCTGCAGCTGTTCTGGCCGTGGTTGATCTGGGTGGGGGCGCTGTGGCTGGTGACCTTCCCGGCGGCGATGTTGTTGCTGGCGCTGTGGTTTCGAAGAGCCGGGGCTACATTTTGAACTTTGCGTCGTTGTGAATTTTCAGGAAGGTGCACATCTCCGCATAGGCGTTCTGCTCTGCAGAGCGGATGGCGCTCAGCTTGTCGCTCAGGGTCTCGGCGTCGTCGAAGCGCTTTCGAGCGGCGCGCATGGCGGTGCGGTACTGCAGATAGCGCTCGACCTCGCGGCCCGGCTGCAGGCCTTCCTCTAGTGCGCGCGCACCCAACACCAAGGCGGCGATGGCCAGGGTCAGGGCATGGGCCCAGGTCATGAACGGATCGGCGCCTTGCCGATGAGATAGCAAGTCCAGAAAAACCTTTCCCAGTAGGGCCAGGTCAACGACGAAGATCGCGGCGATGGCCAGGAACAGGAAGTTGCTGAACGACTTGGCCCGCGCCACCTCTGACTGGGTCTTCTCCGTGCCGTCCAGCTTCAGGCTGGCGAACTGGATCTGGTGGTCGAAGCGCAGGGCGCGGTAGGCGGCGAACAGATCGGCGTATGGCGCCAAATCGTCCTGAGCGGTGACGGGGTCCGGGTCACGGATGAGCCACAGCTCCTCGGAATCCTCGTCGGCCAAGGCCAAGGCCAACTCCGAGGTCTCATTACCCTCGTAACGCAGCATGAATTCCCGCAACCAGGTGCGGCGCTGGGTCAGGAAGGCCGCGCGTCCGGTCGGCGACCGAAGCGAGCGGACCAAGGTCGGCAGCCGCCGGGCGAACGCCTGGAAATGCAGCTGCCGCAGGCGCTCGGCCAGCAGCCGGTCGCGCAGCCAACCCCGCTTGGCCTCCCCGTGCAGGATCTGGGAACCGGCTACCACGCTGAGAATCCCCAGGACGGCGGCGATCACCACCAGCACGGGCTCGATTTCGAAGGGCAGCCTCGAGATCGGCGGCAACGACAGCAGCTGCAAGGAGGCCACGATTAGGAGCGCGCAGGTCCCCAGCGAGATCGCCGCGTGGCCAGCTAGATTGCTGCGCTTCTTCGCCGCCTTGGCGCGGTTCTCATAGACTTGGAAGGCGTCGCGCAGTTCCGGGAAATCCAGGATGTGGAAGAGACGCGGGAACGCCGCTTTCGCGCTCTCGCGATCCTTATCGGAAATGAGAATGTCATGGTTAAATCGGTGCCCTGGAGCGGTAATGTGGCCCATTAGTTAGGCACCTCGATGGAGTCGGTGAAGGGGCGCATGCGATCAAGCGCCGTTCCTCGATCAGGGAATTAGTTCTGGGCTTCTCGGATCGACCCAGTACTCATTCTTAGGATTTATCTCGACCTCGAGCAGGGCGGCGAACTTGCCCTCATCGAAGGGGGGCATATCTGGCTCATGCCCGCCGAGAGTCCTGAGTCGGGCCCTCGCGCCTTCCAAGCCTCGATAGTAAGCGTATGGTGGTCCATCGCACCAAGCGTTCCTGAACGCATTGGATGCGGCGTCAATGGCGGCCCCCTTGTTGCCCGAGCCGATTTCGATGTCAGAAAGCACATTATAGGCGTCAGCTAAGTAGAGTGGGTACGGTCCCCGCACTCCACAGTCCCATACGTCGTTCAATCTTTCTCGAGCAGTGCTTGGGTCACCCTGACGAACAGCGAGGGTAGCGAGTGCAATCAAAATGGGAAGTTCAAGTTCAACTACATTTACAGATCGTGCCCGCGCCAACGCAAAATGAAGGCGTTCATCAGCCACCGCATTGTTCTGCAATTCAAGTGCCGCTAGCCCTTGTAGATATGCGGATAGTATAATACTGATTTCATACTTTATCTTATTGCCGAATAGCCACGCATTGTCCGCCATTTCTTTTGCGCGCGCAGGGTCGCTGGCCGAAAGGTAGAATTGCGAAAAGCGTGCAAGAACAATAATAAGACTGCCCGCGTATTCGTGGGATAGACACAAATAGCTGCGCCTTAGGGCAAGCAAGGCGAGTGTCATATTTCCTAGGCTGGTATACAAATACCCTAAGCCCATTAAAACCTGACCTTCGCCAAATTTATCGGAGGCATCACGGGTAATGGCGAGACTTTGATTCAACTCGCTCAATGCGCTGAACAACGCACCGGTCGAATGATGCGCACCGCTAAGATTGGACAGCCCCGCTTGCAGATTTCCTCCATAGGCGATCGAAATATCAAGTTGATTGGATTGGTGATATATTGGGATAGCAAAACCTGGCTGGCCAGAAAACTCATAGCTTAATGCTAGCATATTTAGTGCGTAGCTCTTGTCACCATCACTAGTAAGGGCCGGTGGTGCTTGCAGTCCGCGGGGGAAAAGCTGTTCTAGCCATTCGATGTGCTCGCGGTGGGCCGCTAGGTTGTAGAACGCTGCGATGTTCAGACGATCACGAAACAGCGTGAACGCGTCGTCATAACGGCCAAGGCCTATGAGGGTGTGGTAGCGCTCGATTGCGGGCGCAATATCAGCCAAGGAGCACACTGCTTCAGAACGTGGCGTCTCAATAGGTTCAAAATATGCGTCAATTGCAGTGTAGATCGCTTTCTTCTTGGATTTGCTTGTAAGGCTCCAAGCCACTCCGCGCACAATCGGGTGGGCGTCGTACCGGTTTGCCTCCCGGTCCCAACCAATCAATCCCCGATCTTCGAGTTCAGATAAAATAAGATCCATTTGGGCTGATGACTTGCAACATTTATTCGGACCAACAAGTAATGCGTCAAGTGTATCGTAATGTGACGGCATTCTAAAGCTGACAATCGTACTGAGAGTCTCCTTTATATTGCCCTCGAGTCCCGCCAGCGCAAATTCCAAGATATGAGTTCGGGATTGAACTAGTGGAAGAGCGGTGGGGTCAAAGCGCGGATGAGCGGCTAGCCAGGAGGCAAAATTACCAGGAGCCTTTCGGTCGTTGGCGACCTCACTCGCAAGAGTTTGGATCAGCAGCGGATGGTTTTCGACACTCTGGAATATCGGGAGTAATTCGGCACGAGATCCCGAGACCCCCAAGCCGCGCCAAAGATCGACCGCATCATCGTCGCCCAAACCGGAGAGAAAGTATGCGGAACAGCCCGGTCGGGGGTGGCCGGTGGGCAACTGCAGTTCGCTTGGAAAGAGCCGCGTGGTGATCAGGATGCGGGACTGATTGATCCGGGTGAGCTTCTGGAGGAAGGCGCCCGCGCGCGGGTCGGTCGTCTGGCGTAGGCGATGCTGGCCCACAAAGGACTGCGCAGCTGAAGGGGGAAGTCCGACGGCTCCTGCCACCCGGTTTGCGGTCAGTTCATCGTAGGCGTCATCCGCGAGGTAGCTGGCATCCATGCGATGGTAAGCGATCAGGATGCGCTCGAGCCCGTCGAGTACGAGCAGGTAGGGTTGTTCGCTCAAACACTGCAGCAGTTCCGCCTCGCGATCAGGCCGCGTCAGAGCGCGCACTGCCTCTTCGCTCTGGCCGCTGACATAGCAGAGCGCCCGGATCACGAAGTTCTCGAAGGTGGCGTCGCTCTCGTAAAAGCTCCACCACATCCGGCCGGCCAACGGCTTCATCTCGTTGGGTGCTATGTCGTTGAACCACTTCCAGGTCAGGGCGCTCTTGCCCATGCCGCCGATGGCGACGAAACAGAAGACCCGGGCGTCCAGCGCTCGGGAGTTTGGGTTGGTCACCCACTCAGAAAGCGCATTTAGCGCGACCTGGCGCCCCACCAAGTCACGCAGTTGAAGCAGTGTGTAAGGGTGGGCGATGTAGGATTCCGGGGGCGCCGGGATGGCAGTGGTCCGGTGAAAGACCGGTACGGGCTTTGCACCGCCTTCCGCCTCGGCCGCCGCCATGGATTCGCGAAACTTGCTCAACGCCGCAATGACGTGCGCTCGCAGATCGGCGGGTGAGATGAATGAAGATCCCGCGCGGTCTTCGCTTACACGCTCCTTCAGCGCTTTCAGCTTTTCGGCGCCGGGGCCGACTTCGACATCGTCGATCGTCAGCGGGTGAGTCTTGTCGATGACAAAGGCCAGTCTAGGCTTATCGAGCGCGAGCGCATGGTCGTATTCGAGTTCGGTGAGGGACTTGTCCTTCCCCGGCGGACACGTTCCATAACGGTGGGCCAGGATGCAGAGGTAGACATCGGCCTCCTCGACCATCCCAAGAGAGACCTTCAGCGCGTCGGCGTTCTCCGCGGTCAAGTGCTCCATCATCACTGGCCTGAAACCTGTGCGCTCGCAAGCCAGCCGGACCTCCTCGCGATGCTCGGGCAGGTCGAGTTGGGTGCTGGAGATCATTACGACTTTTCGGTGGACCATCTCATCCTGCGGTTGGCGGCTGACTTCTGGCTGGCGGCTGACTTCGCGGACTGCGCGCCCACAACATCAAGCTTTGCCGCAGGCAAACACGACCATAGGTCGGAATTCTCATTCAGCACAAATCGCTTTGCGTAGCGGTCGTCGAAAGGTCGGCGCGCGCCTGTCTTTCACGGCTCGGCCGCCCTCAGCCCCGCCGGACCGGCCGGCATGGCCAGGACCGGCCCCGGCGTTAGGGTCTTGCCGTCGAAGCCGTAGGTCTCGATCCGCCGGTCGCCCATGGCTTGGACCAGCAGGGTCTTGCCATCCTTCGACCAGGCCGCGCCCTGGCCCCAGGCGCCCATCGGGCTCGAGGCCACGAGTTTCAAGGAGCCGTCCTGGATCGCCCAGACCTGCAGCAGGCCCCGGTACTGATGCCAGGGCGATCCGACGGGACTGCCGCTGCCATTGTGCAGGACGATCGCCACGAAGCGGCCGTCGGGCGAGACCTTGACGCCCTCCGGCGTGCGTCCGGCCGAGACGGTGTCGACCACCCGGGGCGTCTCCCCGTCCAGCCGGATCAGGCTGATGGTATCGACATCCACCGCCGCGCCGCCGTTGTTGGCCACCACCGCGAAGCGCCCGTCGCCGCCGCTGTCCATGCCGTAGGGCCTGACCCCCGCCACGATCACGCGGGGCTCGACGGTGATCCTGCTCCCGTCGATATCCAGCACCGAGATCCTGTGGTCGCCGTCGCGCGAGACCAGGGCGTGCCTGTCATCGCGTGTGAAGATCACCTGGGAAGGTCCTGAATTCATGTCGCCGAGCGCGATCTTGCCCGCCGGGGTCAGGACCCCGCCCGCGATCGTGAACGCCGACACCGTCCCCTCCGACCGGTTGGCGACCAGGACGAGGGTCCCGGCCCGATTGATTGACACGCCCGAGGCCCCGGCGCCGGCGTGCAGGGTGGCGGTGACGCGACGGGTCTTCAGGTCGATGACGCTCAGGATGTCGTCGGGCACGAGCTTTGTGGGATCGGCCGGGTCGATCTTCCGCGCGGCGGTGACCAGGGCGAAGGACTCGTCGGGCGCCACGGCCACGCTCATCGGCGGGCCGATGACGCTCGTGGGAGCGGGGATGTCCGCGACGATGCGGGGCGCGCCGTCCTTCAACTCGATGAGCGAGACGGAGTCGGGGGCCGGGTGGGCCGGGACGGTGGGCGTGCCCGCGGCCAGGATCTGCTTGCCGTCGTTGGCGGAGACGAACACCTGGGCGGTGGCGGGGAGGGGACGAAATATCGTTAGCAGGGAGGTAGCCAGAAGGATTCGAACAAGGCTCATCCAAGCTTCTCCGTCGAGCGGGCGTCCGCCTTCGTTCGAGCCAGTCATCCCGTTGCGTAGATTTGCGCCGAATGCTCATGCTGGGGTTCAGAAGAAGGTCGTTGGGGAGAATACAGTTTGTTCGCGAAACTGCGCCAACAAGGGTGGAACGGCCAAATAGATTGTCGCAGGGTTTGCGCGCGGGCCGAAGCGCGAGCTATGGTTGCATCGCGCCTTGAGTAACGCAAAAGGCTCCTGTAGCGTCGTCGGGTGCGGATCCGCCCGGGGGGCGCGGCAAATGCAATTCAGTCGTTCAATTTCGATCTTGTTCTTGGTCCTGTGCCTGTTTCCGCTGTCTGGTTGTTTTGACCCACCGGGATACGTCCCGTCGGGCTCCGCCCAGCAAATAAGGGCTAGGGAAATCACCCCTCTGGCCGACAGCGGTGACGTCTTCTTGAGTTTCCGCGGCCGGCGCTATTATTTTGAACCCTCAGTCGGGATGTCTGATGGGCTGGATAAGTATATCAATTCCGGAATACGAAGCGTTACCCGGAAGCGATCTGCGGGTGACTTCGTTGCGTTCGAGTGCGCAATGGGGGTAAATGGTAAGTACGTTGAAATCGCGCTCATCGGGCTGTATTCGATCAAGAATTACCGCGTGTACTCGTGCATCGGTGCCGGAGGAAAGACGTCGTTCAATCTCTATCTACCCCTTGGGGAGGACAAGCGTATTGACGCGGCGCTCGCGGCCCAAGGAGGCGAGGCTGCGGAGCACGGTCTCTTTGGTCGGCGCGGAAACGTCATCTTTCTGGGGCGAATTCCGCGCAAGACGGCGTTTGAGGCGATATCCTTTCACGATGACCTAACGAGACATAGCATCGTGGTCGAATATTGGGCCCCAACCCAACGTGTGACAAAGCCGACCGAATTCCTCGGGGAAGTTAAAGCGCAGGTTTCCGCTGCGGCAGAAGTCGTAAAGTACCTGCGTGGCATCGGCGTGGGAGATCCTTCCGCGCGCTAATCCGTCAACGGATGTGGACATCACACAGCTGGCGCGGGAAGTGCTGGCGCCCAGGCTGGCGGCCGCCCCGGCGCGCTTCTGTAGAGGGACAGAAGGTCTTGGAGTCCCGGGATAGGGCGGGACCATGCGGGACGGAGTGGGATGAACCTCAGGCGGCGTAAGGGGTGGCGAAAAAATTTGGCCGTCCTGGTCGATCGACTCCTGTGTCTAGAGTCCGCCCCGAATTAGACAACGCAGGGACAGGACCGCTTGGAGTCGAGGCGCCCAGGGCGAAAACCTCTCAGACGCTTCTCAGAACGGCGTGGCGGGTCGTCCAGAGCCTTATGACGCAAGGCGGTCAGCCTGAGAAGGCCCGGCCGACGACGGGCGGAAGGACGGCCAGGAACGGGTATGGCGCCCGACTCCGGCCGCACGGAAGTGGGACTTTGAGGGTCCCAGTTTGGCGGCGCCAGGGCCTCGCCGCGCAATCCTCAGGGGAATAAGGGGATTTTGGCGGTTGTCCCCGGTGAGGACTCACATGGTCGCCCCCGGCGAACTGGGACCATTTTCGCGATACGCCCAAACGGCTATGATCGCGGGAAACGGAGCGCCAAGAGCATGTTTTCGGATAGCTGCGATCTCTCGCCCGAGACCTGCAACCTGCCGTACCCTCCGATGACCAGCACCGACTGGGCCTGGTTCGCAGGTTTGGCGGTGATCGTGATCGCAATCATGCTGTGGAACCGCTTCGGCCCGCAGGAACCTACGAAGACCATTGCGGAGTTGAACGCCGAGGCCAGAAGCCGAGGGTTCGCAAGCCGTGATGAGGAGGTCGAATTTTGGGATTCCCAGCGCTAGACCCGTGGATATGTGAGTTTGGCGCCGCGGCCTGCCATCCGGCCCCCGCTAGGATCCTTTACCCGCTGGCGGCCTTGGGGCTGATCGTCGCTTGGGCGCTAGTTCACCACCTGCTGAGGAGGTTGCTGCCTCCGCCGCCGCCACCGCCCGCCTAGCCTCTTCGACTGCGATCGACGCGGCGCCGAGCTGGCCCTGGGCGTTCGAGAGGGCGCGGCGGGCCTGCAGGAGGGCCTCCGCGACCAGGTCGGCGGGCCGGGCCTTGCTCACAGGATCGTCAGGGCCAGGACGGCGCGGCCGATGACCGCGAAGTTGTCCAGCTGGTGACCGGTTAACAGCTCCGGCTCATAGCGCGGGTTCTCGCTGATCAGCTGGATGCCATCGGCCAGGCGGCGAAGCTTCTTGATCCGCAGTTCGTCGCCCAGCCGGAAGGCGAAGATCTTCTCGCGGATACGCGTGTCGCTGAGATCGATCAGGACCGGCGATCCGTCGCGGATCAGGGGCTCCATAGAGTCCCCCGCGCCCTGCAGGACCGCCAGGTTCGTCGTCGACGAATATCCGATCTCCCTCAGCAGCTCGCGGTCAAACGGCATCGAGCCGATCTGCTGACCGCCCTCGGCGAACCCGGCCGCGCCGGCGGCGAGCTGGATGTCAAAACGCGGAATCGGGATCGCATCGCTGTTGGGGCCTTCCCCTTGGCCCCACACCAGCCAGTCGAGCGATGCCCCGAGGCCGGCGGCGATCTTGGCCATCACGTCCAGCTGGGCGCTGCCGACCTGGCCGCGCAGGTACTTCGAGATCGTCGGCTGAGCCACGTCGATGCGCGCTGCGAAGGCCGTGATCTTCTCCGGGGCCATAGCTTCCGCGATGCGGGTGGCCACGCCAGCGGGATCAAAAATGTATTTTTGCGCAGCGTTCATGATGTCACGCCCACGTACGGCTTGACGACCAACACGAACGATGGCGTTATCATCACGTTCGTGACGAAACGAGAGCGCTCGCTATGATGGCCCTTCGAGAAACCGCCCCGCCCGAAAAGGTCGAGGGCATGCACCCCGAGGACATCAAGGCCGCGATCCGGAAAAGGGGCATGACGCTGAGCAAGCTCGCCCTGGACAACGGTCTGGACGAGTCCTGCTGCCGCGCGGCGCTGATCCGCTCGCAGCCTGAGGCCGAAAAGGTCATCTCACGCTTCCTGGGCGTTCCTCTCCATAGGTTGTGGCCGGACCGCTACGACGAATCGGGCGGTCGGGTTCGTCACGTTCGTGATGAAGATACCAGCGAGCGTGACGACTCGCATCGTCTATCGGCGGTGGCGCGATAGACATGGCCGCCTTTGCTCTTACGACCCCGACGACCGAGGCGATCCAACCCGCCCGCCAGTCTTACCTGATCCCCACCGACGCGATCGATCTGGTGGACCGGCTCCGCGAGCTGGACTGGGACTGGTGTCAGGCCCTGGCCGCCGATTTCGCCACCAAGGGCCAGCAACAGCCCGCCACCGTCGTCGCGGTGGGAAATCGGTACCGGCTTGTCATCGGCGGTCACCGCTGGGGGGCATGCCAGATCGCCGGCCGGCCTCTGGAAGCTTTTATCGTCGACCAGGACTGGGCCGAGGCCCGCTCGGCGGAAATCGTCGAGAACCTGATGCGGCGAGACCTGTCGAAGCTCGACCGCGCCGCCTTCATCGCCGAACTGTATGAGGTCGAGCGGGTCCGTGCGGGCCTGCAGGAAGACGAGGCGGCCCGGAAGCTGGGCGCCGCGAAGCGTTGGGCCAGGGATGCAAGTGCAAACCTTGCACTTGCATCGGGCCTGGCGGACTCGGTGGCCGCGAAGGTCGGTCTCAGCAAGCGCGCGATCTTCCTGGACCTCAGCCTGCATAAGGCGCTCCTTCCCGATCTAGCCCGCGCCATCGGCGCCCGGGCCCTCGACGTCCCCGCCGCCAAACTCCGCGCCGCCGGCCGGCTCGGCCCGGTGACCCAGCGCCAGCTCGCCGCCGCGATCGCGGGAGGGCAGGGGTTCGACCAGGCGCTGAAGGCCGCGCTCCCGCCCCGGGTCGAGGCTTCCCCCGAGGACAAGCGCCTCTCCACCTTCATCTCGACCTTCAGCCGCATGGGCGCCCGCGAGAAACGCGCGGCCCTGGCGACCCTGGCCGGGATGGACCTGCCCAAGGGCGTCAGGATCGATCTAGGCGGCGACGCCGATGCGTGACTTCGCCCCCCCCCATTTTTGCGGAGCTGGCTGGAGGGCCTCGCCCAGGCCGCCCTGGACGTGGCCCAGCAGGCGATCGACTGGCTCGACCAGATCGATGCGGCCGGCGAGGACCGCGAGGACGACGACCGGGAGATCGTGTCGGAAGACGACACCCCCAGCCGGGGTGCGGCGTGATGCGTGAGGGCTGGACGGGACAGGTGTCGATCATGGCGGGTTGCTTCAACTGCCATGGCGACAAGTCGGTTTGGGAGGGCAAGAACGCCCTCGGCGTCGCCGCGCGCCACCACGACGCCACGGGTCACGCGACCTGGTGCGAGCGCGTCCTGGTGACCCGCTACGGCGAACGGGGGGGGGTGACGAGCAGCTCAGCCTCTTCGGTGAGCCATGACTAAGGCTCACAAGCGCACCCCCGCCTACGACGATCAGCTGGCGCTCGGGTTCGAGCCGCCGGCCCCGGCGGCGGCGCACGCCGACTTGGCCGGGCTGGATCGGGTGGTGGCCTCGGCGGTCGGCCACATCCTGAAGGGCGACCCCCGCACCCGCTTCGAGGTCGCCGCGGCGGTCTCCGAGCTGCTGGACGAGGACGTCTCCAAGGCCATGCTCGACGCCTACGCCTCCGAGGCGCGGGACAGCCACAACATCTCCGGCGCGCGCCTGCTGGCCCTGGTCGCCGCCACCCACCGCTACGACGTGCTCGACCGGCTGATCCGGCCGATCGGCTGCACGCTGCTGGTCGGCGAGGAGGTCTACGCCGCCGAGCTGGGGCACATCGAAGCCCAGATCGCCGCCCTGAAGGAGCGGCAATCGACGCTCAAGCGCGTCGCCCAGCCCATCGTCCGGAGGAAGGGCGAATGAGCGGTTCGGGGGGCTCCAAGCACTGGCATACCGCCCAGGAGATCGCCGATCTGGCGCTTCCGGGCCTGCCGAGGTCGAAGCGCAAGGTCAACGAGCTGGCCACTGAGCAGGGCTGGGCTTTCCGGGAGGGTTCCAGCGGCGAGGCCCTGGCGCGGCGCCGGGAGGGCCGGGGCGGGGGCTTCGAATACCACTGGGCGGTGCTGCCGCCGGCCGCCAAGACCGAAATGGTCCGGCGCGGGCTGATCGTGACGGTCGCGGAGGTCAAGGCCCGCACCCATTCCCGGCTCTGGACCTGGTACGACGCCCAGAGCGCCAAGGTGAAGGCCGACGCGGTGGCCCGGCTGCGGGCGGTGGACGCGATCGAGGCCCATGAGGCCGCCGGTTTCACCACCACCGCGGCCATCGCCGCGGTCGCGGCCGATCTGAACGTCTCGACCGGCACGCTGTGGAACTGGCGCGGCCTGGTCGAGGGCGTCGAGCGCGAGGACAGGCTCCCGCGCATCGCCCCGCGCCGGGTCGGCGGCGGCAAACAGGCCGATATCCACCCCGACGCCTGGCAGGCGCTGATCAGCGACTATCTGCGGCCCGAAAAGCCCACCTTCAAGTCCTGTTACCGCCGCCTGGAAGGCTCGGCCGCCAAGAACGGCTGGGGCGCGATCCCCCACGTCAAGACGCTGCAGCGGCGGCTGGAGACCGAGGTGGACCGGCGCGTGATCATGGCCCGGCGCGAGGGCGCGGACGCGGTTCGCCGCATGCTGCCCCCCCAGACGCGCTCGGTCGCGGCCCTGCACGCCCTGCAGTGCGTCAACGTGGACGGCCACAAGTGGGACGTCTTCGTCACGGATGGCGAGAAGATCTTCCGCCCCGTGATGGTGGCGATCCAGGACGTCTACTCCCGCAAGATGCTGGCCTGGCGGATCGGCGAGACGGAATCGGCCGTCCAAACCCGCCTCGCCTTCGCCGACCTGTTCCGTAACTGGGGCATTCCGCTCGAAGCCTACCTCGACAATGGCCGGGCCTTCGCCTCGAAGTGGATCACCGGCGGCGCCCTGACCCGGTTCCGGTTCAAGGTGCGCGAGGAGGACCAGCTGGGCCTCCTGACCTCGCTGGGGATCAAGACCCACTGGACGCTGCCCTATCGCGGCCAATCCAAGCCCATCGAGCGCGGATTCCGGGACCTCTGCGACGACGGCGCCAAGCACCCGGCCTTCGCCGGCGCCTATGTGGGCAACAAGCCCGACGCCAAGCCGGAGAACTACGGCTCGCGGGCCGTGCCCTTGGCCGATTTCATCGCCATCGCCAACCAGGTCATCGCCGAACACAACGCCCGCACCGGGCGCAACACCGAAATGGCCCGCGGCCAGAGCTTCGACCAGGCCTTCGCCGAATCCTACGCCACCGCGCCGATCGGCAAGGCCGCGCCGGAACAGATGCGCCTGGCGCTGCTGTCGGCCGAGCGGGTCCGCATCGATCGCCGAACCAGCGTGATCCGCTTCTGCGACAACACCTACTGGACGTCGGAGCTGACCGCCTGGTCCGGCCAGCAGGTGATCATCCGCTTCGATCCGGACGATCTGCACGCGCCGCTGCATGTCTACGACCTGGAGAGCCGCTTCCTGGTCACCGCGCCGGTGTTCGAGGCGGTGGGATTCCAGGACGCCGAGGCCGCCCAGGCCCGCGCCCGTCTGGAGCGCGGCTGGAAGAAGGCGGTCAGGGCCGAGACCGACGCCTTGCGCCTCCTGACCGCCGCCCAGGTCGCGGCCCTGCAGCCGACACCCCAACCCGAGGCCCCGGCGCCCGAGGCCGGCGTCATCCGCCCTGTGCGCTTCGCCGGGGTGAGCGTGGGCGCCGCCGCGCTGAAGGCCCGGCCCGAGCCCGACACCAGTCCAGAGAACCGATCCGACCGCTTCACCGCCGCCGTGACCCGGCTGCGGCTGGCGGAATGAGAAAGGCCGCCGGGGTGGCGACCCCGACGGCCTGAAAACCGGGCCCGACGGCCCTTTTGAGCAAGGAGACGCCTAGCATGAACGTCCAGCGAGGACAAACGGAGTTCTCTCCAGAGGAGAACCGGGCCCTCAGGCAGAAGCTGCAGGAGTTCAAGGATTACGAGGCCCTGTCGCACTCCGACCTGGCCAAGCGGATCGGCGAGCCCTCCGGGACCCTGTCCCAGTGGTTGAACGACACCTATCAGGGCAGCGAGAAGCGCAAGAACGAGATCGCCTACGCGGTGGACCGGTTCTTCCGCGCCCAGGAGGCGGCCGAGGCCCTGGCGCTGGTGGCGCCGATCGTCCCCGGGTTCCTGAACACCCGCACCGCCGCCCGCATCACCTCGTGCCTCACCTGGGCCAAGCGGGGCAACTTCGTCTTGATCGTGGGCACGGCCGGCCTCGGCAAAACCGCCACGATCGACCAGTACGAGAACGACAACCCCAACGTCTTCAAGGTCACCCTCAGCCCGGCCACGCGCAGCGTCTCGCCGATGCTGGTCCAGATCCTCCACAAGCTGGGATCGGGCCGCAACGCCGGTTCCAACCAGGTGCTGACCCAGACCATCCTCGACCGCCTGAGCGGCCTCAACGCCCTGCTGGTGATCGACGACGCCCAGCACGCCAACGACCTGGCGCTGGAGCAGCTGCGCTTCATCCATGACGAGCTGAAGTGTGGGATCGCGCTCTGCGGCAACCCCGAGGTGCTGACCCGCATCCAGGGCGGCTCGCGGGCCGCCGCCTTCGCCCAGCTCTACAGCCGGGTGTCCTGGCAGCTCACCCAGGCCAAGCCCCACGCGGAGGACATCGCGCTGCTGTGCAACGCCTGGGGCGTCGATCACCCGAAGGAGCGCGAGTTCCTGGAGCGGATCGCCAGCCAGCCCGGCACGCTGCGCAACCTGACCAAGACCCTGGAGATGGCCACGCTGCTCGCCCAGGGCGACGGCGAGGACCGCACCCTCAGCCACATCCAGGAAGCCTGGGCCCAGCGCTCCCAGACGGCGGTGGCGGCATGAGACGCCTGGTCATCACCTCAACCCCGCTTGAGCTGGTCGGCGACCTGAAGGCCGACCTCGGCAACATCGTGCGGCGCTTCTACGCGGGCACGCTGGACGCCGAGACCTTCGTGGCCTTGGCCGCCCGTCTGCGCGGCGGCCTGCGGGAGCTGGAGGCCGCGCTCGAAGGGCGCGAGGCGCCCGAGGCCGTCGATCCCCTGACCATCCCCGGCGCCCGTTTCTACGGCCACCTGGCCGCCATCGACGGCGGCCGGACCGATCCCAACACCCCGAAAAAAGGAGCCTGAACCATGGACGCGACAAGCGCCGAAGCCATCACCGCCGCCCGCGCCGAGGGGTTCCAGATCCCGGCCGGCCACGTCGTGGTCAACGGCAACCTCTACCTCGTCGATTCCAAAGGGGCGTTCGTGCCCGTCGAGCGAGTCCGCGCTCGCGACCGGCTGATGGACGAGGTGGTCCGCAAGATCGTGGGCTACGCCGAACCCCTCGCCGAGCAGATCGCCCGCTTCCGGCAGCACACCTTCGACGACGTGGACGCGTTCGTGGCCCTGCTGGAGCAGGACTACGGCGCCAAGCTCGGCGGCCAGAAGGGCAACATCACCCTGACCACCTTCGACGGCCTGCAGAAGGTCCAGGTGCAGGTGGCCGACGCCATCTCGTTCGGGCCTGAGCTGCAGGTGGCCAAGGGCCTGGTCGACGAGTGCCTGAACGAGTGGACGGCCGACTCCAACGCCAACGTCCGCGCCATCGTCCAGCGCGCCTTCAACGTCGACAAGGAAGGCCAGGTGAACCGCGCCGAGCTGCTGCAGCTGCTGCGCCTGGAGATCGACGACGCGCGCTGGAAGCGCGGCATGGAGGCGATCAAGGATTCCATGCGGGTGGTGGGCTCCAAGCGCTATGTGCGCTTCTACCGCCGCGCCAAGGCCACCGACGCCTGGCAGGCCGTCTCGATCGACGTGGCGGCGTCATGAGCCGGCGCAACGGTCCCGCCCCGATCGTGGCCCGCTGCGCGCGATGCGGGGCGGCGTTCACGTCCAAGTACTCGGCGAAGGTCCACCGGCAGCTCGCCACCTGCGAGCCCGCGCGCAGGGCCCGGGCCGGCGTCGTGGCGGGAGGCGCGTCATGAGCCGGCGCTTCGAGATCGAGGCCCAGGACGCGGCTCCGAAAGGCGACCAGCTGCGGGCCTCTTTTGAAGCTCTCGTCGCCTTCCTGCTGGCTTCCGGAGCTACTCACGCCGAGATCGGCACGGCGATGGACTCGGTGCGGGCGCACCTGCACGCGACGGTACGGCCTCGGCCGCCCCATGGCGGTTCCGGCGTCAAGGCGCCGCCGACGCCGACGCTGAAAGTCGTGATCGAGCCGAGAGGGGCGCGGTCATGACCGTCTTCCTGGCTGGCCTATGGGTCCTGGGCGCGTTGGCGCTCTGGCCCCGGGCGTGGGTGCTCGACGACTTCTCGGACCGCGAGCGGTTCGACGGCGACACCCTGTTCTGCATCGTTGTCTGGCCGGTCTCCGCCCTGGTCCTGGTCGGCGCACTCCTCGCCGGCCTGGTCGGCGGGCTGCTGCCGATCGCGCCGGCGCCGGTCATGCGGCCCCGGCGCCACCGCTCCCACGGGAGGCTCGTCACATGGGCCTCCTGAGGGACAACCCGCGCCTGGCCATCCTGCACACCCGCGCCCAGGTGCTCTCGGTCATGGCCGGGTCGGTCCTGTCGGAGTTCGAGACCGACCTGATCGCCGAGATCGCGCGCCGCCGCGCGGCCTTCGGCGACCTGGCTACGGTCACCGAGGCCGAGGCCGCGGTCCTGGAGCTGGCCGTCCAGGGGATGGAGGTCGGCATCCGCCGCGCCTTCGCCGCCAGCGCCGTCCGCGTCAACCGCCTGGCCGTGGCCTTCGCCACCGAGATCCGCCTCAGCCTCGGCAAGGGCGGCCTCGGCCTGCGCGCTTTCCCCACACACCCGGGAGGAGCCGCCGCCGGCTTCCCGGACGTGCAACCCCAGCCGGCGGCGAAAAGGACTGAAGTCACATGCTGAAACCTACCGCTTTCCCGCACCTCGCCACCTGTCTCGCCGCCCTGTTGGCCGGCCAGGGCCAGGTGCGGACCGAAGACCTCGACAGCGTCAAGGCGTCGATCGCCGAGCTGCAGTCGGGCCAGCACCACGACGGTGACCTGATCGCCGCCATCCAGGCCCACACGGCCGAGCAGGACGCCGCCATCGAGGGCGAGATCGAGAAGACCAACGCCATCGAGGAGGGCGTCAACGGTCTCGACGACGCCTTGGGCGGCGGAACCACGGCCTCCACGGCCGGGGAAGGCTCGACCCAGGGCGGCACGGTGAACACGACCGGCGACGCCACGGTGGCGGAGATGGTCGCCGACGCCGACCACGAAGGCGAGGCCCAGGACGACCGGACCACCCAAGACCCGCCCGCGGCCGAGGCCGCTCAGGCGGTCGACCCGGCGGCCGAGACCACCGCCGACCCCGCCCTGTAACCGCGTAGGGACCGGGCGCGGCCCCCGCCGCGCCCGGCGCCCATCCCAAGCCCCACGCATCGAGGACGTCATGGCGCAATCGCAGATCATCACCGGGCCGGGGGGGGGGTAAAATGCCCCCTCGCCAAGCTCTTTCCGACCTCTACGCCCGCGCGGTTATCGCCGCGTCGCGGTCCCTCGGGCGTTCGCCGGTGATGGCGATGACGGCCCTGCGCGGCCCGACGCGCCAACCCCTCTGGCCGGCCGCCTGGGCCGTGGCCGCGGCAACCGGAACGCCGGTGACCAGGGCCGCCCGCATCCTCGGCCTTCAGCCCAGCGGCGGCGCCCGCGCTGCCGGCGCGCCCGGCTTCGATGAGGCCATGCTCGCCGCCCTTCGGGCCATCAACGACGGCTGCGACCTTCCTCCGGACGCCCTGCCGCGCCGCCGGCAGAAGTCTCCGCGCGTGGTAGAGGCGCCAGCTGTCCAGCCGACCCTGTCCCAGCGCGACTACGTGACCATCGCGCCGCCGGCCCCGCGCCCGCTGACGCCGCCTAAGCCGGTCGATCCGGACCGGGCCCTGGTCGAGGACGCCCTGGCCAAGGGCCGTGTGACCCACGTCGGGTCCGGCCGCGCCGCGGGCCTGAGCCAGCTCGAAGACCAGTTCCATGCCGCCCCGCCTCCGCTGTCTGAGACGGCAGGTTGGGGGAACAAGACCAGCGGCAAGAGCGGCGGTCAGGCCGCCCGCTGCAAGGCCGAGCTGGCCAAGCGAGCGGAAGCATGAGCCGCCGCCCGCGCAAGCCGCGACGCCCTCAGATTCTCTGGATCGACTGGACCGATCAGGCCGCCCAGCTGTTCCGCCTGGTTCCCCCCGAATGGGGCTGGACCCCGCCGGCCCGGATCAAGGTGGTTCGCGGCCTGAGGCACTCCACCTTCTCTGCCCGCTTCACCACCCCCGAGGGTGCGACCAACACCGCCCGCGTGCGCGTCCGCCGTGGGGCTGACGGCGAGTGGAACGCCACCGCCGAGGAGCTGGAAATTTCGCTCGGCCGCATGACCAAGGCCCAGCTGCTCGCCGCCGCCCGCGAGGCCGACGAATGCTGACCCAGCACGCCCACCGCCTGACCGACGAGGGCCGCGCTGCGCGCGACCTGCGGGTCCTGCGGGCCTGGAACGCCTCGGAGGACGTCACCATGGCCGACATGGGCCGCCGCTTCGGCATGGGCCGTGAGGGGGTGCGCCGCATCCTCGACGCCATGGCCGCCGCCGGCCACACCGTGCGCGGGCGAACGGGGGGGGGGCGGCCAGTGCTGATCTCCACCCTGACCCTGTCGGTGCGCCTGCGCGCCCTGCTGAACGCCAACGGCGTGCGCACCACCACCAAGCTCGCCCAGCTGATCGCCTCCGGCCGCCTGGCCCAGCTGCCGGGCTTCACCCCGGCCTGCATCGACGAAGCCCGCGACGTCGTCGGCTGGTCCCGCCAGCTCACCGCGCGGACCACTGGCGCAGCCCAGATGGAGCGGCGTCCATGACATTCCAGAAGTTCGACACTTCCACACCGCTCACCGAGGCCGAGCGGTCCATGCTGACACGTCTAGACTTCCGCCCAGTCATCGGCGTCACCGGACAGGAGCGGACCGAGGCGCTGCAGTCGCTGGCCAGGCGTGGCCTTGCCAAGTGTTGGCCCGGCGACGGGGCGGATCGAGGCGTTCTCCTCGGCTGCAAGGTCAAGACACCGCCGCGCCTGGTCTTCGGCGGTCCGGAGGGCGCCGCGTGAACGACCTGCGCCGTCCCCGGATCAGCAACGACATGAAGCGCGAGGTCCGTGACGCCTTCGGCCGCGTCTACGCCCGCGCCCACCTGGTGGGCCGCCCCACCGAGATCGCCATGCTGTGGTGCTTCGTCCTGACCGCCGCCGAGGCGCTGGCGGAGCTGATCGGCGTCGCCGGCGTCGTGGTCGCGCTGCGCACGGCGGCCGACAAGCTGGAGAGCAAAGGATGACTGCTGACCGCACGCCCCTGTGGATCGTCGCCTTCTCGACAGGCGAATACGAGGATCAGCGAGATCACCTGGTGCTCGCCTTTGCCGATGAGGCGCAGGCGGAGACCTATCGGGCCCACTGCGAGACTATGGTTCGTCGGGCTGAGGCAGATTTTGAGGCGCTGGACCCGCTGCCCGAGCCAGATGACGACGCGTCTAGCGAGGCCTGGGCCTCTTACGAAAGGCGGACGAGAGCCCGCGAACGCAGGGTCTTAAAGGGGGTTGCGGCGTTCGGGATCAGCAGCGTCTACAACCTCGACGCCAGGTTCTACGTGTCGCGCGTAGACTTGGCGTCTTCCCTCCAAGGGGTGACGGCGTGACCGCCCGCCCCGCCCTGGCCAAGGTCCAGATCGCCCGCAAGGAGCTGGGCCTGGACGACTCCACTTATCGCGCCATGGTCGCCCGCATCACCGGCGGCAAGACCTCGGCGAAAGACTGCACCGACGCGGAGCTGGGGCTGGTGATCGCCGAGATGCGGGCCAAGGGCTGGACGCCCAGGGCCGCGGCCCGTGCGGCCGGCAAGCCCCGCTACGCCCGCCAGGCCGACCACCCGGTGGCGAAGAAGGCCCGGGCCATGTGGATCTCGCTCTGGCAGCTGGGAGAGGTCTCAGACCCTTCTGACAGCGCCCTGGAGGCCTTCGCGCGCCGCCAGCTCAAGGTCGAGCAGCTGCAGTGGGCGGACCAGGGCAAGGGCTACAAGCTGATCGAGGCGCTGAAGGCCTGGGCCGAGCGCGCCGGCTGGTCGCAGGATCTCACCGGCGTCGATCCCGCCAACCACGTCATGACCCTGAAGGCCCGGCTCTACCTGTGCCTCTGCGCCCGGGTGCTGAACGACGGCGAGGACGCCACCATCGAGATCGACCGGCTGGACGACGCGATCGGCATGATGGCCGCGCGCCTTCGCGCCCGCTCGGCCGGCCAGCCCCGGCAGGAAGGCCGCGCCTGATGAGCGACGGCGACGATCTCTTCGGCAGCCAGGCCCGGGCCGAGGCCCGCGACCGGACGATCGAGGCGATCGCCGCGGCGCAGGCGCGCGTCGACCAGGCCGAGGCCCGCCGCCGGCTCGCGCTTGAGCGCGCCAAGGTGCTGGTGGAAGGGGAGGTCGCGAACCGCCGCACCGCCGCGCGCGCCGCCACCGCCGAGGCCCTGCGCGCCGAGATCGAGCTGGAGCAGCTGCTCCGGGGCGGCGCGGCATGAACATGCGCGTCGATCCGCCGGTCGAGATCTCCGCCGACGCCAGCAAGGTCGACCAGGTCGCCGCCCTGATCGGGCCTGAGGCCTGGGGCCGGCTGCAGACCGACTTCGGCGGACGGCGGCTCTACGTCCCGGAGAAGCCGGGCGAGCATCACCCGCTGGCGGTCAGCATCGGGCTGGAGCTGGCCCAGCGCCTCGGCCGGCGCTTCAGCCAGGAATACCTTGAGATCCCGCTGGCGCTGAAGAAGCGCACCCTGATCGCCCGCATGCTGGCGCAGGGGGTCAGCCCGGCCGAAATCGCCCGGGCATTGCATTGCACCCGCCGTCACGTCTACGCAGTGAAGAGCGAGATCGAGGCCGAAGGGGGAAGCCCCCAGAAGGACTTTTTCGCCTGAGGTTGGCCAGGGGTGTGAACCCCTTCACACTGAAAGCCAGGGCTGCATCCACCTAGCGTCACGGCATGGACGCTTCGGCCGCAGTGAACCCCCGTGACCAGTTGAACCCGGCGCACGACGCCCGGTTCCAGGCGTTCGTCCCCAAGCTGAAGCTGATCGAAGGCTCCGCCTTCACCAACGACCCGGCCGACCCGGGCGGCCCGACCCGCTGGGGCATGAGCCTGCGCTACCTGACCGGCGAGCTGCGCACCCGACCCGAACTGCTCGATCTCTTCGACCTCGACCACGACGGTGACATCGACATCGCCGACATCCGGGCCATGCCCTGGCCGGCCGCCGAAGCCGAGTACTGGACCCGCTTCTGGCGGGCGACGGGGTTCGACCGCCTTCCCCAGCCGCTGGACCTGGCCCTGCTGGACGAAGGGATCAACGCCAGCCCGCGCGCGGCGGTGCGCATGCTGCAGATGGCGCTGAACAAGCTCTGGCCCGCCGAACTGGTCACCGACGGCGCGCTGGGCCCGGCGACCGCCCTGCGGATCTCGCAGGTTTGCGAGCGCTTCGGCGCGGACCTGGTCCTGACCAACTTCCGCAACGAGGTCGCCGACCGCTACCGCGTGCTGATCAAGAAACACCCGGCCTTCGAGAAGTACCGCAAGGGCTGGCTGAGGCGGGCGGCGGAGCTGGGCGATGTCTGAGCCGGGCCACCGCGACTTCTGGCCGGTCCTGGGCGCCGCCCTGGCCTTGGTCCTGCTCGCCGCCAGCGTGATCGAGGGCTGCTACCTGGCCATGGACGCCTTCAACCTGTGGAGCATGGGCCAATGTTCGGACTGAACGCGCTCTCCCTCAAGGGCTGGCTGACCCTGGGCGCCGCCGCCGGCGTCCTCGCCCTGGCCGGCTTCGCCGCCTTCGAGCATGGCCGCGCCGACCGCGAGGCCGGCCAGCTCAAGCTTTGGGTCCGGTGCGACCAGCTGGCCGGGTCGGTGGTCGTGGGCGCGCCCGCGCCGGCCGAGCTGGACAAGGCTTGCACCGCAACCCTGGCGCTGGCCATCCGCCACGCCGGTCAGGCTCACGCCTGCGACGACGGCCTGAAGGCGGTTCCCGAGGACACGGCCGAGGCGAACGCCGCCTGCTCGACCCCGGTCAAGACGGTGATCGCCGAGCGCGACGCCGCCCAGACCGAAACCAACAACCTGCGCGACCAGCTGGCCGCCGCCGCCAGCGACCGTGCCGCCGCCGTCGCCCGGGCCACCGCGCGGGCCGACCTGACCCTCAAGGATCTGCAACATGCCCAGAGCGTCCTCGACGCTGCGCCGCGCGGCGCTGACGGCCTCGCTACTTGCGACGCTGAGTGCCTGCGGAGGCTCTCCCAAGCCCCGGCCGGACCTCGTTGACCGAGCGCCGGACCCGGTGACCACCACGGTGGTGCAGACCCGCTGGGTCTGTCCCGCCGAGCTGGACAACGCGCCCCCCGCCGCGCCCCAGCCGGCGCTCGACGCCCGGGTGATCACCAACCCGCCCGGCGCCGACTATGTCGCACGCGTCCACGCCTGGGCGATGGGTCTCTACGGCCTGATCAACGACGCCCGGGCCGATTGCTTCGCCCATGGCGCCGGCGTGAAGCCCGCCCCGGCGGGCGGCTGAGACGGGCGCGGGGGGTGGATTTGGCGGACGAGGCGCAGGCCATCACCGACGCGGCCGAGGCCCGGTTCCGGGCCGGCCGGCCGGCGCGCGCCCCCGAACCGGGGCCGCCGGACTGCGAAGACTGTGACGGGACTATCGAAGCGGCGCGGCGGGCGGCACACCCCGCCGCCCGCAAGTGCATCAACTGCCAGCGCGCCGCCGAGGCGCGCCGGCGCAAGTACGCCGGGGGCGTTCGTGGATCTTAGGACTTTGACAGACGCCATCCCGGTGATCTCGCTTGTCGCCAACGGCGTTGCGGTCTGGGCGGCCTGGAGCCTGCGCCAGCTCGCGAAGGCCGAGGTGACCAAGATCGTCACCGAAGCCACCGCCGGGCTCGCCGAGAGCGTGAAGGGCGCGGTGACCCGCCTGGACGACGCGGAAAGCCGTCTCGATAAGTACGAAGTGCGCTTCGAGACCGTGGCCACCAAAGAAGACCTGGCCAGGGTCACCGGCAAGATCGATGCGGTCGGCAACAACGTGGACGAGGTGAAGGCGGTAGCTCGCCGCCTCGAAGGCTATTTCCTCCAGCGCGGCGTGGAGCGGGCGGAATGAGCTACGCCGACCACTTCGCGGCTCACGTCCGCATCGCCATCCTTCAGATTCTGCGCGAGGCCGACGGCTTCTGCGCGATCAGCTCGATCCTGGCGCCCGCGCTGCTCGATCGGGACCTTCCGGTGTCGCGGGACAAGGTCAAGACCGAGATCGCCTGGCTGGCCGAGCAGGGCCTGGTGACCTTCGTCGAACACGGGGGGCACTACGTGGCCACCGCCACAGAACGGGGCCGCGACATCGCCGCCGGACTGGGTAAGTGCCCCGGCGTCGCCCGACCGGGCGATTGAGTCATGCCCGCCCGTCCGAACCGCCCGTCGTCGATCGACCGGCTCCCTGAGCCAATCCGTGCCCTGATCGGCCAGCTGCGCCAGGACGGGCGCACGATCGATGAGATCCTGGACAAGCTCCGCGAGCTGGACGTGGAGGTCTCACGATCGGCGGTGGGGCGCCACGTCAAGAGCCTGGCGGAGATCGGCGCGGACATGCGCCGCTCCCGTGACATCGCCAGCGCCCTGGTCGGCCAGTTCGGCGCGGAGCCGGACGACAAGCTGGCGCGGCTGAACATGGAGCTGATGCACGGCGTGATCTTCCAGATCATGACCGCCGCGTCCAAGCCCGGCGAGGACGGCGAGGAGGGCGGCCCGGTCACGTTCAGCGCCGGCGACGCCATGTTCCTGGCCAAGGCCCTGCAGTCGCTGACCTCGGCCAGCAAAACCGACGCCGAGAAGACGATCAGGCTCCGGGAAGAGGCTGAGAAGAAGGCGAGAGCCGAGGCGGCTGCGGCCGTGGACCGGGTCGCCAAGCGCACCGAGGCCGGCCTGTCGAAGGACACGGTGAACGCCATCAAGCGCGAGATTCTGGGGCTCAGGGACTGATGGCCTACGACATCGGTCCGATCAGTGAGGAGGAGTGGGCCCGGTTCCGCCGGGAGACCACCCAGACCCTGCCGCCCGAGCTGGCCGGCAAGGATTTGCCGGACATCCTCATGCCCTCGCAGAAGGCCCTGCTGAAGGCCACGGCCACCAACCAGGTGGTGGGCTGCGACAAGAGCCGCCGGATCGGCTTCACCTGGGCGGTGGCGTCCGACGCGGTCCTCACCGCCGGCGCCCAGAAGACGGCCGGGGGCATGGACGCCCTCTACATCGGCTACAACCTGGATATGGCGCGGGAGTTCATCGACACCTGCGCCATGTGGGCGAAGGCGTTCATGCCCGCCTGCACCGAGGTTTCGGAGTTCCTGTTCCTGGACCAGGAGAAGGGCCAGGAGGATCGCCACATCCAGGCGTTCCGCATCCGGTTCGCTTCGGGGTTCGAGATCGTCGCCCTGTCCAGCCGCCCGCGCTCCCTGCGGGGCCGCCAGGGCTATGTCATCCTGGACGAGTTCGCCTTCCACGACGATGCGCCGGGCCTGCTGAAGGCGGCCATGGCCTTCCTGATCTGGGGCGGCAAGGTGCTGGTCATCTCGACCCACAACGGGGTCGACAACCCGTTCAACGAGTTCCTGAACGACATCCGCGCCGGCAAGCGCGCCGGGGTGGTGGTGCGCTGCACCTTCGACCAGGCGATCGAGGAGGGGCTCTACAAGCGCGTCTGCCTGATGCGCGGGATCGAGTGGACTCCAGAGGGCGAGGCCCGCTGGCGTGCCGAGGTCCGGGCCTCCTACGCTGGCGACGCGGCCGAGGAGCTGGACTGCGAGCCCAGCCAGGGTTCCGGCGTCTGGCTGAGCCGTGCGGTGATCGAGGCCTGCGCGACGGAGCCGCCTCATGTGCTTCGCCTGGTCTGTCCGCCGGGCTTCGAGCTCAAGCCCGAGCCCGAGCGGCGATCCTACGTGGACGCCTGGCTGGAGCAGACGGTCAAGCCGCACGTCGAGGCTCTCGACCGTCGCCTGCGCCACTTCTTCGGCCAGGACTTCGCCCGCACCGGCGACGTGTCGTCCTACACCCCGCTCGTGATCGAACGAGATCTGCGCCGGCGCGTGCCGTTCGTGATCGAGATGCGCAACGTCCCGCACGAACAGCAGAAGCAGGTGGTGTTCTGGGTCACCGAGCGCCTGCCGCGCTTCGGGGGCGGAAAGCTCGACGCCACCGGCAACGGCTCCTACCTGGCCGAGGTCACCATGCAGAAATTCGGCGCCAGCCGGATCGAGGAGGTGAAGCTCAGCCAGAATTGGTACCTCGACAACATGCCGCCCCTGAAGCCGGCGTTCGAAGACCGGATGCTGGCGATCCCAGGTCACGTCGATCTGGTCGATGACGTTCGCCAGGTGAAGCTGATCCGGGGCATCCCCATGGTCCCCGAAGTGACCACAAAGGGCTCGGACGGCCTGCAGCGACACGGCGACTTCGCGGTCAGCCTGGCGCTCGCCTACGCCGCCAGCCGGGGTGAAGTCAGCGAGTACGCCTACCAATCCGTCCCCAAGACCCGGGAGGGCGTGTCCGCCGAGGAGTTCGTCTTCGGTGAGCGCGAGCCCCGGTCCGCGAGCCTGGCCCGCGAGCTGCGCCGGAAAGGATGCATCTGATGGCGCTGGTCGATTATCTCGGGCGCCCGGTCCGGGTCGAGGCCCTGAAACAGGAGGTGGCGGGGCCGACCCTGTCGGGCGTGCGCTCGATCATCTCCGAACACCCGGCCTCGGGCCTGACGCCGGGGCGGCTGGCCTCGATCCTGCGCCAGGCCGAGAACCACGACGCCCTGGCCTACCTCGCCCTGGCCGAGGACATGGAGGAGAAGGATCTCCACTACCTCGGCGTCCTCGGCACGCGGAAGCGCCAGGTCTCCCAGCTGCCGATCACCGTGGAGTCGCCCTCCGACGACCCGGACGATGAGGCCAACACCCAGCTCGTGCGCGATTGGCTGGAGCGCGACACGCTGCAGATGGAGCTGTTCGACATCCTGGATGCGGTCGGCAAGGGCTTCAGCCGCACCGAGATCGTCTGGGACATGTCGGAGCGGCAGTGGCTGCCCAACCGCCTCGAATGGCGCGACCCGCGCTGGTTCACCTTCGACCGGATCGACGGGCGGACCCCGATGCTCCGGGGCGACGACGGCTTCCCGGTCCCCTTGGACGCCTTCAAGTACATCTGCCACGACCACCAGGCCAAGTCGGGCCTGCCGATCCGGGGCGGCCTGGCCCGCCCGGCGTCCTGGGCGTGGATGTTCAAGAACTACTCGCTGAAGGACTGGGTGGCCTTCGCCGAGGTCTACGGCATGCCGCTGCGCATGGGCCGCTACGACAACGGCGAGACCCCGGAGAACATCGCGCTCCTGGCCCGGGCGGTGGCGGACATGGGCTCCGACGCCGCGGCGGTCTTCCCGAAGTCCATGGAGGTGATTTTCGGCGACGGCAAGCAGAGCGCGGCCGGCGGCTCGGCCGAGGTCTACGAGCGGCTGTGCATCTTCCTGGACCAGCAGATGTCCAAGGCGGTGCTGGGCCAGACCGGAACCACGGACGCGACCACCGGCGGCTTCGGCAGCTCCGGCCAGGTGCATGACGAGGTCCGGGGCGACATAGAGAACGCCGACGCCAAGCAGCTGTCCGCCAGCCTGAACCGTGACATCGTGCGTCCGATCGTGGACCTGAACCGCGGTCCGCCGGCGTCGGGCAAGTACCCCCGGATCAAGATCGGGCGCGAGGAGTCGATCGACATTCCCGAGACGGTCGGGGCGGTGGACAAGCTGGTCCGCCTGGGCGCGCGCATTCCCGAATCCTGGGCCCGCAAGATCGTGGGCGCCCCCGAGCCGAAGGCTGACGAGGCGGTCCTGCAGGTGTCGGGACCGCCGGCCATCGATCCGAACGCGGACCCGGCCTTGGGCGCGCCCGGCGGCCCGTTTCAGCCCGGTCCCGAAAATAAGGGCCGTACAGCCCGTCCGCCGGCGAAAGCCCCCGCTGGGGGTCCAAGGTCGAGTCGGGGCTTCTCAGCCTTACCACCGGCTTCTCAGAGGGCGTTTCACGCGCAGGGACACTCATCGACAGCGACCGGCGATGCGCTGGACCGGATGATCGAGGCGGACCTGGGCGACTGGGAGCCGGTGCTCGAAGCCGTGGTCGACCCGGTCCGTGAGGTCCTGGCCAGGTGCTCGACCCTGACCGAGGCGCGCGATCGCCTGACCGAGGCCCTGGGCGCCATGGACGACGGCCCCTTCACCGAACTGCTGGCCCGGGCCGGCTTCAACGCCCACCTGGCGGGCCTGGCCGGGCTCGATCTCTCCGACAGCGGAACCGACCAATGAGCAATCCCAGCCCGACGTCCTACGACACCAAGGGTCAGGCCCTGCTGCAGGGCGGCCAGGTCGATATCCTCCACCTGCTCCTGATCGGCGAGCAGGTGGTGGGTCGCACCTTCGTGCGCCGCATCATCGACGACGGCGGCGCGATCCTGGCCCAGGCCGTGGGCGAGCCGGAGATCACGGCGGGCGGGGAGCAATACGTCAGCTTCACCTTCGCCGGTTCGGTCCTCACCACCCTTCTGGGCGGCGGGTCGGCCGTGGACCTGCGCTATGTCGTCCAGGAGATCCTGCCGGGCGGCGTGGACTACATCCTGGGCCCGCTGCGCTACTCGGTGCGCGCCACCGTCGTGGGCGGCTCGCCCCCGTCCGGCCCGACCGCCGACGACCCCAACTTCATCCCCCGCATCTCCCTGCGCCGGGCGGACGGGACCTTCTCCGTCCAGTACGCCAGCGCCCAGCCCAGCCTGCCGCTGGACGATCTCACCCTGGCCACCGCCGCCAACCAGGCGTCGGAGATCACGCTGCTGACCCAGCTGTGGAGCCAGGTGGTCGGCCTGGTGTCGGCCATGGGGACGGGCCTGACCAACGACACGGCCCAGATCGCCAAGCTGGAGCTGATCCGGGCGCTGCTGGCGGGCACGCTGACGGTGACGGGCCCCCTGACCGACGCGCAGCTGGGGGCGCGGGGGCTGGCGTTGGCCGCGAAGCAAGATGTCTTGGCCGGTCTGGTCGCGACAGCGGCCAAGCAGGACACCCTGGCCGGTCTGGTCGCGACCGCGGCCAAGCAGGACATTCTGGCCGGCCTAGTGGCCACCTCCGCCAATCAGACCGCCGCCAACGCCACGCTGGCCTCGATCCTCTCGACGCTCCAGGCGCAGTCCGACCTGGCCGCCACGCTGTGGACCGACGACAGCGGCGCCTTCTATGTCCGTCGGGACATCATCGACCAGGACGGCGTCACCTTCACTGTGGCCTTCACCAACCCGGCCGGCGGAGCGGCGACGCCTGGTGCCGGGCTCCGTCCCGCGGCCAACGAGCAATCGCTCAGCCAGATCCAGTCGCTCTACGACGTCCTGACCACCAACGGAGGTGGCGGATACACCGCTGGCGACGTCGTCGCGCGGACCGTGATCCTGAACCAGAACGTCAATCCACCGATCGTGGAGGCGGCGATCTGGTTGAACTTGACCACGGGCCTGGCGATCGCCGCGCCCAACCCGGCCCATATCAGCCAGGTAAAC
The DNA here is from genome assembly GCA_964432415.1 of uncultured Caulobacteraceae bacterium. GTDB lineage: Bacteria > Pseudomonadota > Alphaproteobacteria > Caulobacterales > Caulobacteraceae > JAFECT01. Next base: position 86,752 of record CAYSNW010000004.1, read on the forward strand.
GCTCGCTCCGATGCGCTGCTCCAGGCGATCACCACCGCCATCCAGGCGTTGCCTCAAAACAACGTGCTGGGCGCCGGCGCGGCGGTCATCGGCAAGGTCGGCCTGCAGGTAGCCGGCGCGGACGTGTCGGCTGGCAATCCAGCCGCTGTCGCCGACGCCAGCAACGTCGCCTACACCGGAGCCGTCGCGGTTTCGCCCGGCGTCACCGTCACTGCGACCCGCGCGCTGATGCTGAATTGCACCGGCGCCGGCAATGTCGATCTCGTCCTTCAGGACGGCTCGACGCTGACCGTGCCGGCGCTCGTCGGCCTCAACATCTTCCCGCTCGCCGTGACCATGGTGGCCAACACCTCGACAGCGGCGGGCGTGTACTCCAACCTGAAGTGAGGTAGGGCATGCCAGCGCCCAATTGGTTCTATGCCGCGCCTCAGCCTTCGGTGGCCACGGCCGCCGCGACCCAGGCGGCGGCCTCTCGCAACGAGGCTGTGGCCGCTGCGGCATCGGTGTTGGGGCTAGCAGCGAAGGACGTCGCGCTCAACTTCGACAACTGGACCCAGATCTGGACCGACGCCGCCGGCAACGTGATCGGCGGTTTCGACGCCGCCGGCAACGCCCAGTTCAACCTGATCTACTCGGCCGGGAAGAGTGTCTCGACCGCGGAAACAGCGCCGCTCCAGGGGCAGGAGTTGGGCTTCCTGGAGATGACGGTCGGAGCGGACGGCAACGCCGCCTGGATGGTCCACCGTTTCCACGGCCCGGTGAGTCCGTTCACCTCGTCAGCGCTCGCACCGCGGATCTACGTCCGAGACGCGACGACCAACTTCACCCTGCTTGACGACACCACTGTCAGGCACATGACCCTGATCCTGGGCCAGTCGCTGGGCCTGGGTCAAAACAACCTGGCTGAAGCGGCGTCCCTAAGTCCTACTGCGGTAGATCCGGGCTGGGCCCAGACCTTTGACACCGGCCCGACGCCTGATGGCAGAACGATCACCAGCCTGGTGGATCTGCATGAGTTCGCTTACTCGATCGTGAAGCAGACGATTGCCTCGTCCTACGCCCTGGCGCTGAACACCCGGCTTTTCGCCGCCACGGGCAAGAAGATGAAGCTGCTGGTGAGCTCCGCCGCCGCCAGCGGTCAGTCCTATCGCAACCTTCGCCGGGGCACCGCCGCCTATGCCGAAGCCCTGCGGCAGATCCGCATCGGTCGCGATCTGTGCGCGCAGGCCGGCGAGCGTCTGGAGCTCGACACGATCTTCTTCATGGGCGGGGAGAGCGACGTCCTGATCGACGGAACGACGCGCGAGCAGTACCGCCGCTACATCGACCAGCTGCTGGCCGATCTCACCGAGGATGCCATCGCAATCACCGGTCAGAACCGGCCGCCTCTGTTCCTCGTCTACACCACCGATTCCCATGCGGGCACCGCGCTGGGAAACGTCCCCGAAGTGACCTTGGCGATGGGCGACCTCCACTACCGTCGCCCGAACATGGTCTCTACAGGGCCTCACTACTGGTGCGATCGGGGCGACAAGACCGGCCAGGGCAACGACGGCCTGCATTGCAGCCGCATCGGCTATTACCAGTTCGGCGAGCTGGGGGCCGACATCCGCCTGAGCGCCATGCACGGCCTGCCCAATGGCGGTCCGCTCCGCCTGGTCGAGGCCTGGTTCAGCGGAGCGACGACGATCGATGCACGCTTCAGCATGCCCGTGGCGATCGACCTGTCAGACGCCACCGTCGCCAGCGGCAACGGTCTGGGGGCGGGGCGAGGGTTCGATTTCCACGATCTGTCCGGCACGCCGCCCGCGATCAATTCTGTCGCCTCCTTGTCTCCGTCCTTCACCGCTTCGATCGCCGGCCAGGTCATGACCGTGAGCGCGATCGCCTCGGGCGAAATCTCGGTAGGCATGCCGATCTCGGGCGCCGCTGCCGGCACGGTGGTGACCGGCTTCAGCACGGGGACCGGCGGAACCGGGACCTACCAGGTTGGGATCAGCCAGACAGTCGCCAGCACGGCGATGACCGGCAAGTCCGACGGGGTGAGGATCACCCTGGCGAGCGCCCCATCAGGACCCCGAAAGAGGCTTCTACTCGCCTGCCGGCAAACTGGGGGAACCTGCGGCCCGCTGCAGGGCAACCGATCGGTTATCCGCTCTGCGGACCCCTTCACCACGTCGCTCCTCGACGGTTCGACCCTTCTCTACCACTGGGCGACGCCCGCCCTTCTGGAGCTTGGCTGATGACGACAAACCTTCGCCGCCTTGCGAACACCGTGGGCGCGACGCCTCTGGGCGCCGTCGATCTCTCCTCCGACGACATCGCCCTTGTCGGTCTGTCGAGCCTCGTCGAGTGGTGGCGCGCCGACACGGGAATTTCATCCTTGGGCTGGAAAGGCCGCAAGGCCGACACCCAGCTGAGCCTGGCCGCTGGCAATTTTCCGGCCAAGGCGACCGGCGGAGTGAACGGAAAGCCCTACCTCATGCCGGCGTCCTGCCAGCTGATCACGCCCGTCGGCAACGCCTTCGTGCCCATCGGCGGCAGCTTCTCTGTGGCCATGGTCGGGCGACCGGCAGCGGGCGCCTCGGGGAACGGCGCCGTGTTCGGCACCTATGACTCGACGACCAGGATGTGGGCTGGTTACAGCGGCACGGACCCGAACCAGACCGAGATCCTGCAGCTGCGCGGTACGGTGATCGGGTCGGACTCGAACCACTATCCCAACAGCGCCGGCGTCAAGCTGATCATCTGGTCCTACAGCTGGATCGGGGCGACCTCTCAGCGGGTCGACATTAGGGTCAATGGGGTCAACGAGGCGAACAACGCCGGCAACCTCTCGGGCTGGGCCGCCGATGCGTCCCGCCTCTGCCTCTTTGCGACCAACACCAACAAGTCCTCGCCCTTCGCAGGGGAGGTCTATGACGCCTGGGCCTTCAACGTTCCCTTGGCGGACGGCAGCCACGCCACCGATCTGGGGGTACTCGAAACCTACGTCCACAACCGCTACGCCATCTTCTGATCATGAACCTCACCTCCCAACCCGTCGTCAACGCGATCGCCGCGATCGCGCGGCCGTTCACCCATTACATCGTCTCGGTGGCCTTCGTGGCCGGGGTGTTCGTGCCCTCGGTCGGCGTGGACAAGCTCGGCCTGTGCGTGACGATCCTGGGCGTCGCCACCGTGGCGCGGTCCTGGGACAAGGCGCAGGCGACCAAGGCCCAGGCCGCGATCGCCGCCTCGGGGGCCGACGCACCCGCTGACCAGGCCGCCGCCTGAACCATGCCGGCGCCCACCCTCAAGCCCCTGCCGCCCGAGGAGGCGATCCGCTACTTCCGGGCCAAGGGGCTTGAGACCTCCTATGCCTGGCAGGATCTGTGGAAGCACGACCATGCCCGCGCCTTCACCGTGGCCAAGGCCATGGATCGGGAGGTGCTGCAGACCATCCGCGAGGGCATCGACCAGGCCATAGCCGAGGGCAAGACCCTTGAGCAGTTCATCGCCGAGCTGACGCCCCTGCTGCAGGCGCAGGGGTGGTGGGGCAAGAAGGAGATGACCGACCCGCTGACCGGGGAGACCAGGACCGTGCAGCTGGGCTCGCCCCGCCGACTGACCCGGATCTACGAGACCAACCTGCGCGTGGCCTATGCGGCCGGCCGATGGGAGCGGTTCCAGCGGACCAAGGCGGCGTTCCCCTACCTGCGCTACAACCACACGCCCCAGGAGCACCCCCGGCTCGAACACCTGGCCTGGGGCGAGGAGCCGGTCATCCTGCCGATCGACGATCCGTGGTGGGACGCGCACTACCCGCCCAACGGCTGGAACTGCAAATGCTTCGTCACCCAGACCAGCGAGCGGCTGATGTCGGCGCGCGGGGAGAAGCTCAGCCCGCATCCGGTCCGGTTTCCGCCAAAGGCCTACACCAATCCCCGCACCGGCGAGGTTACTCGAGTAGAGGGCGGGATCGATCCCGGCTGGGACTACAACCCGGGCAAGGCGCCGCTGGAAGGCGTGACGCCGACGCCCTCGCCCCAGACCCCGGCCGAGGCCGCCCGGCCGGCCGACGGCGGTGCGCCGGCAGGGCTGGCGCCCACGACCGAGCTGCCGATCGGCGCGTCGGCCGCGCCCGAGCTGCTGGCCGAGGATGTCACCGCCGCGGAGGCGGAGGCGGCGTTCCTGGGCGCCTTCGGCCTGGCGCCGGACGAGTACGCGGTGGTGAACGACCTGGTCGGCGCCCCGATCGCGATCGGTCCCGGCCTGTTCCGCGACGGGGCGGGCGCGCCGTTCGCCTTCAGCGCCGAGCAGCTGAGGGTGCTGCCGCTGGTCGCCGAGACGCTGAAGAACCCGGCGGAGATCCTCTGGGCCTGGCGCGACGTCCAGGGCGGCAAGTCCCAGCTGGTGCGCCGCTACATCGCCCGCCTTCGCCCCGCCGGCCGAATCCTGCCGATCGACGTGGTGGTGGACATGGCCGTCGGCGGCGCCTCGCCCAGCTGGTCGTTCTCGACGTCGCTGGAGGCCGGTTTCGACCTGGTCGCGCTGAGGACGGCGGCCGTGGTCTGGCGCCGCGCCGACCCGGGCGGCGCTTAAGAGGCTTCTCAGAACCCCGTGATGGGACGATAAGGGCAGCGTGAGAGACACCCGGCCGCGCGCCTGGCGCGCCCGTTTTTCAGAGCCCGTCCTCGCCTCCCGCCGCAGCTGAGTCCCGGACGGTGTGAACCCCTTCACACTGAAATGGCCCCGCGATCCCCTCGATATTGGCCTCTCAAAGCGCCGCCGCGCCGTCGCGGCTCTGTGTTCGGGGAAGTCCGCTGTCCAAGTCCGCCCTCTATGCCGGTGTCGCCGTCTGCGCCTTCAGCGCCGACCTGGCCGCCGCGCGGGATGGCCTGGTGCAGCTGATGCCCGCCGGCGTGTTCAAGGGCCGCGACGGCCGGGGCCCCTACCAGCTGGCGGATCCCGAGAAGTTCATCGCCGACACCCAGGCCTACTGCGGCGGCATGGACCTGGTGGTGGACTACAACCACCAGACCGACTTCGCCGCCAAGGATGGCGTCGGGGGGCGCGCGCCGGCGGCCGGCTGGATCAAGCCGGACAGCCTGGTGGTGATCGACGGCGGGGTCTGGGGGCGGGTCGAATGGACCCCGGCCGCCCAGGCCCAGGTGGACGCCAAGGAGTTTCGCTACCTCTCGCCCGTCTACAGCCACGCCAAGACCGGCAGCCCCAAGCGGGTGGGCTGGCTGATGCGCGCGGCCCTGGTCAACTCGCCGAACCTCGAACTGGCCGCCGTCGCGGCGCAGCAACCCCCCGAAGGAAAAATGGACAAGGAAAAGCTCATCCTGGCGCTCGGGCTGAAGCCCGATGCCACGGAAGCGGACATCGAGGCGGCGATCAACGCCGCCACGGGCGCCGCCGACCAGCTGAAGGCCGTCGCCCAGGCGGCGGGCCTGAAGGCGGACGCCGCCGGCACGGAGATCGTGGTGGCGGTGCAGTCGGCGAAGGCCGGCGGCGCGCCCGATCCCACCAAGTGGGTCCCGGCCGAACAGGTCGTCTCCCTGCAGACCCAGCTCAACGAGCTCAAGGGCGATCGGGCCAAGGACAAGGCCGAGGCCGCGGTGGACGCCGCGATCAAGGCCGGCAAGCTGATCCCGGCGCTGCGCGACTGGGCGATCGGGGCCCATGCGGCCGACCCGGCCAAGTTCGAGACGGACTTCCTGGCCAAGGCGCCGGTGGTGCTGAGGTCCGGCCCGGCCCTGACCGAACAGCCCGAGGGCGACAGCTCCGTCCTCACCGACGGTGAAAAGGCGATCTGCGCCACCATGGGCTGGGACGAAGCCGCCTTCCTCGCAACCAAGAAAGCTGAGGCCTGACCATGGCGCTTGCCGCCCCCCGCAAGATCATCCGCCGCGAGGCCCGCGACTTCGTCGTGCCGGTCAAGGCCGGTGTCACCATCTACCAGTCGGCCCTGGTCATCCTGGCCGCCGGCTATGCCCGCCCGGGCCGTGAGGGCCAGGGTGGCTCGGTGGCCCTGAAGGCCGCTGATGCGGCCACCTACCGCGCCGCTGGCGTGGCCCTGGAGACCGTCGTGGGCGGGGCCGGCGACGGCGACGTCACCGTCAAGGTCCAGCGCGAGTGCTGGAACTTCAAGAATTCGGCCAGCCTGGACGCCATCACCCTGGCCGACGTCGGCTCCAACGCCTTCATCGTCGATGACGAGACGGTGGCCAGGACCAGCAACGCCGGCGCCCGCGCGGTGGCCGGCCGGATCGTGGATGTGGACGCCGAAGGCGTCTGGGTCGACGTCGGCCGGCCCGGCGGCGCGGGTCCCCGCACGGTCGTCCTGCCGTTCGCCATCAACGAGACCGACACCCTGGCCGGCACTTCGGCCGAGCTGGTCTCGCCGGTGAGCGGGAACATCACCTCCATGTCGGTGATCGTCCAGAAGGCGGTCACCACCGGAGGCGACGTCACCGCGGCGGTCGGGGTCACGGCGGTGGCGGGCCTGGCCTGCACCATCGCCGATGGCGCGGCCAAGGGCACGATCGTCACCGACACCCCCACCGCCGGCGACGCCAGCACGGTGGTGAAGGTCGGTGACCGCATCCAGGTCGTTCCCGGCGCCCCGTTCGCCATCGCCGGAGCTGTCTCCGGCTACCTCGAAATCACCTACTGAGGGCTCTGATCCAGTGATCATCAACCAAGCGAACCTGGAAGCCCTGCGCACGGGCTTCAAGGCGGACTTCCAGAACGGCCTGAAGAAGGCCGCGCCGGTCTCCGATCCCTTCGTCACGCCGGTGACCTCGTCCACCAAGGTCGAGACCTACGGCTTCCTCGGCGACCTGCCGATCTTCCGCAAGTGGCTGGGCGACAAGCGCATCCGCTCGCTGAAGGAGAAGGTCTACCAGCTGGCCAACGACGACTTCGAGGCCACGATCGGCATCCACAAGAACAAGATCAGGGACGACAACCTCGGCCTGTACCCGAACATCGTCTCGGGCTGGGGCGAGAGCGGCGGGATGCTGAGGGACCGCCTGGCCTTCGACGCGCTGCGGTATGGTCACCAGCGGGTCTGCTACGACGGCCAGAACTTCTTCGACAACGACCACCCGATCGGTCCCGAGGCCGCCGGCGCGATCGCGTCCAACGTCGACACCACCGGCGCGGTCCAGCCCTGGTACCTGGTCGACTGCAGCAAGCCGCTGAAGCCGATCATGCATCAGAAGCGGCAGGACCCGACCTTCCACATGGTGGTCGACGAGCAGGACTCGCAGGTCTTCAAGACCGGCGAGTTCATGATGGGCGGCGAGGCGCGGGGCGCGGCCGGCTACACCTTCTGGCAGTTGGCCTACAAGTCGACCGCGACCCTGAACGCGGCCAACTTCGAAGCCGCGCGCACGGCCATGGCCGCGCTGGTGGACGACGAAGGCGAACCGCTGGAGGTCAAGCCGACCCATATCGTGGTCGGTCCTTCCAACCTCGCCGCGGCCCAGACCCTGTTCGAGGCCCAGAATCTCGCGGGCGGCGCTTCCAACATCTACTGGAAGCGCGTCCAGGTCATCGAAGCCCAGCGGCTTCCGTGATGGAGCGGTCGATCCGCGCGAAGGCCTCGCGCCCGGAGTTCCGGCGCGCCGGCTTCGCCTTCCACAACCGCGACTGGGTGGTCATCGCCCCCGACCAGGTCACGCCGCACCAAGTGCTTCGCCTTCTGGAAGAGCCGGTCCTGACCATCGAGGTTCGGGCCGGCGAGGACGAGTGGCGCCGTCTCAGCCACGACGAACGCGTCGAAGGCGCGGTCGCGTTGAGGGGCATGCTCGACGACCAGGACGACGAAGCCGCCCGGCGAGTGTCAGCCGGAGACGACCTAGCCGGGATCGCCTCGTCTGCGGGCGAGCAAGGTTCCGGGCTCGGCGCGCCGGAGGGGCAGTCCTCCGCCGGCGCCGGGGAACCTCTGGCAGGGGCGGCCCCAAACCCGCCTCCGCCCGAGGAAAAGTCCACGGCGGCGCGCCGGGGCAAGTCGGCCAAGAACACGGCCGACTGAAAGGGGAGGTCGGGGCGGCCCGCAGTGGCCGCCCCGATTTCCGAGTCCTCTGGCGCCGGCGCCGTACGCGTCGCCTGCCCCTGAGCCCTCGGATCGCGATCGGAGATCAGCGTGGATAACGCCGCCCAGCAAGGCTTCGCCCACACCGCACGTTCCTACGGGGTGCGGATGCAGGAATGCCTGTCCGTCCTGGAGCCCAGGCTGCGGGCCCGGGTCATGAAGGATATCGGCATCGTCCAACGCTGGCGGGTGGTCCACCCGTTCGTGTCCGGCCTGCTCTGTGGCCTGGTGGCCGCGCTGGTGTTCGCCTGCGTCAGGCACGCCGTCTGACATGACCTACGCCACCGCCGATGATCTGATCACCCGTTTCGGGAAGGACGAGCTGGTCCAGCTGACCGACCGCTCGACCCCGCCCGTGTACGCGGTGAACACGGCGGTGGTGGCGGCGGCCCTGACGGACGCGGCCGATGAGATCAACGGCTATCTGCTGGCCAAGTACCAGCTGCCGCTGGTCTCGGTTCCCTCGGTGATCAAGGGCTGCGCCTGCGACATCGCCCGTTTCCGGCTCTACGCCGACCGGGCCACCGAGGAGGTCCGACAGCGCTATGACGCCGCCGTCAAGCGCCTGCGCGAGATCTCGGCCGGGACCTTCAAGCTCGACGTCGCCGGCGTGGAACCGGCCGCCCGGCCGGGCGTGGTGCTGATCAACGGCCCGGAGCGGGTGTTCAGGCGCGGCGATCGGGGGGCGTGGTGAACGGCGCCTCGATCGAGATCCGGGCGCTCGACTTCGAGCAGGCCCTGCAGGCGGTCAAGAACCTGTTCGCGCGCTTTGTAGACAAGCGACCGCTGATGGAGCGGTTCGCCGCCTACCTGGAGCTTTCGACCGTCCAGCGCTTCACCACCAACGTGGACCCCGAGGGCCGGCCCTGGAAGCCGTCGCTGAGGGCCCAGTTGAGCGGCGGTCACACCCTGGAGCAGCGCGGCCTGCTGCGGGACAGCATCCACGGCCAGGCCGGCGACGACTACGCCGAGGTCGGGACCAACGACCCCCGCGCTCGGATCCACCAGTTCGGCGGGGTGATCGTCCCGGTAAGGGCCAAACGCCTGCGCTTCCAGCTGGCCAACGGGGCGACGGTCTTCGCCCAGAGGGTGGTCATGCCGATGCGGGCGTTCCTCGGCCTGTCGACGGCCGACCGTGACGAGCTGCTCAACCTGGCGGCCGACTATGCGACCGAGGCGGCCCGGCCATGATCGGACAGATCGAGCAGGCGATCATCGACCGGCTGGCCAAGGTCTCCGAGTCCGGGGCCCTCGGCTACCGCTGGCGGCAGGTGGAATCCATGCCGATCGACGCGGACGACCGCGTCGCGGACAGCATCGTGGAGTACCCCAGCTGCTGGGTCGCCTACAGCGGCTGGAAGCCCCTGCGCGCGGTCGGGCGCTGGAGCGTGGAGGTCGAGGCGACCTGGCACGTGATCGTGGGGGCGGAGAACCTGCGCAACGAGCGCTCCACCCGCATGGGGGCGTCCGACCGGGAGGTCGGCTCCTACCAGATGGTCTGGGACGTCTGCCGCCTGCTGGGCGGCGAGGACTTCGGCCTGCAGATCGGCGGCCTGGCGGTCAAGGAGTGCTTCCCCCTCTATGCCGGCGCGCTGAAGGACAAGCGCAAGATCAGCCTGTTCGCGACCGCCTTCACCACCCGCTTCACCATCGATCCGTCCGACGATCGGACCACCGAGGGCATGGGCGACTTCAAGGTCTTCCACGCCAATTGGGACCTGCCCCAGACCCGCCTGGTGGACGCGGACCCCGAGACAGCGGGTGTCCAGCTGCCGGCCGACGACCAGGCGCCGTTCACCGACCACGTCATCCTGCAACCCGGGGAGAGCTGAGGCTCCATGTCCGAGACCGACAACGCCAACCGTCGCTTCGTGCGGCCCTGCGAGGGGCGCCGCGTCCGCGACCCGATCACCCACGAGGTGCTGCCCGAGGAGGGCCGCGAGGTGATCTGGTCCAGCTTCTGGGACCGCCGCCTGATCGACGAAGACGCGACTACCGACCCGCTGCCGGCCGCGCCGGCGACGGTCGAGGACCCGCCCGCAGGCGACCCGCCGGCCGCCGGCCGGGGCCGTAGCGGCAAGACCAACACCGAGGAGGCGTAACCGCCCATGCCTGGCATCTCCTTCAACAACATCGCCGCCGACATCCGCGTCCCGGGGCAGTACGTCGAGATCGACAGCTCCCGGGCCCAGCGCGGCACGGCCGGCCGGACCCAGCGCACCCTGCTGCTCGGCTCCCACACCGCGGCCGTCGGCCTGACCCAGGTGTTCTCGACCGGCGACGCCGAGCGGCGCTGGGGCAAGTCCTCGATGCTGACCCGCATGGTTAAGTCCTGGGTGGCCGGCGGCGGCACGGGCGAGCTGTGGGTTCAGGGCCTGCCCGACGACGGCGCTGGGACCGCCGCGACCGGGACCGCGACCTTTACCGGGCCCGCCACCGAGGCGGGCACGGTCTACGGCCTGATCGCCGGCCAGCGGGTGGTCTCCGCGGTGGCCAACGGCGACAGCGCCACCACCATCGCCACCGCCTTCGTCGCGGCGGTGACCGCCGTCCCGGACCTGCCGGTGACCGCGGCCAACGTGGCCGGGGTGGTGACCTTCACCGTCCGCAACGGCTTCAAGGGCGTGGTCGGAGCCGACATCGATCTTTCGTTCAACTACAACGCCGGCGAGCGCCTGCCGGGCGGGGTCGGGGTGACCGTCGTGGCCATGAGCGGCGGCGGGACGAACCCGGCGATCTCGGGCGCGATCGCGGGCCTGGGGGACCAGCGCTTCGACGCGATCGTCATGCCCTACACCGACACCACCAACCTCACGACGCTGGAGACCGAGCTGGCCAGCCGCTGGGCGCCGCCGCGCATGATCGAGGGGGAGGGCTACATCCCGTCCTCGGGCACGGTCGGCTCGCTCGCCAGCTTCGGGACCTCCCGCAACAGCCCCTTCATGGAGTGCTTCGGGATCTACAAGTGCCCGAACCCGGGCTGGGAGCGGATCGCGACCTGGGCCGCCGTGGTTGAGAGCTCGGCCAACATCGACCCCGCGCGCGGCTTCGAGGGCCTGCCGCTGCCCGGCCTGCTGCCTCCGCCACCCAGCAACCGATTCATGGGCAGCGAGCAGGAGACCCTTCTGCGCGACGGGATTTCGACCGCCAAGGTCGAGGGCGGGGTCCTGGTCGTGCAGCGGGCGATCACCATGTATCAGACCGCCGCCGGCGGGGTGATCGACACGGCCTATCTGAACCTCAACACGGTCAAGACCACGGCCTACTTCCGCTACAGCCTGCGCGCCCGGATGGCGCTGAAGTTCCCGCGCCACAAGCTGGTGGACGATGGCAACCCCATCGCGCCCGGCCAGGCCGTCGTCAGCCCCAAGGTCATCCGCGCCGAGGAGATCGCGCTGGCCAGCGAATGGGTCACGGCCGGGCTGATGGAGAACCTCGACCAGTTCAAGCGCGACCTGGTCACCCAGCGCAGCGCGACCGATCCCGACCGGATCGACTCGCTGTTGGCGCCGGACGTCGTCAACCAGTTCCGCATCTTCGCGGGCCAGATCCAATTCCGCCTGTAGGAGGCAAGCCAGATGACGAAGGCATACGGCCGCGCCACCGTCCGGATCGACGGCAACATCCTGGACACGGTCCAGGGCGTGAAGCTCGACACCGGCGGGATCAAGCGCACCACCCGTCCGGGCTCCCGCACGATGAAGTACACCGAGGAGCTGGTCCCCTCGAAGCTCGAAGTCCCGTACTTCATCGACTCCAGCGTCTCGCTGGCCGGCTTCGGCAAGATCGACAACGCGACCATCATGGTCGAGTTCGACACCGGCCAGACCTACGTGATCACCGGCGGCTGGCTGACCGACACGCCCACCGCCGAGGACGGCGAGGGCAAGGGCATGCTGGTCTTCGAAGGCCCGCCGGCCGAGGAGATGGTCTGATGATCGACGAAGAAACCGTCGCCGGTCAGATCCCTGCCGATGGCGAGGTCCCGGCGCACCTTCGCCCGCCCGAGGTCTATACGCTGGTCTGGGCGATCGAGCGGCGGTTCAAGACCCCCGGCTCAGGCCAGGTGCGGACCGAGGAAGTCACCCAGGTCACCGTGGGGCGACCGAAGGCCAGGCACATCGAACAGGTCGCGGCGGCGACCGACACCAACGCCGCGATCTTCAAGATGATCCCCGACCTGATCGGTCTGGACCGGCAGGCCTTCGGTGAGCTGGACGTCGCAGACCTCTACGCGATCGCGGAGATCGTGAAGGGTTTTTTGCCGGCTGGCCTGTTCACTGGCGAGACCTCCTAGGCGATCTCGTCTTCGCGGCGGGCCTCAGGCCCGTCGACGTTTGGGAGATGGACCTAGCCGAAATCAACTTCTGGCTGGCGCAGGCGTCGCGGTTCAATGGAACTTAGTCTCAAACTCATCGTCCGGGTCCTGGACCAGGCGATCGCGCCCCTGCGCAAGATCGTGGGGGGCGTGAACGGCCTGGACGAGGCGGTCAACAAGCTGGCGGGCTCCAAGAAGCGCGCCGCCGAGGCGCCGATCGTCAAGGAGACGGAGGCGCAGCGGCTGCGCCGGCTGGCGACCGCGGCCCGGGAGGCGGGCGCCGAGCTGGAGAAGACCGGCAAGGTCAACGCCCGGATGGTCGAAGCCATGGGCGGCTTCGAGAAGTTCGAGCAGATGGCCCGCATGGGGGTGGAGAAGTACACCCGCGCCCTGGAGAAAGAGGCCCAGGCGGCCGAGAAGGCCACCGGCGCCCAGGACCGGTTGGGCAAGAAGACGTCCCAGGCCGGAGGGCACGCCCGGCGCTCGGCCGGGATGTTCCATATCCTGGGCGACGCTTTCAAGTACTCGCTCGCCTACGGCGTCGCCTTCGCCGCGATCATGGGCGTGGTCAGCCTTATCAAGGCCCCGTTCGTGTTCGCCGGGAAGCTGTTCAAGGCGGGGCTGGAGCTGGGGAAATCCGCCGCCGAGATCGAGGACGCGGCCCGCAAGCTCGGCGTCTCCTCCGACCTGGTCCAGGGCCTGCAGTTCGGCTTCACCAAGAACAACATGGACCCCAAGGGCGCGGTCCAGATGCTCGAGGCCCTCGGCAAGGCCCAGGTGGACGCCCTGCGTCACGGAAAGAGCCAGGCGGTGGCCTTCAAGGCGCTGGGGATCGAGCACCTGCGTTACGGCAAGACCCTAGTTCCGCTCCCGACCCTGCTCGACCAGGTCGCCGACGGCATGTCGCGGGTGACCAGCGCGACCAAGCGCCAGTACCTGGCCCAGCTACTGTTCGGGGCCGAGGGCAAGTCGCTGGAGCCGCTGCTGCGCAACGGCGCGAAGGGCTTCAAGGCCATGGTCGCCGAGGGCCGGCGCCTGGGCTTCATCCTGACCCCCGAGCAGATCGAGGCCGGCCGGCAGTTCAACGCCAACTGGCTGGCGCTGAAGTTCACCTTCATGGGCCTGCGCAACGAGGTGGTGGGCGCGCTGCTGCCGGTCTTCAACGACCTGACCAAGGCCGTGACCGTGTTCTTCCAGGACCCGAAGAACCGGGGGGTGCTGACCAAGGCGGTCGGTGACTTCGCGACCAAGCTGAAGGCGGACCTACCGAGGCTGATCCCGGCGATCACCCGCCTTCTGCAGGCGCTGTTCGAGATAATCGAGAACGTCGACTGGGCCGGCGTCGCGTCGGGCATCACCCGCGTGGCCAACGCCTTCGCCTGGCTGACCAAGAAGGACGCGCTGGGCCAGTCCAACTTCGTGACCCTGACCTCGCTGGTGAACCCGGCCGGCGCGCTCTGGACGGGCCTGAAGGCGATCGCCGACGTGGGCAAGGAATTGCAGGCGGCCCTGACCTTCGACCTGCCGCCCTGGGCCAAGGCGATGCTCGGCGGCCTGGGCTTCTTTCCCGGATTTGGCCCCCTCGCCATCGCTGCGGGCGCCTATGATCGGTCTCGGCCTGCGGCGGCGGCCGGCACGGGCCGCGCGCCCAACCTGGTAAGCCCCCAGACCTTCGGCGGGCGGTTGACCGTGGTGGTCGAGGACCAGCGGGTGCGGGTGAAGAGTCTGCAGACCAACGATCCGTGGGACCTCCACGTCGATCGCGGCGCGCTCCTGGCCGGTCGCTGAGATGGCCTGGCGCGATCAGCTGAGGGACGCGAGCTTCCGGGGCGTTCCCTTCTTCGTCGAGGTCGCCACCCGCCCGCTCGGGCGGCGGGTGGAGCTGCACGAGTATCCGGATCGGGACAAGGGCTGGGCGGAGGACAGCGGTCGCAAGACCCCGGTGTTCTCGCTCAGGGCCTATGTGATCGGCCCGGACTACATGGCCGACCGCGACCGGCTGGAAGAGGCGCTGAACAAGCCGGGCGCCGGGACCCTGGTGCATCCCTACAAGGGGACCCTGTCGGTCGTGCTGATGGGCGGCCACGCGGAGGAGTCGACCCGCGAGGGCGGCATGTGCGCCTACGACCTCGAGTTCGCCGAGGCCGGGTCGAACATCACCCCGGAATCGAGCGTCCAGACCCAGCAGGTGGCCATCGTGGCGGCGGAGGCGGTCAAGCTGCAGGGCCCGACCAGTTTCGCCGGCAAGTTCTCGACCGCGGGCCTCCCTCAATTCGTCTCCCAGAGCGCTACGGGGCGCATTCAGAACGCCCTGTCGGCGGTCAAGGCGGTCACCGCCCGGGTGGCGGCGGCGCGCCAGAGCCTGTTCAGCCTCAGCGCCAAGATCGCCTCGATCACCAGCTCGATCACGAGCCTGATCCAGGCCCCCGGCCAGCTGGCCGCCGGCGTCCTGGACGTGATCGCCTCGGTCCGCGACCTCGCCTCGACGCCCGAGCGGGCGCTGGGCGCGCTGGAGACCCTGATGGGCTTCGGTGGCCGGCCGGACCCGGGCGCCGGTGTCTCGCCGGGCCTGGCGCCCGGCGCGGTAGATCCTGTGCCCGGCCTGGCCATCGCCCTGCCGGCGATCCCCGGGGCCACGGCCGAGCGGGACCAGGAGCGCGCCAACCAGGCCGCCGTCGTGCGCCTGGTCCAGCGCGCCGCCGCCGCCGAGGCCGTACTGGTGGTCGGCGACCTGACCTTCGCCTCCTACGAGGACGCCGTGGCGGTGCGCGACCGCCTGGCGGCCGAGCTGGCCATCCTGGTGACCGACGCCGGCGACGAGGGCGACGACGACGCCTGGGAGGCCCTGCAGGCGCTGCGCCAGGCCCTGGTCCGCGACATCAACGCCCGGGGCGCGTCGCTGGCCACCCTGTTCACCTGGACGCCGCCCGTGACCCTGCCGGCCCAGGTGATCGCCTACCGCATCTATGGCGACGCCCTGCGCGACCAGGAGATCGTGGACCGCAACCGCGTCGCTCACCCGGGCTTCGTGCCCGGCGGCGTGGCGCTGGAGCTGCTGACCCCGGAGGCGGCCGGTGGTTGACCTCCTGACCCTGCACGTGAACGGCGACACCTTCGACGGCTGGAAGGAGGTCTCGCTGCACCGGGGCTTCGACGCCCTGGCCGGCAGCTTCGAACTGGGCCTGACCGAGCGCTATCCGGATCACCCGGACAAGTGGGTCATCGAGGCCGGCCAGGCCTGCGACGTCACGATCGGCGGGGAGCGGGTCCTCACCGGCTATATCGACGACGCCAGCTACGCCTTCGACGCCAACAGCCACACGGTCACCATGACCGGCCGGGAAAAGACCGCCGACCTGGTCGACTGCTCGGTGATCCACGGCTCGGGGTCCTTCAAGAACCGCACGGTCGAGCAGATCGCCGCCGAGATCGCGCGGCCGTTCGGGATCAATGTCATCTCGGTGGACGGGGCGGGCAACCGGACGGTCAGCACCAAGCTGGGCGCCGGGCATGCCGGCAAGGAGCCTCTCCGGCGCCTCTCACTGCAACAGGGCGAGACCGCGTGGGAGGTGATCGACCGGATCGCGCGCCAGCGGTCGGTCATGGCGATCACCAACGCCGACGGCGACCTGGAGCTGCGCAAGCCGGCCATGACGCGGGCGGGCTATGCGCTGGTCCAGGGCGTGAACGTGAGGGCCGCGACCTTCAAGAACAACGTCAGGGACCGCTACAGCGACTACCTGCTGAAGGGCCATCCCCACGGCCAGGACGGCGACTTCCTGCTGGGGACCTCGGACACCCGGGCCTACACCCCCAAGGCGACGGCCCAGGACCCTGGCGTGCCCCGCTATCGGCCGTTGATGATCATCAACGAGGAGACCTCGACCGGAGCGTCCCTGGCCGCGCGGGCCAAGTGGGAGGCGACGATCCGGGCCGGCAAGGCGCGCTCGGTGCAGGTCACCGTGTCGGGCTGGCGGACCGACGCCGGCGAGCTCTACCAGATCGACCGGCTGGTCCCGGTCCACATCCCTCGCCTGGGCGTGGACGAGGAGCTCCTGGTCGCGGGCGTTCAGTACCGGAAGGCGGCCGACACCACCTGCGTCCTGACCCTGGTTCCCAAGGAAGCCTACAGCCTGATCGATCTGCCCGCGCCCAAGGGCAAGAAGAAGAAAGGCGGCGGCGCGGACCCGCTGCTGGGGCTGTCATGAGCCCGGACTCGTTGCGCAAGCTGCTGGCGCCGCTGAAGCGCTCGATCTCGATGATGGTGGCCCGGGGCCTGATCCAGCTGATCGAGGACGGCGGCACCCGCCAGAGCGTGCAGGTGCAGCTGCTGGCCGACGAGATCGCCCCCGACGTGGAGCGGTTCCAGGACTACGGCCTGACCAGCAATCCTCACCCGGGCGCGGAGGCGATCTTCCTCGCCGTCGTCGGCTCGCGGACCCAGGGCGTGGTGATCAGGGTCGAGGATCGCCAGTATCGGCTGGCCGGCCTGGCCTCCGGGGAGGTCGCGCTCTACGACGACCTGGGCCAGACCGTCTGGCTGAAGCGCGACGGCATCTACATCGACACCCCCGGCAAGGTGATCGCCACCGCCCAGGGCGATGTGACGGTCAGCGCCGGCGGCACGGCCGAAGTGACCGCACCCCACTGCAACCTGCTCTCCGACGACGTGAACCTGGGCGGCCCCGGCGGCAAGCCCATCGCGCGCCATGACGACCTAGTCGTCGCCGGGAAGATCGTCGCCAGCTCGACCAAGGTGAAGTCACTGTGACCGACCTGGCCCTGATCTGGAACCCGGCCCTGTTCTCGGCCGACCTCGCCCTGAGTGCGCCCGACCTGGCCACCGACGCCGGGCTGGACACGGCGGTGATCATCTCCCTGTTCACCGACCGCCGCGCCCGCGAGGACGACGAACTGCCGACCGGCAGCAACGACCCTCGGGGCTGGTGGGGCGACAGTTTCGCCGAGGTCACCGGCGACCAGATCGGCTCGCGCCTCTGGCTATTCGAGCGGGCGAAACAGACCCAGGCGACCCTGAACGGCTACCGGGAGGCGCTGGAAGAGGCGGTGGCCTGGATGGTCGAGGACGGGATCGCCGAGAGCGTGAAGGCCTCCACCTGGATCATCAACCCGGGTCAGATGGGCTGGTCGCTGGAGATCAAGCGCCCGAACGACCCGCGCCCGCGCCGCTATGACCACCTGTGGAGCAACACCTGATGGCCCTGGCCCGCCCGACGCTCTCGACCCTGATCAATCGCGCCCTGACCGACGCCAACGCGGCCGTGGTGGGGGTGGACACCTTCCTGCGCCGCGCGGTCCTGCGGGTCCTGCCGATGGTGCAGGCCGCCCTGGCCCACAATCTTTGGGGTTATGTCGCGCGGGTCGCCCAGAACCTCATGTACGACACGGCGGACGCCGAGCACCTGGTCCGCCACGCGACCATCTTCGACGTGCTGCAGAAGGAGCGCACTGTCGCCACCGGCCAGTTCCAGGTCACGGGTGTCAATGGAACGGGCATCACGATCGGCACGGTGGTGCAGCGGCAGGACGGGGTCGAGTGCGTGACCACGGCGGCGCCCGTCTGGGTGGGAACCACCGCGACCCTGGCCATCTCCGCCGCCGTCGCCGGCGCGGCGGGCAACGCCGACATGGGGACCACGCTCACCTTCCCGACGCCGATCCTGAACGTCGCCACCCAGGGCGTGGTCACCGGGACCGACGGCCTGTCCGGAGGCGTCGATGACGAAGACCCGGAGGATCTCCGCACGCGGCTGCTGGCCCGGATTCGCAACCCGCCCCAGGGGGGCTGCCAGACGGACTACGAGGCCTGGGCCAAGGAGGTCTCGGGGGTCACCCGCGCCTGGGTCTATCCCTCCTGGAACGGCCCGGGCACGGTCGGGGTGACCTTCGTGATGGACGGCCGGGTCAGCATCATCCCGCTCGCCGGCGACGTGACGGCGGTTTCGGCCCACATCGCCGCCGTTCGGCCGGTCACCGCCGGCGTGACAGTCTTCGCACCCACCACCAAGGCGCTGAATCTGACGATCCATGCCGTGCCGGCGACGGCCGACGTGAAGGCCGCGATCGCCGCTTCGATCGCCGACCTCCTGACCCGTGAAGCGGAGCCGGGCGGCACGATCCTGCTCAGCCACATCCAGGAGGCCATCGCAGAGGCGGCGGGAGAGACCGACCACACCCTGACCGTCCCCAGCGCCAACGTCACCTCGGTCCCGGGCGAGCTCATCGTCCTGGGCGCGATCACCTGGACCTGACCCATGGCGACCGCACCCGAATATCTGCTTCAGCTCAAGTCGCTGCTCCCCACGGGCCGCGCCTGGCCGCGCGAGCCCGGGACCTGGCTGGAGAAGGTCCTGACCTTCCTGTCCCAGGAGCCGGCCCGCATCGATCTGCAGGCCCGTAGCCTGTTCGACGAAGCCGACCCCCGCACGGCGGACCTGCTGCTGCCGGACTGGGAGCGGGTCCTGGGCATTCCGGACGGTTGCGTGCCCCTGGCGGCCGACAAGCCCTCGCGGCGCCTGGCCGCCCACCACAAGCTCTCCGCCCAGGGCGGTCAGTCCTCGGCCTACTTCGTGGGGGTGGCGGCCGACTTGGGGTTCACGGCCACAGTGGTCGAGTACGCCCCCGCCCGCCTCGGCGATCGACTGGGCCAGCGCTGCTACGGCGTGAGCTGGCAATTCACCTGGAAGCTCTCGGTCTCGGCCTCGACCGGGGCCTTCGACCACTCCGTCCTGGAGTGTGTGATCGGCCGCATCTCGCCGGCGCACACCTCCGTCTTCTTCGGCTATCCCTAGGGGGACCCATGCACCGCGTAGACACCAACGGCAGCGTCTCAGGGATGTGGAGCGACGGGGACCCGGTCCACGGTGTCCTGCCCACCCAGTTCGGGAAGGACTGGTTCAACGATGTGCAGGAGAACATCCTGGCGGTCCTCACCCAGGCTGGCATCTCGCCGGTCAAGGGCACTTACACCCAGCTGCGCGATGCGATCATCGGCCTGATCTCCGGCGCCGCCGGCAGCGCGACGACCAGCGTGGCGGGCTTGATCATGCTGGCCACCTCGGCCGAGGTGATCGCCGGGGTGAACGCGACCAAGGCGGTGACGCCCAACACCCTGGCCGCCCTGGCGGCCTCGACCACCCTGGCCGGGCTGCTCGGCATCGCCACCAACGCCGAGACTCAGGCAGGAACGGTGAACAACAAGGCGGTCACGCCGGACGACCTGTTTAGCTTCCCCCGAACGGTCTCGACCTCGGGCTATCTGCAGATCCCGGGCACGCCGCTGATCCTGCTGTGGGGCCAGTCGGGCGCCGGCAATTCCGGGGACACCACCACCGGGACCTTCCCGATCACCTTCCCCAACGCGTGCTTCAAGGTGTTCGGCTCGGCCATCTACGCCAGCGGCACGGCCAACACCGAGATCTCGGTCAACGTCATGGATTTCAGCAACAGCCAGGCTCACTTCGCCCACTGGCGGATCGCCGGCTCCTCGACCGACACCTCCTACGCCCAGTTCCTCGCCATCGGTTATTGAGGTCCCGCCGCCATGACCCTCTACGCCTCCCACTCCGCCAAGGGCTTCTTCCACGCCGCGCTGCACGGCGCGCGCACCCGGCACATTCCGGACCCCAGCTGGGTCCGCCCGAACGTCCAGGTGCATGATCCCGACTGGGTTCGCCCCGTGCGCACCCTGCGCGTGGTGACCATCAACGGGGCCGACTACGTCCTGGAGCGCGGCGAAAAGGCCCCCGAGGGCGCGAGGGTCGAGAAGCGCAGGATCCCAGACCTTGGCGCCAAGCATCCGCTGATCGAGGTTCCCGACCGGTCGGCCAAGCACCCCACGATCGAGGTCGACAACCCCGACTGCCGCCTGCCGGCGGACGCGGTCGAGATCTCGGCCGAGCAGCACCAGGCGCTGCTGGCGGGCCAGGCGGCCGGCAAGGTGATCGTCTTCGGCCCCGAGGGGCCTTACCTGGACGACCCGTCCGCGCCCTCGGTCGAGCAGCAGCTCGCCCGCCTTCGCGACACCCGCGACGCCAGGCTGAAGGCTTGCGACTGGACCCAGTTGGCCGACGCGGACCTGTCGGCCGAGCAGCTCGCGGCCTGGCGCGCCTACCGCCAGCAGCTGCGCGACCTGCCGGCGACGGCCGACCTGGACCAGGTCGCCTGGCCGACGCCGCCGGCGTGAGAACACCCTCCCGAAAAGAGAGGGGGGCTGGGGCGCGCCAACGCCCCGAACCGCGGAGATGGATCCGCACCTTACGGGGGCTAGCACCCCGTTCAGTCCCCCCGCCGGCCGGACCGGCGGGGTCAGTCGAGATCAAGAATCGTCATGGAGTCGAGTCCCTCAACGCCGGTGAGGCCTGTCAGGCCGCCGGCCGCGTACATCGGAGGCAAGAGCCGCCTCTCCAAGCGCCTGGTCCAGATCATCGATCTGGTCCCCCACGAGACCTACGCCGAGCCGTTCCTGGGCATGGGCGGCGTCTTCCTGCGCCGTGAGCGCCAGCCCGGGGCGGAAGTGGTCAACGACTGGTCCAAGGACGTGGCCACCCTGTTTCGGGTGCTCCAGCGCCACTACGTCGCCTTTCTGGATATGTTGAGGTTCCAGCTCACCACCCGGGTGGAGTTCGAGCGGCTCTGTCAGGTCGACCCCGACACCCTGACCGACCTGGAGCGCTCGGCGCGGTTCCTCTACCTCCAGAAGACGGCCTTCGGCGGCAAGGTCGCGGGCCGCAATTTCGGCATGTCGCGCGATGGCCGCGGCGCCCGGTTCGACGTGACCAAGCTGCAGCCGATCCTGGAAGACATCCACACCCGCCTGGCCAGGGTCGTGATCGAGCGGCTCCCCTTCGCCGACTTCATCCGCCGCTACGACGGGCCGGGCACGCTGTTCTTCATCGACCCACCCTACTGGGATTGCGAGGACGACTACGGCCAGGGGATGTTCTCACGGGCCGACTTCGGGGTTCTGAGAGGCCTCTTAGAGGCCCTGCGGGGGCGCTTCATCCTGACCATCAACGACCTGCCTGAGACCCGGGCGCTGTTCGAGGGCTTCCAGATCGAGCCGGTGCAGCTGACCTACCGGATTTCAGGCGCGCCGACGGTGGGCCGGGAGCTGATCGTCATGGGGAGGGTGTGAGCCTGGTGGGGGCCCGAACTGGCGGATCGCGCTTTTTGGAGTGCTCTAAAAGCTCTTGTCCCAGACTCCAAAAGCTCTTGTCGCGCTACAGCTTCTTTGCGTCGCAAGTCGAGGCTGATTCAATCTGGCAACTTGACCGGAACAGAAAAAGAACATAGAACAAACCAGCAACGCATTCGACGCCGGGAGAAGTCCATGTTCCGCATGTTCCGTGAGACCGCCGCCTTCGCCTCCGTGTCCGCCTTTGTCTGGATGATGTGCTCGGTGGCGCATCTGGCGACCTCGGCCTGATTGGTCCTGGACGTGGACAAGCCTTCCATTTCCGCGGCCACGGCGCTGGGCGCCTCGATGGCTTGCATGCTGCTGGTGCTGATGCTTGCGGCGCCCGTGTGGGCGGCCGCCGCCGGCTGATCCGGCCGGGAGGCCAGCTCCGATAATACGGTTGTTTTACGGTGTTTAACGGTGCGCCCGGCGATACGCTTCCGGTGGATAGATCGCCCCCGCGACGCCGCGCCACTGGCACGAGGACTGTGACTCGGGCTTAGCTGGCGGCACAGTCCCGGAGACCCGTGTGAGCAGCCCACTCGACAAGAGCTTCGTCCACCTGCGCGTCCGCTCGGCCTATTCGCTGCTCGAGGGCGCGATCAAGGCGGACAAGCTGGGAACGCTGGCGGCCTACGACGGCCAGCCGGCGGTGGCGATCTGCGACCGGGCCAATCTGTTCGGGGCGCTGGAGTTCTCCCAGATCGCCAAGGACGCGGGCGTGCAGCCGATCATCGCCTGCGCGCTCCCCGTGGTGGGCATCGGCGAGGGCCCGCCCGAACGCTGGGCGAGGACGCCGACCGTGGTCCTGCTGGTCCAGTCCGAGCAGGGCTGGCTGAACCTGATGGCCCTGTCGTCCAAGGCCTATCTGGAACCGGCCGGGGACGAGCCCTCGGTGCGCTGGTCCGACATCGTCGAGCATTCCGAAGGCCTGATCCTGCTGTCGGGCGGCCCCGACGGGCCGGTCAATCCGCTGTTCGTGCTGGGCAAGGAAGGCGAGGGACGCTCGACCCTGCGCACCATGGCCGACGCCTTCCCGGGCCGTTTCTACGTCGAGCTGCAGCGCCACGGGGCGCCGGCCGAGGCCGCGGCCGAACCGGGTCTGGTCGCCTGGGCCTACGACAGCGACACCCCGCTGGTCGCCACCAACGACGTGCAGTTCGCCAAGCCCGACATGCACCTGGCCCACGAGGCCCTGCTGTGCATCGCCGACGCCACCTTCGTGGGCGAGGAGGACCGCAGGCGCGTCACGCCCCAGCACTGGTTCCGCCCCGCCGCCGACATGCGCGAGGCCTTCGCCGATCTTCCGGAGGCCTGCGACAACACCCTCGACATCGCCCGGCGCTGCGCCTTCCTGGTGCCGAAGTGCGATCCGATCCTGCCGAGCTTCGCCGGCGGCGCGGGCCGCACGGAGCCTGAGGAACTGGCCTGGCAGGCGCGCGAGGGGCTGAAGCTGCGGCTGGCCCACACCCCCATGTCGGCGCCGGCAAACGAGTACTGGGAACGGCTGGAGCGCGAGGTCGGCGTCATCCAGTCCATGGGCTTTTCCGGCTACTTCCTGATCGTTTCGGACTTCATCAAGTGGGCCAAGGCCCATGGGGTGCCGGTGGGGCCGGGACGGGGCTCCGGCGCCGGTTCGCTGGTGGCCTGGGCGCTCACCATCACCGACCTCGACCCCCTGCGCTTCGGCCTGCTGTTCGAGCGGTTTCTGAACCCCGAGCGGGTCTCCATGCCCGACTTCGACATCGACTTCTGTCAGGAGCGGCGAGAGGAGGTGATCGCCTACGTGCAGGAGAAGTACGGCCGCGACCGCGTGGCCCAGATCATCACCTTCGGCACCCTGCAGGCCCGCGCCGTGCTGCGCGACACGGGCCGGGTGATGCAGCTGCCGCTCGGCCAGGTCGATCGGCTCTGCAAGATGGTGCCGAACAATCCGGCCAATCCGGTGACTCTGGCCCAGGCCATCGAGCTGGAGCCGCGTCTGAAGCAGGCCAAGAAGGAGGACCCGGCGGTCGCCGACCTGCTGGAGATCGCGCTTCGTCTGGAAGGCCTCTACCGCAACGCCTCGACCCACGCGGCGGGCCTGGTCATCGGCGACCGGCCGCTGGTCGAGTTGGCGCCGCTCTACCAGGATCCGCGCTCGGACCTGCCCGCCACCCAGTTCAACATGAAGTGGGTCGAGAGCGCCGGCCTGGTGAAGTTCGACTTCCTGGGCCTGAAGACCCTGACCGTGCTCGACCGCGCCCAGAAGCTGCTCAAGAAGCGCGGCGCCGAGGTCGACCTGGGCGCCCTGCCGCTGGACGACACGCCGTCCTACGAGCTGATGGCCTCGGGCCAGACCATCGGGGTGTTCCAGCTGGAAAGCCAGGGCATGCGCGACACCCTGCGCAAGATGCGCTGCTCCTCGATCGAGGAGATCACCGCGCTCATCTCGCTCTATCGCCCCGGCCCGATGGACAACATCGACACCTTCGTCGACTGCAAGTTCGGCCGGAAGGAGGTCGACTTCCTGCACCCCATGCTCGAGCCGGTGCTGAAGGAGACCTACGGCGTCATCGTCTACCAGGAACAGGTGATGCAGATCGCCCAGATCCTGGCGGGCTATTCGCTGGGCCAGGCCGACCTGCTGCGCCGGGCCATGGGCAAGAAGAAGAAGGAGGAGATGGACGCCCAGAAGGCGCTGTTCGTCGAGGGCGCGAGCGCCAAGGGCGTGCCGGCCGCCCAGTCGGACTCCATCTTCGAGCTGGTGGCCAAGTTCGCCGGCTACGGCTTCAACAAGTCCCACGCCGCCGCCTACGCCATCATCGCCTACCAGACCGGCTGGCTGAAGGCGAACCACCCGGTGGAGTTCTTCGCCGCGTCGATGAGCCTGGACATCGCCAACACCGACAAGCTGGCGGTCTTCTACCAGGACGCCCGCCGCTTCGGGGTGACGGTGCGCGCGCCCGACGTCAACCGCTCCAAGGCCGACTTCGACGTGGAGGAGGGCGAGGTGCTGTATGCGCTGGGCGCCGTCCGCAACGTCGGGCTCGAGGCCATGAAGCACCTGGTCGAGGTGCGCGAGGAGGGCGGCAAGTTCCGCGACCTGTTCGACTTCCTGGAGCGGGTCGATCCGCGCTCGGTCAACAAGCGCGCCTTGGAAAACCTGGCCCGGGCGGGAGCCTTCGATTCGATCCACCCCAACCGGCGCCAGATCGTCGAATGCGCCGACGCGCTCATGGCCTACTGCCAATCGATGGCGGCCGAGCGGGCCTCCAGCCAGGTCAGCCTGTTCGGAACCGACAGCGGCGCCGCGCGGCCCAGGCTGAACAAGACCGACCCCTGGATCGGCCCGACCCGTCTGGACGAGGAGCTTGCGGCTGTGGGCTTCTACCTCTCCGGCCACCCGCTGGAGGACATGGTCGAGCTGCTGCGCCGGCGCCGCACGACCCTGGTGGCCGAGGCCATCCAGCTGGCCGAGGAAGGCCAGGAGGCCTTCCGCATGTGCGGGGTGGTCCGCCGGCGCCAGGAGCGCGCCTCGGCCCGCACCGGGGAGAAGTTCGCCTTCGTGTCCCTGTCGGACCCCACAGGCGAGTACGAGGTCCTTTTCCCGCCCGAACAGCTGCGCAAGTGCCGCGAGGTGCTGGAGCCCGGGGCGAGCGTGGTGCTGCGGGTGCGGGCCAAGTCGTCGGACGGCGAGGTGCGCTTCTTCGGCGACGACGCCGAACCGATCGCCAACGCCGTGGCCAATTCGGCGGGCGGACTGCGGGTGCACGTTTCGCCGAAATCCGCCGAGATCGCCGCGCTCAAGTCCCGCCTGGACACCGCCGCCGTCGACCGGGGCGGGGAGGTGGTCCTCGTCGCCGCCATGGACGGCGCCCGCGAGATCGAGGTGCGGCTGCCGGGGCGTTACCGGTTGGACGCGGCCTTGCGCGGAGCCCTCAAGAGCTCGCCGGGTGTGCTGATGCTGGAAGATGCGTGATGCCTGATCCTTCTCCAGGTCGGGAGAAGGATGGGCCCCGGTCGCGCAGCGAACGGGAGGATGAGGGGCTCTGGGAGCGTTCCAGCACCGGCCGCGCCCGTCGTCTCCGCGCCGACGCGACGCTGGCGGAGAAGATGCTCTGGCATGAGCTGCGCGACCGCAAATTCCACGACCTCAAGTTCCGCCGCCAGCAGCCCGTCGAGCGTTACTTCGCCGACTTCGCCTGCGTCAGCGCCAGGGTCGTGATTGAGCTCGACGGCTGGAGCCACGAGCACACCGCCGACTATGACGCCCGACGCACCGAGGTGATTGAGCGCGATGGCTGGCTGGTGGTTCGCTTCACCAATGAGGACGTCATCGAGCACATGTGGTGGGTGCTCGCCGAACTGACCCGCCTGCTCAAACCGGACCTGCCCGTACCCCCTCACCCTCCCACGCGCTAGCGCGCGCAGGCCCCGCCCTCTCCCCTTGGGAGAGGGATCTAGAATCCTTCTCCCGGTCGGGAGAAGGATGGGCCCCGGTCGCGAAGCGACTGGGAGGATGAGGGGCTACGGGAGCGTTCAGACCCCCGCCCCACGTCATCGCAAACCCCCGCCACGCTCGCGATCAAACCGCCCAGGCCCACCTGCAGCAGGCCGCCGGCGATGGTCGGCGCCATGACGTCCAGGCGCACCGGGCCGATGTCGCCCACGATGCGCGCCAGCAGCCAGGCGACCATGCCGCCTCCGATCAGGCCGAACCCGGCCGCGGCGAAGCCGAGGATGCGCAGCGCCGTTCCCAGGCTCGCCGCCTTGGGCGCGAGGAGGCGGATCAGGCCAAGGATGGTCACCACGCCCAGGCACGGCGCCATGAGCACCAGCAGCATCTTGCCCGTCATCGGCAGGTCCACGATGAGACTGGTCAGCGGTTCGCCGATCCAGTGGATCAGGCCCAGACACCCCCCCAGCCCGCCGATCGCCAGCAGCAGGAACAGCCCCGTCGAGATCCGCACCTACTTCTTCTCCGGCGCGGCGTCGGAGGTCTCGACCGGCGCCAGCAGGTTACGCGCCGCATGGGCGCTGACCTCCACCGGCGCGATCTGGGTCCTGGCCAGGTCCTTCCGCCACGGGTTCATCCCGATGCAATAGCCGGTCAGGTCGCCGCAGGCGCGCACCTCGCCGGTCTCGCTGTCGATCACCACGATGATCGCCTGGTCGTCCGCCTGGCGCGCGGCCTGGGGCGTGTCCTTGTTCGGTTGCGCCGCCACCAGCCGCTCCCACGGCGCCTCCGGCCGGTAGATGCCCACGCCCAGGTAGCGGCCGTGGTGCGGGGAGGCGACCGAGCCTTCCGGCTTCTTCTCACAGCCGCCGAGACCCAGCGCCGCCAGAGCCAGGCATCCGATGATCCAGGGCTTCACAGGTCTCTCCGCGACGGTGGAACTGATCGCCGCCACTGTCCCACCTTGGCCGTTCGGCGCCAACGCTGCTGAGAGAACGCTTGATTTTTCCGCCCTCTGGTCCTATCTCGCGCCCATCTCGCACGCAGACACGTGACCGGCCGGGGAGTTCCCGGCCGTTTCCGTTCCGAGGCTCGAACGAGCTTTTCGTCTGCGGAGGCCATCGGAAGAAAGGTACTACACCATGGCTCTGCCCGACTTTTCCATGCGTCAGCTGCTCGAAGCCGGCGCCCACTTCGGCCACCAGACCCACCGCTGGAACCCGAAGATGGAACGCTTCATCTTCGGAAGCCGCTCGAACATCCACATCATCGACCTGTCGCAGTCGATCCCGCTGCTGCACCAGGCCCTGCTCAAGGTGCGCGAAGTCGCCGCCGGCGGCGGCCGCGTGCTGTTCGTGGGCACCAAGCGCCAGGCTTCCGAGCCGGTGGCCACCGCGGCCAAGCGCTGCGCCCAGTACTATGTGAACCACCGCTGGCTGGGCGGCACGCTCACCAACTGGCGCACCATCTCGGGCTCGATCGCGCGTCTGCGCGAGCTGGAAGGCGTTCTGGACGGTCACGGCGAAGGCCGCACCAAGAAGGAGCTGCTGCAGCTGACCCGCGAGCGCGAGAAGCTGGAGCTGTCGCTGGGCGGCATCAAGGACATGGGCGGCATCCCCGACCTGATGTTCGTGATCGACACCAACAAGGAAGCCATCGCCATCCTGGAAGCGCGCAAGCTCAACATTCCGGTGATCGCGATCCTGGACACCAACTCGGATCCGGACGGCATCACCTATCCGGTGCCCGGCAACGACGACGCGGCGCGCGCCCTGCAGCTGTACTGCGACCTGGTCGCCGACAGCGTTCTGGACGGCCTCGCCGCCGGCCAGGCCGCCATGGGCGTGGACCTGGGCGCCTCCGAGCGTCCGCCGGTCGAGCCGGCCCTGCGTGAAGAGCCCAAGGCCGAAGCCCCGGCGCCGGTCGACGAAGCCCTGGCCGCCGAGATGAGCGCCAAGGCCGAGCCGGCCCCGGAACCGGCCGCTGAAGCCCCTGCCGCCGAAGCCGAAGCCGCTCCCGCGGAAGAAGCCCCGGCCGCCGAGGCCCCCGCTGAAGCCACGCCGGAAGAGAAGACCGAAGCGGCTCTCGACGCGGTGGCGGAAGAGCCGGCCGCGAGCTGACCCGCCTCACGGCGGACCGATAATTGATACCTTTCAGGCGCGGTCCCCCCGGACCGCGCCTCCCACATTGAACTGATGGAGGCTTCCATGGCGGAAATCACGGCCGCTCTTGTGAAGGAACTGCGCGAAAAGTCCGGCGTCGGCATGATGGACTGCAAGATGGCGCTGACCGAAAACGCCGGCGACATCGAGGCGTCGATGGACTGGCTGCGCGCCAAGGGCCTGTCCAAGGCCGCGAAGAAGGCCGACCGCGTCGCCGCCGAAGGCCTGGTGGCCGTCGCCACCGCCGCCAAGGGCGACGGTGAGATCGGCGCTGTGATCGAGTTCAACGCCGAGACCGACTTTGTCTCGCGCAACGAGCAGTTCCAGACCGCCGCCCGCTCCATCGCCGCCGCGGCGCTGGGCGTCGACGGCGGCGTGGACGCGATTTCGGCGGCCAAGCTGGCCTCGGGCGAAACCGTCCAGGACATGGTCACCCAGCTGATCGCCACGGTCGGCGAGAACATGATGCTGCGCCGTTCGGCCCGCTTCGTGGTCGACCAGGGCGTGGTCGCGACCTACATCCACAACGCGACCGCCCCGGACCTGGGCCGCATCGGCGTCCTCGTCGCCCTGAAGTCGGGCGCCGACAAGGCCAAGCTGAAGGAACTGGGCCGCAAGATCGCCATGCACGTGGCGGCGACCCAGCCCCTGTCCCTGTCGACCTCGGACCTGGATCCGGCGGCGGTGGAGCGCGAGCGCGCCATCTTCTCCGAACAGGCCGCCGCTTCCGGCAAGCCACCGGCCGTGGTCGAGAAGATGGTCGAGGGCCGCATCCGCAAGTTCTTCGAGGAAGTCGTGCTGACCAAGCAGGCCTTCGTGATGAACCCGGACCAGACCATCGAGCAGCTGGTCGAGGCCACCGGCAAGGAACTGGGCTCCCCCATCGAGCTGGTCGGCTTCACCCGCCTGGCCCTGGGCGAAGGCGTCGAGAAGAAGACCGAAGACTTCGCGGCCGAAGTGGCCGCGGCGGGCGGCGTGGCGTAAGCCGCAGCCTACCGACGGAATGGGAGAGGGCGCGGCCGTCAGGGCCGCGCCCTTTTTCTTTGTCCGATGTCCTGCAATCCTGCCCCTTCGATCGGAGACGGAGGATCGGAATGCACAAGGGTTCATGCCTCTGCGGTGCGGTGACCTTCGAGGTCGAGGGCGATCTGCCCGGGCCGGACGCCTGTCACTGCCGCCAGTGCGCCAAGAGCTCCGGCCACATTTTCGTCTCGACCGACGTGCCCAAGGCCGCGGTCACCGTCCATGGCGAGGAGAACCTGACCTGGTTCCAGTCGTCGGAGAAGGTGCGCCGCGGCTTCTGCAGGACCTGCGGCGCGTCCCTGTTCTGGGACCCGGTCTTCCGCGACTGGATCGGAGTGGCCATGGGCGCCTTCGACGGGCCGACCGACACGAAGCTGCACATCCACGTCCACGTGGACAGCAAGGGCGACTACTACGACATCACCGACGACCTGCCGCAGAAGGCCTAGTACTGCGTCCGCAGGAAATGCAGCGACCGGAACAGCCGGTGCAGGTCATCAATCCCTGACGGCTTGAAAGCGCAACCCTCCATCATCAGCGCCGTCTTGTTCCAGCCCTGCTGGCTCAGCAGGACATAGACGCCCGTATAGTGACTGCACTGCGGATCGCTGTTGGGACCGGTCACAATGACCGCGTGCTTCCCGTCGATGGTTTCAGTCTCGGAGACGAACCGGGCGTCCTCACGGTAGCCCGAGAGGTCGTTGGAATAGGGACCGTAGTCGAAGTCGAGTTCGAAGCTCGCGCTCCGGTACTGTCCGACGAACGAGTCGATGCCCTGAACCGGCACGGACACCGTGTCGGGCGGCGCCTCGAAGGTGAAGGCCTTGCCCGCGGTGATCCGGACCCAGCCTTTCGCCGGCTCATCGGCGGCGGTCGGCAAGGCGACGGCCAGCGCCGCCGCCAGGGCGACACCGGCCGCGAAGAGCGCCCTCACCCTACTTCCCTCCATCGGGCAGCACCGGCTTCCGATCCGGATTGGCCGGGCGCACGAAGGTCGGCGGCGGGGTCTTCTTCAGCCCGTCCAGCGCCTCCTGCACCGCCCGCTCCAGCTGGGGATCATGGCCCTGGCGGATCAGGTAGGGATCCATCTCGACCTCGATGTCGGGGGCGATGCCGTGGTTCTCGACCTCCCACTCGCCCTTGGTGCCGTACAGCGCCCAGCGCGGGGCGGTGATCGAACCGCCGTCGATCAGGGGCGGGTAGTTGCCGATGCCGACCAGGCCGCCCCAGGTCTGGCTGCCGACCAGCGGGCCGAGATTGGCCTTTTTGAACAGCCAGGGCAGGGCGTCGCCGCCGGAGCCGGACTGCTGGTTGATGATCATCACCTTGGGCCCGAAGATCGCCTGAGCCGGCTCGACCACGTCGGCGCCCTCGCGGGTGGTGTTGATCATCTGGGGCGTGCGCTTCATCTGCTCGACGATGTAGTCGGCGATGTCGCCGCCGTGGTTGAAGCGCTCGTCGATGACCACCGCCTCCTTGCCCACCTGGGAGAAGTAGTAGCGGTTGAAGTTGGCGAAGCCGCCGGTGGCCGTGTCGGGCAGGTAGACGTAGGCCACCCGGCCGCCGGACAGCTGGTCGACCTTGCGCCGGTTGTCCTCCATCCAGGTGCGCAGGCGAAGCGCCCCCTCGTTGCCGACCGGCACCACCGTGACCTTGCGCGAGCCGGTCCCGTCGGCCTTCGGTCCCACGGTCAGCACGGTCTGCTTGCCGGCCAGGCCCTCGAAGGCGCGGTAGATTTCGGTGTCGGGGCGCAGGTCGCGGCCATTGACCGCCAGGATGAATTCGCCCTCCGCCACATTGACCCCGGGCTGGGTCAGCGGCGCCGTCAGCTTCGGGTTCCAGTTCTCGCCCTGCAGGATACGGCTGATGCGCCAGCGTCCGTCGATCACCTCATAGTCGGCGCCCAGCAGACCCACGCCCACCGGCGGATGGCTGGGCAGGGCGCCGCCGCGGATGAAGGTGTGGCCGACGCCGATGTGGCCGGTCATCTCCTCGAACAGGACGTTCAGGTCCTGGCGGGCGGCGATGCCGTCGAGGAAGGGCGCATAGAGCTTGGTCGCCCGCGCGTAGCTGGTGCCCTGCAGGTTCGGGTCGTAGAGGAAGTCGCGCTCGATCCGCCAGGCTTCGCGGTACATCTGGCGCCACTCCTGGCGCGGATCGACCCAGACCGACAGGGTGTTCAGCTTCAGCGCCCCGTCGCCGGGCTTGGGCGGCGCCTCGGCCCCGGTCAGGAACCAGCCGCCCTTCTTGGCGTAGAGCATCTTCTCGCCATTGGCCGAGACCGAGAAGGAGCCCTGGTCGGTCCCCTCGACCAGCTGGACGTTCTTGCGGGTCTTCAGGTCGAAGCGCGAGACGGTCTCCGGCGGTCCGGCCTGGAGCTCGAGCAGGTCGTCGTCGGTCTGGGCCGGGGCCGTCGTGACGGTATAGACCACGCCCTTGGGACCGACCTCCAGGCCGGTGAAGTTGGCCCGCTCGATCGGCAGCGCCAGGACCCGCTGGTCCAGCTTGTCGAAATCGATACGGACCACCGGGGCCTTGTCGGCCTTGGGCTTGTCCTTGGCGTCGCCGGCAGGGGCGCCCTTGGCGGGCGCCTTGTCCTTGCCCTCGGCCGAGACCGGGGCGGGCGGGGCGTCGGCGTCCGGCTTGACCGCCTCCTCGTCGCTCTCCGGCGGGATGGGGGAGGGCAGGTCCTTCCTCAACACCGCCACATAGACCGCGCCATCGGTGGCGCGCCCCAGGCTCGACATGTCGAGCCAGCCGGCGCCCAGGCCGCGCGAGGTGCTGGCGGTGAAGTAGAGATACTCGCCGCCGCGGTCGAAGCGGGCGGAGGCCACGTCGGAGCGGCCGTCGGTGACGCGGGTCGCCTTGCCGGTGGCCAGTTCATAGACCCAGGCGGCGTGCAGGTGGTTGGGCAACTGCTTGCCGTAGACGACCCAGCGGCTGTCCGGCGACCAGGCGGGATCCAGGTTGAAGCTCGGGGTGTCGTAGAGGTCGGCGTCGACCTTCACAGGCTTGCCGCCCTTTTCCAGGTCGAGCAGCCACAGGTTCAGCCGCTTGTCGGAGAAGACCAGCTTCTTCGAATCCGGCGACCAGCGCGGCGAATAGTAGAAGGACCCGGGCGAGCCGAGGTCGAACTTGCGCACCGGACCCAGGCCGTCGGCCGAACCGATGTGCAGGGCGTATTCCCCGCTTTCGTCACTGAACCAGGCCACGGACTTGCCGTCCGGCGAGGCGGCCGGATCGCGGTCGGCCACGCCCGGGGACTGGGTCAGGTTGCGAACGTCGCCCTTTTCGGCCGGGACCGACAGCACCTCGCCGCGGGCCTCCAGCAGGACGCGCTTGCCCGAGGCGCTGATCGAGGCGTGCTGGATCTGGGGCGGGCGGATGGGCTCGAAATGGGGCCGGACCTGGGGCAGGTCGGCGGCGATGGTCACCGGGATGGTGTGGCTGGCGTGGGTCGCGAAGTCGTAGACCTTCAGGGCCCCGAACTGGTCGTAGACCAGCCCGCCCGGACCGGCCGAGGCCGAGGCGATGTCGAAGCTCCTGGCGTTGTCGAGCAGCTTCGAGACCCCGTGGCCCTTCAGATCGTAGCTGAAGAGCGTCACTGGCCCGTCGCGGTCGGACAGGAAGTAGAGGGTGTCGCCCACCCACATCGGGTTCCGGTCGTTGGAATTCTCGCGCGGGACCTTCGCCACGCGTGAGTCCTTCAGGTCGGCGATCCAGATCCGCGCGGTCTGACCGCCGCGATACTGTTTCCAGGCCGGTTGCCACTGGGAGAAGGGTCCGTAGGCCAGGTGCGTCCCGTCCGGCGAGAAGCTGGCGTCGAAGCCTGAGGGCAGGGGCAGCTCCTGGGGCGGCCCGCCGGCCAGGGGCGCCAGGTACAGCTGGTCCAGGTCTCGCGGCGTCGCGCGCTGGCTGCGGAACATCACGTTCCGGCTGTCCGGGGTCCAGCCGATGGCCACATCGTCGCCCGGGTGCCAGGTCAGGCGCACCGGCTCGCCGCCGTCGGCGCTGACCACATAGACGTCGGCGTTGCCGTCGTAGCGGCCTGTGTAGGCGATCCACTTGCCGTCCGGCGAGAAGATCGGCCGGCTCGACAGGCCCTGGCCGGTGACCAGCCGCTGGGCGGCCCCGCCGTCCCGGGGGACGGTCCAGATTTCGCCCGCATAGTCGAAGGCGATCCGCGTCGCCGACATGGAAGGGTGCTGCAGAAGCAGCGGCGGCGCGGCGGCCGCGGGTTGAGCGCCGATTCCAACCGCCAGGGCGGCGAGCCCCGCCATCGCCAACAGATGTCGCATGAAAAGTCCCCCAAGCCGATCGACGGCGGGCGAGGATGCTCGTGGGGCGGCGAAATGGTCAAGGGTGAGACTATCCGGGTCCGGCGCGCGGATCGAGATGGTGGCGCCCCGCGCCGGGTCCGCTATACCTCCCCCACGATTCCCCCAGTCCGCTTTCCCCCGGCGACCCATGACCGCTGACACCGCTATGCCCGCGCCGCTCTACCGCAAGGTCCTGCTCAAGATCTCCGGCGAGGTCCTGATGGGCGACCAGGGCCATGGCATCGACATGAAGATGGTCGATTCCGTCGCCTCCGAGGTTGCCGAGGTGGCGCGCGCGGGCGTCGAACTGTGCCTGGTCATCGGCGGTGGCAACATCTTCCGTGGCCTGTCCACCGCCGCGCGCGGCATGGAGCGCGCCAGCGCCGACTACATGGGCATGCTGGCCACCGTCATGAACGCCCTGGCCATGCAGAACGCCTTGGAGAAGATCGGCGTCGACACCCGGGTGCAGTCGGCAATTCCGATGCAGTCGATCTGCGAGCCCTACATCCGCCGGCGCGCGCTCAGGCACCTGGAAAAGGGCCGGGTGGTGATCTTCGCCGCCGGCACCGGCAATCCCTTCTTCACCACCGATACGGGGGCTGCGCTCCGGGCCGCCGAGATGGGCTGCGACGCCCTGCTCAAGGGCACCAGCGTGGACGGGGTCTATACCGCCGACCCCAAGAAGGATCCGAACGCGAAGCGTTTCGACAAGCTCAGCTATCTTGAGGTTCTGTCCAAGGACCTTAAGGTCATGGACGCCTCGGCCATCAGCCTGGCCAGGGACAACGGCGTGCCGATCGTCGTGTTCTCGATCCGCAAGCCGGGGGCCCTCTTGGACGTGCTGACCGGCCGCGGCGTGCACACCGTCATCGGCGATGACCGCGCCGAAAGCGAATAGAGAAGACCAGACATGAGCGGCAAACCGGACCTGAAGACCTATCGCGACCGCATGGACAAGGCGGTCTCCGTGCTGAAGGAGGAGTTCGCGGGCCTGCGCACCGGCCGCGCCTCCGCGGGCCTGATCGAGCCCATCCACGTGGACGCCTACGGCTCCCAGATGCCCCTGAACCAGGTGGGCGCCATCAGCGTGCCCGAGCCGCGCATGATCACCGTCAGCGTCTGGGACAAGGCGCTGGTCATCGCGGTCGACAAGGCCATCCGCAACGCCAACCTGGGCCTCAATCCCATCGTCGACGGCCAGACCCTGCGCATCCCGGTGCCGCCGCTGACCGAGGAGCGCCGCAAGGACCTGGTCAAGCTGGCCGGCAAGTACGCCGAGCAGCAGCGCATCGCCGTGCGCAACGTGCGCCGCGACGCCAACGACGACCTGAAGAAGGCCGAGAAGGACCACGCGATCAGCGAGGACGAGCACAAGAAGCTCGGGACGGACGTCCAGCACGACACCGACGCCGCCATCAAGCGCATCGACGAGGCCTTGAAAGTCAAAGAACAAGAGATCATGCAGGTTTAGCGGCGGCTCTCCCGTCGAAAACCCGCGCTTCAGGAGAAGGACGCGCATGTCGTCTGCGTCCGAAAACCCCGACCCGCCCGGCTCCGGAAAGCCGCCTGAGGCGCCTCCCGGCCCAAACCCTGCTGGACCGCGCCATGTCGCCATCATCATGGACGGCAACGGCCGCTGGGCGAAGGCGCGGGGTATGCCGCGCACCCTCGGCCATCGCGCAGGCGTCACCGCGCTCAAGCGCACGGTCGAGGCGGCGCCGGACCTGGGCCTGGAATGCCTGACCGTCTTCGGCTTCTCCACCGAGAACTGGCGCCGGCCCGTGGCCGAGGTCAGCGAGCTGATGGGCCTGGTCAAGCTCTACGTCCAGACCGACCTGGCCCGCCTGGCGCGCGAAGGGGTGCGGGTGCGCATCCTCGGCCGCCGCGAGGGCCTGCCGCCCGACATCCGAGACATCGTCGAGCAGGCCGAGGCCAAGACCGCCCACAACACCCATTTCCAGCTGCAGGTCGCCTTCAACTACGGCTCGCGCGCGGACATCGCCGATGCGGCCCGGGCCTTCGCCGCCGAGGTCGAGGCGGGCCGGGCCAAGGCCTCGGACCTGACCGAGGCCCGCTTCGAGTCGCTGCTGTCGACCGCCAAGGGCCCGCCGGTGGATCTGGTGGTGCGCACCTCCGGCGAGCGGCGGATCTCCAACTTCCTGCTCTGGGAAGCGGCCTACGCCGAGTTCGTCTTCCAGGACATTCTGTGGCCCGACTACGGCCCCGAGGCCCTGTCCGAGGCCATCGCCGAGTTCCGGCGGCGCGAGCGCCGTTTCGGCGGCGTCGAGCCCTCCAAGGAGTCGCATGACGTCCTCGCCGCCGGCTAGACGCTTCAACTGGAACGACCTGGGGGTGCGGGTGGCTTCGGCCCTCGTGCTGATTCCGGCCGCCCTGTTCGCCGTGATCTTCGGCGGCGACCACGTCTCCATCCTCTTCCTGGTGCTGGTCGGCATCGGGGCGGTGGTGCTGGGGCTGGAGTGGGGCCTGATCAGCGAGCCGCCGATCTGGAAGCGCATCGGCGCGGCCGTGGCCCTGGGCGTGCTGGTTCCCGTGATCGCCGGCTATGTCGGCAACTTCACCGCCGCCTTCACCCTGCTGGTCTTCGGCGCGGGCGTGGCGGCCGCCTACGCGCGGCTGATGAAGGCGTCGGCCATCGATGCGGCCTACGGGGTCCTCTATATCGGCTGGCCCTGCGTGGTGCTGGTGTGGCTGCGCACCCGCGACGACGGCCTGACCTGGACGGTGCTGCTGTTCGCCGTCGCCTGGGCCTCGGACGTCTCGGCCTACGTCATCGGCAACCTGGTCAAGGGCCCCAAGCTCTGGCCGCGGTTCTCGCCCAACAAGACCTGGTCCGGCTTTATCGGCGGCCTGGTGGCCGGGGTCGCCTCCGCCGGCGGCATCATCGTCCTGTCCCCGACCTTCGAGGCCATCATCCCGGGCCTGAAGCTGCCGTCCATGGGGATCGGCGTGCCCCTGGCCATGTTCATCGGCCTGATCGCCTCGCTGGCCACCATGGC
The DNA here is from genome assembly GCA_964432415.1 of uncultured Caulobacteraceae bacterium. Classification (GTDB taxonomy): domain Bacteria; phylum Pseudomonadota; class Alphaproteobacteria; order Caulobacterales; family Caulobacteraceae; genus JAFECT01. The sequence continues at coordinate 123,320 of CAYSNW010000004.1, forward strand.
CGGAGACCTGTGGGAATCGGCGCTGAAGCGGCGCTTCGGGGTCAAGGACGCGGGACAGATCATCCCCGGACACGGCGGCCTGCTCGACCGGGTGGACGGCATGATGTTCTCGGTCGTGGCCATCGCCGCCGCCCGCCTGATCGTGCGGGCCTGGGGGCTGGCGTGAGCCTGCACCGCCGCGTGACCATCCTGGGCTCCACCGGTTCGGTGGGCCTGTCGACCCTGGACCTGATGGCCCACGCCCAGGCCATGGGCTCGGCCACCTTCGAGGTCGACGCCCTGGCCGCCGGCCGCAACGTCGCGCGCCTGGCCGAGCAAGCCCTGCGCTGGCGGCCCCGCATCGCGGTCCTGTCCGACGAGAGCGGGCTTCAGGAGCTTCGCGCCCGGCTGGAGGGCTCCGGGATCGACTGCGCGGCCGGGGAGGCCGCCGTGATCGAGGCCGCCGGCGCCGGGGCCGAATGGGTCATGGCCGCGGTGGTCGGCACCGCCGGGCTCAAGCCCGCCTGGGCGGCCGCCTCGGCCGGCGCCATCCTGGGCCTCGCCAACAAGGAAAGCCTGGTCACCTGCGGTCCGGCCCTGCTGGAGGCCTCCCGCGCCGCTGGCGGGACGGTGATCCCGGTGGATTCCGAGCACTCCGCGATCTTCCAGGTCCTGCAGCCGCCCTGCGCGGCGCGGCTGAAGCGCATCATCCTGACCGCCTCGGGCGGGCCTTTCCGCACCTGGTCGGCCCAGGCCATGGCCGGGGTCACGCCGGAACAGGCCGTGGCCCATCCCAACTGGAGCATGGGCGCCAAGATCTCGGTCGACAGCGCCACCATGGCCAACAAGGGCCTGGAGATGATCGAGGCCTCCTACCTGTTCGGCACGCCGGAGGACCGCATCGAGGTCATGGTCCACCCCCAGTCGGTGGTCCATTCCATGGTCGAGTACGAGGACGGCTCCACGCTGGCCCAGCTCGGTCCGCCGGACATGCGCACCCCCATCGCCTGCGCGCTCGCCTGGCCCGACCGGCTGCCCTGGCCGGCGCCGAAGCTCGATCTGGCGGCGCTGGGCGCATTAACCTTCGAACACCCGGACGAGGGGCGTTTTCCGGCCCTCAAACTCGCCCGCGAGGCGCTTCGCGTGGGCGGCCATGCTCCCGCCGTGTTCAATGCGGCAAATGAGGTGGCGGTCGAGGCCTTTCTTGACCGTCGTCTGGGCTTTCTCGATATTGCCGCTGCTGTTGCGGAGACCCTTGATCGGATGAGCGCCGACAAGGATTTCGGACGGCAGGGGGAGGGGGACCCTGTGGAGCGCGCCTTGACCGTTGACCAATCTGCGCGCCGCGTGGCGTCCGAGGCGGTCCGACGCCTGGTCCGCGCGGCCTGAGGACATTCGACACCCCGTGCTGCAAGTCATCCTGAATCCTCTGATCTACATCGCCACCTTCCTGGTGATCATCACCGTGGTGATCGCGGTGCATGAGCTCGGCCACTTCTGGGCCGCGCGCCTGTTCCGGGTGAAGATCGACCGCTTCTCCCTGGGCTTCGGCAAGACCCTGTGGGCGCGGACCGACAAGTCGGGGGTGGAGTGGCGCATCGCCAGCCTGCCGCTGGGCGGCTACGTCAAGTTCTCGGGCGACGCCGATGTCTCCGGGGTCCCGGACGCCGAGGACCTGGCCGACCTCAAGCAGCAGATCATCGAGGCTCATGGCCCGGGCTCCGAGCGGAACTACTATCATTTCAAGCCGGTATGGCAGCGCGCCATCATCGCGGCGGCCGGCCCCTTCGCAAACTTCGTGCTGGCGGTGGCCATTTTCTTCGGCCTGAACTGGGGTCTCGGGCGCGAGGCCATGCTGCTGCGCGTCAACGACGTCACGGTCGGCAGCCCGGCGGCCCAGGCCGGCCTGCAGCGCGGCGACATCGTGCTCTCCGCCAACGGGCGGGCGATGCAGAGCTATCCGGAGCTCGGCCAGTACATCCAGTTCCACACCGGCGAGCCGGTGGTCTTCCGCATCCAGCGCGGCAGGAACGCCTTCGAGCGGACGATCACGCCGCTGGCGGCGCCGATCACCGACCCGGCCACGCGCCAGCCCGTCCGCCTCGGCATCGAGGCTTCGGTGGTGCGCGTCGGCGAGATCACCCAGGGCAGTCCGGCGGAAAAGGCCGGGATCCGGCCGGGCGACATCGTCGTCTCCGCCGACGGCCAGCCGCTGCAGACCTACGGCGAACTGACCCAGCACATGCAGCTCAACGACGGCAAACCCGTCGTGCTCGAGCTTCGCCGCGGGGACACGATCCTGAAGCAGTCGGTGACGCCGCTCACCACGCCGATGCTCGATCCGAAGACCAAGGAGCCGATTCGCCTGGGGATCAGCGCCGGTCCGGACGACCGGGTGCTGGTGCGCCACGTGCACATGGGCGCCGGCAAGGCCTTCACCGAGAGCGTCGGCATGGTCTGGTCGACGATTTCCGACACCGGCCACTACCTGGGACGGATTTTCCACGGCCGGGAATCGGGCGATCAGCTCTCCGGCGCCATAGGCATGGTCAAGGTTTCCGGCGATGTGGCCCGGGCCGCGGCCGCCCAACCGGGGCCGTTGTGGCTAAAGGCTTCCAACGTCGGCCTCAGCATGGCCATGTTGATCGCCATAATTTCGATCGGAATTGGCTTTCTCAATCTGTTGCCGATACCGGTTCTCGATGGGGGTCATCTCCTTTTCTACGCCTATGAAGCCGTTGCACGTAAGCCTCTCGGGGCCCGCGTACAGGAGGTCGGGCTTCAAGTCGGTCTTGCTTTGCTGGTGTGTTTGATGTTGTTCGCAGGCTGGAACGACCTAAACAGACTGGGCGTGTTCAAACTCCTCGGCGGGTTGTTCTCTTGAACGTCCGCCGCCCGCCGATGGTAAAAATCACGATGTCGCATCATTCCATCCGCGCCCGCTGTCTCGCCCTGGCTACAGGCCTGGCGTTGCTGACTGGCGGCACGGTGTTCACGGCCGCTCCGGCCCTCGCCCAACAGGCGGTCCAGCAGCAGCAGGGCGTCGTCGGCCGCATCGTGGTCCAGAACAACGAGCGCATCGATTCGTCGACGATCATGTCCTACCTGCCGGTGCAGCCCGGGGACACGATCGACGCGGCGCGCATCGACCTCGCGGTCAAGACCCTGTTCCGCACCGACCTGTTCGCCGATGTGAAGATCGAGCTGCAGGGCACGGACCTGGTGGTCCGGGTGGTTGAGAACCCGATCGTCAACCAGGTCGTGTTCGAGGGTAACCACGGCCTGCCGGAGACCAAGCTCCGCGAAGAAGTCCAGATCCACCCCCGCTCCATCTTCACCAAGTCGCGCGTCCAGCAGGACGTGGCGCGGATCGTGGAGCTCTATCGCCGCTCGGGCCGGATCTCGGCCACCGTCACGCCGAAGATCGTCGAATTGCCGCAGAAGCGCGTCGACCTGGTCTTCGAAATCGACGAGGGCCCCAAGACCGGGGTCAGCCGCATCAACTTCCTGGGCAACCGGGCCTTCTCCGACAGCGACCTGCGCGACGTGCTGGTCACCAAGGAGTCGAGCTGGTGGCGCATCCTGTCGTCGAACACCAACTACGACCCCGACCGCCTGGACTACGACCGCGAGCAGCTGCGCAAGTACTACACCAACCGCGGCTACTACGATTTCCGCGTCGTCTCCGGCGTGGCCGAGCTGCAGCCGAGCCAGAAGGCCTTCGCCGTCACCTTCACGGTGGACGAGGGGCCGAAGTACAAGTTCGGCGACCTGAAGGTCGAGACCGACAACAAGAAGCTCGACCCCGAATTCCTCAAGGCCATCCTGCCGATCCGCAAGGGCGACCTTTACCAGTCCGACAAGATCGAGGACGCGGTCGACGCCCTGACCTTCGCCGCCGGTTCGGCCGGCTACGCCTTCGTCGACATCCGCCCGCGCTACACCGCCGACAAGGACAAGCGCACCGTCAACGTCTCCTTCCAGGTCCGCGAAGGCCCGCACGTCTATGTCGAGCGCATCGACATCGTGGGCAACACCAGGACCATCGACCCGGTCATCCGCCGCGAGATGCTGCTGACCGAAGGCGACGCCTACAACAAGGTCCTGCTCGACCGTTCGCGCAACCAGGTGCGGGCGCTGGGCTTCTTCAAGGACGTGACCATCAAGAACGAGCCGGGCACCGCGCCCGACCGTACGGTGGTCAAGGTCAACATCGAGGAACAGCCGACGGGCGAACTGTCCTTCGGCGCGGGCTTCTCCTCGGTCGACCGCTTCCTGCTCGACGTGGGCGTGACCGAGCGCAACTTCCGTGGCCGCGGCCAGGACCTGCGCGCGCGCATCTCGCTGGGCTCGCTGCGTGAGACGGTGGACCTGTCCTTCACCGAGCCGCGCTGGATGGGCCGCAACCTGCGCGCCGGCGCGGACCTGTTCAGCTACCGCTACGACTTCTCCGGCCAGGCCAACTTCGTCTCGACCTCGACCGGCGCCTCGGTGCGCCTCGGCTTCCCGCTCAATGCGCGCACCTACCTGAACACGCGCTACCAGCTGCAGTCGAACGCCGTGGTCGTGGACAACTCGTTCTGCTCGACCTCGCCGACTCTGTGCGAGCAGCGCGGCACCTTCCTGACCTCGCTGGTCGGCTACACCTTCAACACCGACTACCGGAACGACCCGATCAGCCCGACCCGCGGCTGGCGCGGCTCCTTCCGCCAGGACATCGCGGGCCTCGGCGGCGACGTCGACTACATCCGCTCCGAGGCGGAGGCGAGCTTCTACTACGGCCTGTGGCCCAAGTGGGTGGTCAGCTTCGACGCCTCGGCGGGGATCGTGAACGCCTGGAACGGCGACGCCATCCGCATCAACGACCGCTTCTTCAAGGGCGGCAACAGCTTCCGCGGCTTCCAGACCGCGGGCATCGGTCCGCGCGACACCTCCACCAACGATGCCCTGGGCGGCAACGCCTACGCCATCGGCACCATCGAACTCGCCTTCCCGACCGGCCTGCCGGACGAGTACGGCGTCAAGATGGGCCTGTTCACGGACTTCGGCACGCTCGGCGTGATCGACGACAAGTTCAAGCGGGTGACCGTCGGCGGGCTGCCGGTCGTCAACACGAACATCCGTGACGATCTGGCGCTGCGCGCGTCGGCCGGTGTTACGGTAAAGTGGAAATCTCCCATGGGGCCGGTCCAGTTCGACTTCAGCCAAGTTTTGGCCAAGAAGGACTACGACAAGACCGAGCTCTTCCGGTTCTCAACCTTCAGGCAGTTCTAAGACCCATGAAAATCTTCGCTTCGGCCGCTTCTCTCGGCCTGCTGACGGCTATCGCGCTCTCCGGCGCCGCCGTGGCCCAGACCGCCGCTCCGGCTGCGGCGCCCGCCCAGCCGAACCCGGGTCCCGTGATTCCGGGTGTCTGCACCTATTCCCAGGAACGCGCCGTCGCGACCTCGGCCGTCGGCCAGTCCGTCGCCACCCGCATGAAGCAACTGATGGGCGCCGCCGACGCGGAACTCACCGCCGATCGCAACTCGCTTCAGGCTGAGCAGGCTCGCCTCCAGTCGATCCAGGCGACGACCCCGAAGGACCAGTTCGACCAACAGGCGCTGGCGTTCAACCAGCGGGTCCAGGCCTTCGAGGTCAAGACCCAGACCCGGTCCCAGGAACTGCAGTACACCGAAGGCAAGCAGGTCGAGCGCATCCAGCAGGCGATCGATCCCATCCTGAAGCAGGTCTACCAGGAGCGCGGCTGCGGCCTGATGCTCGACCGCGGCTCGCTCTACGGCGCCAACCCCGCCATGGACGTGACCCAGGTCGTGATCGGCAAGCTGAACGCCACCCTGACCACCCTGACCTTCGACCGCATGGCCCTGCCGCAGCAAGGCCCCGGCGGCCAGGCCGCCGCTCCGGCGCGTCCGGCCGCGGCGGCGCCGACGGTCTCGGCTCCGGCCGCCCCGGCGAAGAAGAAGAAGTAGGCGAAAAGCGCCCGGCGGAACGAGGATGCCCGATCGTCGCTTCTTCGCTCACGCGGGGCCCTTCTCCCTGTCCGAACTGGCTGAGCTCTGCGGGGTCGCTTGCGATCCCGCGGACGCCGGCCGTTCCATCGCCCGCGCCACGCCGCTCTCGGCCGCCGACGGCGAGTGCGTCGCCTTCTTTGCCGACAAGCGTTACCTGGAAGAATTGAAGGCGACCTCGGCCGCCGCCGTGTTCGTGCCTGCGGCCTTCGCCGACATGGTCCCGGCCGGAACCGCGGCCTTGGTCACGCCCACGCCCCAGGCCTTGTGGTCGAAGTGCGCGGAGCGCCTGCACCCGGTCCACACCCTGGACAACTCAGCCAACCTGCATCCGAGCGCCGTGCTCGACGAGAACGTCTACCTCGGGCCCAACGTGGTGGTCGGCGCCGACGTGCGCATCGGACGCGGCACGCGCATCAGCGCCAACAGCGTCATCGGCCCGGGTGTGCAGATCGGTCGCGACTGCGACATCGGCGCCAACATCTATATCGGTTTCGCCCTGATCGGCGATCGGGTGCGCATTGCCTCAGGCTCGGTGATCGGCGAAGCGGGCTTCGGCGTTGCAGGCTCCGCCACCGGCGCGGTCGATGTGCCGCAACTGGGCCGGGTGATCCTGCAGGACGGCGTCACCGTCGGCGCCAACTGCGCCATCGACCGCGGCGCCTTCTCCGACACCGTGGTCGGCGAGAACAGTAAGCTCGATAACTTCGTCCAGATCGCCCACAACGTCACCCTGGGCCGCAACTGCGCGGTGGCCGCCCACGTCGGGATTTCCGGCTCGACCAAGGTCGGCGACGGGGTCCAGTTCGGCGGCCAGGCGGGCATCGCGCCGCACCTGACGATCGGGGACGGGGCCGCCGTGGCCGGGCAGGCCGGCGTGATGAAGGACATCCCCGCGGGCGAGACCGTCGCCGGTTTTCCGGCCCAGCCCATCAGACAATGGTTGCGCGAAGCCGCCTGGCTCTCCAAACAGTCCAAAGCGCGCGACAAGGAATGACGGGCTGATGAACGATTCAACGCCGGACGAACGGGGTCCGGATATCGACTACGCCGAAATCCTGAAGCGGATCCCCCACCGCTACCCGATGCTCCTGATCGACCGGGCGGAGGACTATCGCCCCCACACCTCGATCGTTGGCATCAAGAACGTCACCCACAACGAACCCTTCTTCCAGGGCCATTTCCCCGAAAACCCGGTCATGCCGGGCGTCCTGATCGTGGAAGCCCTGGGCCAGGCCGGCGGGGTGCTGATGTCCAAGTCCCTGGACGCCGACACCACCGGGCGGACCATCTTCTTCACCTCGATCGCCGAGGCCAAGTTCCGCTCGCCCGTGCGCCCCGGAGACACTCTGCAGCTCAGGGTCCAGGTGCTGAGGCATCGTGGAGACCTGTTCAAATTCAAGGGTGTGGCGGTCGTGGGCGAGCGCATCGCCGCGGAGACCGAGTTCTCGGCCCTGGTGGTCTGATGGCCCGCATTCACGCCACCGCCATCATCCACGATGGCGCCAAGCTCGCCGACGACGTCGAGATCGGCCCCTACTGCATCGTAGGGCCCAAAGTGACCCTGAACTCGGGGGTGAAGCTGATCTCCCACGCGGTGATCGAGGGCCTGACCGAGATCGGGGAGGGGAACATCGTCCACCCCTTCGCCTGCCTGGGCGCCGCCCCCCAGCACCTGGGTCACAAGGGCGAGGACACCCGCCTGGTGGTGGGCAAGAACAACATCATCCGCGAGCACGTCACCTTCCATACCGGCACCGCCATGGGCGCGGGCGTGACCACCATCGGCGACAACGGCCTGTACATGGTCGGCGCCCACGTGGCCCACGACTGCGTGGTCGGCAACAACGTGGTCTTCGCCAACAACGCCACCCTCGGCGGGCACGTGAAGCTCGGCGATTTCGTCTTCCTGGGCGGACTTTCGGCCGTGCACCAGCACACGCGCGTGGGCCGCTACACCTTCGTCGGCGGCCTGGCGGCGGTGACCAAGGACGTGATCCCCTACGGTTCGGTCTGGGGCAACCACGCCCACCTCGAGGGCCTGAACCTGGTCGGGCTGAAGCGCCGCGGCTTCTCGCGCGAAACCATCAACGACCTCAGGGCGGCCTACCGCCTGCTGTTCGGCCCCGAGGGCACCTTCCAGGAGCGTCTGGATGACGTGGCCGAGGCCTACGCCAAGTCGCCGGAGGTCTCCGAGATCGTGACCTTCATCCGCGACGGCGGCGCTCGCCCGCTCTGCCTGCCGTCCGACTGAGATGAGGCCGCTGGGTCTCATCGCCGGCGGCGGCGCCCTGCCGCTGGAGGTCGCCGCCTTTTGCCAGAAGGCCGGCCGCAAGCTTTTTGTCATCCGTCTCAAGGGCTTCGCTGGCGATGCTCTGAAGATATACCCCGGCGTGGACCTCGGGATCGCCGAGTTCGGCCACTGCATCGACGCCCTGAAGAAGGCCGGCGTCGAGAGCCTGTGTTTCGCGGGAATCGTCACCCGCCCGGATTTCGGCGCGCTGAAGCCCGATCTGCGCGGCCTGGCCATCATCCCCGGCGCCATCGCCGCGGCGCGCAAGGGCGACGACGGCCTGCTGCGCTACATGCTGGGCCAGTTCGAGAAGGAAGGCTTCCACATCGAAGGCGCCACCGACGTGATGAGCGGACTGAAGCTCGGCGCCGGGGCCCTGGGAGCGCTGAAGCCGACCAAAGCGCAGATGGCCGACGCGGCCAAGGCCATGGACGTCGCCCTGGCGATCGGCCAGCTGGATGTGGGGCAGGGCGCGGTTGTCTGCGACGGCCTGGTGCTGGCGGTGGAGGCCCAGGAGGGCACCGACGCCATGCTGCGCCGGGTGGCGGAGCTGCCGGCCGAACTGCGCGGCGCGCCAGGCGCGCTTCGCGGCGTGCTGGCCAAGGCGCCCAAGCCGATCCAGGAGCGCAAGGTGGATCTTCCCACGATCGGCGTGGCCACCGTCGAGCGCGCCGCAGCAGCGGGCCTGGCGGGGATCGCGGGCGAGGCGGGCGGCATGATCGTGCTCGACCGGGAGGCGGTGATCGAAGCGGCGGACCGGCTCGGAGTGTTCGTCTGGGGCGTGTCCCTGCGCGGCCCGGATCCGGGATGACCGGCAAGACAAAACCCTTGAAAATCATGCTGGTGGCGGCGGAAGCTTCCGGCGACAACCTGGGTGCTGGCCTGGCGCGCGCCCTGAAGCGCCGGCTCGGCGCCCGGGTCAACTTCGTGGGCGTCGGCGGCGCCAAGCTGGCCGAGGTCGGGGTGAAGAGCCCCTTCGACATCGCCGAGCTGTCCATTCTGGGCTGGGTCGAGGGACTGAAGGCCTACCGCCGCGTGCTGGCTCGGGTCGCCGACACCGCAGCGCTCGCGGCGCAAGAACAGCCCGACGCCGCGGTGCTGATCGACAGCTGGGGCTTCACCCTGCGGGTAGCCCAGGCCTTGCGCAAACAGACCCCGGACCTGCCCCTGATCAAGTACGTCGCGCCCCAGGTCTGGGCCACGCGGCCGGGCCGGGCCAAGACGCTTGCCGCAGCGGTCGATCACCTGCTGGCCATCCACGTCTTCGACGCGCCCTGGTTCGAGCGCGAGGGCCTGAAAACCACCTTCGTCGGCAATCCGGCCTTCGCCACCGACTTCTCAGGGGCAGACGGCGCCCGGTTTCGCGCCAGCATCGGCGCCGATGCGGAGGAGGACGTGCTGCTGGTTCTGCCGGGCAGCCGCCCGGGCGAGGTCAAGCGGATGACGCCCGTGTTCGAGGAGGCGGTCCATCGCCTCAAGGCCAACCGGCCCGAACTCAAGGTCGCCGTGGTGGTCGCCGACACTGTGCACGACGCTGTTGTCGGCCGGGTGGCGGCCTGGCCGTTCCGGGCCCATCTCGTCCAGGGCGAGGCCGCGAAACTCGACGCGATGAAGGGTGCGACCCTGGCGCTGGCTTGCTCGGGGACGGTGTCGACCGAACTGGCCATGGCCGGCTGCCCCATGGTGATCGCCTACAGGATCGACGGCCTGACCTATTTCCTGGCCAAGCGGATCGTGACCACCAAGCTCTTCACCCTGTTCAACATCGCCGCTGGCGAGGCGGTCGCGCCCGAGCTGATCCAGGGCGACTGCACGCCGGACAAGCTGGCCGCCGCGGTGGCCGAACGGCTGGACGATCCGGCGCTGCGGGCGCGCCAGGTGAAGCGTCAGTTCGAAGCCCTGGACAAGATGGGCCGCTCGATCAGCGACCCGGACGAAACCGCCGCCAGGGCCGTGATCGAGGTTCTGAAGGAACGCGGGCGGCTTTAGGCCCGCTGTTCCAGCGGCACGTAATCGCGCTGGGTCGGGCCGGTGTAGAGCTGGCGGGGACGGCCGATCTTCTGGGACGGATCGACCATCATTTCCTTCCACTGGGCGATCCAGCCGACGGTGCGGGCGAGCGCAAACAACACCGTGAACATGGTGGTCGGGAAGCCCATCGCCTGCAGGATGATGCCCGAATAGAAGTCGACGTTCGGGTAGAGCTTGCGCTCGATGAAGTAGGGGTCGTTCAGCGCGATGCGCTCCAACTCGCGCGCCACCTGCAGCAGCGGATCGTTGGGATCGCCGATCTCGCCCAGCACCTCGTCGCAGGTCTTCTTCATCACCGTCGCGCGCGGGTCGTAGTTCTTGTAGACCCGGTGGCCGAAGCCCATCAGCCGGTACTTCCGGTCCTTAACACCCTGAACGTACTCAGGAATGCGTTCGGGCGTGCCGATCTCCTTGAGCATGTTGAGCGCCTCTTCGTTGGCGCCCCCGTGGGCCGGACCCCAGAGACAGGCGATACCGGCGGCGATACAGGCGAACGGATTGGCGCCGGAAGAGCCGGCCAGGCGCACCGTCGAGGTCGAGGCGTTTTGCTCGTGGTCGGCGTGCAGGATGAAGATGCGGTCCATGGCCCGATTGAGGATCGGGTTGGAGACGTAGTCCTCCGCCGGCACGGCGAAGCTCATGCGCAGGAAGTTCTCGGCGTAGGACAGCTCGTTGCGCGGATGCACGAACGGCTGGCCCACATGATATTTGAAGGCGCGCGCCGCGATGGTCGGCATCTTGGCGATCAGCCGATGGGCCGAGATCTCGCGCTGCTGCGGGTCATGGATGTCGGTCGAGTCGTGATAGAAGGCCGACAGGGCGCCCACGGCGCCGACCATGATCGCCATCGGGTGGGCGTCGCGCCGGAAGCCCTGGAAGAAACGGTCGAACTGGTCGTGCAGCATCGTGTGGTAGGTGATGTTGCGCTGGAACTGGGCGAACTGGTCGGCGTTGGGCAGCTCGCCGTTCAGCAGCAGGTGACAGACCTCCAGGAAGGTCGATTTTTCGGCCAGCTGGTCGATCGGGTAGCCGCGATGCAGCAGGATGCCCTTGTCGCCGTCGATGAAGGTGAGCGCGCTCTCACACGCCGCCGTCGAGGTGAAACCCGGATCGTAGGTGAAGACGTCCGCGTCGCCGTACAGCTTTCGGATGTCGACCACGTCGGGGCCCAGCGTGCCCTTCAGGATCGGCAGGGCCAGCGACTTGCCGCCGATCTCGATCGTGGCTGAGCCACCGGGGGTGGGTTTCATGTCATCCATGGTCGTCATCCTTGAAACTACGGCCGGGCCAAGGGGGAGGAGGCCATGCCGCAGTGCGGTAATACTCCCGCTCGGCTCAGCTTGAAAGCGCATCCTCCATCCGGGCCAGGCTCTCCTCACGCCCCAGCGCCGCGAGGGTTTTTGCCAGGTCCGGCGCCGGCGAAGCGCCCGCCAGCATGCCCCGCAGACCCGGGCCGATCTTGCCCAGGCCCACGCCTTCTCCTTCCGCAAAGGCCTTGATGTCGGCCTCCAGCGCGGTGACGTCCCAGGCCTCGAAGGCAGCCAGCCGGTCGCGCAGGCGCTCCAGGCGCGAGCGGGTGTGGACCTCCTTCAGCAGGCCCTCGGTCTTGGGGTCAAGGGCCAAGGGGCGGCGGGCGAGCACGAAGGCGAGTTGGTCGGCCAGCTCGAGCGTGGTCTTGGCCCGGTCCTTCACGAAGGGGATGGCCGTGGCGATCAGGGCGGCGTCGCCCTCGGCCAGGGACTCGCCGCGCGCCTCGCGCACGCCCTGCACCAACGCCGCCAGCCGCTGATCATCCGCCGCGCGCAGCCAATGGGTGTTGATGTGGTTGAGCTTGTCCCAGTCGAGCCGGGCGGCCGAGCGGCCCACGTCGGCGACGTCGAACCATTCGATCGCCTGGGCGTCGGTGAAGATTTCGTCGTCGCCGTGGCCCCAGCCCAGCCGCGCCAGGTAGTTGCGCACGGCCTCGGGCAGGTAGCCCATGTCGGCGAACTCACCGACCGCCTGGGCCCCGTGGCGCTTGGACAGCTTCGCGCCGTCGGGGCCGTGGATCAGCGGCACATGGGCGAAGCGCGGCCGGGTCCAGCCCAGCGCATCGTAGATCAGCGACTGGCGCGCGGCGTTGTTCAGATGGTCGTCGCCGCGGATGACGTGGGTCACGCCCATGTCGTGGTCGTCGACCACCACGGCCAAGTTGTAGGTCGGCGAGCCGTCCGAGCGCAGCAGCACCAGGTCGTCCAGGTCCTTGCTGGCCCAGGTGACCTCGCCCTGGATCATATCGTCGACCGTGACCTCGCCGTCGGTCGGCCCCTTGAAGCGAATCACGTGGGGGCGGGACAGGGTCGGATCGCTGCGCACCCGGTCGCGCCAGGGCGAGCGGAAGGCGTGGCCGGCGGCCTGGGCCTTGGCGCGGGCCTCCTCGGTCTCCTCCGGCGTCAGCCAGTCGCGGTAGGCCGCGCCCTTTTCCAGCAACTGCCCCACCACCTCGCGATGGCGGTCGGCGCGCGAAAACTGGAACACCGGGGCCGTGTCGGGCTTCAGGCCCAGCCAGTCCAGCCCGTCCAGAATCGCCTGCACGGCGGCCTCGGTGGAGCGCTCGCGATCGGTGTCCTCGATCCGCAACAGGAACTTGCCGCCGCGGCCTTTTGCATAAAGCCAGTTGAAAAGCGCAGTGCGGGCGCCGCCAATGTGCAGGTAGCCGGTGGGGGAGGGCGCAAAGCGGGTGACGACGGGGGAAGACGCGGTCATTGGGTCTCGATCGAAGGGCCGCCGCAAGGCGCGCGCCGGCGCGGCTCTTATAACGCCTGACGCGGAGGCGGCTAGGGCGGAGGTGGACGATCCGGCGCCCGTCGCCGGCGAGCCAACGCGTCTGGTTCGCGCCTGGGAGGCCGTGAAGAGCGAGGCCATCGCCCAGCTCGCCCGCTGGTCCCTGTGGACTCCGGTCGCCTTCGGCGGCGGCTGTGCGCTGTATTTCTGGCTCAAGCACGAGCCCTCAGCCCTGCTGGTCTACGGCCTGGCCGCCGCAGCCGTGGTCGCGGCCCTGCTGGCCCAGCGGTTCCTGCCGCGCCTGCCCTTCATCCTCCTCACCCTGGTCGCCTGTTTCGCCTTCGGAACCGCGGTCGCGACCATGCGTCAGGCCCGGGTGGCGGCCCCCATCGCCCCGAAGGACCTGGGCGCGGTCAGCATCGAGGGCTGGCTGCTGGACGTCTCGGGGCCGGGCAAACGCGGCGCCCGGGTGATCGTGGCGCCGGTCTGGATCGAGCGGCTGAGCCCGCAGGAAACCCCGATCCGAATCCGGGTGACCCTGGACGGACCCACCCCGCCGCCGGGTTCGCCCATCCGCTTCAAGGCGATCCTGAACGCGCCGCCCGCGCCGGCCGCCCCTGGCGCCTATGACTTCGGGCGCGACGCCTATTTCCAGAGCATCGGAGGCGTCGGCCTCGCGCTCGGCCCCGCGCACCCGGCCTATCTGCCCGATCCGCCCCGAAGCCTGCGTTGGGCCATGGCCGTCAACGCCTGGCGCTGGAACCTGGCCAATCGCATCGTGTCGCAGCTGGGCGACCGGCAGGGCGGCGTGTCGGTAGCCATGACCACGGGCCACGAGGCCTGGCTGACGGACGAAGAGCTGGCGGACATGCGTGATTCAGGCCTCGCTCACCTGCTCTCCATCTCCGGCGTGCACATGGCCATCGTCGGCGGCTTCTCCTTCTTCCTGGCGCGGCTGATCATCGCCGCCATCCCCTGGCTGGCGCTGCGCATCAACGGCAAGAAGGCCGCCGCGGTCGTAGGCCTGGTCTGTGTCGGGACCTATCTGGTGGTCTCCGGCGCCCCGGCCCCGGCCGTGCGCTCGGCCATCACCGCCTCGGTCGCCTTCCTGGCCATCCTGCTGGACCGGCGCGCGGTGACCTTCAACGCCCTGGCGGTCGCGGCCTTCCTGGTGCTGCTGATCCGCCCCGAGTCGGTGGTGCAGCCCGGCTTCCAGATGAGTTTCGCAGCAACCGCGGCCCTGGTGGCGCTGGCCGAGATCTGGCCGCACCGGATTCGGGAGATCTCCGCGCCCTGGCCGATCCTGGCGGTCCAGCGCTTCGGCTCCTGGGTGGTGGCGGGTCTCGCGGCCAGCTTCGTGGCGGGGGTGGCGACGGGCGCCTTCGCCATCCAGCACTTCAACCGCACCGCCTCCTACGGCCTGTTCGCCAACATGGTGGAGTCGCCGCTGTCGACCTTCATCACCATGCCGGCCCTCGCGCTGGGCGCGGCCCTCGCGCCGCTCGGTCTGGGCGGTCCGTTCCTGATCGTGGCCGGCTGGGGTGTGGAGGCCACCCTGGCCATCGCCAAGTTCACCGCCAAGCTGCCCTACGCCGTGCAGATCGTCTCGAGCGCCCCGCTGGCGGCCCTGCCGGTCTCGTTTGTCGGTCTGTTGTTCGTCTGCCTGTGGAAGGGGCGCTTGCGTTGGCTGGGCGTGCCGTTCGCGCTCGCGGTCCTGATCTGGCCGCGCCCCGCGCCGCCGGACATCTGGGTCGCCGACGATGGGGCCAATGTCGCCGTCCGGGTGGGAAAGGAAGCCGTGGTGTTGCGGCCTGACGCAAAGGCCTTCGCGGCCGGCCTGTGGAGCAAGCGTCGAGGCCTGAGCCTGCCTGCTGATCTTCAGGCGGCCGTCGACGCCCGCTGGGACTGCGACCGGTTCTCCTGCAGGCCCGACGCGGCGCTCAGGCCGCGTGTGGCCGGATGGTGGGGCAAGAAGGCGCCCGACGCCGACCGGCTGGCGGAGCTGTGCGCCGGCGCCGATCTGGTCGTGGTGCGCGCGGTCATCCATCAGTTGCCGGCGCAATGCGAAGGCCGCTTCCTGCTCGACGGAGAGGACTTCGCCCGTGGCGGCTCGCTGGAGCTATGGCGCAGCGGCGGGCAATGGAAAGGGCAGTGGGGCGCCGACCTTCGCGGGGATCGTCCCTGGACCCGCTCATAAACGAGGGCGGCCCCGCGCCGGCGGGACCGCCCCATGGTTCTTGTCGGCCGTAGAACGCTCTACCAGCGGCGATCGTCGCCGCGGTGGTCACGGTGGTCATAACGGTAGGCGTCGTGGCGGTGTGTCGCGCACCAGCTCCCGCGCATGTAGAAAACGCCCATGCGGCAGACCTGCGGACGGTAGCCGCGGTGGTCGCTGTAACCGCGATAGACGCGGCGCTGATGGTAGCGGTACTCACCGCGCTGATCGTAGCGATGCTCGCGCGATTGTTCCTGACGATAGCCGTTGTCCTGTGAGCGCCAGTCCTGGGCGAAGGCGGCGGCGGGGGCGGCGACGGCGAGCGTGGCGGCCAGAGCCAGGACGGTCTTTTGGAAACGCATCTCATACTCCTTGAACTCGGATTTTCCGGCCAGCGAAGCCGGCCTCGGGGGAAACCCGTGCGGTGACAATGCGCGAACCGGCATGACTGGCGCCGGATGACCAGGTTTATTCTCGGTTCATCGGAGCCCGGCGGGGGCCTCGGCCCCTAGCCACCCCGCCCGCGCGGGCCTATATCGGCCGTCCCCGGGCCGGCTCTTCGCCGCTGCCCGGTTGTCGTCATTTGTGGACCGCCCATGGACCAGGCCCGCCTGAACAAGCTGAAATTCCGCGCCTGGCATCGGGGATTCCGGGAGGCCGACCTGGTGATCGGGCCGTTCGCGGACGCGCATCTGGCCAGCTTCGACCGCCGTCAGCTCGACGAATTCGAACGCCTGCTCGAGGTTCCGGACCAGGACCTCTGGGGCTGGATCATCGAGCGTGAGCCGGTTCCGGAAGCCTTCCTCAGCGACGTGATGGAACAGCTTCGCGCCTACCGCTTTTCCGCCCACGCGGCGTCCGATCCGAGCCGCCGGGGCGCCTGACCTATGGCCGACACGATCACCGAAAGCCGACCCGCGGACCTGAACCGCATAGCCGCGGCCCCCGGCGCCGTCGACCTGGTCGGCGCGCCCGAGGGCTTCGACGCCCTGGTCTTGGCCGACATGCTGCGCACCCGCGGCGGCGTCGCCGTCTTCGCTGCGCGCGACTACGCTCGGGCCAATGCGTTTGAGGACGCGCTCAGGTTCTTCGCCGCCGACCTCAGGGTCGTGCGCTTCCCGGCCTGGGACTGTCTGCCCTACGACCGGGTCAGCCCCACACCCGCGCTCTCGGCCCAGCGCATGGCGGCTCTTTCGGAATTGTCCCGTCGCAACCCTGCTGATCGGAAGCCGCTGCTGGTCCTGACCACGGTCCCGGCGTTGCTGCAGCGCACGCCGCCGCGCGAGGCGACGACCGGGGCCGGCTACGCCACCCGCGTGGGGCGCGAGATCGACGTTGCGGACCTGGAGCGCTACTTCGCCATCAACGGCTACCAGCGGGCCTCAACCGTCTCGGAGCGCGGCGAATACGCGGTGCGCGGCGGCGTCATCGACGTCTATCCGCCCGGGGCGGAAGAGCCAGTGCGCCTGGACCTGTTCGGCGACACCCTGGAGTCGATCCGCGCCTTCGATCCCGGCAGCCAGCGCTCCACCCGCCAGCTGACCGAGATCGAGCTGCTGCCGGTGACCGAAGCGCTGCTGGATCCGGAGAGCATTTCCAGCTTCCGATCGGGCTACCTCAACCTGTTCGGTGCGGCCGGCGACGACCCGCTCTACGCCGCGGTCAGCGAAGGCGCCCGCCGCCAGGGTTTCGAGCACTGGCTGCCGCTGCTTTATCCGCGTCTCGACAGCCTGTTCGAATACCTGCCCGACGGGGCGCTGGTGGCGCTGGACGCCCAGGCCCAGGAGGCCAGGGACGAGCGGCTGTCCATGATCGCCGACGCCTACGAGTCCCGTCAGGCGGCTTCCTCGGGAAAGGGCGGGGCGGCCTACCGCGCCCTGCCGCCCAACGCCCTGTACCTGACCGCCGACGAGTGGGACGCCCGCCTGGGCGAACGGCCGGTCCGCCGCTTCAGCCCGTTCCAGCGCGAGGGCGACCGGGTCGAGGACCTGGGCGCGCGTCAGGGCCGCATCTTCGCCGCCGAACGCGCCCAGGACTCGGTCAATCTGTTCGAGGCCGTCGCGGACCACGCCAAAGCTTTGGCGGCGTCCGGCAGGCGGGTGCTGTTCGCCTCCTGGTCGGAGGGCTCGTCCGAGCGCCTCGGGACCATGCTGGCCGACCACGGCCTGAAGGATGTGCGCTACGCCGCCGACTGGACCGCGGCGCGCTCCTCCGATCCGAAGAAGCCCCTGCGTGTAGTCCTGCCCATCGACGCCGGCTTCGTCACCTCGTCGCTGGCGGTGCTGTCGGAGACCGACATCCTGGGCGACCGCCTGGCCCGGCCGAAGAAGCGCCGCCGTGCGTCGAACTTCCTGGCCGAGGCCGCGTCCCTGTCCACGGGCGACCTGGTGGTGCACATCGACCACGGCATCGGCCGCTACGAGGGGCTGAAGACGCTGGACGTCAACGGCGCCCCGCACGACTGCCTGGACATCCACTACCACGGCGATTCCAAGCTCTACCTGCCGGTGGAGAACATTGACCTCCTGACCCGCTACGGTTCGGAGTCCGAGGGTGTCCAGCTGGACCGCCTGGGCGGCGCCGCCTGGCAGGCCAGGAAGGCCCGCGCCAAGGAACGCCTGCGCGAGATGGCCGAGGGCTTGATCGCGCTGGCCGCCACCCGCGCCCTGAAGACCACGGGCGAGATCGACCCGCCCCACGGCGTGTTCGACGAGTTCTGCGCGCGGTTCCCGTACGAGGAGACCGACGACCAGCTCAACGCCATCGGCGACGTGCTGGAGGACCTGGCGGCCGGCAAGCCCATGGACCGGCTGATCTGCGGCGACGTCGGCTTCGGCAAGACCGAGGTGGCGCTGCGCGCGGCCTTCGTGGTGGCCATGAGCGGCAAGCAGGTGGCGGTGGTTTGCCCCACCACGCTGCTGGCGCGTCAGCACTTCAAGACCTTCTCCGAGCGTTTCCGCGGCTGGCCCATCCGGGTCCGGCAATTGTCGCGCATGGTCGCGGCCCGGGAGGCGACCGAAACCCGGCGCGAGCTGGCCGACGGCGAGGTCGAGATCGTGGTCGGCACCCACGCGGTGCTCTCCGATCAGGTCAAGTTCCGTGACCTCGGCCTTGTTGTGGTCGACGAGGAGCAGCACTTCGGGGTCAAGCACAAGGAGAAGCTCAAGGCGCTGCGGGCCGACGTCCACGTGCTCACGCTCACCGCCACGCCGATCCCACGCACCCTGCAGATGGCGCTGTCGGGCATCCGCGAGATGTCGATCATCGCCACCCCGCCGGTCGACCGCCTGGCGGTGCGCACCTACATC